>NZ_ATMR01000097.1 GCF_000427335.1 Winogradskyella psychrotolerans RS-3 | reverse complement strand
TTATGCGTTCAGGAGTAGTTGGACAGAACAAGCAAAACTCACGGCGTCCGATGCTGCTGCTGTTGATCAATTTGGTTTAAGTGTGTCAATAGATGGATATTATGCCATTGTTGGAGCTTATGGTAATGATGATGCTGGTTCTGATTCAGGTTCAGCCTATATTTTCGTACGTTCAGGAGGTAGTTGGACAGAACAAGCAAAACTCACGGCGTCCGATGCTGCTTATTCTGATTTTTTTGGCCTTTCCGTTGCAATTGATGGCGATTATGCCATTGTTGGTGCTGTGTTTAATGATGATAATGGTAGTAATTCAGGCTCTGCCTACTTTTTTGAAAGAGAAGATTTATCAATAATCTATACATATAACAACGCTTGGTCACCAAGTGACCCAAATGGTGTGGCCACAGCTTTAGATGATATGATCATTACATCTGGTGATGCCACTATTAATTCTAATACCTCTGCTAATACAGTTACGGTTGAAGCTGGTGCATCACTTACCTTAGATGCCCTCTTAACAGTTACAGATATGACATTAAACTCTACTGCAACCAGTTATTCAAGTTTACTAACTGGAGCAGCTGGTAGTGTATCTGGAGCGATAAGCTATAACCGTTTTGTGAACTCTAATAGTCTTGGTAACGACCTAATCTCATCACCTTTATCCGGTGAAACTTGGAGTAATTTTTTAAGTCCAGAAAATGCTACTGCCTTATTAGATAATGGAGGAACACCAACCATTTATGCTTTTGCGCCTTTTGATAAAACAACAGGTGATTATGAAAATTATGATAGCAACACTACAGCAATCTTAAGCAGTGGTAAAGGGTATAGAGCTGCAACGGATGCAGGAGAAACCTTAACGTTTTCAGGAACAGTGCCAACAGACATTAGCGTAAATATTATGAATACGGCAACCGCTTATTCTCAATGGAATTTAGTGGGTAATCCGTATCCCTCTTATATTAATGTACACGCGTTTTTAAACCACGAGGTAGACACTGGTATTTCAAACTTAGATCTTTTTACCAATGCATCTGCTGCAATTTATGGTTATAATGCTAATGAAGAAAATAGCTGGACCATCTACAACTTAGCAAATACAACAGTATCAACTGTTATAGCGCCAGGTCAAGGCTTTTTTGTAAGTGCAGATGGCACATATGAGTCAGCATATAATTTAGAGTTTTCCACAGCAATGCAAACCACTGGGACTTCAGACGATTTTATTGCTGGTCGTAATGCGGACTTAGAACTGATTTATCTTACAATAGATTTAAGTTCAAACACAAACACGTACAATACAGATGTCTATTTTAATGCCAATGCAAGTGAAGATTTAGATAAAGGTTACGATGCTGAACTTTGGGGATCCGTAGTGCCTGAATTTAGTATTTATTCTCATTTAGTACAAGATAATACAGGGAAACCAATAGCATTACAAACCTTAAATGCAACCAGTTTATCTAATATATCTATTCCTTTAGGTGTGCATGCCAACTTAGGAGAACAAATTACCTTTAGCATTTCAGAAACCACATTGCCTACAACGGTTAAGGTATATTTAGATGATGTTTTAAGTAACACATCTACATTACTTAATAACAGTGATTATACCATAACGCCATCAACAGATCTTTCAGGAACTGGCCGTTTCTTTTTACGAACTACAGAAGAAGCGTTGTCTATTGCAGACAATAATTTTGATGCTATAAATATATTCTATGAGAAGCGTGCTAAAGATGTCCTTATAAAAGGACGTATTCAAAATAATACTGTAGTTGAGATTTATGACATACAAGGCAGAAAAGTGTTGTCTAGTCCTCTTGATGCTGCCTTATTAGAAAATAGGATACATGTTGCTTCGTTAAATGATGGTGTGTATTTAATTAATCTTAAAAATAGTTCAGAACAAAAAACACAAAAAATAATTATTAATTGATGTGGTGATTTTATTCATGTTTTAAAATTACAAACGTTTCAGATCCAACAATTAAAAAATGGAATTCTCAAATAGTTGTGGTTTAAATTGACAAATAATTTAAATCACACTATTTTCGTAAAAACTATAATTTTCCCACTTTTTTGGGAATGATAATTCCATTGACATGACATTCGCCATCATAAAAGAACGTAAAAATCCACCAGACAGACGTGTGGTATTTTCTCCAGAGCATTTAGCAGAAGCGAGAACGCAATTTCCGGATGCTACTTTTATTGTAGAATCTTCGGATATTAGAATTTTTTCGGATGAAGCCTATAGAAAATTAGGTTTTGAAGTGTTGGACGATGTGTCGCATGCCGATGTTATGATTGGCGTCAAAGAAGTGCCGATTGAAAATTTAATTTCAAATAAAAAATATTTCTACTTCTCACATACCATCAAAAAACAGCCTTACAACAGAAAATTGTTGGTCGCTATGTTAGAGAAAAATATAGAAATGTTTGATCACGAAACTATTGTTAGAAAAACAGGTGCGCGTTTAATTGGTTTTGGGCGTTATGCAGGTTTGGTTGGTGCATACAATGGGTTTAGAGCTTTAGGGTTACGAGATGGTTTATTTGAATTGCCTAAAGTTGAGACACTTGCAGATTTAGATGCTGTAAAGACAGAATTAGATAAAATTACCATACCAAATATTAAGATTTTACTCTCCGGAACAGGAAAAGTAGCCTATGGTGCCAAAGAGATTTTAGATCATTTAGGTATTAAGCAAATTAGTGATGCCTTGTATTTAACATCGCAATTTTCGGAGCCAGTCTATGTTATGGCAGATGTTATGGAATATGCCAAACGAAAGGACGGTAAAGTAGGAGATAAGTATAAGTTTTATAAAGATCCATCAGGTTATGAAAGTAATTTTATGCCTTATGCTAAAGAAACGGACTATTTTATAGCAGGTCATTTTTATGGAAATAATGCACCTTATTTATTTACAAGGGAAGATGCCAAACATCCCGATTTCAAAATTAATTTAGTGGCTGATATATCTTGCGATATCGATGGGCCAGTAGCTAGTACAATCAGACCTTCAACTATTGAAAATCCTTTTTATGGTTACGATCCTAACACAGAAAAGGAAGTGGCTTATGACGCAAAAGGCGCAATAACCGTTATGGCTGTAGATAATTTACCTTGTGAATTACCAAAAGATGCTAGTGAAGGTTTTGGTGAAACATTTTTAGAACATGTGATTCCGGCATTCTTTAATAATGATGAACGCGAAATCTTAAAACGTGCTAAAATGACTGAAAATGGTAAACTGACGAAACGATTCAGCTATTTGCAGGATTATGTAAATGGAAAATAAGCTACATAGGATTATAATCAATAACAGTTAGGTCACCACCTTCTAAAGTAACATACTGATAATTAACTTTGTCTTTTTTGTCAAACTCACCAGTTTTGTTGGTGTCAGATATACTTTTAAAATATAATCTGTTCTGTTGTGGAATAACTTTCCAATCAACAATTTGCGCAAATTCAGGAGTTAGTTTTTTAAGATTCTTACCGTCAATAGTACTAATGTATAAGGTTTCAATATCATTGAAATCTAGCTTGGAGTCTTTGTTGGTGTCGGCATCTCTAATGGTATATACTAAAAATTGAAGTCCGGTTTGTGCTCTAGTGCTTTCAAGAAAACGGATAGACGTAATCTCCATAATCTCATCTGATAAAGCGGTGAATTTTTCCGAATTAAGGTGCTGGAATTTAATAGTACTGAATTCTCCCGTTATTGAAAACTTATTATAGCGTGACACTGCGTATGACGTATGACCACCTCCCTTACTGTAACTTGAGAATTTCGAATTATCATACTCTGTTATATAACCAATCGGATGAATTAAATAGTCCGTACTATCAATAAGAATGGGTAAATCTGCAATTTCGATTTTTGAACTGTCTTTTTTGATTTTAGTATTAATAGTATCATCATGACTGATGGTTTGTGGTTTTTCGTCACAGCTCATTATAAATAAGGCTAGACTTAAAGTTATAAAAGTTGATTTCATGATTTTAATTTTTTCTAATTGATTTAAGTTCTTAAACATCCAAAAGCCTACGACTAAAAACGCACTGAAACCAAAAGTAAATAACCAAGCTTCAAAATGCTGAAATGGTGCGATAATCATATTTAGAATATCCATAAATAAATACTGTGGTCCAGTTATAATTTCCCAAGAATTGTAACGTAGAAAACGTCCTAAGTAAACTCCAAATCCACATAGAAAGATAATGGAAATACTCATAGCTTTAATCGGGAGTTTTTTAAATTGAGAAGTCACGAGTTTCTGCATATCCATTATAGAAATATAGAATAGTAATAAACCACTCAATGCAAATGATAACACCACCAGCACATCGAGCCATAAAAGCGAGTCGTTTCCTATTCTAATATGAATAAGATCAGTGACAATATAAGGTGCATTTGGCAAAAAGGCTAACCAAACCATAAACCAGAATCCAAGTTTTACTTTGCTTATATTTTGTGCGGTATTTAAATACATCGTTATGGCATAAGGTATAATGGCTAAAAACACATTCCAGATTAAAAATAAAAAGAAATAGGACTTGTTGAGTTTCATGCGGACCATGAGTAAAATAACACTAAACAGTAAGGCCACTGTAATTAATGATAGGGTTTTAAAGCGCTCTTGAATTATTGTTTTTATAGTTTCCATAAGCTTATATTTTGTCTATTTTGTAGTTTTGAAGTCGATGATTCAACGGCTAAAACGGTTACTATTCCTAACGTATAAGCAAGCAAGTCAGTAACATGAAATGTGCTACCAAAAATAAGTTGAGCCGTAAAACTATCTTGTAAATTAAAGTAGGTTAAGAACGGTGTGAGTTGAAGGAACTCAATGGCATAAGCAATTAAGAGGACGACCAAACTCGACGCCCTCACATTCAAGTTGGTGCATCCTCTAATAATTGCATATAATAAAATAACAACGAGATAATCGCCAAATGTGTAGCGAATGAATCCTGTTTTGATGATGAAAGCGATGGCCAATTCTATAAGAAATAGGCTATGTGCGAGTACTAAATAGTTTTTGTTGAATTGAAATTTCATAATAAACGTTGATTTTATAATTTTAATTAAACCTCGCTCATTCTTTTGGGAGAGAAGCGGAGCGAGGTTTCTGAAATGAGGTGGTTATCCGTTATTCCAATCAATTTTACGAGAGACGAACATTACAGTAGCTAAGATTAAAAACAATCCAAGACTGCCAACTAATAACGCGTAGTTTTCAAGTTGAATGATAACATAGATAAAAGAATAAAGTGCTGTAAGTGATACCCCAATTAATGCTGAGAATTTAAAATTCTTAAGGATTGATTTTGAATAGAAAGTGATTAATAATATCACGGAAATACCTGCAATTAGATAAGCTTTTAAGAAATTACTATGCTCAGATATGGACACTAATAAGGTATAGAACATAACCAATGCTAAACCAATCATTAGATATTGAAATGGATGAATATGAATTTTACTCATGGTTTGAATTAAGAAAAAGATAAGAAAGGTGAGTCCGATGACTAAAAATCCATATTTAGCAGAACGTTCGCTTTTTTGATATTCATCAACTAATACCACGAATTTTGTTCCAAAGGCAAATTGTTTAAGGTTGGGAACTTTATTTAAATATAATTGGGAAAAGGCACGGTTAATAGATAGCACTTTCCAATTTACTTTAAAACCATCTTTAGATATACTTCTGGTTTCATCATCTGGTGAATAATTTCCAATAAAACCTGGGTCAGCCCAATTAGAGGCCATGCTCATCGTTGTTGTTTTTCCAACAGGAATTATTTGAATTTGATTACTTCCATCATAAGTCACGCTTAAATTAAAATCAAAATCATTTTTTAATAGTGCTTCACTTAAGAAACTAGTTTCTAATTCATCTAAATGATTTTGGGAAGAATTTTCACTAAAGTTGGTTTCAAAATTATACGATTTACCATCAATAATGATGTTCATTTCGTTTTTTATACCCTTAAGATTCGTTGTTTTTAAAAGCATTGTTGCATTATTCCAAATAATATCTTCAGACTTAATACCCTTTGAAGCAAGTGATGGTGATTCATAAGATCCTTTAATTGCCATGTTAGAAGTGTATACGGCAGATTCAAAATTTCCTAGATACAGCGTTTTCGATTTAACCTTGGCGTTTATATCGAGCTCTTTTGGAAATATATAAGCATAATTAATCAGTGTTTTAGTTTCCTTTAAATAGGTTTTAGTTTTCTCGTTAAGAGTTGATGTTTCAGAATATGTTTTATAGGGTAACTTTAAAATAGGTCCATATAGCATGACATCATTTCCCCATTTTTGATTGATTTCATTAACAACATCTTGTTGTCTGTAAGAACGTTCCTTAATTAATAGGTTGACGTAAGTTAAAGGAATTAATAATATAAGTATTAAGGCACCAACCATTAACATCCGTGCAGTAATAGAAGTTTTTATCCAATTTGAAAATCTGTTGGGTTGATTTTCTGGTGTTTGATTTTGTTGGTTTTGAGGTTCTGAGTTGTTCATGATGTTTTTTTGTTTTAAAGTACTTTGAATTTCAAAGTGAATGATTAAAAAAAAGATTTTAATTTTTCAACTGTTCTACTAAAGGCAGTTTAGGTATTTTTATTGAGTTTTGTTTATTAATTTTTCAAGGGCTTCAATATGTTTTTGAAATTCTAATTTTCCGAGCTTTGTGACACTGTATCTTGTATTTGGTTTTCGACCGATAAATTGTTTTTCTACTAAAATGTATTCTGCTTTTTCTAAGGCTTTAGTATGACTTGCCAAATTACCATCTGTGGCACCCAATAATTCTTTTAGCATATTAAAATCAGCATACTCGTTTACCATAAGTACAGACATAATGCCGAGTCTTATCCTATGGTCAAAAAGTTTATTTATGTTGGTTATTATGCTCAAATTTCAGTGTTCAGTGTTCAGTGTTCAGTGTTCGTTTGAGAAATTAAGATAATTGATATTTAAATAGTTTGTCAATTCCTTAAACGTCTCTGTCAATCTCCGTGTAATCTCTGTGCATCTCTGCGTTATTTTTTTTCTTTGCGCCTTTTTGGCCTTTGCGAGATCATTTTTTTTACTTTACATCATATTTAAAATGCATCCAAGTGCCATAAATAATATGCATAATACCAAAACCAATTACCCAAAGCCAAAACCCATAGCCAGGATATAGCGTAGCAATAAGCCCCAAAGTTATTTGAATAAATCCTAAATATTTAATATCTCCAATACTATATTTTGAAGCATTAATTAAAGCTAACCCATAAAAGATAAGCATTAATCCACCAGTTTGCCCGTATTTACCTTGACTCAAAATAATTAAAATATATAGACCTCCAGAAATCAAAGGAATTAAGAAATTATAGATTAAGCGTCTAGATGATTTATCCCAAATTTTCTCTCCATTTTTTTTTGCTTTGCGCGTCGTAAGAAAAACACCACTAACAATACTAAATAATGCAACTGAGATTAAGACCAACATTACGGTTCTAAAAATCCAACCATCAAGCATAAGAGTTCCGTAACTGTACGTGTCTACTAAATAATAAGTAATAGCAGCGCCAATTAGTGCGTAGATTCCAGCGAGAATTCCAGATAATCCACTCAAGGAAATAAATCGTGACGATTTATTCATAAGATTTTTAATCTCACTGATGTCTTTTAGATAATCTTTTTCGCTCATGTTAAAGTACTTTGAAATACAAAGTAAATTAAATTAATTGGTTTGCGCAAATTTATTTTTTAGAATTGACTAAATTTATATTCAATTAATTAAACTGTGATTAAACTGTGATTAAAATATGATTGAATTACTTTTAGCGATAGCAAATATGTCAGGAGGCATCTTACTTGGTTTAGCAACCTTAGATAAATGGGATGGTGAACATAATTTTTTTAATAAAATTGCTGGTTTTTTAGCGCCTTTTGATACGATCATTGGACTCGCACTTATCATTTTAGCGATATTAGAATTTTGGGATGGCCTGCTATTTAATATCGTTAGTATTTTGGGGGGGATTTTACTTTTAACGCATGTCTTTGGAAAAGTACCTGCTTTAGAAACAAGTCTTAGAAAACTCTATGCGAAGCTAATGCCTTTTAAAGCTATTATTGGAATTGGACTTATTGTTATTGGTATAATTGAAATATTTTAAAGTTAAATTTTGAATCCAGCAGAAGCACACATTCTAAATCAGCCAGAACCATTTAAATCCATATTTATGCATTTGCAGGTATTGATAGAGCATACCTTGCCAAATACCGATTTATTATACAAATGGAGAATGCCGTGTTACTACATGGATAAAAGACCAATGTGCTACATTAATAAAACCAAAGACTATGTTGATGTTGGCTTTTGGCATTCCGCACATTTATCAAAAAAATGGGATGCTTATTTAGTGAGTGAAAAACGAAAAGTTGTAAAATCGCTACGTTATAAAACGCTAGATGATATTGATGATGCCATTTTTATTTCAATTTTAAAGGAAGTAGAAGGGGGGAAAGAGAAGGGGTTTTATAAGAAAGGGTAGGTTTTAGTGCTTAGTGCTTAGTGCTCAGTGCTCAGTTTTCAGTCTCAAGATGGAAAATAGTTATTTGATATTAAGTTGATGTCTCAAATCGCTCTGTACATCTCCAAGTAATCTCAACTTTGCGTCTCAACGCCTTCTCGAGAAACTTTTTTTACTCTGCAACTCTAAAACTCTGCAACTTTGCGTCTTTGCGCCTCAGCGAGAGAAAAATCATTTCACCAACCACATCCCCAAAAACACAGCCAAAAACCCAACTACAAAACTCGCCACAGTATAAATAGCAAAACTCATAAAGTCACCCGACTTTAAAAACACATGATTCTCATAAGCAAACGTAGAAAACGTGGTAAAACCACCACAAAACCCGGTTGCTAAAAGTAAAGTCTGACTCTGAGACAATGTTTCGTTTTTAGCCGCTAAACCAAGAATAATTCCAATGAGCAAACTACCAATAATATTCGCTGCAAAAGTCCCATAAGGAATTCCGGTTTCGGTGTTGTTCAGCCATTTTCCGATTATAAAACGCAATACGCTACCAAAGCCACCTCCAAGAAATACGAGTAAGAGTTGTTTCAATTATTTTAGTTTTTAGTTGGTAGTAGAAAGTTGTTGGTTCGAAGTATATTATTTTCAATCATAAGTTTCAAACTAGGAAATTAAGTTATTCAATTACTACGTTATTTAATTATATTCTTATTCACGAATTAACGAGATTTTTTTAGCTTCACACTTCACACTTCACACTTCACACTTCACACTTCACACTTCACACTTCACACTTCACACTACTTTACTGCTACATAAATTTCAGTAATCCATTTTGCAGGATTTTGCTCACTCATGGGATCAGTTAAATAAGTTTCAAGCATTGGTCCACCTTCAATCATTTCTAAATTATTATCAGCAATATAATTCATAGTCGTATTCCAAGCTTCTTTCAAATTAGAGTAGTTACCTTTTAAAACCGTTTTTACCGCTCTAAACGATTCTAGTTTACCAGTTAAAATTTCGGCTTCGTCGGTTATAATTCTAGAATTCGTTGGTACACATGCAGAGAACATTACAGTATCATTTTCTTCATCCCATTTGTGATATAAAATAAATGGTGGTCCAGCCATAGTAACATTATGAGTTATAGCGTAGGCTCCAACTTTTGGTAACATTGCTGTCATGTTTTTTTCAAAATCACTGAATTTACAAGACGCCGTATTATAAAGGTAATAACCGCCACTGTGTTGTGTTATGCCTTCAACATTAATATTGTAAACTTTCATTTCAGTTTGAATCACACTATCCAGTAGCGTTAAGCCTCTTTCAAAATGAGGGCCAATTTGTTTTTCCATACCTCCCATAAATGCCGAAACCATTTTAAACCCAAACGGTAAATTTTTGCCAGTGATAGTCCAAGTAACTTCTGTAGAGCCATCATCATTAGGTTTAAACTCCCAATTAACATCAGATTTTGGGAATTCTCCAAATTGCATGTCTTGAGTGATAGAAGTATTAATTTTAGTATCTACAGTTGTCATGGTTCCTGTTCCATCTTCATCTTCCCAATTGTATGAACCTCCAACGCCTTTTGTAGTATCTCCTAAAGTAACTGTGGTTTCAGGTTTTTCTTCAATCCAAGAACTCCAGGATTCCCAATTTTTAAAATCACTAACATTGTCGTACACCACAGATGGCGGTGCTTTTAGGGTTCTAGTTCTTGTAACTTCAAATGAATTTGGTTGCACTGCAATATAGATGGAAGCACCAATTACAAGTATTAATAATAATAAAAGGACGTATTTAATAGCTTTCATTAATAGGGATTAAATTTAGTGGTTTATCAAAGATAGTCATTTTATGATATGTTATATATACATTACATTTGTGTACAACTAAATAAATAAACACATGAATTTAAAATCATTATTTAAAATTTGTCTTTTTGCCCTATTAATTGTGGCATGTAAGAATGAAGTAAAAGAAGAACCAACCGAAACAGCAGAAGTTACTGAAACGGATTTTAGTTTTAATGTTGAAGAATTTGCTGACATTAAAATTTTACGCTACCAGATACCAGGTTGGGAAAACCTAAGTTTAAAGGAGCAGAAATTAGTCTATTATTTAACGCAAGCAGGTCTTGAAGGTCGCGATATAATGTGGGATCAGAATTACAGACATAATCTTAAAATTAGACATGCTTTAGAAAATATATATACCAACTACACTGGAGATAAAACAACAGAAAATTGGTCTAATTTTGAAAGCTTTTTAAAACGTGTTTGGTTTAGTAACGGTATTCACCATCACTATTCTAACGCTAAATTAAAGCCTGCTTTTGGTAAGGAGTATTTAAATGAACTATTAGCAGCAACCAATACCACGTTAGAAGGAGAAGCTTTTGAAGTTTTATTTAACGATAAAGATTCTAAAAAAGTGAATCAAGCTAAAGGTGTAGATAATGTATTAGAATCTGCTGTTAACTTTTACGGTGCAGATGTTACAAATAAAGATGTTGCTGATTTCTACAAGGCTAAAACATCTCCAAATGCAGATAAGCCATTATCTTATGGTTTAAACTCGCAATTGGTAAAAGAAAATGGAGTTTTAAAAGAACGCGTTTATAAATCTGGCGGCTTATATGGTGCTGCTATAGATAAAATCGTAAAGTGGTTAGAAAAAGCACAAGGAGTTGCTGAAAACGAAGCACAAGGCAACGCTTTAGGTTTATTAATTCAATATTACAAAACAGGAGATTTACAAACTTGGGATGATTATAATGTCGCTTGGACAGCTGCAACTGAAGGAAATGTAGATTATATTAATAGTTTTATTGAAGTCTATAACGATCCATTAGGTTACAGAGGATCTTACGAAAGTATTATACAAATCAATGATTTTGACATGTCTGCAAAAATGGCTGTATTGTCTGAAAACGCACAATGGTTTGAAGATAATTCACCGTTAATGGATGCTCATAAAAAGGACAGTGTTGTAGGTGTTACATACAAAGTGGTTAACGTTGCTGGTGAATCTGGAGATGCTTCTCCAAGTACTCCAATTGGTGTTAATTTACCAAATGCAAACTGGATTAGAGCTGCCGTTGGAAGTAAGTCAGTGTCTTTAGGAAACATTATTAATGCCTACAATAATGCAGGAGGTTCTGGTCGTTTAAAAGAATTTGTTCACGATGAAGAAGAATTACAATTAGAGGAAGAATACGGACAAGTAGCAGATAAATTACACACCGCATTACACGAAGTGATTGGTCATGCCTCAGGACAATTAAATCCTGGAGTTGGTGAAACTAAAGAAACACTTAAAACGTACGCCTCTACTTTAGAAGAAGGTCGTGCAGATTTAGTTGGTTTATACTATTTATACGATTCTAAATTACAAGAACTTGGTTTAGTTGACGATTGGAAAAAAGTAGGTAAAGCAGCGTTTGATGGTTACATCAGAAATGGTTTAATGACGCAATTAATTCGTTTAGATCTAGGTGATAATGTTGAAGAAGCACACATGAGAAACAGACAATGGGTTTCTGCTTGGGCTTTTGAAAAAGGTAAAGCAGACAATGTTATTGAAAAAGTAACAAGAGACGGAAAAACATACTTCAATATTAATGATTACGATAAGTTACACGATTTATTCGGACAATTATTAAAAGAAACACAACGTATTAAATCTGAAGGAGATTACGCAGCTGTTGAAGCGTTGGTTGAAGGTTACGGTGTAAAAGTAGATCAAGCTATTCATGCTGAAGTTTTAGAGCGTAACAAGCAATTTCCATCTCCACCGTATAGTGGTTTTGTGAATCCTGTTTTAGTTCCAGAAATGAATGATGCTGGCGAAATTACGGCGATTAAAGTCACACAACCAAATGCATTTGCAGAGCAGATGTTAAACTACAGCAAGGATTACAACAATCTTCCTGATGTAAATTAAGTTGTAAATTATTATAAATTTCAAAAAAGCACTTACAGTTTTGTAGGTGCTTTTTTTCTGGAATAGAATTACAAATATGAATAGCAAACAACAATTATCAATAATGTTATAACGTTGATTAATTTTAAAATTGACTATATTTAAAATAATAGGATGTAGTATTTTTTAAACGTGGTTAATCTTGTGTGTTTAAAAGCGACTCTAAACAAAAGAATAAAAGCATTTTAAAGATAAAGAGAGCCATCTGTATTGGAAATAATGGAAAATATAAAATTTTATAACCAACTAAAAAAATCAACGGATACACTAACAGAGTTATTGGAAAATGAATCTAATTTTTCTAATGTACCAGATACGTGGCACGTTGTCATCGTTGATATTTTAAATTCCACACTAGCAGTTGATGAAGGAAAACACCATCAAGTTAATCTAACAGCTACAGGAGCCATAATTTCGGTTTTAAATTTTATCAGAAAAGAAAAGCAAAACATAGAAGTACCCTATTTTTTTGGAGGTGATGGGGCTACATTTATTATTCCAACCTTATTTTTAGAACGAATTATACAGATCTTAGATAATTACAGTCTTCATATTAAAAATCACACCAATTTGATACTTAGAGTCGGTCATATTTCAGTTAATTATTTAAAGGGGCAGGACTATGGATTAAAAATAGCGAAACACCAACTAACCAATCAATTATCGATTCCTATTGTATTAGGCAGTGGTTTAAAAATGGCTGAAGACCTAGTAAAAACCAATTTTGAAGAGAGTAGAACCAATTTCGAAAAAGCCCTTTTAAATTTGGAAGGCATGGAGTGTCGCTGGAAAGAAATTAATCCTATTCAAACTCAAAAAAAAGTAGTTTGTTTATTATTAGATGCTATACATGAAGACGATCAAAGACAAATTTATAAAGATGTTATCAGTGAGATGGATCGATTCTTTGGAACTTTTGATAACAGGCAACCTATAAAATCGAATAATTTAAAATTAAATTTTAGTATTCGTAATATATGGGAGGAAATGAAGATTAGCCTCGATCAACAAAAATTAAGCTACCTAGTTAAAAAATGGATGTCAACATTGATAGGTAAATTCTATTTAAACTTTTCAAATGATGGAAAACACTACTTAAAACAAATAGGGCAATTATCGCATACATTTATGCTCGATGGCATGATTAATACTGTTTTTACAGCAGAACAGTCTAAAATTGATCTTTTTATAGCGTATTTAAATCAACTCGAAAAAGACAAAAAAATCATTTATGGTATTCATATTACGCATGCTTCTGTGATGTCTTGTTATGTGTTAGATCGAAAGACCAAACATTCTCACTTTGTAGATGGCACCGAAGGAGGTTATACGTCGGCAGCCAAAATGTTTAAGCAAAAGTTGAAATAGGTGTAGCATCTCCATTTGAAGTTTAAAATACCTATTAAATCTAAAAAATCGTCAGTTCGATTGCATTGGATTCTAATGTACGAGAGGAAATCAAATTATAGTTTTACCTAAAAGTTTATTTGGTTCGATTGTCCCCTTGAGGATTAGTGAGAAACAAAATATTTTTTGTTTTGAAACTACCGAGCGAAGCTTATTAGGGGTGTTTTTAAAGAGAAGCAAAATAGATTATAAATAAGCAGTGATGATATAAAACCACCCATAATCGTGACTAATTTTACAGAACTTACAAGTTTGTTTTATGAAAACTTCCGCATCTTTGCAAAAAATTAAACATTGTGAATTTTAAAGACAAAGACCTAATTATATTCGATTTTGATGGCACGCTAATTAATAGTATTCCAGATTTAACCTTGGCTGTAAATAAAATGCTGAAGCATTATAGTTTACATCGCTTAACCATAGAACAAGTCACGCCTTACATAGGCAATGGCGCAAAACCTTTAGTGCGTAGAGCGCTAGAATATAGGATGCAAGATAAAGCGCTGCCAGAAACTTTGCTAAAAGACGCTTATGAAATCTATTTGGGGGCTTATAAAGAGGCCATTTGTATAGATACGTTTATGTATCCTGGTGTTTTAGAAACCTTAAAAAGTTTAGATAAAAAAGGCTACAAAATGGCGATATGCACTAATAAACCTTTTGGATTTATTGAACCGATTTTAGACACCTTAGAGATTACAACATATTTTAAACGTTGGATAGGTGAAGATTCATTAGCTGAGAAAAAACCAAGTGCAGCACCATTGTTACACTTAGTAAAAGAGCTAAATACAACTATAGAAAAAAGCATCATGGTTGGTGACTCTAAAAATGATATTCTAGCCGCTCAAAATGCAAACATGGATAGTATTGGTGTAAGTTACGGTTATAACTATAACGAGAATATTGCCGATTATAAGCCAACTCTAGTGGTTGATGAATTTGCTGAACTTTTAAAGTTGTTTTAAAGAGGTAAAACTTAGAAAGCATAAATTTTAAAAAGCACTTACAGTTTTGTGGGTGCTTTTTTTATATAGAAATACTTAGACTCTACTATAGATTTATAGATTGGATTTCTTAATTTTAAGAGTTGTTAAAACTGATGATTTATGACTAAAAAATATACCTCTAAAGTATCTTATGGATTGTTGAGTGTTGTATTCATAGTTTTTTTTAGTCCTGTAATTCTGAACCTAATTGAAAACGGGTTAACTATGGATATGCTTTGGATAAGTTTGATGGTAATGCTAATTTTTGCACTTATCGTTCATATGTTCTTAAAAACAGAATATACTATTGACGAAAAGAAACTGAATATTAAATGTGGATTTTTTAAGTATAAGCCAATTGCCATTAAGGACATTAAGGAAATATCAAAATCGAGTAGCGTTATGTCTTCACCAGCAGCATCGTTTGACCGAATTGAAATTAAATATGGAAAATTTGAAGAGATCATAATTTCACCAAGGAATAAGGTTGAATTCGCGCAATATTTGACAAAATTAAATCCAGATATAAAAAATAACCTTAAGGACTAATAAAAGCCAGATAGAATAAAGGCTGCGAGAATTTACAATTAAGCAGAGGGAAATAGCATTTTAATCTCAAAAAAACATCGAGAAACCCTTTTAGTTTTAATAGAGACGATACAGATTAAAATGTTAGACGATTAAAATCTAGACCATGAGAATTCTGCTCAAGTTTATTATGTAGTTATGTAAATAACATATAATTATAAAAAAAAGTAGGTCTATATAAAGATTTCTTAAATTTAGAAATTAGTAAATAAATATCAAAGGTTTACTTATCCCGAAAATACATAGTGATAACAGGGATATTTGTTTTGATATAACGAGTTGTGCGTAAGCTGATAAAAAAATGAAAGAAAATTTAAAACTTGCTAAAAAACTCTTTCAAACAGCGGAAATTGATTTAAATGCAGTGGAAATTTTATACAATAACGAAAATTATAGTATTGCATTATTCCAACTTCAGCAGTCAGTGGAAAAATTTGTGAAATCCTACGGTATTAGAATGGAAATTATAAAACCTGAAGATTTAGCGAGAAAAATAAGTCATTTACCACATAAAGTTTTTACTAGACAATATTCAAGCAAAGCAGAAGAATTAATTAAACTTGACCAAACACCTTTGCTAATTGCAGATATGATTCCACCTCACCAAAGGGATAAAAGCAAAACGAAAGAAAAGATTAAGAAATTACAGTATTTGCACGATGCTATAAATAACGCAGATGTGCCTAAATATAAAGATATAAAGAGGAAAGATTTAAATCAATTTATAAACGAATTGAAAGAATTTGAAAAGGAAGAAAAATTCGATGATGAAAAAATTTACAATGACATCAAAGAGGACTTTGTAAAAACGCACGAACATTTCCTAGAATATTTCAAGCAATTTAATGATGATTTTCTTATTAATGATGTAAAGAAAAGATTAGAACATACCGAGGATTATGTAAATCACCAAGTACTTGATCATAAATTTAAATTTAGACAAGACGAAAAAATGGCATATGTGAGTTACGCTTGGATTAATTTATCGTTAATAACTGCACCTCACGAACAATCAACAAGATATCCGTCAATTTCGAATGATGAAACACCAAAAAATTATTACACGAATGAAAATGTAGTCATTGAATTTATTCCTACATTTATTGAAATTATGCGAAAAACTATAAACAAATTTAACGAAGTTTACGAATAAGCCTACGCACAACAATGGCTATAAGTAATTGCTTATTCTCGCCTACTTTGGAAATTCCTGCGGAATTTCCAACTTGGTGTGTACTTGCAAAGTTAAGTGCTAAACCACGCAACTACTCATAGCCGAGACCGTTCTCCGCAATTTGGCTACGTTACCAAGATTTGGTATATTTGAGTAAAATTATAGTCAAAATGGGAAAAAACACATCAATATCACTCGGAAATCATTTTGAGGATTTTATCAGAGAAGAAGTAAATTCTGGTAGATATGGTTCGGTTAGCGAAGTAATTCGTTCTGCATTACGTTTGTTAGAGCGAGAAGAAAAGAAAGAAAGAGAACTGATTAAAGCCCTAGAAGTTGGAGAAGATAGTGGATTTGTTGAAAATTTTGACCCAAAACAACATCTAAAAGAATTGCATCGTAAACACTTATGAGCAAAAACAAATATCGCATAAGCCAGCAAGCGATTGAGGATTTAGATAAAATTTGGATTTATACGCTTAAGAAATGGTCTAAAGAACAAGCAGACAGATATTACGATTTAATAATAGCAGAAATTAAATTTATTGCGGACAATTACCTGACAGGAAAATCCGCAGAACAAACTCGAAAAAACTATCGAGTTACGAAAATTAAATCCCATCTCCTTTTTTACAGAAAAGTGGATAATGGGATTGTGGAAATCGTTAGAGTTTTACATCAGAGAATGGATATTAAAAAACGACTGAAATAAAAACGGCACACACCAATTTGTATAATTCATGGCTAGTTAGTGCCTACTTACAACAGTCCTCGTAGACGTTTTATTCAGTTTTTATTTACTAAATTATGTGCTTTACCACACAACCAATCTAACACAACTTGTAACCACCCAGAAAAACAGAAATATCCCCTTTGCAAGCAAACATAAATAATCCAAGATTAACCTGTTACAACTGTATGAGTCCTAAAAGCACATGTATTTGTAAACACATTCATGCGTTACATACTAAGACGCGTTTTATTATTCTGATGCACCCAAAAGAGTACAAGAAAGAAAAAAATGGAACGGGCCATATAACGAAGCTTCAACTTGAAAATTCAGAAATTATAGTTGGTGTCGATTTTACCGATAATAAGCGCGTTAATGACGTACTAGCAAATGAAAACAATAGTTCTTTTTGTTGTATCCAGGAAAAGAGAACTTCAACTTATCGGTAAGGAAAAGTTCAGAAGTGAATGCGTTTATGGGGCATCATCCACACCTCTTCATTCTCGATGGGACATGGCCTTGTGCTCGTAAAATGCTAAAACTAAGTAAGAACTTGCAAAGCCTAAAACGAGTGAGTTTTGATAATGAGATTAAATCAAAATTTATCATCAAACAGCAACCAGAATCACTTTGTCTCAGCACAATTGAGTCCGTCTTTACGGTATTAAATTTACTTAAGGAAGGAGACGTTGAACATTGTGACACAAAGGATTTCCTGATGCCTTTTGAAAAAATGATTGCACATCAACTCGACTATTTGCGAAACCCAAATAATAAAAACTATCGTTCTACAGCGGACAATGAGATTGCTGCTAAGAACCTATATAAGAAAACTGAAAGAAATACTATTTTTGAAGTAGAGCATTAATTGTAGTCGTCGTGAATGTTAGTTATTAAAGGTTTTCTATTCAGAAAATCCCTTGCAGACGTTCTATTCCGTCTTTATTCACTAAATTAGTTGCTTTACCATTCCTAAACACACATGTCAGGCTATTCTGATTCAAATTATTAATCCATTACAATGAAATTAAACCTATTATCATGCGACGCTCAACGACCAGACAAGAGAGCTATCGCAAACTGTATTACTGAGATTTCTACTAATGGGAATGCATCACTATCTAATGAGCTTACAGAGATTCTTCTAGACGGAGATCCTGTAGATATTGAAGTTGCAGATAAAAATTCTGGCTCTGCTTTAAGAGCCTTACGAAAGCTAGATATAGATTACGAAATCGTTGAATAAAAGTTGAAAACAAAATGATTCACCTCATAGTAGGAAATACAGGTTCAGGAAAAACGACTTACGCCAACGAACTCAAAAGAAACATCAAAGGTGTTGTGTTTTCAATCGATAGCTGGAATAATGTGTTGTTTCTTCCAGATAAAAAAGAAACGGATGGTTTAGAGTGGTTTTTAGAACGCATTGAACGTTCCGAACGAATGATGCTAGATCTAATTCATCAGTTAGAAAATTTAAATACAGATACGATCTTAGATTTAGGATTGTCTAAATTCGGGCATCGCGAAAAGTTTAGGAAATTTGCTGAAATGAATAATTACAAAGTAAAGCTGCATTTTCTAGATGTTTCTAAAGCCGAGAGGTTAGACCGCGTGATGAAACGGAATACCGAAAAAGGAGCCACGTTTGAATTTGAAGTGACAAAAGACAACTTCGAATTTATGGAAACATGGTTTGAAAGACCATCTGAAAAAGAACTGAGTAATGGTTTTGTGATTTCTGAATAGAATAAGTATCAATTAAATAGTCAGATTATGGATAAGCGAGAAAACTCAATTGAAATTAGTAAAACAGAATTTCGAAAAATGGGTTATCAGCTCATTGATACCATTTCTGATTTTCTCGATGATATTTCAAATCAACCCGTCACAACAACCAAGTCACCAAAAGAGTTACAACAGCTATTAGGGAATTCATCGTTACCAAAAGAAGGGGTTTCTGCAGATGAACTTTTAGCATCAACGTCTAAATTATTATTTGATAATTCGTTATTAAACGGTCATCCTAAGTTTTTCGGATTTATTACATCGTCAGCAGCACCAATTGGAGCTTTAGCTGATTTGTTAGCCGCTTCGGTAAATCCAAATGTTGGTGGACAAATTTTAAGTCCGATCGCCACAGAAATAGAAAAACAAACCATTAAATGGTTGGCCGAATTTATTGGTGTAGATCCAAGCTATGGAGGTGTTTTAGTCAGTGGAGGCAACATGGCAAATTTCACGGCGTTTTTAGCAGCAAGAACGGCTAAAGCGCCAAAAAACATCAAAGAAGATGGCCTTTCAAATACCTCAAAACAATTAATTTCTTATTGTTCAAAATCCACCCATACATGGATAGATAAAGCAGCGATTCTATTTGGGCATGGTAGCAATTCAATTCGTTGGATTCCGACAGATTCATCAAATAAAATGAATACTCAAATTTTAGAACAAACCATTAAAGAGGACATAGAACAAGGCTATCAACCCTTCTTGGTTGTTGGTACAGCAGGGGATGTCAGTACAGGAGTTGTAGATAATCTTGAAGCTGTTTCTGCAGTTTGTAAAGCCTACGATTTATGGTTTCATATAGATGGAGCTTATGGTATTCCTGCAGCTGTTGTTTTAGATTTAAAAGAACTGTTCCGTGGAGTAGAAGAAGCGGATTCTATTGCGCTAGATCCTCATAAATGGTTATACAGTCCTTTAGAAGCTGGTTGTACCTTGGTTAAAAATCCTAAACACCTTATTGATACCTATAGTTCACATCCAGAATATTACAATTTCAGTTTAACGGAAGAAGGAGGTTCACTGAATTACTTTGAATATGGACTTCAAAATTCGCGAGGTTTTAGAGCTTTAAAAGTATGGTTGGCCTTACAACAAATAGGTCGTGATGGTTATGTGAAATTAATAAGTGAAGACATTGCCTTATCAAAATATTTTGCAGAATTGGCAGCACAGCATCCAGAATTAGAATGTGTCACTCAAAATTTGAGTATTGCTACCTTCAGATATATTCCACGAAATCTTGAAGTAAAGGATGAAAAGAGAGCAGAATATTTAAATACATTAAATGAGGACTTAGTAAATACACTGCAAGCAGGAGGTGAGTTGTTCTTATCTAATGCTATTATCAATGAGAAATATTGCATGAGAACTTGCATTGTGAATTTCAGAACGACGAAAAAGGATATTGAAGAATGTATTGAGATTATTGTTAAAGCCGGTCGGAAATTACACCAGTTACTCAGTTAAAATGTGAGTTGTTTTTGATAATAACAAATTTCCATATTATCATTTTGTTAAGATTAGCCATATTAATTTCATTACACATAATTTAATCTTGTTTATATTTTTGAAGTCGTAATTCCGTAATCTCAGTCCTTCAAAACCTTTCCTGACCTTTTTCGATACTGTATATTTAAAGAACACAAAACTTTAGATGTAACATGCGTATAGGTATTATAATTGGACGAATAGGAGGTGTAGATGGTGTCGCTCTCGAAACCGAAAAATGGATAGATGTATTAAAAAAATTAGGCCATGAAGTCTTTATCATGTCTGGAGAATTCGAATCCTGGACGATGGATTATGAGCACGATTATTTGTTTCCTGCTTTATCCTTTTTTTCAGTAGAAGCAGAATGGGGACAACGTAAAGCTTTTTTTGAACCCGATAAACATCCCGATGCTTTACTAGAACATGTTGAAAAAGCGTCAAACAGAATGCATCTAGCCATGCGACAATGGGTGGCAAAGAAGAAAATTGACGTGATTCTTTCAGAGAATGCTTCTGCATTGCCTTGCCATTTGTCAATGGGTGTTGCTATCAAAAAAACTTGTTGAAACGACAGGAATACCTATAGTGACTCATGATCATGATTTTCATTGGGAACGCGGTCAGCGCTATGTGTCTGTGCATCCAGAAATTAATAACTATGTAGATAATAACTTTCCGTTGTTACTTCCAAATGTTAAACATGCTGTCATTAATACGTTTGGTGTAGAAACCTTTAAAAACCGTTTCGATATTGATGCCACTTTAGTACCTAATGTCATGGATTTTAATCGTGTTTATGGTGTGCCAACACCCGAAAATGAATTTTTCCTTAGAGATGTTGGAGTTTTAAAAGATGAAATTGCTTTGTTGCAAGTCACGCGAATTGTAAGACGTAAAGGTATTGAAACAGCGATTTCCTTAATTGACCAATTAGATGATAAAAAACTAAAATTGGTTATCACAGGAAATAATAATGATGATGAAAATAAGGAATATTACAATGAGTTAATTGACCAAATTCACGACTTAAATCTATCACGTCAGGTCATATTTGCAGCACATAAAGTTTTAGATCACAAAGATTTATCTGATGTGTATGCGCATGGTAGAGCGGCGACTTATTTTAGTACCTATGAAGGTTTTGGGAATGCTTTTGTAGAAACGGTACTCGCTAAAAAACCCATATTCGTCAATAACTACAAGCCCGTTTATATGCAAGATATTGGCAACAAAGGGTTTGAAACCGTAATGATTGAAGATAGTAATCTTACACCAGAAAGCATACAACAAATGTCGGATATTATATATAATCCCAAACGCTGTATAGAAATTGGAGACTACAATTTTAACCTTGGTAAAAAATATTTTTCATATGAAGTATTAGAAGAAAAGTTAAGCCAATTATTTACATTTTAAGAACCAAAACATGACTGATAAAAAAACAACAAAAATCTCTACTATTTTAAATGAACTTAAAAATGAAAAGATAAATACGTGGTTTGATCTCGGTTTATTCATGGATAAATTTAAAGAGAAAAATTTACCATCGGCTTTTAAAGGCAATGCGTCTACTTTTGATACACATATTGAAAACGGTGGTATAGCATTCTTAACCTTTTACTTTACCATTGATGGTATCACAGTCGAAACCGAAAAGTATGCCAAAACCTTTAAAAATATATATCCAGACATTCCTATTCACTTTATAGCAGGTGAAATTAAACAAGAAGCAGACGAGCTTATTCCAAAAACGGCCTTCAGAAAAGTAATACCAGAAATGGAAGCTTTTGATGCTTGGCCTTTATATAAGGACTTCTTTCAAATTAAAATGGAACGTGGGAGTGAAGCTTATAATAATCTTATTGGTAAGTTCTGGGATGAAGTTCTTGTTCTCGTAGAAAAGTTAGGGTCTTATATTGAAGAGAATGATATTTCGTTGTTGTACCTTATTAATGTGTGTTCTAATCCGGGGAATGTGTCTTTGGCTTTAGCAACGGTTTTAATCTCAGAATATTTGGGCATTCCTGTGATTAATAATAATCATGATTTTTATTGGGAAGGTGGAAACAGAGACGTCGAAATTAAAAAGAAAGGCCTTAAAAAAGGACCGCGAGATTTCTTTTTTCATAATGCACATGTAGGTGAATTTTTCTCTGTCATTGAAACGATATACCCATGGGAAAGTCGGTCTTGGATGAATGTCAATATTAATAGAATTCAACAAGATCATTTGATTAATGTTAATGGTCATAATCCTGCTAACGTAGCCTTATTAGGAACCGCTGTAGATACCAAAATGCACCAAATGAGTAAGCGCGATATCATAAAAGCGTTTATGCAAGTCTCTTCAATTTTCGCAAATAAAAAAGACTCAATTACGGTACATACTGCAGCACATCATGCTGATAGTGAGCGCTCTTTAAAACCTATTTTATTAGGTCATAAAACGGTTAAAAACTTTGATTTTGTAAATAATAATATTGTTTTTTTACAGCCTACAAGAGTCATTAGTAGAAAGTCTATCGAGCTTAATTTTAAACTTATAAAACGCTTGTTTTCTTACGATTCTTTTGCTGATAAATTTCTCACAAATCCACAGTTAAAATTGTCGTTAATTGTTTCAGGGCCAATTCCGCATGGACAACAAAATTATTATCACGATTTAAAAAAGGACTTTTCAGAGTTTCTAAAAGAGCTTCCAAAAGCGTTTAAATCGCGAGTACTTCTTGGATTTTTATTTAGTGAGTTTGATAAAAACGATTTCAAGAAAAAACATAAAAAACCATTAGATATTGAACAGCTTTTTGATGTAGCCTCTTTAATTTTATTACCAAGTCAAACCGAAGGACGTGGTTTGCCAATTATTGAAGCTGCAGCGTGCGGAACACCAATTTTTTGCAGACAATATGAGCCAAGAGAAGTCTATGATGAGGTTATTGGTAGACATTTAGACGAATCACTTCGACTTAATGTTTTGGAGTTTAAAGGTTCTAAAGTCCCAAAGAAATTAGCAGAGAAAATATGTGATCATGTGTTTTATCCACAGAATAGAATGGTAGACGTTACGCACAATAGAAATGTAATTAAAAAGCGGTACAGTTTAGAAGCTTTAGAAGAGAATATACGTTATATTTTACAACGTATGTATTATCAATTGGTGTCTGTTTCCATTGAAAATAATCCGCAAGTGATTAATTTATTAAAGCAATATAAGGCTTCTGTAGATTTTGAAAACGATGATCTTAATGCGATTCTCAATAAAAAAACTAGACATTATTTACCAGGTTACGGACGGTTGTCTTTTATGCATTATTTAAAATCGTTAATTGATCCTAGCTTTTTTAGAGTCGAACAGCAACTGGTGAAGGGCCGTGTAATGCGTTATGCTAGAACGATGGAAAATGACATTCCGGATCTCGTAAATACCAATCTTGAGGTCATCCATAAATACTATAATGCTATTGATGATATTTTTAAATATGTGGATGGTGAAATTTCAATTCGTCACGATCATGCGTTGGCATATCGTCATCGAAATAAAAAATCTTATGCGTATCAAGCGTTTACTTACCAAGAAGTTACAGGTTTGGTGAACATGATTTATACCGATGTGTTTAAACCAACCAACTTACCAGATTTAACCTTAGCGCCACAGTTTTTTGCCGATTGGGAATTGGCATTATTTCAACTGACGAATAGTAAATATTTAGGTATTGATGATCGGAAAATATTAACCAAAAATTTAAAAAGAATGTACCTAAAGGCTATTTTCCTGGTCGTTATATAAAACATGAATTAGAATATTTTGTATTACAACCTATTCGTGCACAACTAAAATTAACCATAGAACAAGAATTAACTTCAGATATTCTTGAAGCCAACGTCAATCAGTTAGAGAAAATCTACATTTTTATACACGAACCAAGAATTACAAAATGGTTCTCGAGCGCAGACATTAAAGAGTATTTAGAAAGCGGAAAAGAACCAGAATTAGGGTTATTGTATAAAGCAGGAGTCGTTCAAATTATTGAAACAAAACAATGGTCAGAAGGTGTTCATTTTCCTCAGATGGGAGCAAAAGCCATTAAGATTTTACGCGATATTAAAGCAGCTGATGGTTTCTTAATCACCAATGGTGAATATGCTGCGATGATGACTGATATTATTGAAATCGATCATTTTCATATTGGAAAAGTGATGTATGAAATGACAGCCAAAATTATGGGTATTCCTAAAGGTAGTGGGTTTATTCAGTTTGTACCAGCAGGAGTTCGTACTACTTTAGCGTATCCTACACCAATTCAAACCGCTAAGGATTTTGATGTGGTTCTAAAAAGCGAATTATATCAAGAATTAAAAAACACTTTAGGTGAAAAGGAATTGTTACATATGGTTACCGAAGATGCCATTAAAAACGGAACACCTATTGCTAAGTTATTGACTCAAATAAAAGAAGGTCTAAAGGATACTGACACTGTTCAAAAAGTAAAATCATCGTATGCAGGAGGCGTTTATGAAGACGGTTTGCCTTGGAGTGGAGTTTTAGCCGAAATTGATACTAAAAAACACCACTGGAAATTTGCAGCACATATTGCCAATAAAGAGCCTAAAAATGTGCCAGCACTTGTTAATGAATACAGGAAGAAAAGTAATAATTCTAATAAGATTGAACTAGCTTGGAATGGTGGTTATATTTTAAATCCGGAATTGGTTGGAAAATTAGGATTGCCAGAAACCTATATTGGTTCGCCATTAGGCTTATTAATTATGAATAATAAAGTGTTTTGTCCACCACTTTTTAATAAACCAGCTTTTATAATTTATAAAAATGGTGATGTAGATATTCGAAAAGTTAATAGTAAAGCCGGATTTAGTATTAAAGGAAAAAGGAAAGCATTAACCTTTACAAGTGCCAATTACAACAACCATAGTAACACAGAACCATGTTTTTATGATTTATCTTATACTGAAGCTACTTTTGAAGGAAATGGTAATGTCATTGTAAGACTAGCAGGTAATACCGTAAAAGAGATTATTAAAACGAAGAAGAAAGAAGATGTACCAGTCATTCCGGTTGGGATTACCTTATCTATTCCTGCAGGTTTGTTTTCTGAAGCGATGTTTAAGGATGGAAAGCCTTTAGATATTCAATTATTAGAACCAGAAGAGAATCCTTATAAATGGGATGAGGTTTCTTATGCTATTGAAGCAGGACCTATGCTAATTGATGAAGGAAAACAAATTTTAAATATGGAAGACGAAGGTTGGAAAACCACCAATTCTATTAAAACACAAGCAGCACGATTAGATTTTACAGATATGCGTGGTCCAAAAATAGCCGTTGGAATTACCAAAGAAGGTAGATTGATGGTACTTATGGTAAACGGACGGATTAGAGAGTCTGTAGGTGCTACGCATTTTGATATGGTAGATATTCTTTTGAAATATGGTATGGATAAAGCTATGGGCTTTGATCCAGGCGGAAGTAGTACGTTAGTCGTAGACGGAAACATTATGAATATTTCACCATACAATAAAAACTACGAAAAGGATATTTATGCCTTACCACCAGAACCGAGGTTTGTAGCCAATGCAATTATGGGTTGGATTGAAGAATAAATATAAAACATAACTTGAAATAAAAAAGAAGCAACATTAATTTTTGCTTCTTTTTTCGTCAATTTACATCTAACAATCTAACAATCTAACCATCAATCCAACAAATCCTCTAAAGCAGGTCTTAAATTCACATAAGTATAATTAAATCCTTCAGCTTCTACTTTTTGAGAACTTACACGTTGACTTTCAAATAAAAGAATGTGCATCTCTCCTAAAACGAGCTTCATCGCAAATTTTGGAATGTTTGGTAATATCAAAGGACGATGCAAAACCTTTGCCGCAGCTTTTGTCAATTCTTTATTAGTTACCGGATTTGGTGCTACACCATTGTAAATACCTTCAAATTTGTTTTGTACGGCAAAAACAAAGAGTGAAGCTAAATCTTCAACATGAATCCAGCTTTGCCATTGTTTACCGCTTCCAATTGCTGCGCCGGCACCATATTTTATTGGTTTTACAATTTGTGGTAATGCGCCTCCATCTTTAGCCAAGACCAAACCGATTCTGATCTTTGCGACTTTACATCCTAACGATTCAAAGTCGTTCACTGCAGCTTCCCATTCATGCACAACTTTACCTAAAAATGTTTCTGAAATCTCTGTATTCGTTTCTTCGTAATAGTTTACTAAACTCGTTGGATAAATGCCAATAGCACTAGCAGATACGACTTGGTCAATGCTATAATTGTACTTGTTTATGGTGTTTTGTAAAAGTTGTGCTGTTATTGTACGACTTTCAAGGATGACTTTTTTATAAGTATCAGTCCAACGTTTAGAAATAGAAGCTCCAACCATATTGATAATGGCGGTAACACCTTCAAAGCATTTGTGATCTATTTCGTTGCTTTCGGGATTCCAATAAAACCCTTTGTAATTGGGTTCTGTACTCAATTTAGATTTTGAAGTCGTTAAATAATGTACATTAATTCCTTTTTCATGACATTTTTTTACAATTTCCTGTCCAATTAATCCTGTCGCTCCTGTTATTAAAACGGTCATTTTTCTTTTATTTAAAGATACAAAAGGTTAAAAGGGTACGTATGCCATTTAGATATGATTTAACGTTTGAGGAACAAAACTTTTAAATGGTATCGTTTTCCAATTCGCTTCTTGGCGTCAGTTTGAATGTTTTGAGTTTACGAGAAATGTATCGAGAACCTTAGCTTAAAATAAGCCTCTGGATAGTTCTAATGAGCGCAGTCGACATGTGAAATTCCTAAAAAACAGAATTCCACTCGAAGTGGTAATTATTAAATATTAATATTTAGGATTTAAAGCCTTTAGCGCATTGAATTTCACTGAATGTTACTTTCCCTTTTTCTGGGCTCGTAACATTTCACGTTTGCCTGGAGGTCCGGGTAGTCGTTCTACAATAAAACCAACAGCTTGCATAGCTCGTCTTACGCTACCTTTTGCAGAATAGGTGACCAATACGCCATTTTCTTTCAAAGCATTAAACATAATTTTAAAAATATCTTCGGTCCATAAATCGGGTTGCACACGTGCGCCAAAAGCATCAAAATAGATGATGTTAAATTGGTCTTTAGCGTCTATGTCCTTGAAGAATTTTTGTTGTTTTTCTAATTGAAAATTCGAAGTTATTTGGCATGATTCTTCCCAAGGAGTTTCATGTAACTTTTCGAAAACAGTGTCATGTTCTTCAGAAATTAATTCAATATAATTAAGTTGTTTTATTTCGTCTAGTTGTACAGGGTAAGCTTCTACACCAACATAATTAATGTTTGATTTTAATTTTTCGGCTTCGATGAGCGTTAAGAAAGCATTGAGTCCTGTACCAAAACCTATTTCTAAAATAGATATATCGTCAAGTTTAGATGTAGCGCATGTTTCAGAATAAAAAAGCAAACCATGTTTCATAAAAACGTGATTTGCTTCTTGTATGGCACCGTGAATAGAATGGTATTGTTCATTCCATTCTTCTATTTGGATGGTTTTAGAACCATCTGATGTGGTAATTATATTTCTTTTCAAATGTTTTTGGCTATTCGGTTTTTGTCACATGATGCATCTGATTTTTTTTGAACCAAATATTTCAGTTTAAATAAAAATACATCTGTTTTTCATTTTGTTAGAATCAAGTCTTAGTTCTAGATTCTAAAAGCGACTTGTGCTGAGCGAAGTCGAAGTAAGCGATCTTATATCTTTTTTTTACTGAATAAGTAGTTTTTTAATCTTAGGAATTGGTCCTGTGCATTCCGTTTTATGACAGCTTAAACAATTGTTAATAGCAACAT
The DNA here is from genome assembly GCF_000427335.1 of Winogradskyella psychrotolerans RS-3. GTDB lineage: Bacteria > Bacteroidota > Bacteroidia > Flavobacteriales > Flavobacteriaceae > Winogradskyella > Winogradskyella psychrotolerans. The sequence continues at coordinate 98,005 of NZ_ATMR01000097.1, read as the reverse complement.
TATAACGCTCCTTTAATTCTGTATTAGAGAGTGTATCTACTATCGCTTCTTGCGAATTAATAAAAACGTTTACAAAACTTTCCCAATTCTGAGTCCTAGATTTACCATCTGTCATTTCCGCGGAATGCAGTTTTAATAAATCTAACGGTAAGTTAGTCGGCGTTTCACCAGCGACAATTTGTGCTTTTAATTGTTGATTGTAAGCGTACATAGCATTCATAAAACCTGCCATTTCAGAAGGTTGATACATATCGTATTCAACAGTCTTCTTTATGGGGTCTTCAGCTACTTTTTCTTCCTTTTTACAGCTGGTAAGCATTAAAAATGAAAGCATCGCTATGCTTAAAAATTTATTGTTTAAGTAAAACCCCATCAGCTTCAAAACCATATTCAAATTTAGGATCTGTAATCGCTGCAATTTCTTCTTCAGATTTACCAGCATCTTCAGCGTAATGTCTTAATTCTTCAACTGAAGTTTCAGAAACATAAGCCTTTCCATTAATAACAACATCACCTTCCGCATTTAAAGGCATAAAAAATCCGTAATCTTTAAATTTTACCATCACATCAGTGTCTCCTTCTACATCTAGAGTCATCCAACACCCTTTTTTAGAGCAGACCTCAATGATTTTTCCTTTCATTTTAGAGTTAACGGTATCGCCAGGTTTTAAGTTTTTATAATGTTCCATCATACGCTCAGAACTTAAAGCATCGGTGTCATTTATTTCTTTTCCAAAAGAGGCATAAGCGATTTCTTGTTTTGCTTTTTCAACCTTAACTTCTGTAGTTTTAGAATCGTCTTTGCAAGACAAAGCAAATAAGCTAATTGCAAAAAGTAAAATGATTTTTTTCATTATTAATAGGTTTTGATTTGAATTACTATATAATTACAAATTTAGTCAATTTAACGGAATATAACCTTTTATTAACCGTACTGATTATGTACTTTTGTTTTAAAAATCACATATAATTATGGCCAATCATACAGATAAAATTAGCATCGAAACCGCTGCAAGCACTAAAATTAATACTGTAGATTTTAGTAACTTAGACTTTGGTCGTGTGTTTACAGATCACATGTTTGTTTGTGATTATAACGATGGCAAATGGGAAAACCCTAAAATTATGCCGTACCAAGCTATGACTTTTGAGCCTTCGGCTCGTGTGTTTCATTATGGTCAGGCGGTGTTTGAAGGTATGAAAGCGTACAAGGATGATGATGGAAAGGTTTTTCTTTTTAGACCAAAACAAAATTTTGATAGAATTAATAAATCATCTGGTCGATTGGCAATGCCAGCGTTTCCTGAAGATTATTTTTTTGAAGGTTTAGAAGCTTTATTAAAATTAGATAATGATTGGATTAAGCCAGGTGTTGGTAATTCATTATACTTAAGACCATTTGTAATTGCTACGGAACCAGCGATTTCTGCGTCTCCTGCAAATATGTATCGTTTTATGATTATTTGCTCACCTGCAAAATCATACTACAATTCAGCAGTTCGTGTATTAATTGCAGATCATTATAGTCGTTCTGCCAATGGTGGGGTTGGAGCTGCTAAAGCTGCAGGTAATTATGCCGCTCAGTTTTATCCGACAAGTTTAGCACAGAAAAAAGGATTCCAACAAGTGGTTTGGACAGATGCTAGTACACATACGTTTCTTGAAGAAGCAGGCACAATGAATGTGTTTTTTAGAGTAAATGATACGTTAATTACAGCACCTACAAGCGATAGGATTTTAGATGGTGTTACTCGAAAAAGTATCATTCAACTGGCCGAAGATTTAGGTATTACCTGCGATGTAAGGCAAGTAACCGTAGAGGAAATTAAAAATGCTGCTAAAGATGGAAGTTTAAAAGAAATTTTTGGAGCCGGAACTGCTGCTGTAATTAGTCCAATATCGGCATTTGAGCACCAAGATGAGTTGTTTGAAATTTCTGGTGTTGGCGCTGAAGATTCTTATGCTAAATTATTTAAACAAACCTTATTGAATATTCAACATAATTTATCTGATGATAAGCATGGTTGGAGACACGAAGTAAAATAAAAGTCCAATTATTATTATACTATAAAGAAAAAGCAGCCACACTTCGACTTCGCTCAGTGAATAGCTGCTTTTTTTTATGATTCTAAAATATCTTTAATATGTGGTTTAAAGTAATTAGGGCCTTTTAAAACTTTGCCATCTTCACGATAAATTGGCTCACCGTCTTCACCTAGTTTACTCATATTACTGCGTTGTATTTCTTCAAATACTTCTTCTATTTTGTGTTGCATACCGTGTTCTATAATAGTACCACACAAAATGTAGAGCATATCACCTAAAGCATCCGCAACTTCAACTAAGTCATTGTCATTTGCCGCCTCTAGGTATTCTTCATTTTCTTCGCGCATTAACTTATAGCGTAGCATATTTTTATCGATTCCTAAGTCAGCTTTTGGAGTTTCGCGATGTCCTATTTTGAAAGCCGTATGAAACGCTTTTACCGCATTAATTTTGTCTTGCATAGTTGTGGTTTTAATCCTTATTTTTGCATAAAAATAAGAAGATGTTTAGTACTGGTCAATTGATTTTTGGAATATTATTTTTATTGCATTTGTAATTGTTATTGCATATCAGTATCGTAAAGATCTTCAACTTCATAAGACGCATTATAAAGGTACCGTCTGGGTACTCATTGCTTTTATAGGTTTCATAGGTATGATTGCATCTATTAAGTATATTTTTATGTAATCGTCTGTTTTTTAGTCTTTTTGTCTAAAGATTAGTTTACAATTCAAATTTTATCGCTTATTTTCAGAAATATACCTTTTATTAGGTATGTTTTGGTGTGCTTTTACTTTGCATCTTTGACTTGTTAAATCTTTTTACATAAAAATGTAATTTTGAAATTACAAATTTCTAACACCTTTGAGATTTTATGGAAGTAAAATACATGACTACAAATTTTACAATTATACTCTGTTTTATACTATTACCATGGATAGGTAATAGTCAAAAACAACAAGATTCTTTATTTGCAATTTGGGAAAATACTAAACTAGCGGATACTACAAGAGCTAGTGCTTATAGAGAATTTATTTATAAAAATTATTTTGAAAGTAAAACAGACAGTGCTTATGCTATGGCATTAAGCTTAATGGATTTTACTAAAGCGCGTCGGTTAAAAAAACAGAAGGCAGATGCACTCATACTATTAGGTGAAATAGAACATACTTTTGGCGATAATACTGAAGCCTCAAAGCACTTTGGGTTAAGTTTAAAACTTTATAAGGAATTGAATGATAAGAGAGGGCAAGCAAAAGCTAATAATGGCTTAGGTGTTTCTTACAGAAAAGTTTTTAATCTTGATGAAGCCAAAGCGTATTACGAGAGATCATTGGAACTAAGTAAAGAAATAAATGACACCATATTAATATCTCAGGCTTTAGTTAATATAGGAAATATTTATAGTTGGCGTTACAAATCTAATAAAGCATTAGACTATTATAACGAAAGCTTAAGGCTATCTAAAGCGATTAATAATAAACGAAATGAAGCCATAGCTTTAATTAATATTAGTGATTCCTATATTCAGAAAAAAGAATTTAAACGAGCAAAAGAAACTATTGATAGCGCCATAAAAATTGGCGATTCTATTGGTAATAATAATACATTAGCTCATGCTTATCGTGTGCTATGTGCTAGTTATTTTAAACAAAAGGATTATGACAAGATTATAATTACGGCGAATAAATTGCTAGATTATGGTCAAAAGATATCGAGCAATGAAATGATTGATGGTGCTTACTTTTTCTTTTTGAAGCCTATAAAGGAAAAAGAGACTTTGATTTAACTATAAAATATCAAAATTTAAGACAAGATACTAAAACGACTATAGATGATATTAGTGCTGTAAGAATATTAGAGAAGATAAAAATTGATAACCATCGAACAAAAGACAGTCTTATTCATATAAACGAGACACTAAAAACAAGAATAACGCATCAAAATGAGAAAGCGAATCTGTTTTTGGCTTGGGGAGGAAGTTTGGCTGTGCTTTCAGTTATCGCTTTTTTAGTCTATAGAAATATAAAACGGAAACAATATAAGGCAGAACAAGAACGTCAAGATGAAATTGATGCAAAAGAAAAAATTCTAAAAGATTTAGAATTATCAACTATCGATGCTATGATTGAAGGTCAGGAAAAAGAACGCCAACGTTTGGCTGCTGACTTACACGATAGTGTTGGTGCTACTTTAGCCGCAGCTAAATTACAATTTGATTATTTTGTAAAACATCAAAATGATGTTGAAGATTCAGAGGAGCTAACAAAAAAATAAGCACATTATTAGAAAATGCATATGTTGAAATTCGCTCAATGGCGCATCTGAAAAATTCAGGTGTCATTGCAAAAAATGGTTTGCTGCCAGCTGTAGAAAAACTAGCAAAAAATGCGTCAGGAATAAATGGATTAGAATTTGAAGTTCAGAGCTTTGGTTTGGATCAGCGCTTAGATAATTCGTTAGAAATTTCAATTTTTAGAATTATTCAAGAATTAGTGACCAATATTATAAAGCATGCAAAAGCAACCCAAGGAACGATTCATATCACTAATCATTCTGATAATCTCAATATTATGGTTGAAGATAATGGAGTAGGATTTAATCCGAAACAACTCTCAAAAACAAAACCAGGAATGGGAATTACTAGTATAGATAAACGTGTGGAGTCTTTAGATGGGAAATTTACAATTGAATCAGAAATAAGTAAAGGGACAACAGTAATAATTGATTTACCATTATGATAACAGTAGCTATAGCCGAAGACCATCAGTCTTTTATAGATGGTATAAAATTACTTTTAGAATACGAAGACGATATTAAAATTGTAGGTACCGCAAACGATGGTGAAGCACTTTTAGATCTGGTGCGTTTAAAGCAACCAAATGTTGTAATTACAGATATTAGAATGCCAAAAATGGATGGTATTACAGCCACGAAGGTGATAAAAAAAGAGTTGCCACATATAAAAATATTAGGCTTTACGATGTTTGATCAAAAGGATGCGATTAAGCAAATGTTAGATGCAGGAGCTTCGGGTTATTTACTGAAAAATTCACCTTTAGAAGAAGTTTTAAAAGCTATACGAGCAGTGTATAATGGCAATACTTATTTTGATGCTAATATTGAAATAGAAGCAGAAAATGACACCAATAAAAAGGCTAAAAGTATACTGACCAAGCGACAAGTTGAAATTTTAAATTTAGTAGCACTAGGTAAAACGTCTCGTGAAATTGCAGACGAACTTTTTATAGGTATACATACAGTAGAAACACATCGTAAAAACATGATTCGGATTCTTGGGCTTCAAGGTAAAGGCGAATTGATGCGCTATGCCTTAGAAAAGAAATATAAATTTTAAGGTTCTTGAAGATTTATTAATTTTTAATTCTAATAAAAAATATACCCAGTTTTGGGGATGTTATTGTAATAAGTAAATTTTTAACCTTTGAAAAAGGTCGTATATCAAGAAAAAAACTCAAATTCATTTATAATTTTAACTTCGCTATTAACCAACCTTAATTTATTATGAAACATACTAAACTATTAAACCTAACCTTTTTTCTTTTAATTCTTAATTTCTCCTTTGGTCAAAGCTATGTTGGTCATTCTATCGATAATTATTCCGGTATTCAGGGTGTTATTTATAACCCATCGAGTATTGTGGGGTCTGGCCTTAGAGCTGATGTTAACTTAGTATCAGGTAGTGTCTTCGGAGGCAGTGATTATTTTGGAATTAATGTCAACGATATTATGAACTCCGATGGTAGTTTTGATTTTGAAGACGACACTAAAAAATTTCCAAGTAACGCCAATAACTTTTTTTTAAACGCAGATATCGTTCTTCCGTCGTTTATGTTCAATCTTACTAAGAAGAGTAGTATTGGTATTATAACTAGAGCAAGAGCAAACTTTAATATTAACAATATAAATGGTGAACTTTATGAAGCCATTGCAGATGACTTTGATTCAGATGATGATTTTAGGTTTGATTCTAAAAACTTAAATGGTACCGTACATTCTTGGGCAGAGGTAGGAGTCGCTTATGGTAGAATACTTATGGAGAAACCCAACCATGTCTTAAAAGGAGGGGTGACCTTAAAATACCTTTTAGGTGCAGGTAGTTTGTTTATGAGTAGTCCTGGTTTAGAAGGAAACTATGTTCAATCTACAGAAACATTAACGACTCAAGGGCAATTAAATTATGGCACAAGTCAAGATTTTGATGACGATGATATCGATTTTAGCAATCTTACTTCTGGTTTTGGTTTAGATCTTGGTTTTACTTATCAATGGTATACGGATCGTGAGAATGATGATTTGCCGACTTATAAGGATCCTTATAAATTAAAGATAGGTATTTCTGTTACAGATATTGGTGCTATTAATTATGATAACTCCACAGTTACTCGTTACGATTTAAATGCTACTGTAAATACGGATGACTTTGATGACGATACAGAAGACTTCTTAGATTCTAACTATCAAAATACGGAAACCGATGAAACGGCAAAAATAAAATTGCCAACGGCCCTACATTTACTTGTAGATTATAGATTGACAAAAAAATGGTTTGTGAGTGCACAGGCAGATTTATCTATGGTAAAAAAAGGATCAGAATTAAGTACTTCAGCTCTAAATACCGTAACTGTGGCCCCAAGATTAGAAACTAAATGGTTTAGCTTTTATGCTCCACTTAGCTACAGGCAATATGACGATGTGTCTTTTGGTGGAGGTATTCGTTTAGGGCCATTAACCGTAGGTTCTGGATCTGTTTTTACAAATCTTTTATCTGATAGTTCTAAGACTACAGATGTTTATGTGGGACTAAAGATTCCGTTATATAGATAGTATTTGATGACATAAATAAACTAAAAAATACCACTTATTGGGTATTTTTAGTTTTACTAGTGTTTTGTAAGTTTACAATGCTATTAACTAAAACTTGTTATTGTGAAATGCTTCTTGTTTTTCGGGAGCTTTCTATATAGCAATAATTATTTATTAATGTTATGAGTTGGCCACTACTAGTTTTAGGGAATTATAAATGTCAACTTTAACTAAGAATCCCCATTACGGGGATTTTTTAGTTTATATCAGTCAATTTTGAGTTGAATGGTGAAAATATCAGCGTGTCCTATTTTAAAATTATTTCACTGTCAAGCAAAAAAAAGCAGCCACTAAAATGACTGCTCTTCATAATAAAATAAATTTATTTTATGCTTTGTTTGCTGTTAAGGTAATTTTCAATTCAATATCATCGTTAATGAATTTATCCCCTAAGTCATCAAAAAATGATTTGGAACCATATTTAATATTCCATTTAGAACGGTCTATTGTAAATGCTTCACTTGTTAATGTCATGGTGTCTTCATTTAAAGAAACTGCTACAGGAAAACTGATATTATTTGTAGTTTCCTTAATCGTTAAATTACCAGAAAGCATAGATTTTCCTTCTTTAGTTTCCATCCCAGTAACTTCAAATTTTGAGGTAGGGTGCGATTCAACATTAAAAAAATCGGCACTCATAAGATGACCGGTTAGTTTTGCATTTTCTTCTTCTTCAACAGGAATGTCGTTAACCACAATACTATTCATGTTAACAATGAATTTCCCGTATTTAACAGCGCCATCAATAACATTTAATTTACCAGCACTTAAGGCAATTGTACCATTATGAGTTCCAGTTGGTTTAAAACCTTTCCATTCAATTGTAGATTTATCTGTATCTACAGCATAGCTAACAGAACTAGATTCAGCAACTGCTGCATCTTTAGCCTTTGTGGTATCGGCTTCTTTGGCTTTGTCTCCACAACTTGAAAATGTAATTAGTGCAATTAGCGTAAAAAAATTAAAAAAATTTGATTTCATATTTAGTGTTTTTTATTTGAGTTGATAAAACAAAGATATGAAATACTGCCTTTAAAGTATGATAAAAAAATGTTAATGACATTTTGACATTTTCGTAATAATGGCAGTACTTTTGCCAATCTAATTGAAAGCAAAAAAAGAACTCAAAATGAGTAAAAAAGATAAAAACAATAAGGTTGAAGATCCACAAGTAGAGGATCAGGCAACAAGTACAGCAGAAGGCGATGTTGAAACACAACAGGAAGAGCTGAAATCTCCAGAAGAACAGTTACAGGATCAATTGGTTGCTGAGAAAGATAAATTTATGCGTTTGTTTGCTGAGTTTGAAAACTATAAAAAACGAACAACTAAAGAGCGTATCGAATTATTTAAAACAGCAAGTCAAGATGTTGTAGTGGCAATGTTGCCAATTTTAGATGATTTTGAACGTGCTTTGTCACATATTGAAGATGACAAAGAAGCAGAAGAGTTAAGAAAAGGAGTCCTGTTAATTTATAATAAATTGCAGAATACATTAGAGCAAAAAGGCTTATCTGTAATAGAGGTAAGACAAGGTGATGTCTTTAATGCAGATAACCATGAAGCAGTAACACAAATTCCGGCACCGACTGATGATCTTAAAGGAAAAATCATTGATGTTATTGAACGAGGTTATAAATTAGGAGAGAAAGTTATTCGTTTCCCAAAGGTGGTAATCGGACAATAATATTGAAATACGAATTTGCACATTTCTGTGAAAATCAAGAATTAATTAGTTGATGAAAGAAGATTATTACGACATATTAGGAATAAGTAAAGGAGCAACTGAAGCTGAAGTAAAAAAAGCTTATCGTAAAATGGCATTAAAATATCATCCAGATAAAAACCCAGATGATACTGAAGCCGAAGAGAAGTTTAAAAAAGCTGCAGAAGCATATGAGGTTTTAAGTAATGCTGACAAAAAAGCACGTTACGACCAATTTGGTCACCAAGCCTTTGATGGCAGCGGAGGCGGAGGCTTTGGCGGAGGTGGCATGAATATGGACGACATCTTCAGTCAATTTGGCGATATCTTTGGCGGCGGAGGCTTCGGAGGTGGAGGCGGATTCAGTGGCTTTGGTGGCGGCGGAAGGCAACGTGTTGTTAAAGGAAGCAATTTGCGTATTCGTGTGACTTTATCACTAGAAGATGTGGCTAATGGAGTTGAAAAGAAGATTAAAGTAAAGCGTAAAATACAAGCGCCAGGTACAACATACAAAACATGTGGTACATGTAATGGTGCTGGTCAAGTCACTAGAGTTACCAACACTATTTTAGGTAGAATGCAAACGGCTTCAGCGTGTCCAACTTGTGGTGGCGCAGGACAAACTATTGACAAAAAACCAGCAGATGCAGATGCACATGGTTTAAAAGTTTCTGATGAAACCGTTACTGTTAAAATTCCAGCAGGTGTAGTCGATGGTATGCAACTTAAAGTTACAGGAAAAGGTAATGATGCACCAGGTAATGGTGTTGCAGGTGATTTATTAGTCGCAATACAAGAAGAAGAGCACCCAACTTTAAAACGCGAAGGTGATAATTTACATTATGATATGTATGTAAGTTTGCCAGATGCGGTTTTAGGTAACTCTAAAGAAATAGATACCGTTACAGGAAAAGTGAGAATAAAAATTGAACCAGGTGTACAATCTGGTAAAATTTTAAGATTACGAGGTAAAGGTATTCCTAGTATTAATGGTTATGGTAAAGGTGATTTGTTGGTTCATGTAAACGTTTGGACACCAAAGACTTTGAGTAAAAAGCAAAAGACATTTTTTGAAAGTATGAAGGATGATGAGCATTTTGAACCTAAACCAGAAAGCTCGGATAAATCTTTTTTTGAAAAGGTAAAAGATATGTTTTCATAAAGGGTGCCTATTTAATAAAAATTAGTATATTTGATTTATCGCTAATCTAATTAGCGGTAATTTTTCTTTTTCATAGCAATTTTTTCCCATCCTTGTCTAACCATAAGGGTGGGTTTTGTTTTTTATATCCTAATGAGTTGATAATAAGTCTTTTTTGATGGTATGTCGCATTGAAAATACTTTTGGTAAAGCAATTATCATCGTCTCATATGCCTTTAGAAATCTTTAAATTTATTAAAATTTGTCTCAATCTGTAGCTCTCTTTTCAAGCTAGTTAAAGAAATATTCAATAATTACCGAAATAGTAAGATATTCTTATTTTAGAATCTATAACATTTAATATATTTACGTAATAACCACATCTTAAAAATTTAGTTTAATATGAACGACTTATTAGTTGCTAATTCCGTCTCAAAAAATTTCGGAGATTTTAAAGCACTAAATCAAGTATCTATTGCTGTGCCAAAAGGTAGCATATTTGGCTTACTTGGCCCAAATGGAGCAGGGAAAACCACCTTAATCCGTATTATAAATCAAATTACCATGCCAGATGAAGGTTCTGTGCTATTAGATGGTCAGCCATTAAAGCCAGAGCATGTTAGGGATATCGGTTATCTGCCAGAAGAGCGCGGATTGTATAAATCCATGAAAGTAGGTGAGCAATGTTTGTATTTAGCACAGTTAAAAGGATTAACGAAAACTGAAGCGAAAGCAAGATTAAAATATTGGTTCGATAAATTAGAGATTGGAGATTGGTGGAATAAGAAAATCCAAGAATTAAGTAAAGGTCAAGCTCAAAAAATACAATTTATTGTAACCGTTCTTCATCAGCCTAAATTGTTGATTTTTGATGAACCTTTTTCTGGTTTCGATCCCATTAATGCTAATTTAATTAAAGATGAAATTTTACAGTTAAGAGACGAAGGAGCTACGGTGATTTTTTCAACACACCGAATGGAATCTGTTGAGGAGTTATGCGACCATATCGCCTTAATTCATAAATCGAATAAAGTCTTAGACGGAAAATTAAACGATATAAAACGTCAATATAAAACGAACACATTTGAAGTTGGACTAGAATCCTTAGATCGAGAAAAAGTGATTTCTGAAATTCAAGATAAATTTGAAGTGCTTCCAGCGACTTTCAGAAACTTAAATGATGATATTAAGTTGAATATTAAAATAAATGGACAAACATCACCTAATGATTTACTGTCATTTTTAACCTCAAAAGCACAGGTGCATCACTTTGTAGAAGTGATACCTTCTGCTAGCGATATTTTTATTCAAACTGTAAAAAACAACCAATAATGAATCATTTACCATTAATTATAAGACGTGAGTACTTTACAAAAGTGAAAAATAAATCATTTATTGTAATGACGTTTTTAAGTCCGTTAATAATGATTGCGCTTTTTGCAGTAGTAGCCTATTTATCGCAATTGAATAACGATAAGGAACGTACCATTTCTGTTTTAGATGAAACAGGTTACTTAGAAGAAGTCTTTCAAAATACAGAGTTCACAACCTACACAAATCTAAACGGATTAAGCCTAGACGACGCCATAGCTTTGGTGAAAGAAAAAGAAGATTATGGTTTATTATATATTGGTAAATCCGGTTCTCTTGATAATGTTTCTGGTAACGTGAAATTTTATTCTGAAGAATCACCATCCTTAAGTGTCATTTCTGGTTTAGAACTTCAGATTGAAAAACGATTAAAAGAAAAGAAACTTGAATTAGACGGAGTTTCCTTGGCGCAAATTGAGGCATCTCAAACAGATATCGAAATCGCACAAGAAAGTTTTGATGGAGAAAAAAGTTCTAAAATAGATAATGTTGTAAAACTTGCATTTGGTGGAGCAGCTGGTTATTTACTGTTTATGTTTATTGTTATTTATGGTAACATGATTATGCGTAGTGTTATAGAAGAAAAAACAAGCAGAATTATCGAAGTTATTATTTCATCTGTAAAACCTATTCAATTAATGATGGGGAAAATTATAGGGACGTCATTAGCTGGTATTACACAGTTTGTAATTTGGGTTATTTTGGGAGGTGTTTTGTTGGTTATTGTTTCTGCCATTTTTGGTATCGATTTAACACAAGTACAAACACCACAGCAAGAAATGATGAACCAAGCTATGCAAGCGGATGGCACGCAAGCGATGGCCGAGAACTTAATCACAGCAATAAGTAACTTACCGTTGACTAATCTTATTATAGCGTTTTTATTCTTCTTTATTGGAGGCTATTTACTTTATAGTTCGCTTTATGCAGCGATTGGTGCGGCAGTAGATAACGAAACGGATACACAACAATTTATGTTGCCAATTCTTATGCCTTTAATTTTAGCAGTTTATGTAGGAGTATTTACGGTTATTGAAGATCCGCATGGTACTATTTCGACGGTATTTTCGTTTATTCCATTGACGTCTCCTGTGGTTATGTTAATGCGTATTCCGTTTGGTGTTCCGTTATGGCAGCAAGGTTTATCTTTAGTACTTCTATTAGGAACATTTATTTTTGCTGTATGGTTTGCGGCTAAAATATATCGTGTTGGTATTTTAATGTATGGCAAAAAACCAACATATAAGGAACTTTTTAAATGGTTGAAATATTAAACAATGGCTCAAGATTTAAGTGAGATAGAAGACAAAATAACAGAGAGTGGTGCTTGGCAGACTATAGTGGATTTCCTCGGGTTACACGTAAATCTTGGTACAGATATTAGTATTTCAATTTTTGATATTCTAATTATCATTACAGTCATTTTTGTTACTACTATTGCCTTAAGAATAGTTTTAAAAATCATGACCCGAAAGGTGCCTGAAGAGAACAAGGGTAAATTTGGTGTTGTTTATGGTTATTTCAGATGGCTTGTATATATTATTATACTCTTAATAACGTTGAACAGCGTAGGTGTAAATGTAACAGCAGTTTTTGCAGCTTCAGCAGCACTTTTAATTGGGATTGGTTTAGCATTACAAACCTTGTTTCAAGATATTATTTCTGGAGTTTTTATACTAATTGATCAATCCGTACATGTTGGTGATATTATTGAAATAGATGGTAAAGTCGGTCGCGTAGATGAAATTAAATTACGAACGACTAGAGCAGTTACTATTGATAATAAGGTTTTAATAATTCCTAATCACTTGTATTTAGAAAACAGCTTGTATAACTGGACACAAAACGGAACCACAACTCGAGAAAATGTAGAAGTTGGTGTCGCTTATGGTAGCGATGTACAGTTGGTTAAGAAATTGTTGTTACAAGCAGCAAGTGCAAATAAGAGTGTACTTTCAGAACCAGAACCAGGAGTCCTTTTTACTAATTTTGGTGACAGTTCTTTAGATTTTAAAGTGTCGTTTACATTAGCAGATAGTTTTAAAGCGCAGTTTCCTAAGAGTGAAATTAGGTTTGAAATTGATCGTCTTTTTAGAGAACATAATGTGTCTATTCCGTTTCCGCAACGCGACATACATATTATTCAAAAATAAAATAGGGTTATGATTTTACACGATTCAAAATAGGATGTAGTTTGAATTATAGTAATAGTTTAAAGGGTTAAAATCATATTCAACATAAAAAATAAAATTATGCCAAAAATATTAATAATTGAAGATGAAGCAGCAATACGACGTGTATTGGTAAAAATACTTTCAGAAGAAAATAGCACCTACCAAGTTGAAGAAGCAGAAGATGGTTTAGTTGGAATTGAAAAAATAAAAAGGACGATTACGATTTAGTGCTTTGTGATATTAAAATGCCAAAAATGGATGGTGTTGAAGTCTTAGAAGCCGTAAAAAAATAAAACCAGAAACCCCAATGGTAATGATATCTGGTCATGGGGATTTAGATACAGCCGTAAACACAATGCGTTTAGGTGCTTTTGATTATATTTCTAAACCGCCAGATTTAAACCGATTATTAAATACAGTTCGTATTGCTTTAGATAGAAAAGAACTCGTTGTAGAAAATAAGATGCTTAAGAAAAAAGTAAGCAAAAACTATGAGATGATTGGTGAGAGTGATGGAGTGGAACGTATTAAAGACATGATTGATAAAGTGGCACCAACAGATGCACGCGTATTAATTACAGGTCCTAATGGAACCGGTAAAGAACTTGTTGCGCATTGGTTACACCAAAAAAGTGAACGCTCTAAAGGTCCAATGATAGAAGTTAATTGTGCCGCAATTCCTTCAGAATTAATTGAAAGCGAATTATTTGGACATGTAAAAGGGGCTTTTACATCGGCGGCAAAAGATAGAGCGGGTAAGTTTGAAGCGGCTAATGGAGGTACCATATTTTTAGATGAAATTGGAGATATGAGTTTATCTGCGCAAGCCAAAGTTTTACGTGCCTTACAAGAAAGTCGCATTCAACGTGTAGGGAGCGATAAGGACATAAAAGTGAATGTTAGAGTAATTGCAGCGACCAACAAAAATCTTAAAAAAGAAATTGAAGAGGGTAACTTTAGAGAAGATTTATATCACAGATTAGCGGTAATTTTAATTGAAGTACCTTCTTTAAATGATAGACGAGTAGATATTCCTCTTTTGATTAATTATTTTTCTGAAAAGATTTCTAATGAGCACGGAACGGCTAAAAAGTCATTTGCAGATAAAGCTATTAAGTTACTTCAGAATTATGATTGGACAGGTAACATACGTGAATTACGTAATGTGGTAGAACGCCTTATTATTTTAGGTGGAACTGAAGTAAGTGAAAGTGATGTCAAAGCTTTTGCTTCAAAATAAAACCTAGTTATTATGAAAGATATCAAGATAGACGATTTCGAAATTTCAGCTCAAATCAATATTAAAGATTTGCCAACAAAGTTCGATTTAGATGCAAGTGAAAAGAAGATAGAAAAAGAATTAAGAAAAGTCAGTCGCGATTTAGCAGACATCCAAAATCGAATGTATGCGCATGGAAAATATTCGGTGCTTTTTTGTATTCAAGGCATGGATACGGCTGGTAAAGATAGTTTGATTCGTGAAGTTTTTAAAGAATTTAATGTTAGGGGAATTATAGCGCATAGCTTCAAGAAACCAACAGATTTAGAATTAAAACACGATTATCTTTGGCGACATGTTAGAGCTTTACCTGCAAGAGGGAAGTTTGGTATTTTTAATAGAACACATTACGAAAATGTATTGGTTACAAGGGTACATCCTGAATATCTAATGTATGAGAATATTCCAAACGTAACATCGCTAGATGATGTTGATGATACTTTTTGGGACAAACGATTCAATCAAATTAATAACTTTGAAAAGCATATTGCAGATAACGGCACAATCATTTTTAAATTCTTTCTGAATCTTTCAAAAGAAGAACAAAAGAATAGATTACTAAGACGTTTAAATAAGCCTAATAAAAATTGGAAATTCTCACCAGACGATCTAGATGAGCGTGAGCATTGGGATAATTATCAAACATGTTATGAAGACGCGATTAATAAAACGTCTAAGCCTCATGCACCTTGGTATAATCTTCCTGCAGACGACAAGCCAACGGCGAGATATATTGTAGCAAAAATACTTTACGATACACTTAAGGAATATACAGATATTAAGGAGCCAGAATTACCTGAGAGTCAGAAAGAGAATATAGATTCTTACAAGCATCAACTTGAAAATGAATAAGGTGAATACTCTGATTATAAAAATTCTATTAATTTGCAATATTATAGTTCCAATGTTTAGTGACGCCCAAAATAACGATGACCTTCCGTATTATGAATTACCTGAAGCTTCAGAAGAGTTTACAGCAGGCACTATGGCAGCGCGTATGATTGATGCCTTAGGGTTCCGGTTTTACTGGTCTACAGATAGTTTAACGTCTAAAGATTTAGTGTTTAGGGCTAACCAAGAAGGGAAATCGACTGAAGAAATTATAATTCATATTTATAATTTATCTAATACTATTGTAAATTCAACTTTAAAGCAATCAAACCATAAAGAAAAAGAAGATCTGTCTTATGCCGAGTTGAGATCTAAAACATTACACAATTTAAAAACTGCGGCAGATA
This sequence comes from Winogradskyella psychrotolerans RS-3, assembly GCF_000427335.1. Lineage (GTDB taxonomy): Bacteria > Bacteroidota > Bacteroidia > Flavobacteriales > Flavobacteriaceae > Winogradskyella > Winogradskyella psychrotolerans. Next base: position 82,164 of record NZ_ATMR01000097.1, on the reverse strand, counting down.
TTTTAAGAGCGAGTGATGATATTTCGCAATACAAAATTATTTTTGGAGACCGTGAAATTCCGTTTTGGAATCAAATAAATGGCCCAATTGCAGATTCAATTTGGCATTGTGGTCAAATAGCAATTAATAGACGAACAACAGGTAATCCTATGAATCCTAAAGTGAATCATTTTACAGGAAAGATCGGGTCTTAAATTGTCTGTTTCTTTGTCTTATCACGTTTCATCTTTATCTTCCTTCTTCATTTGAATATATTAAGATATGAGCCGCACTCCTAATCGAGAAAAAAGGATTACGGCAAATACCATTACTATATCTAAACCTGTCATGTATTAATTTCCCTTTGCTGGTTGAGGAAACGGAGGGATTTTAACCTCTTTTTTAATACTTAATTGTTTCATTAATTCTGCAACTCCTCTTTCAAGCTGAGGATCATTTCCTTTATACAATGATTTTGCATCTTGTCTAACTTCAATATCTGGTGCCACTCCTTCGTTTTCGGCAATCCATTTATTATTTATAGGATCAAACACGGCATTGTCTGGAGACGTTAATGAACCACCATCGATTAAAGCATAATGTGTTGAGGATTTTACTAAACCTCCCCAAGTTGTCATACCAATTAATTTACCAACATTTTGTTGTCTAAATACCCATGGGAAGAAATCTCCACCAGAACCTGCAAGTTCATTAATCAATAAAACTTTTGGACCCAATATACCTGCCGGAAGTGTTAACGGTTTACCATTTGGTACTTCATTAGTTAAGCCGGCTCTTAAGCTACGTGTCATTAAATCGACCATGTAATCATCTAATAACCCACCACCATTAAAGCGTTCGTCAATAACAGCACCTTCTTTATCTTGTTGGGCAAAGTAATATCTATTGAAAGACACAAACCCAGGACCTCCGGTATTTGGAACCCAAATATATCCTAAACGACCGTTTGATAATTTATCGACTAGTCTACGGTTGTCCTCAACCCAAGTGCGTTGTCTTAATGAGTTTTCATTAGAAATAGGTTCAACAATTTCTGTCCAGTTGCCTTTAAATTCAGGTTTGTCATTAATATGAAGAATAGTTTGTTTGCCAGATGTTCCATCTAAATATTTATAAAAATTATCGTCGGCTTTTATTTCGTTTCCATTGATACCAACGATATATTGGCCCTCTTCTATGTTTAATCCAGGAGCGTCTAGAGGACCAGTTAAACCTGGATTCCAACTTTCAGTAGTGAAAATACGATCGATTTTCCAGTGGTTTTTGTCGGTACTCATATCAGCACCTAATAAACCTGTTGTAGATCTTTCAATTTCTGGATAATCGCCTCCTCTAACAAAACTATGGCCAACAGATAATTCACCATTTACCTGATCTAGAATGTAATATAAATCGGCACGATGCTTTATAAATGGAACCAATGGAGCGTAACGTTTGTAAACCACATTCCAATCACGACCATGCATGTTTGGATCGTAAAAATAATCGCGTTCGTATCTCCAAGCTTCTTCAAACATTTGTTCCCATTCCGCGGAACGATCTAAATTCATTTGTAAATTTATTTTGAGGCGTTTGCCACCTTTTGCATCTCCACCTTTGGTACTAATCACTTGCCAATCACCATTAATTTGAGCTAACATATGTTCGCCATTTGTGGTCACTGAAACCGAACGCACGCCAGACGCAAATTCTTTGTTCTCTTGTTTTTCAAGATCAAATTTGTGAAGTAGTGCTCCTCTATCATTTGGGACATATTCTGAAATAAACATGGATCCTTTTGGACCAGCTACAATGTAGCCATAGTTTCTAGAAGGTATTGGCAATGCTAGTGTTCTACGGCCAATGTTTTCAAAATCTATGAGCATTGGTTTATTCTCATCATCTTTTTTATCTTTTGAATCTTTGTCTTCTTTTTTGTCATCACTTTTCTCTTCTGCTTCTTTTTTGATGTCTTCTTCGTCACTTTTTGGTTTAAATGGAGAATCGTCATTAGCATCTAAATTAATCACATAAGCAGCGTAGGCAGGGTTTGCCGTCATGGAACTTGTGTTCGCCCAACCCGATCCAAGAGCAACATCGGTACTTGCTAAAAAGTAAAGTTGTTTTTTATTTAAATCCCAAGCCGGTGAAAAGGAATCTGCAAAAGCATCCGTAATTGGTTTTGTGGTATCTTTCTCAATAGAATAAATATAAATTTGTCTGAAGTTATTGGAAGCCGATTTTTGATAGGCAATCCAATTACTATCTGGTGACCACTTTAATTCAATACTGTTACGTTCTAAATTAGTGCCCCCAATATCAATGGTTTTTACTTTTTCGTTTCTAAATTTACAAAACGTAAACGTACATCATCATCAACAAAGGCAATATGTTTTCCGTCTGGTGACCATGTCGGATTCCATGCTAGTTTGGATTCTCCAATAGAAATAGTTTCAGGTTTTGATAATCCATCCTGATCAGAAATCATTAATGCATAATTTTTTCTGTCCGCATCAGAAAACCAAGCAATTTTATCACCTTTTGGTGACCAAATAGGTCGTCTGTCTGCTGTGCCAGAACTTTCAGTAATATTTCTAGAATCACCAAATTCTACAGGAATTGTAAAGATATCTCCACGAGATTGCATTATGGCACGTTTTCCGTTTGGAGATAAAGAGGCTGAACGGGTGGAATTAGAAACATCTTCCCATTTGGTTTCAGACCATGGAAAATCACCAACCACAGTAATTGATAGTTGGGTATGTTTACCTGTTGAAATATTCATGGTATGTAAATAACCATCGCGTTCATAAATCAAAGTGTCATCATTACCACTTAGCCATTTCACATCAGAACCTTTAAAAGTTGTAATTTGTTGAATTGATTTTGTCTTCGGATTGAAAGACCAAATATTCGCTACTAAATCGCGATCTGACAGAAAATAAATGTTTTCACCTAACCACATTGGCTGAATATCTGTTGTTTTTTCATTTGGGAGTAAAACTTCATTCTGCGTTTTTAAATCCAATATAATAAGTGGTGTATTTTGTCCTCCTCTATAGGCGCGCCATTCTTCATCCCAACGATCCATTTTGTCTAAAATCAACTGCGTTCCGTCTGGTGAGTAAGAGCCATCATTACTCCATTGTTTCGTTAAGAGTTGCGGTGCTCCGCCTTCAACCGAAATCGTATAAAGTCTGTTATATGGCCGTGGTGCTGTTTCTCTGTTACTCGCAAATAAGATATGCTTTCCATCATTTGTCCAACCTCTAACTACAGAGCCGCTAGGATGCCAAGTTAAGCGTTTTGGTTCTCCTCCGTTTTTAGAAACCACATACACGTTGTTTGTGCCAGCTCTGTTAGAACTGAATGCAATCCAATTACCATCTGGTGAAAAGTAAGGGTTCGATTCCACGGCAGCAGTCGAAGTGATGCGCTTAGAGTCGCTAGAGTTTAATGCTGAAACCCAAATATCGCTTCCGTATGTATAAGTAATATGAGTAGCACTTATATCTGGTGACCGGAGTAATCTGGTGCCTTGAGCAAATGATAAAATGCTGGTGAATAGAAATAATACAGTAAGAATTGGGGTTTGATGCTGCGTTTTAAATTTTAACGTCATGTGAGAGGGTTGATTAAATTATTTATAATGAAGTTATAAAGTTACTAATAACTTAATGACTATTATTAAAATTTAATCAATTCCAAAGACCGTCTATCTAAGACTTACCATATTCCTCTTTATATATTCTAACTAAGGCCATGAAAATACTAATTAATAAGGGACCAAAAATTAATCCTATAAACCCGAATAAAGGCACACCGACAATAACACCAATCAATGTGATTAACGGATGGACATTATCTAATTTCTTTAGCACATACAGTCTTATAATGTTATCGGTTAAACCGACCACAACCACACCATAAATTAATATTCCCCATGCCTGAAATGAATTTCCAGCGGATAAGGACAATATGAATACGGGTATAATTCCTATAAAGGTTCCAATAAACGGAATCATGGACCCGATGGTAACGATAACAAACCAAAAGAACGGTTCTTCGATACCAAAAATAAGAAAACCAATTAATGCAATTATACCTTGAGCAATAGCGACTAACGGAATACCAATGGCGTTAGATTTTACCATGGCTTGTACTTCTTTACCAATTTCATTAACATTATCTGTATTTAAAGGCAGATAATCGCGTAAGGATTGTCTTAGTTCCTTTCGATTTGTTAACATGAAAAACAGCATAAAGTACATTAAGCCTATCGCTATGAGTAAGTTAAATGTATTGCCAGCCATGCTTTGTAAACTTTCAGAAAGCCATGTAGTTATGCCTTGTGTATCAATTTGAGAGTTGATATCAATCCCAGTTGCAAATTTTACTTTGCTTACTTGATCTTTAAAAGCATCAATGACCTTTTCGCTATTGCCTGCAACATCAGAAATTTTATTTCCTAACATTATACCAAAGCCAGTAAGTGGAATCATTATAAGTATAAAAGAACCTAACATTAGGGTCATTGCTGCCAATGCAGGTTTCCAACTATAGTGATTTACTAACCGTTTCATTGGTTTTCTCAACAATATATAGAATGTAATGGCTCCTAAAACGCCAGTCAAATACGGTAACATTTCACGAAAAATCAAACTACCAAAGAGTAAGATTAATAGTAAAACAAAGATTTGACGAATTATTTTAGGAGGAATTTGATTCATGTTGATGGCGTTTGTAATTACTCAAAGGTAGTTGCAAACACCATCCAAAGGTGCTCTTAAACAAAAAAGATTAACGCAATTAAATGTATTTATAGGACAATCTCAACTTGATTATTCAGAATGTCATCAAAAGTTTCACGCTTTCTAATTAAATGAGCTTTTCCCTTGTAAAGTAACACTTCTGCTGGTCTATAGCGCGAGTTGTAGTTGCTGGCCATTGAATAACAATAGGCACCAGCATTTTTAAAACACAGAATGTCGTTTTCGTTGATTTCAGAAATACGTCTGTTATTTGCAAATGTGTCCGTTTCACAGATATAACCAACCACAGAATAAAAACGTTCGCGTCCTTTAGGATTCGAAATATTTAAAATCTCATGTTGAGAGCCATATAACATTGGACGTATTAAATGATTAAAACCAGAATCAACTTGAGCAAAGACAGTTGACGTTGTCTGCTTAACTACATTTACTTTGGCTAAAAACACACCAGCTTCACTTACAAGAAATTTACCAGGCTCAAACGCTAAGGTTAAATCTTTACCGTATTCTTTACAGAATTCGTTGAAACGTTGCGATAATTTTTCGCCTAATTCTTCAATATTGGTTTCAATGTCTCCTTTTTTATAAGGCACTTTAAATCCAGAACCGAAATCTATAAATTCAAGAGTTTTGAAGTTTTTAGCCGTGTCAAATAAAATTTCACTGGCATATAAGAAGACATCAATATCTAAAATATCACTTCCGGTATGCATGTGAATGCCGTTGATATTCATATTCGTGTTTTCTACAATACGAAGTAATAAAGGAATCTGATGAATTGAAATCCCGAATTTACTATCAATATGTCCAACAGAAATATTGGTATTTCCACCAGCCATTACATGTGGATTTATTCGGATACAAACAGGAACTTTAGGATGCTTCGTTCCAAATTGTTCTAAGATTGAAAGGTTATCAATGTTAATTTGAACACCTAATTTTGCAGCTTCTTCAATCTCTTCAAGAGACACACCATTGGGAGTGAAAATAATATCTTCGGGTTTAAATCCGGCTTTTAAACCTAATCGCAATTCTTGAATCGAAACGGTATCAATTCCTGAACCCAACTTATTAAACAATCTTAGAACTGAAATATTCGACAATGCTTTAACGGCATAGTTAAGCTTCAGGTTTTTTACCTTACTAAACGCTTTTGTTAATCGCTTGTATTGAAATTCAATTTTTTCAGCGTCATAAACATAAACAGGACTTCCAAAATCCTTTGCAATTTGTAATAAGGTACTATCTTTCATTCTTTCTTTGTCTTTAAGTGAGATGGCGAAAATATATGTAATCCACATAATAAACATAAAAATGACAAAAAATGGTTATTTTTACACAAAATGTTAAATAGTTAACAAAATGAAGACTATTGCTTCTTGTGTTCAAGATATTATTGTGGCTAGTCCCTTCTTAGAAGAAGGCTTATCTAGAGAAATTATAAATTTTTCTGCTTTAGCAAAAGAGTTGAATGGACCGATTTCCAAAATGCTGCGGAAACCTATAAAAGATGGGGCTATTATGATGGCATTACGACGTTATCAACAACCTCTAAATCTTGAAAATTCAAAAAGTTTAAAGAAAACCTTTAATGAATTGGGTGATATAACGGTGCGCTCTAACTTAAGTGATTTTACATTCCAAAATTCAAAAACCTTAATACATAGTCACTCGCAAATCTTAGAGAAAATTAGTGAAAATCACCAAACGTTTTATGCCTTTACACGTGGTATGTTTGAAAGCAATATTATTATATCTACATCTGAAAAAGAGACTGTTATCAAGGCATTTAAAAACGAAAATCAAATAGGATTACAAGAAAAACTGTCTGCCATTAGTATTTATTTACCTAAAGGAAATTCTAAAATAGTGGGCTTGTATTATCAGATTTTTAAACGTTTAGCTTGGGAAAACATAACCTTATATGAAGTCGTTTCTACAACCAATGAATTTACAATTGTGGTTGAAGATTATTTAGTGGATAAGGCATTTTCGGCTATAAAACGATTGATAGATTAAATGAAATAATAATTTCAGTTTAAAGGCATATTTGCTAATTTCTAAATGAGATATTATTAAGCTTAAATCAATTTTAAAAACTATTGGTAAAAACTATTAGTATGCTTATTTTTGTTGGACCAATAAATTTCTGATTAAAAATGAATTTACACGAATATCAAGGAAAAGAATTATTAAGCAGTTTTGGAGTACGAATTCAACGTGGAATTGTAGCTCAAAGTGCTAAAGAAGCTGTTGATGCAGCAAAGCAATTAACAGCTGAAACTGAAACAGGTTGGCATGTTATAAAAGCACAAGTTCATGCAGGTGGACGTGGAAAAGGTGGAGGCGTTAAGTTGGCTAAAAACCTTAAGGAAGTTGAAGAAATTGCAGGACAAATCATAGGAATGGATTTGGTAACACCTCAAACTTCTGCAGAAGGAAAACGTGTTCATCAAGTTTTAGTTGCTGAAGATGTTTACTATCCAGGTGAAAGTGAGCCAAAAGAATATTATATGTCTGTTTTATTAAATCGTGCTACAGGAAGAAACATGATTGTATATTCTACAGAAGGTGGAATGGATATTGAAACGGTTGCCGAAGAAACTCCAGAATTAATACATAACGAAGAAATTGATCCTGCTACAGGGATTTTACCTTTTCAAGCGCGTCGTATCGCGTTTAACTTAGGTTTATCGGGTGCTGCTTTTAAAGAAATGACAAAATTTGTTACGGCTTTATATACTGCTTACGATAAATCGGATGCGTCTTTATTTGAAATCAACCCAGTACTAAAAACTAGTGATAGTAAAATAATGGCTGTTGATGCTAAAGTAACTTTAGATGCAAACGCTTTATACAGACATAGAGATTTAGCTGCATTACGTGATTTACGTGAAGAAAACCAGATTGAAGTTGAAGCAGGTGCTTTAGGTTTAAACTATGTGGACTTAGACGGAAACGTTGGTTGTATGGTAAATGGTGCTGGTTTAGCAATGGCAACAATGGATTTAATTAAGCAAGCAGGTGGTGAGCCAGCTAACTTTTTAGATGTTGGTGGTACTGCAGATGCGGCTAGAGTAGAAGCAGCTTTTAAAATCATATTAAAAGATCCTGCGGTAAAAGCAATCTTAATTAATATTTTTGGTGGTATTGTACGTTGTGATCGTGTGGCTCAAGGTGTCATTGACGCGTATAAAAACATGGGCAACATTACAGTGCCAATCATTGTACGTTTACAAGGAACAAATGCAGACATCGCAAAAGAACTAATTGATAATTCTGGTTTAGATGTAATGAGTGCAACTGAATTCCAAGAAGCAGCTGATAAGGTGCAAGAAGTATTAAATAAATAATAAGTATCTAATAAGGTTTTTTAAAGCCTGACAGGTATTATTATATATATTAAAAAAAGAGCAACATTAATTTGTTGCTCTTTTTTTTGTCTCTATAATTATAGAATTTAATCTTTCTTCTTTTCCTCTTTCTTTTTCTCTCCTTTTTTAGGCATTGGTCCTCGTAAATGAATAATTAAACCATTCAAAAAATTACGAAGTATTTGATCTCCACATTCCATATATTTAGGATGATCTTCATTTCTAAACATGGCATTTAATTCACTTTTAGAAATTCTAAAATCTACCAATTCTAAAATTTTTACGATATCATCGTCTCTTAGTTTGTGAGCAACTCTTAATTTTTTAAATATGTCGTTATTTGTCATTTTATAATTTGTTTATGGATCTTTATATTAGAATCTGTTGATTTTTGATTTTTTTGTAAAACTAGTCAAATCTATGAGGTTTCTTAATTCAACCATTTATAAGCTTGCTCAAAATGAGTCGCCCAAAGTTTTTCATTATGTTGGCCACCTTCAATATGATGGCTTTCAAATTGTGATTCATTGACACCTTTAGATTGAAGCAATTTAATCATTTCTTCTAACTTTGGAATCATAGTGTCGCCCTCATCAGTGCCAGCCAGAAAGTAAAATTTTGAGGTTTCAGGTATTTGAGTAGCTTCAACGAAGTCAAAAATCTCAGGATTTATCCAAAATGAAGGTGAGAATACTCCGGCTTTACCAAACGTTTCAGGATATTTTATTACTGCATAAAATGATATTAAACCACCCAATGAAGAACCGAAAATTGTGGTATGTTCTGCATCTGGTTGAGTTCTGTAAGTCTTATCGATATGTGATTTTAAAGTGTTTTTTATAAAACTTAAATAGGCATCCCCTTTTCCTCCTCCATGTTTTTCATGCGTATATGGAGTGAGTTCATCAGTGCGTTTAGCGTTGCCGTGTTCTATTCCAATAATTATACTTTGGTCAGCAGTTAATGTATCCATATATTCATCAACTTTCCATTCTCCAACAAAAGATGTTTCTGCATCAAATAAATTTTGAGCATCATGCATATAAATGACAGGATAAGAATTTTCGGAATTTTTATAATTTGTAGGTAAATACACCCAAATAGTTTTTACAGAATTTAGTTGAGGTGCTGCTATGGTGAATTTTGTAACCCGTTGTGAAGCAGTGCTTTGAGCTGTGGTTTTGTTCGCTATAAATGCTAAGATTAGCAAATATAAATACTTCAATTTCATTGATTTAATGCTGTTTTTGTGTGACAAAAGTTTAAAAAATCGACCAAGTACATTTAATTTTTCGACAAGATACATTATATCAACGACAATAAAATAATCTATCTCTTTAACTTTACACTATAAATTAATCCCCATATAATCATGATTAATCGTGTTGAAAAACTGAGTTTGCTTTCCGAGATGATTGCCTTCGCTCAAACAGATGAAAATATAAAAGCTATTGAATATAAATTTTTATATAGTATTGCTAAGCAGTTGGAGATTTCAAAAGAAGATTTTAAATACCTCTTTGAGCATCCTGTAAATTATGTGCATTTAAAATCACATAGCGAACGCATTGTTCAATTCCATCGGTTAGTATTACTTATGAATCTCGATCATAAAGTAGCACCAAAACAACTAGTAAAAATTCACAACTTTGGATTAAGAATGGGATTAAGTCATGAATCAATTAACCGAGTGCTCGATTTAATGGATAGTTTTCCTAATAAAATTGTACCACCAGATTTCTTGATTGATATTTTTAAGGTGCAATACAACTAGTCTTTAGTTTGCAGTCTCAATGGTAATTTTAAAAAGCTATCCTATTTAAATATATGCTTAATTGTTTAGAACAATCTCTCTGTGAATCTTTGTGCCTTCTCTGTGTAACTTCGTGTAATAGTTTTCAGTTTTAGTCTCAGTCTCAGTTTTTAATCTTGGAATTTAATTATTGGGTTTCGGAATGTTTACTCTTTCGCAACTTTTTGTAAAATCTTCCAACCTTCCGTCAATTTTTTTTAGTTTCACACTTCACACTTCACACTTCACACTTCACACTTCACACTTCACACTTCACACTTCACACTTCACACTTCACACTTCACACTTTTTACTGACCACTGACCACTGTTTCACACCTTCAACTTCTCTAACTTACTCTGATAAGCTGTTATCTCATCCCTAAAACGAGCGGCTTCTAAAAAGTCTAATGCTTTTGCAGCTTGTTCCATTAACTTACGACGTTCTCTAATTTTCTTTTCTAATTCCCCTTTATTCAAATAATCACTTTCTGGTTCAGCTGCTATTTGTGCATCCAATTCTGTTCTGTATGTACTCACAGAGTTTTTAGTTAAAGCACTATTTAAACTTTTATTTAAAGCTTTAGGAACAAGGTTATGTTTGGTGTTATAGGCAATTTGTTTTTCACGACGATATTCCGTTTCGTCCATTGTTTTTTGCATGCTCTTCGTAATTTTATCAGCATACATAATCGCTTTCCCATTTAAGTTTCTTGCAGCTCTACCAACAGTTTGGGTTAAAGAACGTGCAGATCTTAAAAAACCTTCTTTATCAGCATCTAAAATGGCAACTAAAGATACTTCAGGTAAATCTAAACCTTCACGTAGTAAGTTGACACCTACCAAAACATCAAAGACACCTTTTCGTAAATCTTGCATTATTTCTACACGCTCCAAAGTATCTACATCACTATGGATATATCGGGTACGAATTGAAATTCTGGTTAAATATTTTGTCAATTCTTCCGCCATTCGTTTCGTCAACGTGGTTACTAAAGTCCGTTCGTCTTTTTCAACACGATTTTGAATTTCTTCAATTAAATCATCAATTTGATTTAGGCTTGGTCTAACTTCAATAACAGGATCTAATAATCCTGTTGGACGAATGACTTGCTCTACATAAACGCCATCTGTTTTTTGCATTTCGTAATCTGCAGGAGTCGCAGAAACATAGATCACTTGATTTTGAAGGGCTTCAAACTCTTCAAACTTTAAAGGTCTATTATCCATAGCGGCTGGCAATCGGAAACCATAATCAACCAAATTCACTTTTCGGCTTCTATCTCCACCATACATCGCGTGCACTTGTGAAATGGTGACGTGACTTTCATCAACCACCATTAAAAAATCATCCGGAAAATAATCCAATAAACAGAACGGACGCGTTCCTGGCAATCTGCCGTCTAAATATCTTGAATAGTTCTCAATACCCGAACAATACCCCAATTCTCGAATCATTTCTAAATCGAACTCTGTACGTTCTTTGAGTCGTTTGGCTTCAAGATGTTTACCTATTTCTTTAAAGTAATCGTATTGTTTTACTAAATCGTCTTGTATATCTTTTATCGCACCATTCAACACATCTGGAGACGTCACAAACATATTTGCAGGATAAATATTTAAGCGATCATAACGTTCTATAATCTCGTTAGATCTGGCATCAAACGCTTCAATTTCTTCAATTTCATCACCAAAAAAGTGAATTCTAAAGGCATGATCTGCATAACCCGGAAATACATCTACAGTATCACCTTTTATTCTAAAGTTTCCGTTTTTGAATTCAGACTCCGTTCTAGAATATAAACTTTGAACCAGTTGATGTAATAACTTAGTACGAGAAATCACTTGATCACGTTCTATAGAAATCACATTCTTTTGAAATTCCACAGGATTTCCAATACCATATAAACAAGATACTGAAGCAATCACAATCACATCACGACGACCAGAGAGTAGGGAAGAGGTGGTGCTTAAACGCATTTTCTCTATTTCCTCGTTGATAGATAAATCTTTCTCTATATATACACCAGACGTGGGAATATAGGCTTCGGGTTGATAATAATCATAGTAGGATACAAAATACTCAACAGCATTTTCAGGGAAAAACTGTTTGAATTCGGAGTAGAGTTGTGCTGCTAACGTTTTGTTATGTGCCAAAACCAAAGTTGGTCGTTGCACCTCTTCAATAACATTGGCAACTGTAAAGGTTTTACCAGAACCAGTAACACCCAAAAGCGTTTGGTATTTTTCGTTATCGGTAATCCCTTTTGCTAGTTTTTTTATAGCTTGTGGCTGATCACCAGTAGGTTTGAATTCGGACTCAATTTTAAATCGCATACTGCAAAGTTACAATAAAGCGCTTATAATTTAATTGTGAAATGCGTTACAATTGCGTTAAAATAAAATGGACTTCAAGATTTAAAATCTGAAGTCCGTTTTATAGAATGTTCAATATAGATACTCCTTTTTTACTAGAAGTATTAGTTATACGTCTTAATGCTTTAAAGCAAAATGGCCCCTAAGCTCTTCACCGCTTTTTAAAGTAATTAAATACCAGAAATCATTTGACTCAAGCATTTTTCCATTGTAATAACCGTCCCAAGAGTAATTCGAAGGAATTAATTGCTTTATAAGCTTACCGTATCTATTAAAAATAAGAATTTCTTTTACAATGCGGTTTCTGTCAATAACCGTCCATGTATCATGAGCGCTATCATTATTAGGTGTGAAAAATGCAGGGATAAAAAGGTCTACTTCAATTTCAAAATTGAGCGTTTTTATAACACAGCCATTACGGCCTTGAACATATAATACATGTAAACCTGTTCTAAGGTTATTGAACACATTAGAGGTTTGAAAATCGGTGTCATCTACTGCATATAGGTAATCTATAGACATGTCTGTCATGTTCACCGTAAGTGTTGCGTCATCTATGATAATACTAAATTCATCTAATGTAAAATCTAAAGCGTCATTAATAGTAATGTCAAAACTACTTTCATTAGCGCAGGTATTTGGAGCTGTCCCTATTTCGTTATAAATGTATAAGGTTTGAGAAGTGGTAATAATATCTCCTGCATTTAATTGCGTTCCTGTTCCATTTGCTCCTGTAAAATAGTTACCATTGGTTAGTGTAGGCAACGTATATTCTGCACAAATAGTTTGATCGGTAAACGTATCTACATTTGGTGCACCAGTAATGGTGACATCAAAGCTACTTTCATTATTACACGTGTTTGGAGCTGTACCAATTTCAACATAAATATAGATGGTTTGAGAAGTCGAAATTACATCTCCAGCATTAAGTGCGGTACCTGTTCCGTTTGTACCCGTAAAATAATTACCATTGTTAAGTGTTGGTAAGGTATAGGACCCACATTCCGTTTGATTAGAAAGTGTATCTACATTAGGAGTGCCACTTACTGTAACCTCAAAATTACTTTCATTAGAGCAGGTGTTAGGTGCAGTTCCTGTTTCGTTATAAATGTAAATGGTTTGTGTTGTTGAAATAAGTTCACCAGCATTGAGCTGCGTTCCTGTTCCATTAGTGCCTGTAAAATAATTACCATCGGTTAGTGGAGGCAATGTGTACTCTGAACACACATCTTGGTTAGCAATAATATCGACATTTGGAGCACCAGTAATAGTGACTTCAAAACTACTTTCATTATTACAGGTGTCTGGAGCTGTACCAATTTCAACATAAATATAGATGGTTTGTGTGGTTGAAATAGTATCACCAGCATTAAGTGGTGTACCTGTACCGTTTGTGCCTGTAAAATAATTACCATTGGTAAGTGATGGTAATATATATGATCCACATTCCGATTGATTAGAAAGCGTATCTACATTAGGAGTGCCACTCACCGTAACGTCAAAGCTACTTTCGTTTGAACACGTATTAGGCGCTGTACCTATTTCGTTATAAATGTAAATGGTTTGTGTTGTTGAAATAATTTCACCAGCATTGAGTTGGCTTCCTGTTCCATTAGTCCCAGTAAAATAATTACCATCGCTTAGTGCAGGCAATGTATAATCTGAACACACAGCTTGGTCAACAATGGTATCTACATTTGGTGTACCAGAAATAGTGACTTCAAAACTACTTTCATTTGAGCACGTATTAGGCGCTGTTCCTATTTCGTTATAAATGAAAATGGTTTGCGTTGTTGAAATAAAATCACCAGCATTAAGTTGGGTTCCTCCACCATTAGTTGCAGTGTAATAGGCTCCGTCAGTTAAGGTTGGTAAGGTATAACTAGAACATGTAGTTTGATTTGAAAGTGTATCTACAGCTGGATTTTCAATGAATAGTTGGGCCGTATTCGTAATTAAGGTACATGCATCGTATGTAACTTCACAGTAATATTGATTTTCATTAAAACTTAAAGGAGCATTAGTGATACTTAAGGCGCTAGTTTGAGTGCCCGAATATGGACTAGCGTTGGGAACGTCAACCCAGTTTCCTGAGGAGTCAAGAACTTTCCATTGGTATTGAAAAGTACTAGTATCTAAAGTCGTGTTAAATGTTACAGTACTACTCTCACAAATGGTTTGAGTAATAGGGTCTGTAATATCTGGTATGTTATTCGTAATCGGATCTGCTGTGTGTGACCCTAAATTAGAACAGTTTTCACTAGATTGAATAGACCAATCGTTACTATCATAAGTTGTTTGTGGTATGGGTGCATCTGCATTTCTGATAACTGTATAGCCTCTTTCGTCTGGTGCATTTACAGTATCAATAAGGTTTCCGTTTTTAAATAATTTGAATTCATCATTATCGTTAATTCCTGTAGGTATATTGAAATCAACATCTAGAGGAGAACAATTTGTACCGCTTCCCATTTGAATGACAAAAGTACTTAGTGGTGGAATTGTCCCTACAATGTCGTTAAATACATTATTAGGCGTTGCATTTCCGACATCTCCGTAACGTTCTATGATATAAATATTATCTATAACCACAGGGGAATTTGTGGGATTATAAAGCTCTATAACCGCATAATCGCCGCTATTGGCATCATATATTTCTGAAATATAAATATCAGCAGGTTCACAATCTGAAGTTATCACTGTAAAATCTGTCGCAGACGTTCCTGTGCAACCGCCAGTACTTATAATGGAAATGCTAGAAGTATCGACAGCACCAGCAGGTATAATCGCTGTAATTTGAGAATCGTTTATAACTGTAAATGTCGTAGAGACTCCATCAATTGAAACAGAAGCAGCAGCATTAAAATTACTACCGCTAATCGTAATTAATGTGTTTTTTGGTCCACTAGCAGGTGTAAACGTATTAATAATTGGTGCAGGACAAAAGCTATTGTCTTTTGTGATAGCGCTACCTACTGAGGCATAAGCAGTCATTATAAAAAATAACTTAATGCG
Source organism: Winogradskyella psychrotolerans RS-3 (assembly GCF_000427335.1). Lineage (GTDB taxonomy): Bacteria > Bacteroidota > Bacteroidia > Flavobacteriales > Flavobacteriaceae > Winogradskyella > Winogradskyella psychrotolerans. Next base: position 66,857 of record NZ_ATMR01000097.1, on the reverse strand, counting down.
CAGGTATAGTGTATTAATAAATTAATGCGTTTCATAGCTTCAAATTAGCGGTGAGAAAAATAATTAGTTTTACTTATTAAGATAAACCCAACCCGTAAAAGGTTTAGAACTCTTATTAGGCTCATTTAAATATAATACATAAAAGTAAGTGCCTACAGGCAGTACTTTATCCGTATGCATTAAACCTTTGTTTGCGGTTCCGAACCATTTGTTACTATTATTCCCTTCAAAAATTAAAGTTCCGTATCTGTTGTAGATTTCTAATTTATGGTTGGTGTAAACGTCATATAAACCTTGGATGTTAAACCATTCATTTTTGTCATCATTATTAGGTGAAAAACCCGTTGGAATAATTAACTCTACTGCTGAAGTTGTGATTTCAAAAGAAATGAATTTAACAATACAACCATTAACATCTTGCACGTATAAGGTGTTTGAGCCTTCTGAAATAGTTGTAAAAGTATTGTCGCTTTGAAAACTAGAACCATCAATAGCGTATTCGTATTCAATTGACGTGTCAGACATTGTTATTGTTATAGAATCTCCATTAATTTCAATATTCGAATCCGTAAGCGAGAAATCTGTCGACGGATAAATTGTAACATCAAAACTGCTTTCGTTATTACAAGTAGCTGCAGTGGTACCAATTTCATTAAAAATATAAATTGTTTGTGACGTTGAAATCATAGCACCTGCATTAAGCTGCGTTCCGGTACCATTAGGTCCTGTAAAATAGTTACCATCTGTAAGGTTTGGTAGAATAAATTCTGAACAAATCGAAACATCAGAAAGCATATCTACATTTGGAGTTCCGGTTACGCTTACATCAAAACTACTTTCGTTCGTACAGACATTAGGAGCAACTCCAACTTCGTTATAAATATAAATCGTTTGTGAAGTCGATATAATATCTCCGGTATTTAAAGGTGAACCACTTCCATTTGCACCTGTAAAATAATTTCCATTAGTGATACTTGGTAACACATATTCAGAACAAACAGTTTGATCAGCTATGACACTTACAAGTGGATTTCCACTAACAGAAATGCTAAAGCTAGATTCACTTTGGCAAGTGTTTGGCGCGGTACCAGAAACATTATAAATATAGATGGTTTGAGATGATGTAATAACATCTCCAGCGTTAAGTTGAGTACCAGTTCCGTTAGTTCCTGTATAATAATCCCCGTTAGTTAAAGTAGGTAAGGTGTAGTTAGAACACACCGTTTGGTTGGATAAGGTATCAACTTCAGGGTTTGAAACTTCAAGTTGAGCAGCGTCCGAAACCAGGTTACAATCGGTAGATGATATCATACAGTAGTATTGAAAATCATTAAAACTCGCAGGCGTATTTGTAATGGTCAATGTATTTGTTGTCGCTCCAGAATAATTACTGTCGTTAGTGACGTTAACCCAGTTTCCAGCAGCATTAATAACAAGCCATTGGTAAGTATATGATCCGGTATCGACAGACACTGAAAAAGTAGCTGTACCGTTTTCACAAATATCTTGACTATTAGGATGTGTAATGTTCGGAGTAGAACTACCACCATTAGCTGTATGAGCGCCTAAATTAGAGCAATCTTCATCTTCTAACAATAACCACTCGTTAAGGTTAAATGTTGTACTCGGTGCAGCTGCATCTGCGTTTCTAATAAAACTGTAACCAATTTCATCATCTGTAAACATTACATCGATGATAGATCCATTTTTTACTAATTTAATTTCATCATCTTCGTTAATACCAGCATTAATCGATACACCAGCCGTTAAGCCATTACAAGTATTACCTGTGTTACCCATTTCAATAATATAGGTGCTAAGAGGCGCAATAGAACCTTCTAGTGGAATTGTAGCACTTGGGGCAGCGTCACCAATATCTCCAAAACGTTGTACTTCGTAAACGGTATTTAGACTTATAGCTGCATTGGTTGGATTATAGAGTTCTATAACACCATAACTTCCGCCGTTAGAATCATAAACTTCCGAGATGTAAATCTCATCGGCCGAATTACAATCAGAATCAATTAGGGTAAAATTAGAAGCGGTTGTAGCGTCACAGCCTCCAGACGTTGTAAGCGTTATACTAGATGTGCTAGAAACTCCAGATGGAACACTAATAGCAATTTCAGTATCACTTAGTATTGTAAAGCTTGCATTTACACCACTAAAGTCTACTGTCGTAGTCGTCGCAAAATTACTTCCATTAAGTGTGATTTCTGTATTTATAGGTCCACTTGAAGGATTAAATGTGCTTATGATTGGTGCCGGACAAGTAGTGCTTTCGGCTTTGTAGGTTGAGTAATTTGTGTTATTAATTAAAAATAACCGTTAAAAATTAAAACAAGAGGGAATAATAAAAAAGTAGAATTTTTCATTTAGTTTAGATAAAAATAGAGGGCAAAAATATGTAATAAAATACTTTCATTTGTTAAGTAATAGTTACATTAATTCTTGCTCAAATAAAGGTTGAGTTAGTTATCACAAAAATAGAAGATTAAGTGATAATTCAAAATGTGAAGGTTATTATTTGTAGTGTGAAATGAATCAGGTGCTTAACGTCTTGTTCCTCTTTTTTACATCTTGTTTCTACTTTTTAAATCGTTAGATATGGGAATTTTCTGCTATGAATAGATAAAATTAGAATGTAAAGTTTGTATTGGTAATGTATAGTGATATCATAAATCTCTAGTAGGAACTTTTATAGGTATAAACAAAAAATGATATAAAATAATAGGCAGATAGTTTAGGTATAAAAGAAAAGGTCCTTCCTTAATATAATAGAATTTAAAATAAGGAGACTTAATTACGAATTACCGTCTCAAAGCAAAATGACCAGTATAGATCTTACCATCATAAAAATTAGCTTTAAACCAATAATCGTCACTAGGAAGTGGTTTTCCTTTTAGCATGCCATCCCAACTACGATTGGCATTTGTAAGCAGTGTTATCAATTTACCGTAACGATTAAAAATCTGAATAGATGCTATTTGATCGAATTGTGCAGCAGTACCAATAACTTGCCAAGTCGGATTGTCGTCATCTCCATTTGGAGTAAAGAATTTTGGGAAGCCTAAGACTGAAATGATCTCTTCTTGAGTACCGCAACCATTTTTGTCTCTTATATAAACGGTATGAAAGCCTCTAGAAACATTTGTAAATACAAAACTATCTTGGTAAAGTCCATTGATATCATCTAATGCGATTTCATAATCACCTTCACCTGAAAGTGTAATGGTAACCGTATTATTAGGAGCAACACCAACAACGCTAACACCATCTATAGTTGCCAATTCTGAAGCCAAAACTGTAATTGTTCTACTAGAAGAACAGCCATTTGGATCTGTAACAATTACCGTATAAACACCAGGTTCTGTAACATCATAAAACAAAGTGTTGTTCGGCGTTGTAGTCTCATTAAATTGCCATTCGTAATAATAATTATTAGGTAAATCGTTAAGCACACCACCATATATGGTAAGTGGTTCTGGGAACGTATTTAAACAATATAAAACCGTTTCATCTGGTTCTAAAACTGGAGTATAAAGGACGTTGAGGCTTGCCGTAGAAATACCATAACACTGATTGTTATTCGTGATTTTTACGTAAATCGTTTGTGTATATGCTACCGTATTTTCAAAACTAACAGATAACTGATTAGAGTCACTTAAAGCATCTTCTTCTGTGTCATAATAACGCACTACAGCACCTATCGGAATTTGATTTTGAATAGAGGTTTGAATCTCAGATAAATCAAAAGTGGTAAATCCATCTATAACCTCTCCGTCACAGGCTTCTAAATTAGGGATATATACCGTGTTATTTGAGGTTTGTAACTCTAACTCAGCAATGTCAAAACAATTAGCTCTATTTATGACTCTAGCATAAATAGTTTGAAATGGAGTCGTGTTCTGAAATGCCTCAGGATTTGTAATCGGATTTATATTGGCAATAGCATCTGCTTCTGATAAGAAAAATTGATCAACATATGCGTCTTGGTTTGCGCTAGTTAAATCTGAGGTGGCATCAAACAAATCATACATAGTTAACCCATCTTGTTTACTATCACATTCAATTAAAACAGAATCCACTCCAATAGGTAACGGAGCATATTCAATTGTAACCTCTCCGTAAGAAATACAACCGTTGGCTAAGGTAACTTCAACATTATAGGTTCCTTGTTCAGCAACCGTATATATTCCACAGTTTACACAATTGCTAGGTTGAGACTCAATTAAGCTACCGTTTTTGTACCAATCGTATGTGTTTTGCCCAGCTTGTCTGGCATCCAATATAATAGATTCACCTTCACAAAGTGCATTGTTTGTCGCAAGAAGTAAATTAGGACCTATGTCTGAAGAGAGTTCAAAACTACTAGCCTCTAAAAAAACAGCAGAGTCATATCTGTAATTCTGCTCATCTGCAATGACTAACTTAACATGGTAAGTGGTATTCGGTTCTACATTTGCTGTAGCCGTTAAAATAGCAGTCTGACCATTAAAATTAATGGGAGCATTACTATCATTATAATTACCAAAATAGGTTTCGTTTTCTGGAGGACAACTACCCTGAACGCCCGGCATAACCGTAGTCACTTTAACAGGTGTGTCTGTATCTGGCACTAAGGCTATATTTTCATAGGCCTGTTGTCCGATTGTAGGTCTAATTAAAAAGCCAAATAAATCAGAGTACCTACAGGTGTTCGAATTATTCTCTTGATATTCTTCTGACGCAAATATATATCTAAAACTTATCTGTGAAGCAACAGACGTAAACTCAAATTCTAAAATGGTAGCGTTTATGGTGCCAGATTCATTTAATGCATTTTCGAGATCAATATCTCCAGTCCAATTAGGAGCGTCATCATCGCTTAAATTGTTATTTGGTCCAGGGACATTATTTAATCGTCCTGTACTTAAAACAATGCCACTTTCAAAAGGGAAATTAGTGCCAGTAGCTTCAAAATAACCGTAGCTTTGATCCGTTCCTCCAAAATCACCACCAACGACATTGGTTACTGTAACATTGTTGATACAGTCACTATCAATCAAAATATTTTCTATAAGCTGTTGAGGACTATAAGTCTGACTGTCTACTGAAATATTTTGAGCATAATTCAATAGAGAAAAAAAAAGACAATAGCGAGTAGTGTTTGCTTCATTTTCGTTTTAAGGGACTGCAAAGATAAACTACTAAGGATTATCTAAATTCAAATAAGATGTTAAAAAAGGTGAGATGTTTTTATTAACGACGAAGCGCAAAATGGCCTTTGACTTCAAAAGCAATAGTGCCTTGTTTTATTTCTGCTAAAAACCAATAATCGCTGGCTGGTAGATTGTAACCATTGTAGGTACCGTCCCAACCTTGGGTATTAGATCCTAACTTTGTTATTAATTTGCCATAACGATTAAATACATAAACTATACTACCAGGTAAAGTTTCTATGCCTATAATATGCCAAGTGTCGTTTTGTGTATCTCCATTAGGAGTGAAAAAGGGAGGTGCATCTACAACAACAACTTCTTTGGTGACTTCTGCACAACCATATAGATCAATAATGGTAACTGTATGGTAACCTAAAGACACATCTTCAAAAACATTAGATTCTTGTGGTTCGTTATCGTCTAAAATATAGAGATAATTACCAATACCACTGATGGTGATTGTAATATTATTTGGGTCAGAGAAATCTACCGTTTCCGTTAAATCTATAGTTGCAGATTCTGATGCTGTAACATTGAATGTGTTTGTTGTTATACATCCGTTTTCTGAAGTCACAGTAACAGAATACGTACCAATTTCTGTGATTTCAATCTCAGAACTATTTTGATTTGTGGACCATAAATAGGTGTCGGTAGGATAAAACGTAGTTGCAGAAACAACTAAAGGTAAATTATCGATACAAACAACCTGATTAGGAATATTTATAAAAGGTTTACGATTAACGATTAATGAAAAATTGACAAGTTCGAAACAACCCGTAGTTAAGTTTACAACACGTGCCGTAATGGTATCGTTGTCAAATCCACTGTAAGCGTCTTCATTTATTGAATTTAAACCTTCAATAGCTTCTGGCGTGTTATTAAAATAGGTGACGCTAAAGTTTGATGGATTTTGGAAGCCCAAAATGCTTGCCGTTTGTTGATCTAAATTGAAATCAAAATAACCATCATAGTCATCATCGCAAGCAATAAGATTTGGTGGTTGATTTGCTATGGGCAATGGATTTACTCTAAGTTCAAAAGGGTGAATGTAATAGCAATGTGTGGTACTGAATTCTACACGAGCAAAAAGGATATCATTTGTACTTGTATACGTGTAATTTGTGTCTAGAGGATTTTGATTGGCAATAGCATCTGCTTCTGAAGTGAAATAACTAAAGAGCACATTATAATTGGTATCTACAATAACGTCGTTAATCGTTGTTAAGTCGAAGTTATTGCTTTCATTTTCGCAAGTATCAAATATTTCGAAAGCATTTGTTGCCGGAGGAAGATTTACATTTAATTCTAACGGCACAAAAGTGAAGCAATCGGCAACTGAATTATAAACTTTTATAAACACCGTTTGTGGATTGCTAGTGTTAGAATAATTTTCAGGATTTAAAATAGGACTACTACCTATTTGCAAATCGTCTATGGATGTAAAATAGGAGATGACATTATCGGGATTAGTTGTTGTGAATAAATCGTCTTCAGCTGTTGTTAAATTGAAAGGTGTATTTGCATCATAATTAGTATCACATTCTAAAAGAGGCTCAGGAATCTCTGGATGCGGATTTACGATTAAGGTAAAATCAGTTAGGCTATAACATCCTGTCTCATTGTTTTCAATTCGGACTATAATCTGCTGTTGGTTTGACGTTATAAAAGGAGATGAAATTGGGTTGTCTCCATCGTCTGCAGCAGTAAGATTTAAATGATAAGTTACTGTAAAATTATCAGGATTTTGAGTGCCTAAAATGATATCGGTTTGAGATTCTAAATTAAAAGAAGCAATACCATCATTAGAATCATCATCACAAGCTTCAATATTATTTGGTGTATTTGCAATCGGTAAAGGATTAATTTGAAGTATAAAATCATAAACAAAAAAGCAGCCCGTATCAGAGTGTTCGATACGAACAAAAATAACATCATTTGTCGTTTGATAATTATAATTTAAAGCTAATGGACTTATACTGTTTTGGGCATTATTATAACTTTCAAAATATGATAAAGTGGTTTGTGTTCCTGGATTAATTATGACAGCTTCAATTTCTGAAAGGTCGAAACTATTGGTTGGATTATCACAAATTTGATAAACTTCAAAATCATTGAAGGGTGGAGGAAGATTCACAATTAAATCTAGAGGAACATTAACAAAGCAATTACTAAGTGTGTTGGTTATTTTAACGTAAGCTGTTTGTGGGTTACTGATGTTATCATAGTTTTCAGGATCTAGAATTGGATTTGTATCAGCTTCTAAATCTTCTATAGTTTCAAAATAAGTGACTTCAATATTGTCTTGTCTTACTCCTAGTATTTCAACTTCAGAAACTGTTAAATCCCAAGTTAAAATACCATCGTAATTGTCATCACAGCGTGCAATTGGTGTTGAAGAATTAACAACAGGTGCTGTAATAACATTAATATCAAAAGCTGAAATCCCTTTGCAATGATTGCCGTTATCGACTCTGGCATAAAGCTCTTGTGGGTTTGTTGAATTGGTGTAAATTAAAGGAACAGGATTACTATTGTTAGTGGCATCAAAGGCAGATTCATGAAATGTAATATCTAATGTTTCTGGACTACCAGCAACCATTTCGGCTATCTTATCGTTTAAATCAATGGTTATAAAACCGTCGTTACTAATGTCATCGCAAACAAAAATACTTGTTGCAGCATTAAAAATAGGAATAGAACCAACCTCTATTTCAAATGAAGAGGTGCCAAAACAATTAGAGTCTGTAAGGCCTTCTACTCTAACATATATCGTTTGAGGGCTAGATGTGTTATTAAAGATTGAATATTTGTCTATAACATTATCTCCAGCAAGGGCATCGGCTTCTGTCCTATAATAAAGTACTTGTTTGTCTGGCTGGCCATTAAGGATTTCATCATCTTTTAAGTAGAAATAAAAATCAGCAACTCCAGTGATGTCTGCTTCGCAATTTTCAAAATTTGTAATTGGAACAAATTCGGGCAAGGTATTCACATAAACATAAAATCCGGATAAGCTGTAACAGCCTGTGGTTTCATTTTCAACGCGTGCATAAATATATTGTGTAGCTGTGGTATAATCTTCTGGAGTTATTATTTCATTTTCACCTGCAATAGCAAAATTATAATCATTATAAAATGTGATTTCAAACCCTGTGGTAGCACTCGTTATCTCTGGGATTTTAGAAATTAAATCCACATTAGAAATACCATCTTGATCATTATCACAAACAATTATAGCGTCAGGATATGTAATTGTAGGTGCGCTAACCACGTTAACTTCTAGAGTGGAAATATCATAACATCCGGTTTGAGAATTGGTAACTCTTATATAAAGTAATTGGGGATTAGAAGTATTGTAGACATAATCTGGAAGTATGTTTTCATTATTTATGGCATCGTTTTCAGTAAGGTAATATTTAACGTTTACAGCAGGCACACCTTGGCTTGCAACACTATTAAAGGTATCCATAACTAAAGTGGTGAATCCATCATTATCTTCATCACAATAATCAACAACTTGAGGTGTTAAGATAATGGCCGGAGCAATTTGCAATGCAATATCTACAAAACCGTCACATTCTCCATCGGCCATAGTGGCATATAGAATTGTACCATTGTCAATGACATTAAACGGAATAAATTTATCTAATGCATTGATGTCATTCTCTCTATCATCTTCGGTCAAGTAGAATGAAACGTCAAATTCGTCATAGTCATCTTTAAGATCTGCTTCAACAGCATTCAAATCAAAATCAGCGATGCCATCATTAGAAACATCATCACAAACAATAAAAGTAACATTTGAAAATGTTGTTAGAATAATATTAGAATGCAGTTCTAATTCTACAATTGTATTACATCCTGTCAAAGGATCTTGAACGCGTATGTAGATTATTTGAAAATTTGGTGTTGTATTTATATAATTTTCAGGATCTGCTATGGGATTCATGTTGCTTATAGCATCTTCATTAGTGATATGAAAACTAACATCTAAACCTGTAAGTCCTTGCAAAACATCATCTATAACAGTTGTTAAATCAAAAGCTTCAAAACCATCCTCATCTTGTTCGCAGGCGTTAATCCATTGATTATCTAAATTAATATCAGGACTTTCTTGTAATTCAACAGAAATTGAAGTTGTAGAAAAACAACCTGTAAGCGCATTATAAACTCTAACATAAAGCGTTTGGGAGATGTTAGCGTTTGAGTATGGTGAGAAAATGGGATTAACACCTAAATCTGCTTCGGGTTCCGAATAATGATAAGAGACAAATAAATTAGTATTCCCGTTTATAATTTGATCGTTAGCAATAGTTAAATCTACGAAGGTAAAACCATCTAAAGTGGGGTCTTTACAAACGATGATCGGATCAGGATCTTCATAGTCAGGTTTCTCATTCACCAGTAAATTGAATGTAGAAAAGGCCAAACAGCCATTTACAGTGTCTTCAATTCTAACATAAATGGGTTGTGGAGACGTCGTGTTTTGAATAGTACCTAGAATGGGACTATTGCTGTTTTGAGCGGCATCACTAGAGTAGTGGTAGCTTATGTTGTAAGTTGAAGGAGGTACGGAAGCTAATACTTCATTGTCTTTAGTAGAAAGATCAAAATTGGCTATACCATCATTAGAATCATCATCACAATAAATAATATCTGAAATCTGGGTTGAAGGTTGCTCTGTATTGAGCGTAACTTCAACAGTATCTTCAATGACGCATGAAGTCGCGTTAAGTTGTATAGTGATTTCAACGCGATAGGTGCCAGAAGATTGTGCATCTAGCGTTGGGTTATTTTCACCAGCGATGAGTATATCATTTTGAAACCATTTGTAGGACGCCTGTGGATTTTGAATATCCCCATTCAATAAAACGGAATCTCCACATGTGGTAATATCGGGACCAAGATTAACATTAGCATTAAAACTATTACCTTCTATAAAGACAGCTGAATCAAAATTATTGTCCGTTTGGTCTGCAATAATCAGTTTAATTTGATATTCTACGTTAGGTTGAATTGCTGCTGTTGCGGTGAGTACAGTTGTTCTTCCATTATAATTAGTGTCACCAACGTTGTAGCCTTCAAAAAAAGTTTCATTTTCGGCAGCACAAAAACCTTCAATTTGGTCGTGTATTGTATTTGTGTTTACAGGTGTAGCTGTACCAGGAACCAAGGCAATGTTTGAATATGGTGCAGAAGAACCTGCTTCGCGAATTAAAAAAGCAAAGCCATCTGAATAAAAACAGGGGAATTCTTGCTGGTATTCTTCTGAAGCGAGTAAGTAATTAAATTGTATTTGGTTAGCGACTGAAATAAAGTTGAATTGTATGGATGTGGCATTTTGTGTATTAGAAATTCCTAAAGCGTTTTCTAAATCTGTATCCGTTTGCCATGTGTCATCACCTTCGTTTAGAGGGTTGCTGTTAAGAATATTACCTGCGGAGTTGACATTTCCTGTGGTTAGTAAAATACCATTTTCAAAGGGGAAACTAGAATTTGCGCGTTCAAAATGACCGAAACTGTTAAAGCCATTTATAGAGCCATTAACAGGTGATGATATGTTAGAGATTTCAACACAATTTTGTCCTAAATTTTGTTGAATGAGTTGTTGTAAAGGCAAGGAATCATCCGTTGTTATTTGTTGAGAATAACTGCAATTAAGAACAATAAAAGTAATAACGAGAGAAAATACTAAGTTTAGTTTCACGGTTTTATTTTAGAAAAAAAGCTTAGATAAAATACTTTTAATTTTATGCTATGCAGTTTTAGGAGAAAAAAAATACTGAAAAATCACTAGTAATATAGGTTTTATAGGTAACTAACCTTTTTAGTTGGACGAATGACAAATAGTTAAATGCGTACTTTTTTATATCAAATTTTAGCGTCTTAGTGTAAAATGACCTTTTATTAGAAACTTTTTCCCGTTTTGAACGACATCTGGGACAAATAAATATGCTTTAATAATTATATTTTTTGCCTTAGAAACACCATCCTAATTTTGAGTATTATGACCAGATGTGCATTACATTCAGAAACATATTCTTAAATAAAAAAATCCCCTTACCAAGACGTAAGGGGATTGTTATAAATCAATTTTTGGTATAATATTTATTAATGTTTCAAGGTAAAATGACCCTTAACTTCAAAAGCAATAGAACCACGTTTTATTTCCGCGATAAACCAAAAGTCACTTGTTGGTAGTACTTTACCGTTGTAATAACCATCCCAACCAGGAGAGCTAGACGTTAACTGCTTAATACGTTTGCCATAACGGTCAAAGATATTAATAACAGTTCCAGGTAATGTTTCAATACCTACGATATGCCAAGTATCAAAATCACCATCGTTATTTGGGGTAAAGAACTTCGGAATATCAACTACTAAAACTTCTTTTGTAACATTAGCACAACCATTCAAATCTACGATTGTAACGGTATGATAGCCCATTGCGACATTCTGAAAAACATTTGATTCTTGAGGTTCAAAATCATCTAATTGATAAAGGTAATTACCAATACCACTGATCGTAACTGTAATATTGTTTGGGTCTGAGAAATCTAGAACTTCTGTTGTTTCTATGGTAGCCGTTTCAGATTCAGTGACTCCAAAATAACTAGTATTCTCACAACCATATTGAGAAGTTACAGTTACCCAATAATTACCAACTTCAGTTACATCAATTTCTGGAGTCGTTTCACCCGTAGACCATAAATAAGAGTCGCTAGCATAATTTGTATTTGCTGATACAAGCAACGGGGTATTATTTAGACAAATAACTTGATCTCCTACATCAACTACAGGAATAGGATTTACAATTGCCGTGAATGACGTTATACTATAACATCCTGTATTGCTATTTTCTACACGTGCATAAATAACTTCACCATCAAAAGCCATATAATCCATTTCTAAAGCAGAATTATTTTCATGTGCTTGAAGCTCTGAATTATGATACGTCAGCGTAAATAAATTAGAGTTTTGTCCTCCTAAGATACTTGCGTTTAGTTGTGCTAAATCAAATTCTAAAATACCATCAAAGTCATCATCACAAGCCACTAAATCATTCGGTTGATTGGCTATTGGTAATGCATCTACTTTTAAATTGAATTCGTAATACGTTGAACAATGCGTAGTGCTATACTCTGTTCTCACAAACAATGTATCAAAATTACTTTGGTACGTATAATTGGTGTCTAGCGCATTCGTATTAGCGATAGCATCTGCTTCGTTAGAGAAGTAGCTATATAATACGTTATAACTATTATCAGTTGCAATTTCATTAATTTCTGTTAAGTCTACAGTATTAGTGTCATTCTCACAGATTGTATAGTGTTCAAAATCATTAATGATAGGTGGTTGATTTACGATTAACTCTATCGGAAGTGCTGCATAACAATTAGAAACCGTATTTGTTACTTTCATATAAATCGTTTGAGGATTTGATATGTTTGTATAGCTTTCAGGATTTGAAATTGGATTAGAGCCAGCTTCAGAATCTTCGAAAGTAGTATAATATTCAATGACAATATTTTCTTGTCTAACATCTGTAATATTAGATTCTGCCCCAGTTAAATCAAATACAAGAGTCCCATCAGTGTCATCATCACATTCTATCAATGGTGCTGCAAGTGTAACGTCTGGTACTTTAATCACATTCACTACAAATGATGTTATAGATTGACAAATTGTACCATTATCTATCTGAACAAAAATTTGTTGCGGATTTACAGTGTTTTCGTATTGAAGTGGGATTTCATTAGTGTTATTTCTAGCATCGTTTTCTGTAGTAAAGAATTTTACGGTTTGAATATCTGGAATACCAGCTTTTACTTCATCAACTATACTAGAAAAATCAAACAGCTCAGAGCCATCATTTGAAATGTCATCACATACAAACCAGTTAGTTGGTTCGTTGTAAGTAGGGTTAGTACCAACCTCAATTGTGAATGAAGAAGTAGAATAACAAGATTCGTCTGTCGTATTCTCAATCCTCACATAGATTTGTTGTGGATTGCTAATATTTTCATAAGTACTTGTTTTAACAATGGCATTCGTTTTGTTATCGGCATCAGTTGGGTTAAGGTAGTAACTTACTACTTTTCCTGTTTGTCCGTCTAAAGCTTCACCATCTTTGTTTTCGAAAATAAATTGACCGATACCATCAGATACATCTTCACAGAACGTATATTGTTGTACATAGTTAGATAAATCTCCAACATACGGTAATGTGTTTACAATAATATCTAATTCTTCAATAGCATAACAACCAGTAGTACTATTTTCAACACGCATGTAAACAATTTCTGTTTGTGCTGAATAATTAGCTATACTTTGAATTTCATTTTCATCAGAACGCGCATCCGCTAAACTATTATGAAAGCTAACACTTCTATTTGGTGTTGCTAAAATGGAATTTGGGATACTATTGTTTAAATTTATTGGAGAGAAGCCGTCTCTATCAGCATCACAAATAATAATGTCTAAAGGTTTTTCGCTTTCTGGCGCTGGTAAAACCGTAACTTCAAATGAGTTATAATCAAAACAGCCGGTTTCAGAAAATGTAATTCTAGGATATAATGTAAACGGGTTACTAACATTTTCATAGTTATTAGGTAATGCATTGGTATTATCAATAGCATCTTGTTCTGTAAGGAAATATTTTACTTCAAAACCATCTTCACCATTGGTTACATCACCATTTAATGTTGATAAATTAGTAATTGTAAAACCATCTTGGTCTTCATCACAAACCGTTAAATTAACAACAGAATCGAATTGAATGATCGGATACAATACCAAATCAAATTCTGCAACTTCACTACACGTCAAACTTTCTAATGTGATATAAATGGTTTGTGGATTGCTTTGTGAATTATAAGATACTGTTGAATCAATAGCGTTAATTCCATTATCTCTATCTGATTCTGTTTCATAAAATACGACATCTACATCAGGTAATTCATTAATAATACCAACGGCAATATTTTCAAAATCAAATGCCTCTGTTCCATCGTCATCTACATCACAAACTGAAATGTCTCTAATATTTGTTGCTGTTAATAACAAGTTGGTATGCAGTTCAATTGGTGTTGTTGAGGCACAGCCAGAACTAGTGTTTTGTACTCTTATATATACAAGCTGCTCTTCAAAGTTGATATTTGCGTAATTAGTATCATCTGCAATTGGGTTCAATCCTGAAAGTGCATCTTCTGGTGACGTATGAAAAGTTACTGTGACATCAGTTAAACCTTCTAGAACTTCTGGAATAATAGTGGTTAAATCAAAATTAGCAAAACCATCTAAATCCGTATCACAAGCGTCGATATAATGTACTTCTGTGTTTATAACCGGACTGTCAATAACACTAATATTTAAAGTTGTAGTACTAATACAACCTGTTTCAATATTTTTGACACTTACATATATTACTTCTGTTGGATTGGTATTAGTATAAGGCATAGAATACGCGTTGATACCAGAAGTAGCACTTGATGCAGAACTATGATAGCTAACCACAAGGTTGGGTTGAGAAAGTGTGATTTCAGAATCCTTATAAGCATTTAAATTCATCGCTACTCTTCCGTTAACAGAACCAGCACTACAAACTTCTAAGTCTGTTGGGTTTGAAATTATTGGTAATGAATTTACAACTAAGTTGAATGTTGAAAATGCTAAACAACCATTTACGGTATCTTCAATTCTTACATGAATAGATTGCGGATTCGCCGTATTTTGAATCGGACTTGTTATAGCGTTACTATTACTAATAGCATCAGAGTTATTATAGTGGTAAGAAATGGCATACGTTGATGAAGGAACAGAAGCAATAACTTCGGCATCTTTGGTTGATAAATCAAACATTTCTAAGCCGTCACCACTTAAATCATCACAAAGTAAAAAATCTGTTAAAGGATCAGAAGTTTGCGTAGAACTTAAAGTAACATCAATAGCATCCTCTATAACACAAGAGCTTCCTGCAAGTGGTAATTGAACTTCTACACGATAGTTACCAGATTGCGATGCTGTTATAGTCGATTGGTTAGCAGAAGGAATTTGAGAGTTATTGAAAAACCAAGAATATACGGCATTAGGATTGTCTATGTTTCCGTCTAATTCAACACTGGTAGCACATGTAGAAAAATCTTCCCCTAAATCTACAGAAGCATTAAAACTATTTCCTTCAATAAATACAGCAGAGTCATAATTTTGATCATTCTGATCTGCAATAACAAGTTTAATTTGATACTGAACATTTGGTTGAATAGCTGCAGTTGCAGAAAGGACAGTGGTTCTACCATTATAATTAGTGTCACCAAGATTATAACCTTCAAAATACTCATCATTTGAGGCAGGACAAAATCCTACGATTTCATCATGAACCGTATTAGTGTTAACCGGAGTTGTGGTTCCAGGTATTAAAGCAATGTTTGTATATGGGGCGGTAGTACCAGCTTCTCTAATTAAAAAAGCAAAGCCATCAGAATAATCACAAGGAAAATTACCAAAATATTCTTCTGAAGCTAAAATATAATTAAACTGTATCTGATTTGAAATTGATATAAATTCAAATTCTATTGATGTCGCATTTACGGTACCTGAAATTCCTAATGCGGTTTCAAGGTCACTATCTGTTAACCATGTTGCATCTCCTTCGTTTAATATGGTATTGTTTTGTCCGTTACCAGCAGATGTTGCATTTCCTGTGGTTAAGACAATTCCGTTTTCGAAAGGAAAGTTTGAATTAGCACGCTCAAAATAACCGTAACTACCAATTCCGATAGTAGATCCATTTGAGGGAGAGTTAATGTTTGAGACTTCTACACAGCCTTGTATTAATGTGTTTTGAATTAAGTCTTGAGGTGAAACTGAATTATCTACGGTTACTTGTTGAGAAAAAGAAATACTACAAATTAATCCAATAAATAAGCAGAGGGAGCGGTTTAAATAAGTCATTAGTTTCGGTTAAGGTTTACTATGTTAGTGTAGGGTAGATTTGGAGTCAACGCACACACGTTATTTAATATGGGCGAAAAGTATATTAAAATAAGATGAAATACAAAAAAATACGTCAAACTACACTAAATGTTAACATTTAGAGCCGAGAAAGTGGCTTTTAAGCTGATATATACAGCAAAAAGAGATTATTCTTACACATATAATTATGAATATTTCTAACGGTAATGTAAGAAATATCTTAATCTGTATGTCAATAATTTAATTTCATAACAGTATTAAATCTAAAATATAATTATAGATAATAATTAACTATTAAAATTTTTGAGGGAGTTATTAAAATATGGAGGGAATTAGTAAAGGAATTTCACTAACAGGTATAAAATTAAAGTAACTAAAGGGTAATAGCAAAAAAATAAGATGAATGGACTAAAACTTTAACAATTCGGAAAAATTAAGACCTATTCTAATAGTTTATATATACCCAACCAACAAAAGGTTTATAATTTGGGTCATTTAGATTTAAAATATAATAGTAGGTCCCAACAGGTGCTTTGTTGCCTTTGTTGTTAAGTCCTCTGTTTATTTTACCAAACCAAGGCTTTTCATTATGACCGACAAAAATCAGTTCTCCGTAGCGATTGTAAATTTGTAATTCGTGTTCCGTAAATATGTCGTACAGCCCTTGAATATTAAACCAATCATTTTTTGTGTCACCATTGGGTGAGAATCCTTGAGGAATGTAAGGTGGACAATTTTCAATAGTCAAATCAAACTGAAATATCTCATAACAAGGATCACTTATTCGTTTAACATATATGGTTTCAGGGCTAGAAACATTATTATAATCTGATGGTACATTGATCGAATTAAAATCTGTTTCTAAGTCATCTAGTGAATGGTAAAACGTAATGTCTTCTTCATTATGATTCAAAACTGTAAGTGCTTCAAATAAATTGAAATTAGAAGTTTCTAGTCCTTCATTACAACCAATTAAGTTAGGGAGTTGTGTTATTTCAGAAACAATAAGTAAGTCAATATCTTTAAATGTACTATTGTTGTTTTCATTAGATTCTGTGACCATACCATTCATGGTGCCATTATCATCCACTATGGCTACAATTGTAACATTAGGATCTATACTATCCGATAGAGTGAGGTAAACTGAATTACTTTCACTGGCATTTATAGCAATATCGTTTACCGTTGCACTGGTATCAATTAAAATACCGTCACTATAAAAAGCAATTGGCGTATGAGCAGGCAAAATATCGGTGCTATTTGTGTTATATACGGTGTAAAATAACTCAATGGTAGTATCTCCACAACTCACTGTATTATTGTCAATGATTATTGTGGCATCTGGTAATTGACTATTTAATACTGTGATTATATTATTTATCATTACGAAATCTTGACCCGAGGTGAGCGCTATCGTTGCGGAGGTATCTCCAATATTAATATTGTTTTGAATGCTATAAACATCAATATCCATATTGTATAGGTTTGAATCTCCTGTAAAAGAATTAGTGCCATTAAAGGCATTGTTTGCAGGGTTTAATGGAGCGTTGCTAATGACACTTCCATTAATAGTCAGTTGCTCATTAACCGCTAAAGATTTGTCTCCTTCCCAAGCAATGAAACCAATTTTAGCATTTTCATTATCTAAAACGTTTAAATTATCTAATGTAATATTTAGAAAATCTGGGACGCTTTGTAAACCATCATAAACATTTAGTTGGTTAAGAGGTAAGTTATTGTCTTCATATATTATAGTTATGGCCCAACCACCAAAGTTGGTACCTGTGGAACAATATGGACCAATATCATTGGTAAGATCAAAATTAGAAACGGTGTAATCAGTACTACCTTGATCCAAAATTATTGAAGTCACATCGGCAAAAGCCGCAAAGAAAACACGGTCAGTATCTATAGCATCACTAAACGTACGTTCGGCAGTGATATCGATATTATTTAATGAAATATTAAAATCACCAGTATGAGAACCTGCCCAATATAAATAGGCGGCAACTACATTTTGGTCACTATTTATCGATAAGTTTGCTGATGATGAGGTTAAAATAATACAAGGTCCGAAAGTGCCATTTTCAACCGTATTCATAGTGTTGCCAATAGCGGTATAATCATATCGGCCATTAAATTGCTGGTATAACGAAACATCTTGTGCAAATAATGGCTGTGCTATGCTAAATAAAAAGAAACATACTATGTAATAAGGATTTTTCAAATTACGAGATTGGTCAAACGAAAATACAATTTTTAAAATTACCGTTTCAATGAAAAATGATTGGTAAATGTTCGTCCATCTTGAAGTTTAACTTTAAACCAATAATCACTATTTGGCATCATTTCACCATTTAATGTCCCATCCCAACCAACGCTAAGCGGATCGAGTTCTTTTAATAGTTTTCCATAACGGTCAAATATCAATACAGAAGAATTGGATTGAAAAAGAGAAGAAACCCCCTTTACTTGCCAATAATCATTTTTGTCATCGGCATTTGGCGTAAAGAATTTAGGGAAACCAATCACAGAAACTAAGGCGTCTGTAACTCCACAATTATTTTTATCTCTAATGTAAACGGTGTAAAGTCCTGGAGCTACATCTTCAAAAGTCGTGGCATCTTGGTAAGGGCCATTCCTATTATCTAGAGCATATTCATAATCTCCTTCACCACTTACAAAAACAGTAATGGTATTATTTTGAGTGGCATCAATAACTTCAATATTAGTCACTGTAGCACTATTGGAAGGTAGAACTGTAACGGTTCTATCTTTAAAACAACCATTCGTATTAGTAACTCTTACTGTATAAGTTCCCGGTGCATTAATTTCTATGGAAGAAGTGTCTTCTCCAGTTGACCATTCATAATAGTAATTGTTTGGAATATCATCAATAAGTCCACCATTAATTGTTATTGTTTCGGGAAAAAAGTTGAGACAATATTGGGTCTCAAATGTGGTTTCAATATTAGGGAGTCTAAAAACAGTAAGTTCTATTTCGCTAATTCCATAACAGGCATTAACACTTTCTACACGTCCATAAATGGTTTGATTATAAGCCACAGTATTAATAAAAGTGGTGCCAAGTGGATTGCTTTCAATTAAAGCCTCTTCATAAGTTTCATAATATACCACATCTAAATTTGCAGGAGAACCAGCTAATACTTCAGCGTTACTATCACTAAGATTAAATTCCATAAAACCATCCTCAGTGCCATCGGTATCACATAATTGAATACTAGCATTGTTAGTGGCAGTTGTACTAACTTCTAAGGAAATTTCACTAAAATTAATACAGCTAGTACTAGCGTTGGTGACCCTAGCATAAATAATTTGTGGGTTGAAAAAATTATCGAAAGAACTACCGTCAATAGCATTTTCTTGATTCTCAGCATCAATTTGAGAGAGGTAATATTCTATCGTAGAGTTGGGATCTCCTTCTGTAATTTCATCGAATGCCTGAGTAATATTAAATGTTGTAAAACCTTCTGGTATACCATCTTCATCACATTGTATAAGCGCTACATTATTAGCTATTGGTTTTGGATCGACGTTAATATTAAACGATGTGAAACCAATACAGCCAGAATCTAAATCTTCAATTCTAACAAATATTTCAGTTGGAGTAGGAGTGTCAGTCCTATAATTAAGAGGTAGCACTGACGCTAATGTTTCTGCATTTGCTTGACTTAAATGATAGCTAATAGCATAATTGGTACCTGCAATTCCGTCAATAATTTCTTGTGACTTCACATTAAAATCAAAAGTTGAAATACCATTTTGGTCATCTCCATCTAAATCATCATCACAAATGTTATAATCTGAAGTCGCATTAAAGTTGGTGAGTGCCGAAACATTGATATTAAAATCATTAATAATATAACAACCCGTAGTTAAGTTTTCTATTCTGACATATATGGTTTCATTACCAGATGTATTATTAAAAATAGTACCTAAGTCATTTACATTAATGTTGGCATCACTTTCAGATTTGTGATACGTTACCATGACATCTGATTCACCATTGATAATATCTTGAGTTAAAGTGTTGAGGTCAAATTCTGTGATATTATCGTTAAAAGGAGCTGTGGAATCGCAAACATCAATGCTTGGTAAGCTGATTGATGTTGTGTTATCAACTAAAGGATTCGATGGTGCTTCTGGAAAAGAGGCTGTGCCAGTCCATTCTAAAGAAAATGGACTATTACCAATAGGCCTATCAATAACAATAAAATAGCTTTCTCCTGCTAAGACGTCTATGTCACTTACAAAACTATCTCCATCTGCTCCTGGTCCTTCGTCCGGATCTGGATCCGTGGAATTCAGACCTGTTCGATTATTTCCTTGATTAGCAGCAGCAGGATTTGTAGTAGAACAGCGAATGGCTTGTCCAATATTTCCACAGCTTACATTAGGTCCAAAAACGAAGAAGTCATAATCTTCACTAATATTAGAGCTACTCGGAGTCAAAGTAAAAGCTAAAGTACCGGCTGTAGCAATATTAACTTCCAACCAAATGCTGTTATTTTCTTGACTACTGCAAGTATTGGAGTTGTTTAATTCTTGGGTGCCAATACCATTAACATTTAAACTGAAATCAGAATTACCGCAAACCGTTACAGCGAATTGGCAATCATTAGGTTGTTGGGCATAAACTAGAGTACTACAAAAAAAGCAACAAATTAATACAATAGCTTTTTTCATAAAATTAGGGGTATTCATCATCGTTTTAATGTAAAGTGATTTGTAAAGGTGCGTCCGTCTTCTAGAGTTACTTTAAACCAATAATCGCTTGTTGGCATTTTTTCACCATTGAAGGTGCCATCCCAACCAGGGCTTAAAGGGTCGAGCTCTTTTAAAAGTTTACCATATCTATCAAAAATAAATATAGAAGAATTTGCTTGAAAATTATTAGTAATGCCATAAACCTGCCAAAAATCGTTTTTGGTATCATCGTTTGGCGTGAAAAATTTAGGAAAACCGATAACCGAAACTAAATCTTCGGTAATGCCACAATTATTTTTATCACGAACATAAATTGTATACAATCCTGATTCAATATTATTAAAGGTATTACTGTCTTGGTAAGGGCCGTTAATGTCATCAATCGCATATTCATAAACCCCTTCTCCATTAACTATGACGGAAATAGAATTATTTAGTGAAGCATCAACCACTTCAATTTGCGTAATGGAGGCTATATTAGATGCTAAAACAGTAATAGTTCGGTCTTTAAAACAACCATTGGTGTTAGTGATTCTAACACTGTAAGTTCCTGGTGCATTTATTTCAATTGCTGATGTGTTTTCTCCTGTAGACCAATTATAATAGTAGTTACTAGTAGAGTCGTTTATAACACCTCCATTTAACACGATTGTTTCTGGAAAGAAATTTAAACAATAGAACGTTTCAAATTCAGCTTCAATATTTGGTAATTCAAAAACAGTTAATGCTATTTGACTTATACCATAGCAAGCATTGGCATTTTCTACACGTGCGTATATGGTTTGTTGGTAAGGAGTGGTATTGGTATATGTTGAATTAACAGCATTAGTTTCTAATAAGGCATCATCATAAGTTTCATAATACATTATACCGAAATCCAAAGGTGCGTTAGATAACACAGTAGCGTTAGCATCTGTAAGATTAAAAGTCATAAATCCATCTTCGCTGCCGTCTGTATCACATAAAGACAAACTTGCGTCGTTTGATGAAGTTGTACTAACTTCTAAAGTAACTTCACTAATGTTGGCACAGTCAGAATTTGTATTTATTACTCTTGCATATACCGTTTGAGGAGTAAAGTAATTCTCAAAGGCATCGGCATTAATGGGGTTTTCTTCATTTTCTGCATCAGTTTGAGAGCTGTAAAAATCAACACTTGAATTTAATACACCGTCTGTAATCTCACCGATACTATCTTTTAAATTAAAAGTTGTAAAACCTTCCGGAATACCATCTTCATCACATTGAATAATTGTAATATCATTAGCCACAGGAATAGGATTAATTACCACATTAAAAGAAGCTGTATTAAAGCAATCAGTGTTCAATATGTTTTCAACTCTAACAAAAATAGTGTCGTTAATTGCGTTTGTATTCGTGTAATTAAGTGGCAATGCGCTTGTGTTTGTATCTGCATCATCTTGTGATCTATGGAATGTGATATTAACGTTTGTTTCCGATTGAGCTTCTGTAATTGTTGGAATTATATCTTCCAGTGCTATAATTGCAATGCCGTCCATAACATCTCCCACATTATCACAAAACTCAATGTTACTTAGTTCGGTAATTTGAGGGGTATTAAAAACTTCAAGATTAAACGAATTAACGGCATAGCAATTCGTGTTGTTTGCGTTATCTACACGAACAAATATGGTTTGTGGATTAGCTGTATTGGTGTATGGAAACGTCAATTCATTTTCACCAGAGTTAGCATCTTCTGGTGTTTCATAATAACTTACATTATACTCTAAGGGATCTTGAGTTAATAACGCTTCAGTATTTTTAGTCGTAAAATCGAAGCTTGTAAATCCGTCGTTGTCACTACTATCGCAAACGGTAAGATCGGAGAGTGGATTTGCCATAGGGATTTCAAAAACACCAACAACAGCACTACCTGTTATTGGGCATTCACCATTATTCTGTTCAATATAAACTTCATAAAAACCAGGAGTATCCACTAATAATTGGGCTGATGTTTCAGTTAAAGGAACACCATCAAAAGACCATACATAATCTGCGCCAGCAATAGCGTCGGCTTGTAAAGTGTAGGTATCGTTGGTGCATAACTTTAATTCGCTGGTACTAATACCATTTCTAATAATATCAGTTTCAGAATTAAATAACGATTGAATAAAAGGCGGTAACCCAATTGTACTAGTGTTTTGATTTGAACCATTAATATCTAATAATATACCGCGTTCGTTGTAGTTAGCTGCCAATCCATCAGCTTCAGGATTATTAATAATTCCTAAATATTTTGAAATAGTAGGATTGCCATTATAACTTAAATTTGCTCTGTAAATGCGGCGGTCAATCCCTAATTGCAGCGCTCCAGCAGAAACAGTATTAGAGGAGTGAATTATTTGTAACGAATTTGGAATATCATTGTTTTCTAAATCCCATTGTAATATGTGGCTAGCACCATCTCCAGATCCGCCTTCGCTCATCGTAGCGTATACTTTTCTACTTTCAGCAGAAAATTCTACACCATAAGGACTATTTCCGTTTTGCGAACTGTAAAGTTCTAATGGGTTGGTTAACGTTCCGGTTTCATTATTAAAATCGTATAAAAAAACGTTGCCAGGTGCATTGCCGCCTGTAATTGTAGCTTCACCATAGTTTGCAGCAACTAATTTAGAGGCATCAGGAGAGGATTTAATATAGCCTAAAGAATTACGCCTGTAACCTTCAATGGGAACATAAGGACCAACTTCTGAGATAACAGGAGTAGATTGTACGCCATTGATACCAATTCTAAATGCGTAAAATTTATTACCCAAATGTGTAATTACCCAAAATGACGAACAGTCTTCAGCACGTACGGCCGTAATTTTTTCAGAACTTTTATATTGAACTTCTAACGGGATAGACGTATCATAGGTTACTAAATGGATATTCTTTTCTGCAGAATCCACATCTCCTAATCCAGCATTTAAAGTCATATCTATTAATGAATAATTAAAACCATTATTAAAACCGTCATCTTGAGACGGAATAGTTCCTCCTCCTTCATAAGTTCCGGTGTATTGGTTAGGATATGTGCTTGCGTTATTATGATGAGGTTCATCTACGGTAAAAAGATAATACTTATCAGGATCTTCTGGTTTAGGAACAATAAGACCAGATGACGTGCTCGATGGATCTCCTAGAAGCCCTGTGCCACCAAAATAATTGCCATTTGCCATAATTTGGTGATTTCTATTCCAAACGGTTCTTCCATCGGAGTAGAATAACAAATTACCATCGGAATCGGAAATAGAGGTACAGCCTTCTAAAGTGTTTATTTGGCCATTAGTTATTGCGGTTACAGTTCCTGTTTCTGCATTAAACCGTAAACCAGCATTTTGTCCAAAATACCAAAATGATGCTTCACTTTGTGCATAAAGTTGAACACTAGTAATGAGTAGTAATAAAATTAAAAAATTCCTTTTCATAAGAGCATAATGTGGGCAATACACATTAGGCACACAATATAGCAACTAGAACATAAAAAATCCCAAGTTTTAACATTCTATCATTGTAAAGCAATTTTTACAAAGTGATTATAAATCTCTCTTTTTTAATAATAGATAAGATAAAAACACGAATAATGCAGTCCAACCTAAAACGATAGCAATCTCATACCAATGGACAGCATAGTCGTACATAATATCCGTTTTTTCAGGGAATTTAGTCATTACAATGCGTTGTATAGGTTGATTGATAAGGTTGTACATAGATTCTAGCGGTAAAAACCCTTTGACTTTAAACGCTGTTTCTACAGTTCCGGATACATAGACTGCTGCCCAAAACACTAACCATTCTACGATGTAAAGAACTACCAAGAACGCTAAAGCAAATGCAGAACGTTTTACCAGCATTCCAAAAAATAAGCATAGACTGAAGAAACCAACGAGTTTTACAAAATAGGCGAGTAAAAATTCAACTTCTCTAAAAATAATAGTAGCTTCAGTATAACTTGAATAGTACATTCCAATTACAAATGTTGCAATCCCAATAAGTAACGTCGCGCATAAAGAGAAAAATACAATCGTATAGAATTTAGAAAGCACAAACTCTTTCTTACTTAAACCATCAATTAAGTTCTGTTTTAGGGTTTTGTTACTGTATTCGTTACCAATCATGCTAACGACAACTATAGCAAAAAAGAATTTAAAATAGGATGCAAAGAAGGTTGTAATATGCCAAATGATTGGGAAATTAAAAATACCTAACTCACCTAATTCAAGAGTGAAAAAGCCGAAAAAATTTATTTTAATGGATGATAAAATAAGTACAGTAAAGGGTAAAATAAAGGATATAAATATTAAAACTAGACTGACTTTATTAAGCCAAAGTTTTTGAAATTCTATTTTTATAAGACGTAACATATTTGATTGGTTTTGCGCACTCTCAAATGATGAGAATTTTGCTGTTCTTTTGATTGATTTATTGGTTGTCTGTGAGTTGTAAGAATTGCTCTTCTAAACTTTCTTTACGTTTTACGAGGTGTGATAGTAAAATACCTTTGTCAAACATTAATTTATTAAAATCGGAAGCCGACATTGGTTCGTTTAAAAAAGCGGTAATTAATTCTCCTTCAACTTTTATTTTACCAATATTTGAATGTAACTCTAATAGGCCTATAAGTTCTTGATGTTTTTCAGCTTTTAATTCGAAAAAACCATGACTGTTAATCATTTCATCTACACGACCTGCATATAATTTTTCTCCTTTACGAAGGACAACCACATGCGAACATACTTTTTCAACTTCATCCAAAAGGTGAGAAGCCAAAAGAATAGTTGTACCATTAGCAGCAATATCTTTTATAATTTGTCGTATTTGATGAATTCCTTGTGGATCTAAACCATTAGTAGGCTCATCTAGTATTAAAATTTCCGGATCATTAAGTAGGGCAGAAGCGATAGCTAAACGCTGTTTCATTCCTAAAGAATAGGTTCTGAATTTATGGTCTTTTCTATCGAGTAATCCTACAATAGCAAGTTTTTCTTCAATTTTACTTCGATCCACTCCTTTTATACGGCAAACTAATTTTAAATTTTGTTCAGCCGTCATGTATGGATAAAAGTTTGGGCGCTCAATTATTGCTCCAACCTGTTTTAAGGCATCATGGGTCGTCGTATTTCCGTCAAACCAATGAAAATCGCCTTGCGTTTTATTCACCACATTTAAAACAATACCTAAAGTTGTAGATTTACCACTTCCATTAGGGCCTAAAATGCCGTAGACATTGCCTTTATTAATTGTAAAGCTTAAATTTTTAACGGCTGTGAGATAACCGAATTTCTTTGTAAGATTATTGATAGTAAGGATTGGCTCCAAAATGACTGGTTTTTGAGATGCTGAAGTAACTTCAGCAAAAGTTGGTTATACGAATAAGACGAGCGATGCTTTTGTTTGTTACACGAATTTTTATTTTATAATAATTAATCGGACAAAATGATTGATTTAATTCGTTTAGATATCTTTGAAAGATAATTTAATCAAATTTAAAAAGTAACTTTTTATTATTCATTTTAAAACCCTTAAATTTATCCAATGAGTGAGGATTTAAAAATATCAAAACGAAAACCAACATATCCTATTTCTAAAAAATTAGATACGTATTTATCTAAATATAGAAGAAATATAGATTTACCTATTTTTTATTCCGATTTATTACGTTTTCAAGGCTCTGTCGTTGTCTATGATAAAGATGATGTTGATACGTTATGGGTACGTGTATATTACAATGGATTTGAGCGCGAAGAAATTGATGTTAGTTTAAAACAAGTGTACTCAAATTTAATTTCTGATGGTGGTACTAGCATTTTAAAATATCTTAATGTAGATGCCATTGATTTTTGCACGTTTGGAAATTCTAAACCTTTCAGAATAAAAGTGAGGAATATTCTCAACGATAATTTCACTTACTTTTACGTTAAAACAGCTGATGCTTCACGAGTTTATGGATTAGAATTGGAGCAGATGTTATCACCATATCAAATCAATTTTTTGGTTTGTAAGGATACATTGATCGAAGAGCATATTGCAGGTATTCCAGGCGATGAATTTATAAAGAATATGTTGCCAGATTGTAGTTCGTCTGAAAAATCGCAAATAGCTAAAGAGTTTGTAAAGTTTAATGAACGTTGTTTAATACGGCTTCTGGGTGATATGCGTTCTTATAATTATGTGATTGTTCCAACGCACGATTTTGATCATGTGGTTTTTAAAATTAGAGCCATTGACTTTGACCAACAATCTTACGAAGGCAATCTAAAGATTTATAGGCCACAATTTTTTAAAGAAAATTTTAAGATGGTAGAATTGGTACGTGAAAAAATTCAACACGAATCGATAGATCAGTATAAAATTGAGGAACGCTCCATTGTTGCCAAACGAATGATTAGCTACCGCTCGCGCTTAAAAGCATTATTAAGTTGTATGGAAGCAGACGAAATATCTATTCCAAAGCATATTGAAATACTTAAAGAAGATATCTATAATTATACCATGGATTTAAACTTTAGAAAAAGTAAAAATATGGGTGAAGTGCTTAAATATGCTCTTGACTTTGTAAAGCGGAATTATGAGGATGTTACTTTAAACCGATTTAGTTAATTCCAATTTTCATCGAAATCTAAATCACTATAATCATCAATATCTAAGTCATCTTCAAACTCATTATAGTCGTCATCATCTTCTTCAGCTTCAAATGTTTTTTCTGGAGCTTCATCAGGAATTTGGCCATGAACAAACATTAGATTCGGATAATCAGTACCTTCTGCTTCTTCAACGATCTCACCTAATTCGACATAAAACGTCCACATGTTCATAAAATCGTAAAGGTATATGAGACGTGTAGATGCTTCATGAATAATAGAGTTGATAACCGTTTCGTTCATCATCTTTACTTCATTGCCAGCTTCGCTCATGTCCATCATAGCGATTTCTTCACCTTGATTCCACTGTTCATCGCTTACATAAAATGAAGCCATTTCCATACCATCAAATCCAAAAGACTGTGTAATGGTATTGTGTAAATCTTCCATAGTGTCATTTTCGCGTATTTCTATATCGCGGAACACATCATCTTCGGTATCGTTATCTAGGATAATTCTAAATCTATAAATCATGCTGCAAAGTTAAGGGATTTTTTAATTATTTCGTAAAGCGATGTAAGGTAAATGTCATAGCACTTAACAAAATAAATGCACCTACTTGATGCAGTACACCTAACCATACTGGCACTGCTAATAGTAACGTAAAAACTCCTAATAAAAATTGAACACCTACCATTGCTAAGAGTAGGTTAATCCCTTTCTTTTGAAAAGCGGTAAGTGTCATTCTGTTAGCTTTATACCAAATGGCGAGTATAAAAATCACCACGACATAAGCCAAAGTTCTATGCACAAATTGAACACCACTTTTTCCTTCTAAAAAGTTGAGGTAAGTTGGTGTTTGTTCAATATAAACGGTTTCGTGAATCCATTTGCCTTCACTCATTAATGGCCAATGGTTATGAATCCATCCGGCATCTAAACCAGCTACAAAAGCACCATATATAATTTGAAGGATAAGAACGGCTAAACCAATTCTAATAAAATTTCTGAATTTCTTATCGATGACTTTTTTGTCAGGAAACATTAAATCTAAAGCTACCCAAAACGTATAGGCAAAGGTTAAAAAGGCTGTGGTTAAATGCGCTGCTAATCTAAAATGACTCACATTAGGCTCATCTACTAAGCCAGATTTTACCATATACCATCCTAAAAACCCTTGAAAACCTCCTAAAAGAAGTAGCACGACTGATTTTTTTATAATAGATGCTGAAAGGCGTTTTTTGATTAAAAAGTAGATGAAAGGAATTATAAAAACCAAACCAATAAATCGACCAATAACGCGATGAATCCATTCCCAAAAATAGATATCCTTAAATTCTTCTAAACCAAAGTGATTATGAAGTTTTTGATACTCAGGATATTGTTTGTAAAGTTCGAAAGCTTCATTCCATTCCACGTCGTTCATTGGAGGAATAGTTCCTGAAATTAACTTGTAATTTGAAATCGATAAGCCAGAATGTGTCAGTCTAGTGATACCACCAACGATGACCATTATAAAAATTAAAGCGCAACCTGTAAGTAGCCAATAGATGACTGCTTTATTTTCTTTTTTACTTTCAAAGTTTCAAAGTTTTAAAGTTTCAAAGTTTCAAAGTTTAGCCTTTGATTTTTCTGATGAAACTGGTTAACATTCTTTCAATCTCTCTTGTATCGGTATATAGTTTGTTAAAACTAATCTCATTTAAAAATTTCAAATTATAAGAAATCTCTAATTGCGTCTGTAGTTCAAATAAGGAGCTTAGCGCTATGTTTAAAAAATCTTAAGTAATCTTTCTTTCCATCTCTTCCATAGCCTTCAGCGATATTACTTGGTATTGAGGTTGCTGATCTTTTGATTTGAGAGGTTAAAGCGTATAATTCATCAGGAGGAAAAACCTTTACTTCAGTATAAATTTCCGTTACCAAAGCCATTGACTTTTGCCAAACTAAAAGTTGACGATAAGTATGATCGTTTTTCATCTTTGTTACTTTGAATCTTTGCTGCTTTTTAACTCAGCTCGCAATCCTAATGCCTTTCCCTTTTCTAACATCAACTCAAAAGCGGCTTCATGTTCATTAGGAATCTCCCCTTCTAAAATGGCTTCTTTAATCGCTTCTTTTATTATTCCGATTTCTCTTGAAGGTTTTAAGTTGAAGGTTTTCATGATTTCTTCACCTGAAACAGGAGGTTGAAAATTACGAACCTGATCGCGTTCTTCAACTTCAACAATTTTATCTCTTACTTTCTGAAAGTTATTATGATATTTTTTGAATTTTTTTGGATTCTTAGTTGTGATATCGGCTTCACAAAGTGTCATTAGATCTTCAACATAGTCACCAGCATCAAACACCAAACGTCTTACTGCGGCATCTGTAACTTCTGTTGCCAAAACAATTGGTCGAGAACTCATAAATACCATTTTCTGAACAAATTTCATCTTGTCATTCAATGGCATTTTTAAACGTTTAAAAAGTTTATAGACCATTTTAGAGCCTACAAATTCGTGCGCATGGAAGGTCCACCCAATTTTTTTATGAAATTTTTTTGTTGGTGCTTTTCCTATATCGTGCAATAATGCAGCCCAACGTAACCAAAGGTTATCCGTAGTTTTGGCAATATTATCAACCACTTCTAAGGTGTGATAAAAATTATCTTTATGACGTTGGCCTTCAATTTCGTCAATACCTTTTAAGGCTGTTAATTCTGGTAAAATATAATCTAACAATCCTGTTTTTTCTAAATGAATAAATCCAATAGAGGGTGTTTTACTTTCTAAAATTTTGTTGAGTTCAACGACGATGCGCTCGTTGGTAATAATCGTTATGCGCTCTTTATTATCGGTAATTGCTTTAAGAGACGCTTCTTCAATTTTAAAATTTAGCTGTGTTGCAAAACGAATGGCTCGCATCATACGCAATGGGTCATCACTATATGTAATATTAGGATCTAAAGGAGTACGAATTATCTCTTTATCTAAATCACTAAGCCCATTAAACGGATCTAAAAGCTCGCCGAAATTACTTTTATTCAAGCTTAACGCTAAGGCATTAATGGTAAAATCGCGACGGTTTTGATCGTCTTCTAAAGTACCGTTTTCAACAACAGGATTTCTACTGTCTTCATTGTAGCTTTCTTTTCGAGCACCAACAAATTCAATTTCAATATCATCATACTGCAACATGGCAGTTCCGTAAGTTTTAAAAACTTGAACTTTAGGCTGGTTTGGTAAGTTTTTAGCGACTTGTTTTGCTAATTCAATACCACTTCCAACAGCAACCACATCAATATCTTTTGCATTTCCACGTTCTAAAAAATAGTCCCGTACAAAGCCTCCAATAACGTAACTTTCTACCTGCAATTCTTCAGCAGATTGAGTGATATATTTAAAAATAGGGTGTTTTAATCCTTGTTTGTGATTCATAAGATAATTGAAACTACAGATGCTCTATAAATGAATTAAAAAGTAACTGTATTTTTAGCTGTGCAAAGATACGACACGTGACTAATCTTTTAAAATGAATACTGCCCTTTTTAGGGTATAGAAATTAATTTAAGTTTTAGAGATGAAATAGGGTTCAAGAAAAAAGTAATGAACTAAAACTTTAAATGTTTAATGTCTTGTTGTGCTTTTTCAAAATCTTCAGGTTTTCCAATATCTAACCAGTAATTTAAAATAGGGTAATTGACAATTTTTTTCCGCTTAGCCAATAAGATTTCAATTAAGTCTGTGGCATCAAAAAAGTTGTTTTCCGGAATAAAGTCGAAACACTCCTTTTTAAAGATATAAATACCAGCATTAGAATAATAAGTGTAAGACGGTTTTTCTTTTAAATCGGTAACAAAACCGGCTTTCGTATCAACAACTCCATGTGGAATATTCACTTTATAAGGTATCGTTGCGATTAAAGCATCTCCTTTTTTTGAAATAAAATCATTAAAAATCGCTTCGAAATTTACATTAGTGAGTAAATCTGCATTCATCACTAATATATAATCATTATTAAAACGCTCTATAAGTTTTAAAGCACCAATAGTCCCTAAAGACTTTGATTCTTTTATGAAATTAAAATTAATTTGATGTTTATTGTTTTCTTTAAAATAAGTTATAATCTGATCACTCAAATAATTGACAGTGATATTTATATGCTTAATTCCTGAAACTGCAAGGTGATCTGTGTTATATTCAATTATGGGTTTATTCCCTATTTTTAAAAGCGGTTTTGGAGTGTTTAGGGTTAGTGGCATTAAACGCTCTCCTTTACCACCAGCCATGATTACAACATCTATCTTATTGTGCATCAGTTACATTTTATGATCTAAAAATTTACCCGTTTCTTTATGGTTAAAGTTCGGTAATATTTTATAAAATAGTTGGGTTAAATCTTCTTTTGTCCAAGATTGTTTTGCCTTGAGTGCTTTTATTGCTTTTGAAAATTTATCGAGTTCATTGACGTTATCCATTACGTGTTCGTTGTTAATAATACCAATGGCATTAAAATGTTTTACGTCTATGGTATCTTCTTCTGTAAAGAATTCTTCACAATCTTTTTCGCCTGTGGTATCACTTTTTGTCAATAAATAAGGCCATTTTCCTGCTCTAGGTAAGGTTTTGGCTAATTGCCTAGCTTCGTTTTCGTTATCGCACAAATAAGGTTCGTAACCAAGTGCTGTAATGTATTTTATAGCAATGTCTGAGAAACTAGTGAGGTTTAGATTTTTATTGAGTTGTGGGAACAATATATCATTATTCTCACCAAAAATGCACGACATTAAGCACAGTTCTCCGGATTCTTTAGGTGTTATAAAATATCGTTTTATATCGCTTGGCGCTACAATAGGTTGTTGTTTTTTAATCCGTTGTTCAAAGCTATGTAACAAAGAGCCATCGGAAAATGCCACATTCGCAAAACGCACCATAGAAATAGTGAGGTCTTTGCTTTTTTGCATTAGAAAAAGTTCCATAATACGTTTTGAAGCTCCCATCATGTTCACCGGGTTGGTAGCTTTATCTGTAGAGACACAGAAATATTTTTTTACACGATGAGCTATGGATTGTTCAATGGTTTTTTTAGTATTCAAAATATTCACATCAATCATTCGCATTAATGTAAAAGCGTCTTCTTCACTTCGTACGTGTTTTAATGCCGAAAGGTTTAAAACATAATCGTAATTACCGTCTGAAGCAATAAATGCATCATATGCAATAGAGCCAATATCTAAGGCAAAGGTTTTAAAATCACCATCGATATATCCAAATGAGCTTCTGATATCTCTTACTAATTCAACCAAATTATTTTCACTAATATCTACGATGTGAAGTTTCTTAGGTTGACGCTTGAAAATTTCTTTAGTAACGGCTTGACCAATTGTGCCAGCACCACCAAGGACTAGAAATTTTGAAGAAGAAACAATCTTTTTTAATGCATCAGTATGCAACTCTACATCGTGTGCGAATAACTCGTTTTTTCTACCAATAAGGTCTAACAGCTGCATTTAAAGTTTTATTTATTGTAAATTTAAGATAATGATTTTATAATTGGAGGCAATAACAATGGGAGTTATTAAAACGGCTAGTTTTAAAGTAAAAATAGCCATTTCGATTTAACTTATAAATACAGAATAGAATATAAAAATATGATTATTTTTGTCAATTAAAGTGACATATAATAACACGTAAAACAAGTGGTTAAACGGTTTAATAATCGTTGACTATATCTTTGTGAATAAAACAAAAAACATACACGATAATTTTAAGCAACATGAAGCGTTTCTAGACGATATCATTACCAACTATGATTCTAAAGGCGAAGATTATGGCAATCAAAAAAGAAATTCTTTAAAACTTTTTAAACTTGAAGGCAAGACACTCAACGTAAAGTCTTTTAGAATACCCAATATCGTTAATCAGATTGCTTATCGTTTTTTTCGAAAAAGTAAAGCGCAACGCTCTTTTGAATATGCAAAAGAACTTCAGAAATTGGGTGTAGGAACTCCACAGCCTGTTGCATATTATGACTATAAATCGCGTTTTTTGTTTAATAGGAGTTACTATATTTCTGAGCAATTAGAATGTGATTTAACCTATAGAGAACTACTTACGGATTTTAATTATCCTAAGTATGAGTCTATATTAAGAGCGTTTACAAGATTTACGTTTCAGTTGCATGAAAAAGGGATTATGTTTCTAGATCATTCTCCAGGAAATACATTGATCACTGTTGATAATGATTCGTATGAGTTTTATCTTGTTGATTTAAACCGAATGAAATTTTTGCCAATGGATTTTAGTGCGAGAATGAAAAATTTCGCAAGATTATCTAAATACAAACACATGGTAGAAATTATGAGTGATGAATATGCAAAATGTTATGGGAAACCATACGATGTCATATTCAATGCAATGTGGGAGGAAGTGCAAGGATTTAGATCAAAAATAAGACGTAAAAAGAAGATGAAGAAGCTATTTAAGTTTTGGAAATAGTTACTATTTTTCTTTATAAAGCGCTCTTAGTTTAGAGTATTTTAGAAATGTAATATTCGCTGTTTGTACGGCAATCACATAGCCGTTAAATCCATCTAAAATACCTAACCTTAAAACATAAGTTTTAAAAAAGGCCCAAGCCGGATTCCAAATAATTTTCCAGATAGGAGCTTTCTTTCCTAAATCATAGTAGGCTTTGGCGGCAATAGTTGAAAAATATTCTGTCTTTAGGTTAAACTCCGAATACGTTTGATAGGTTTTATGTAAGATATCACCTTTTAAATGTCCGGATTCGGCTTTAGCGTCGTGTAGTTGCACATTATCGTGCGGGTTAATACCTTTCCATTCAGCAGACCGTCTATCAAAAATGCGCAATTTTTTATTGGGATACCAATCGGAATGCTTAATCCATTGCCCACAAAAGTTATTGAAACGATTGGCATAATATCCATCAAATTTCCAATTCGATTTGAGGTCAATTATGGATTGCTGTAATTTATCAGATAAGGCCTCGTCACCATCTAGTGATACGATGTGGTCGTTACTAGCTTGTGATAATGCAAAATTCTTTTGTTCTATATAACCTAAGAATTCTTGTTCAATAAATTTGACGTTAAACCGTTCGCAAATAGCTTTGGTCGTATCTGTAGAAAATGAATCCACAACAATAATTTCATCCACCACATTAACTAGAGATTGCAAACATTGTTCAATGTTGCGTTCTTCATTAAAAGTGATAATGACTCCAGACAGTTTTAGCATGTTGTTGATTTCAATGCCGTAAAAATAGTATTTTTGCTAAATGCAATCTAATCTACAAGCCACAATAATTGTAAGCACGTTTAATAAGCCAGAATGGCTTCAATTGGTATTACTTAGTTTTGATCTTCAAACGACCAAGAATTTTGAAATTATTGTTGCAGATGATGGCTCAGACGAAAAAACTAAAGCCGTTGTAGACCAGTTTTCTAAGCGCACAGATTTGAAGGTCATTCACGTTTGGCAAGAGGATGATGGATTCCAGAAAACCAAAATCTTAAATAAAGCGATTGTGGCTTCAAACGCTGATTATTTAATTTTCACAGATGGAGATTGTATTGCGCGTAAAGATTTTGTTGAAACGCATTTAAAATTAAGTCAATTAAAACATGCGTTATCTGGTGGCTATTTTAAGTTGTCAAATGATGTTTCGATTAAAATAAATGATCAAGTTGTTAGAAATCAACACTGTTTTGAAAAAGATTGGCTTATTGCTGAAGGGCAGCCAAAGACTTTTAAAATGAATAAGTTGACAAAATCAAAAACAAAAGCCTCATTTTTAAATTCTGTAACTCCAACGAAGGCCACTTTTGACGGTATGAATGTATCGTGTTGGAAAAGCGATATTCTAGCAGTTAATGGGTTTGATGAACGGATGAAGTATGGAGGAGAGGATAGGGAAGTAGGTGAGCGAATGATGCATAATGGTGTTCGGTTTTTGCAGATTCGTTATAGCGCCATTTGTGTTCACTTACATCATGAACGACCATATAAAAATGAAGAAGCCTTAATATTAAACAAGCAGGTTAGGCAACATACTAAGCGAGAGAAATCGACTTATACCCAATATGGTATTAAAAAGGATTAAATTATTTTTTAAAGTGTAAGGCTTAGAATAACTCTTCAATGTAAAATAGCCCAAGCGTTTTCTAATTTTATACTTACGTATTAGATTGAGAGGTTTGTTTTTTAAATGACTTTTATCGTCGTGTAGAAAAGATATACAAGCTTCAACAACACGTTTGCTCGATTTTCCATCAAAATACGGATGTAATTGATTAATAAATGTATCAATATTTGTAAGCAACTTTTCAGGATAATTTAGAGCCTCATCAAAAGCGCTTTCAATAGCATTTGCGTCCTCAATATTTATTAAATAGTCATGATTAAACGTATGTCTATAAGTGACTACAGGTTTTTGTTGAAGTAAAAACTCTTGAATCGCAGATGTTGTATCAGCAAACATAATATCGGCCTTTTTAAACAGAGGAGCTAAATCGGTAGTGTCATAATAGGTAAAGTGATTGCTGTTTAAACTTTTCCATTTGTCTTTTATTTCACTAGGCAACTTAGGGTGTAGTACCATTATAAAATTATACTTTCCTGAGGTGGCTAATTGTTGGATGGTTTTAAAAACGTCATTATGAAGTGCCAAACTTAAGCGTTTGCTAAATGTAGAAGCAATCATTATAGTTGGCAAGCTGTTTTTTTCTTGTTCAACAATAGGGAACAAAGGATCTACCTTACTCCAGCCTGTTTCTTTAACTTCAAAATATTGGTGTTTTTCTTGAAGTAATTTAAAGACAGAAGTCGTTGAAGGTCCTTGCGTACAGTATAAATCGAAAAAACCACGTAATCTAAAATGGGCAAATTTATTATTTCCCTCTGGTCGTTTTTGAGCATTAAAGCCATGAAAAATTTGGACCTTCAAACCCGAAATAAAATCAGGAACATCATTGGTTGCCGCCAGTACAATATCAGGCTCATAATTTACAACACTTTTAATAGTATCTAAGACATTGTTTTTTCCTTGTAATGCCGTTTTAGTATTGTCAAGGTCGCTAAACCACATCACGGTATCTCCTCTGCTTAAAATTTCTTTTTCCAAAGGAGTCCCTATAGGTAAAGCATAACTATAAGATATATATATTAAAAATTTATAATGCATTCTACTTTTTTCTTTATTCCTGTTAGTGTTTAGCGCATACGTTTTTCTAACCAACCTAAAATATAATCTAAGATGTGTGGAGGACTACGATCTAAACTTTGAAGTCCTAAGAATAATTTCCCTTTAGACTTTACATTCAATTTGAATCGATACCAATACAACGGTTTTTTATACGATCTAAAATACATCAGTTGTAAATCACTTTTAAAGTAACAGGTCTTATTTTTTATTTCTAAATGATTTGCTAAGCCTTGAGGCGTAAACTGACTTGTTTTTCTAAAACGATGTTTAATGTTTTCTATAAGTACGTTTTCGTTGGCATTAAAATAGGTTTCAAATGTCGATTTCCTTAATGGGTGAGGAGTGTGCTTAAAGTTGTAATACTTGTTAAAGCCCGCTAATTTAGCTGCGTTTTGTTGAATAGATTTATGTCCAACTCTAGGTTTTTTAAATTTTTATAGAAAATATCTTTATCAAACTTTAGCCATTTCCCTCTTAAAACAGGAAGTCCATTTTTAAAGAAATCACTTGGTTTAGTCTCATTTATTAAAAAGAAGTCATCATTCATATAAATAAAGTGCTCTGCTAAATCTGGAATTCTGTACAAACAGGTTTCAATTGGTCTACAATTAAAAGTAGGTAGGTACTCTTCAAAGCCTTTAAAGACCACCTTGTGATCTACGATAGAAACTTTATTATAAGTGTCTTCTTTATTGTTTTTTAAAAAATCTGGTGTTTGATTATCTGTTATAATATGAATATTTCTAATATATGGAGCATACTTTAAAATTGAATCAATGGTGAACTTAATTTCATTGACTTGGTCATAACGCGTTCTAAATTTTTCGGAATTAATTTTAGTTTTATCTTCTAAAAAAGGTAGCATTTTGGCTTTATGGTGCTCATCATTACCATCTACCCAAAGAATTACGGCATCAATAGCATGTTGGTCAGCAGTATTATTCGTCATAATTTAAGTTCGAATATGGTAAACATTAGCTTTAAATATTTAATCGAAGTTAATCTATTTTAGTAATAGCTTGTTGTCCGCTTTCTAATTTAGGGAGTATAATGTAATCTCCTATAATTTTATTGTATTCCTCAGGAATAAAATCTTTTCTTCCATCAGATGGATAAAACGTCATTTCTCCAAAAATAGTTTTGCCTTCTATAGAATAAAAATCAACACGAACAAACGGGAAGTTTCCGGCTAAAATTTCAGCAAATTTTTTCATTTCTTCTAAATTTACAGGTTTTTTTATATCTGAAGAAATACTCTTTTCAAGAGAAACATACCTATATGGTAAGGGTTTAAAATCGAAATCATAAAAGCCTCTTTTATGATTGTCAGCTCTATCTAAGTGTACTTCTAAAAACTTAGCCGTTCCGCTAAAACAATAAAATTTATAATCGATAAGCGAATTCTCTTCATCGTTTTTTAAAAATTTCTCAACGATTAATCTTGGTGGTACATCTTTATAAGCCCATTCTTGCCCAATTCGGTAATATTGATTTTTATTCAGCCATTTACGAAATGACTTAAGTGCTTTTTCCTTATTTAGATTTGTTTTGTCTGTAACAATTAAATTATGACTGCTGGTATGTGTGGCTTTTACCACAAATTTAGCTGGAAACTCATCAAAAGGAATGTCTTCTGGTTTATCATAAACACCGTAAATATCGTTTAGATATTGTGCGCCGATTTTTTCTTCAACATATGCTCTTACAGCATATTTATCAACTAATTGAGTTAGAATTTTTGGGTGATAAAACACCTTCATCCATTGCAATTTTGCATTAAATTCAATAGGGTTTTCTAAATCTAATTTTTTACCAGTATAAAATTCATATGATATAGGCGTGTAAATTTTGGGCGGTAAAGAACGCATTTTTCGCAAGTGCCTTAAGAAGAATCGACGTATTTTACTTGGCATTATAGTGATGATTAAAAATTAAAATTAAGATTGTTGTGTTTGTTTCCAAAGATTAGACCAATTCAAATCCTTAAAACATGGTCCTGTTGTGGCTTCACTAAGTTTTATTCCATTATTAATTCCGTTGACCTCTATAACTTGAACTTTTTCTGAAGTATCTACCGTTAAATCCCAACCTAAACATCCCATAAAAGGAATAACACGATGCATTTCTATAGCCTTATCGACACATTTACTGAAATGAGGAATCGTTTTTTGATGGAATGAAACATTGCTATCTGGATGTTTATCTACTTGAAGCCAATTCATATAACCTACTGAATGAAATTCACCAGTATTAATATCTATCGGAATACTTATAGCAGAGTTAGACATGATATGGGTATCTTTAGTACGACCAAATCTAATATAAGATGCTCTTGCAGAAATATTTCCTAGCTCGTCTGACACAGTTGTAACCCGAATTGTAGCCACAGAATTATCTGCAAATTCAGAAAAGAAAGGGTGCTGTTTTATAAATTTTTGAAAAACACTATTTCCACACTTGTTTGAAATATAGGTAGAAGGATCGAAATTATTTTTGTCAAGAATATAAACCCCTTTACCACGTTTAGAATTCTCTAGTTTAAAAACTATTTTATCTTGCTTTTCAAAAAGGTAATCTTTAACGGCCATTGGGTCGATAATTTTACTATCTGGACTACAAAATTTACCATTAATAAAATAGGCGACGTCTAATGATTCCATGCTAGAAAGTAGGAATGGAGTAATAAAGTTTCTGTCTGCAACTTTTCCATAATCTCCATTTAACCTTGGTACGACTTCTTTAGCATAATAATTGTCCGGAATCCATCCGGCATCAAAGCGATTCTGAATAGCAGAATACACATATAACCATGGAGCATAAGCTTTATTTCCTAATACTTCTGTTGCATATTCATTTGATAATTTTCGGAATTTTGGACTAACCTTACCGTTATAGCTTTCAATTATTTTGAGCGCCTTTAATGCACGACCGTTTGATCTTTTAAGTTTAAAATGCCAATATATATCATGCTTAAGTTGCTCCATATTTAATTCAAATTAGGTATTAATTTTTAAACCGCAACATCATATTCACGCAAAGCATCATTTAAAGATGTTTTTTGTTTGTACTTTCTTTACGCTTACCAATAATTAAAGCACAAGGTACTTGAAATTCGCCAGCAGCAAACTTTTTAGTATAACTTCCAGGAATAACAACAGAACGCGCAGGTACAACACCTTTAGTTTCTACAGGTTCGTCTCCGGTAACATCAATGATTTTTGTACTCATGGTTAAAACGACATTAGCACCTAAAACAGCTTCTTTTTCTACACGTACACCTTCAACAACAATACAACGAGAACCTATAAACGCACCATCTTCAATAATAACAGGAGCGGCTTGTAATGGCTCTAAAACTCCACCAATACCAACACCTCCAGAAAGGTGAACATTTTTACCAATTTGTGCACAACTACCAACAGTTGCCCATGTGTCTACCATGGTTCCTTCATCTACATAAGCACCAATATTTACATAACTTGGCATTAAAATAGTACCAGAAGAAATATAAGCTCCATGTCTTGCTACCGCATTCGGAACAACTCTAATTCCTTTAGATGCATAACCGCGTTTCAGTGGGATTTTATCATGATATTCAAAAATACCAACCTCAAAAGTTTCCATTTTCTGAATCGGGAAATATAAAACAACTGCTTTCTTTACCCATTCGTTTACTTGCCATCCATCAGCTGTTGGTTCTGCAACACGTAACGTACCGGCATCAACAAGATCTATGACGCTTCTAATAGCATCGATAGTTACTTGGTTAGTTAATAAGGAGCGGTCGTCCCATGCATTTTCTATTACAGATTGTAGTTGTTTCATGTGTGTCTTTTTAATGTTTTTAAATAGGGCACATGTTATTCGCTATTAATTATTCTATGGAATAATAGTGCTTTTTTAACATGCTCGTGTTATATCGTTCGATAGTATTTAGACATCAAAGATACTTTTATAATGACTGAAGCTAAAATACTTTTTCAAAAAAAATGTGACCTTTTAAATAATTTAGTGTCTTAATAATAATTAAAGCTTTGATATTGCTTATAAATATCTTAGAATTTAATTAATAGCTAATTTCGAAAACTCCTCTCCCCGTATATTGAGGAGTTTTCTTTTTGTAAGAAAATGTGACCAACAAAATATAGTTGTGTCTTAAGTATAATTATCACAGTGATTTATTTTTTAGAGGGAATATATCATTTGATTAGTTTGGGTTAAATTGATTATTTTAAAAACGCTTCTTTTTATTAAAGAAGCGTTTTTTATTACATTATCTTTGTCTTTATGGGACGAATTTTAGCCATTGATTACGGCACAAAACGAACAGGACTAGCGGTTACTGATGAGATGCAAATGATTGCATCAGGACTTACAACTGTAGACACAAAGAAATTACTTGAGTATTTATCTACATATATTTCGACAGAAAATGTTGAGAAAATTGTAGTTGGCTTACCAAAACAGATGGATAATACAGCATCTGAAAGTGAAGTTTATATTCAAAAAGTTCTTGAAGGAATTGACAAAAGTAATTCCACAAATTCCTGTAGATCGTGTAGATGAACGTTTTACTTCCAAAATGGCGTTTCAAACGATGATTGATAGCGGATTAAAGAAAAAACAGCGTCAAAATAAGGCTTTAGTTGATGAAATTAGTGCAACTCTTATTCTACAGAGTTATCTTTCTAGTATTTAGTATACTATAAAGAATTATAAAATAAAATGTATGTGGTTGCTAGATTTTAGTTTTTGTATTTAGTTTTTGAAATTTGAAATATTATAATAGAATTTGGTATTTTTGCACCCGAAAATAAATGAATTATGATTTTACCTATTGTAGCCTATGGCGATGCTGTTTTGAAGAAAGAGGCCAAGGACATAGACAAAGATTACCCGAAATTAAAAGAGCTTATCGATAACATGTACGAAACCATGTATGGTGCGTATGGTGTTGGTTTAGCAGCTCCTCAAGTTGGTTTGGCAATTCGGTTATTTTTAGTGGATACAAGTCCTTTTGCAGATGATGAAGATCTTTCTGAAAAAGAGAGTGAGCAAATGAAAAACTTCAAAAAAACATTCATCAATGCTCAGATTTTAGAAGAAGAAGGTGAAGAATGGGCTTTTAATGAAGGTTGTTTAAGTATCCCAGATGTTAGAGAAGACGTTTTTAGAAAACCAAAATTAAAATTCAATATCAAGATGAAAATTTTGATACACATGTTGAAGAATACGATGGCTTAATCGCACGAGTGATTCAGCATGAATACGATCATATTGAAGGCATTTTATTTACAGATAAACTATCATCTTTTAAAAAGCGTTTAATAAAAGGACGATTGACCAACATTTCAAAAGGTAAGATTAAAATTGATTACAGAATGCGATTTCCTGCAATGAGCAAGAAACGTTAATATAATATATATGAGCTTAGATAAAATTTTATCCATTTCTGGGAAACCAGGTTTATTTCAAATTGTAACACAAACGAGAACAGGTGCTGTTGTAGAGTCATTAATCGACCAAAAACGTATCACAGTTGGTGCACACAGTAACATTAGTATTCTTAGTGAAATTGCTATTTATACATTAGCCGAAGAAGTACCATTAAGAGAGGTACTCAAAAAGGTAATGGAAAAAGAAGGTGGTCAACCAACTTCGATTAGTCATAAAGACAGTAAAGATGTTTTAGAAGAGTTTTTCTTCGAAGTTTTACCAGATTATGATGAAGATCGTGTGTATCCTTCAGATATAAAGAAAGTTGTACAATGGTATAATTTACTTCAAAAAAATAATCTTTTAGCTTCACTTGAAGAGTCTAAAGATGATAAAAAAGCTTCTGACGAAGAAGAATAAACATGTCTGATAAAGCTGCCCAATTAAAAGCCTTTGAGCGTTTGTTAACAATCATGGACGAGTTGCGAGAGCAATGTCCATGGGATAAAAAACAGACGATGGAATCCTTACGTCATCTCACCATTGAAGAAGTTTACGAGCTTGGAGATGCTATTCTCGATAAGGATTTAGACGAGGTTAAAAAGGAATTGGGTGATGTTTTACTTCACATTGTGTTCTACTCTAAAATAGGAAGTGAAACCAATGATTTTGATATTGCAGATGTGTGTAATAGCATTTGTGATAAACTGATTAATCGTCATCCCCATATCTATGGAGATGTCGTAGTTAAAGATGAAGAAGAAGTAAAACGCAATTGGGAACAACTTAAACTTAAAGAGGGTAAAAGTAGTGTGCTCGAAGGAGTGCCGAAAAGTTTACCTGCTGTTGTAAAAGCCAGTCGCATACAAGAAAAAGTAGCTGGTGTTGGATTTGACTGGGAAGAACCAGAGCAGGTTTTTGAGAAAGTAGAAGAGGAAATTGCCGAATTAAAAGCTGAAATCCTAAAGGGCGATCAAGACGCCATAGAAAGTGAATTTGGGGATGTTATGTTCTCTATGATTAATTATGCACGTTTCCTGAAAGTAAATCCTGAAAACGCCTTAGAACGCACCAATAAAAAATTCATAAAACGCTTTCAATATTTAGAATCTAAAGCTAAAGAATTAAATAAATCTTTAAAAGACATGACACTTTCTGAAATGGATGTCTTTTGGGAAGAAGCAAAATTACTTTAATTTTATTGTCATTCCTGCGAAGGCAGAAATCCACTTTGAATTATGCTTTTTAGTTGTGATTAACGAAGTGCTTTTCTAAATTGTCTTTCCCTATTAAATAAGAAATCTATCATTAAAACCATTTGTGTTTAGGGAAATTTACCTTT
The DNA here is from genome assembly GCF_000427335.1 of Winogradskyella psychrotolerans RS-3. Lineage (GTDB taxonomy): Bacteria > Bacteroidota > Bacteroidia > Flavobacteriales > Flavobacteriaceae > Winogradskyella > Winogradskyella psychrotolerans. The sequence continues at coordinate 23,379 of NZ_ATMR01000097.1, read as the reverse complement.
CTTAGGGTCTATTTTCTTTCTTAAAATACTAACAATACTAGGTGATTTGTTAAAGTTTTAAAAAATTAAATTCCAAACATCCAAAAGTACTTTCTGTGCGTAAATACTGTATATAAAAACAAAAGCGTTTTTATAATCTTAGTAGGAAATCTTAATTATTATTTTAAGCGGTTGTAATTAAGGTTAATTTAGTTTAGTTAGGGCAAAACCCACTTGTAAAGCACAAGTGGGTTTTGATATTTTAGGCTTTAGCCAACATTAGTTTTATTAGATATAAGTTGACTTTAATATTAAAATATAGATATTGAGAATGCCGACTAATTTTTTATTAGTTTTTCTCTAAAGATGTCTCCATTGGCATTTTTTATTTCAACAATATAATTACCACTATTCAAATCTTGTATATTTATTTCCTGATTTAATTTAGAACGTCCTTCTTTTACCGTTCTTCCTAATAAATCAATAATATCATAGCTAATATTTTCAGTAACGTTTTCGTTGCTAGTCACAGTAATAGCATTGCTAGTTGGATTTGGAAATAATTTTAATTCTGATTTCACAGCGATTTCTTCTGTACTCAAAGTCTGGCTTTCAGCCATGATGCTGTCAATATCTAAAACCGCTTCGATGGGATCTGACTCCCAAGCAGGTACATCATTGTGTAATATTCTCATTTCTTCTACGCCTTGACTTGAACTTCCAAATGTAACAGAGTAATTGAAGGTATCTGAAAGTGCTGTTATGTTTTCTTCAAGAATTGAAAACGAAATTCGCTTCCATCCTTCGTTTGGTAAAACAGCTATGGCATTTGTGGTACTGCAACGGTAAATAAGACCGTAATCCGTTTGAAAAGATAATCTTAAAAAAATAACATTATCACCAGAATTTCTAACATCCATTGATATGTATTTAACACGACTCGAAAGATTACCTTGATAGTAGTTACCTTGCCATTGCGCATTATTTTTAGTCATTAATTCAAGATCAGAACCTGAACCGTTTGAGGTTACTCGTAAAAAATTATCGCCTTCACCAGAAGGACCTCCGTTATAAATATTTTCGTTAGCAATAGAATTGTTTTTGGTCCAGTTACTCATCGTATAATCTTCAAAATCATCAACCTGATCTAATTCAACTTGTGATAATGCAATAGTTGGTAGGCATAACAGTAAAAAACGTAGAGTTTTTTTCATAATATTTGGGTGTTTAAATTGTTTGGTTGAATTGATTTGTATTTAGAAATAGTACATAGCGTATTTGTGATGCTGAGACTAAACTTCTTTAATATTTTGTTTATTACAGAAAGTATTTGCTTATAACAAACGGATGTTTGTTATAAGCAAATGAGTTACATCTAAATTCTATAGCATTTTAGCTATACATGCCACGAACCTTGGATAATTTGGCTTTCCAAGTGTCTAATTCTTTTTTGTGGTTAGCAATGTTTTTATGTACATCTTTTACCAGAGGATTATCTGACTTTACATTAGAGAAAAACTGTAAATTGTTTTCCAATTGATTGATTTCAGATTTTATTTCAGTAATTCTTTTACGGATAAAGTTTTGCTCATTATCAAGTAATCGCGTGTCATCAGAATCTGCTAAGTTTTCGAGTTTGCTCTCAAACTTAATCATTTCTAATTTCGACTTATCCATTTTAAGCTTATCGAATTTATCATCAATCGCTTTATAGAATTTACCATCAATGTAACGTTTGTTTTGTGGTACATATCCAATGGTTTTCCACTCAGCAATTTTGTCTTGTAGTATTTTTATATCTGCTTTAGGATCTTCGCTAAGCTCAAGTGTTTTTAACTCGTCAAGAATTTTTACTTTCTTATCAAATGCATCATAAAGGTGTTGGTCTTGCGCTTTGCGCTCTGTATGCATTTTATCAAAATAGTGATTACAAGCCGCTTTAAATTGTTTCCATATTTTATCACTATCACGTCTTGGAACATGACCAATTTTTTTCCATTCATTCTGAATTTTCTTCATTAATGGAGTTACCGTCGCAAAGTCATCACTATCTTTATTGTCTTCGGCAATTTGAATTAAATCCTTTTTCTTCTTAAGGTTATCGTACTGATCTTTCTTTAAATCTTTATAAAAGCTGTTTTTACCACGATTAAAAGTTCTAACCGCTCCTTTAAATTTTGCCCAAGTACTTTCATTAACTTTTAAAGGCACTTTACCGGCCTTAAAAAATGCGTCTCTTAAAGCTTCAATGTCTTTAATTTTTTCTGCCATGCGCTATGTGAGTTGCCTTTATCTTCTGCAACAGCCACTATTTGTGCAATGATCTCTTCTTTTCGCTCAAGATTTTTTTCGTGAGCTTTATCCATATCAGCATAATAAGATTGACGCTTATCGTGGATTGCTTTTGTTGCATTGCTAAAGCGTTCCCAAATCGTTTCTCTATGTTCTTTACCAACAGGTCCAAGTTCTTCTTTCCAAAGTTTATGTAATACTTGCAATTCTCTAAAAGAACGATTCGTGTTTTCATCCTCAGCTAACTCTTCTGCACGTTCTATGATTTTTAATTTCTGATCATAGTTATGCTTAAAGTCCATATCTCTCAAATCGTTATTGAGATGTAAAAAGTCGTAAAAACGCTCTACATGATGGTGGTAAGTGTTCCAAGCATTATTGTATTTATCTCTTGGAATTGGGCCGGCATTACGCCATTTTTCCTGAAGCTCTTTGAAGGTTTTATAGGTTGTACCCATATTCTCTTCAACACTCAGTAAACCTTTGATATCTTCAATTATTTCTAATCTATTATCAAGATTTTGCTTAAGGTTTTGCTCACGTTCTTTATAGTAAACATTTATGGTTTGCTTGTATTCTTTATAATGGGAATTGAATTGTTTTTTGGTGTCGTTCGTGTAATAGAAGTCTATTTCGTTACCACCATCTTCAATGAATTCTTCCTTTTTTTCATCTAGAAGTTCAGTGAATTTCGCATTGAATTCACCTTTAATCTCATTAACATGTTTAGAGATGGTCTGAATTTTATGATTTTTCAAGAGTCTACCGATTTCAGCAGTTAACTCATCCATAGTCATGGCATGATAATCTTTTTCTTCTACCTCATGACGTTCAGCATTTGATTCATCTTCCGCATCTTCAGCGTTTGAAGCTTCAATTTCATCCACTAATTCATCTTTAGGAGCTTCAGTTGCAGGTGTGTCCTCAACGTCATCTTCTTCAGATTTTACAATGTTGATAGCGTCAGTTTCAACTGTTTCAATTTCAGAACCTTTTTCAAGGTCATTATTTACTTCAGTTTCAACGGCATTCGTTTCAATTTCAGTTGGTTGTGTTGGAGTAGTTTCTGTTGATTCTACTTCTTTTTTTCCATCTGCATCTTGCAGGTTATCATTCTCAGACATGTGTCAAATATTTTTTATAGATGTTAAAGATACTAACAAGTGGTTTAACTACAAAGGAAATGCGCGTAGAGCTTGTATTTTAGGATTTATTCCAAATATCCCAAGATTTTTCAGCCTGTAATCTCAGCATTTCTAGACCGTTAATGGTAGTTGCACCCTTAAGTTGGCCACAGTGTAAGAATTTAGTTTGCTCAGGATTATAAATAAGATCATATAAAATATGCTCTTTTGTGATGGCGTCATACGGAATATCTGGACATGCGTTAACTTTTGGAAAGGTGCCAATCGGTGTACAATTGATAATGATTGTATAGTCTGATATAATTTTATCTGATAAGTCTGAGTACAAAAAGGTGACATTTTCCTTTTGAGAACGCGAGACAAAATCATATTTAATTTTAATTTTTTAAGGGCGTAAGCAATGGCTTTAGAAGCCCCTCCAGTACCCAGAATTAAAGCTTTTTTATGATGTGATTTTAAATGTGGTTTTATGGAGTTTTTAAAGCCATAAAAATCGGTGTTATAGCCTACAAGCTTTTTCTTTTTTGTAAATCGAATGGTGTTTACAGCTCCAATGTCTCGTGCTTTTTTGTTGAGTTTATCTAGTAAAGGGATGACTTGTTCTTTATAAGGAATAGTGACGTTAAGACCTTTTAAGTTTGATGTCTTTTTTATGATTTCTGAAAGCTCGTCTATAGATTGTAAATCGAAATTTACATAGGAATTCGGTAGATTTTCAGAGTCGAATTTAGCTTTAAAATACCCTCTAGAAAAAGAATATGAGATGTCTTTTCCTACGAGTCCGAATTTAAGCTTTGATTTGTCTTGTGCGTTTTCCATACCATTCTAATCCTAAAACTATAAGGATTCCAAGGGCAATATAAACAATTGCGATGTAAGTTTGGGTGCTCAATTCTGGTAAATACCGTTGGTAATTGGTAATGATTTGTTTTCCAGTGGAATCTAAAGTCGCGATGCCTTCTACATTCGTTTTATAAATCGTTTCTTTCCACGGCCATACGACTCCTAATGAACCTATAATAAATCCCATTATGGTTGCAAGCGTTATAAATTTATAGTTTTTTAAAATATAACTTAACATATGAGAAAATGTCACTAAGCCTGTTACTGAACCCAAGGTAAACACCGCTAAGACTTTTAGCATGCGTATGCGATATGCGTCATTAATAAAGTCAAAATTACCACTAAAAATATCGAACATGGTATCGTAAAGTGCATTTACAGAATCGACTAAGAGTAAGACATAATTACCCAAGAGAATAAGGATAAATGAGCCTGAAAATCCGGGTAAGGTCATACCTGAAACACTAATGATACCACAAAAGAAGACAAAAAAGAGATTGTCATTTTCCGTTGCAGGATCTAAAAAACTAACACTTATTCCTGCTATGGCTCCAAGAACTAAAGCTAATAACGTAGTTCTGTTCCATTCTTTAAAATCTTTAGAGATATAATAAATGGATCCTAAAATCATTCCAAAGAAGGTACTCCATACATAAATCTCATAATGCACAATGAGATAATCTAGTAATTTAGAAACACTAAAGTAACTCACTATCATACCCAGAAATAGTAAGCTTAAAAATTTGCCGTTTATATAACGATAGAAGCTTTTAAAACGTGCATTAATTAAAAGCTTAAAAGCGGTTTTATTAACGCGTTGTAGTGAGTAGATGAATTCTTCATAAAAACCTGCAACAAAGGCAACAACTCCACCAGATACGCCAGGAACTTTATTAGCAGCTCCCATGGCTAAACCTTTAATGACCAAAAATAAACGATCGATTAGGGTTCTGGTACTTTGCATTACACCTTATTTTTTTGTTTTCCTAGGCTCTCTAATATAAGAATAACAGCAAAACCAATAACAATAAATACAATTGCCATAACGAGTTCATTATCTCCAATGTAAGCCGTAGGTGAAATGCTTTTGTCAAGTAAGGTTACCACTTCTCCTTCAGAATTTATGCGTGTTTTTAAAACTTCTTTCCAAGGCCAAATTTTATTTAAAGACCCAATCATAAACCCTGTTAAGATGGCTAGAGTCAGGTTTTTGTGATGTTTAAACATCCAATTTAAAGCTTTGGAAAACACTTTAAGTCCAATGATAGCACCAACGGCTAGTAATACAAATTTTAAAAGCGCATCTTTAAAAAGTTCCATGTTGCCATTGAGCAAGCCATCTCTTAAGTTGTTAATGGTGTCAATTGCAGTTTGATATGCTCCTAGGATTAGTAAAATAAATGCACCAGAAACTCCTGGTAATATCATAGCGATAATCGCTATAAAACCACAAAATATTAAATAGTATGGACTATCTGGAGAAGCAAAAGGTTCTGCTAAGGTGATGTAAAAAGATATAATTGAAGTTATGATAATAGCAATTACCAATTTTACGGACCAGCCTTTAATTTGTTTAGCGATGTATAAAATACTAGCTAATACAAGTCCGAAAAAGAACGACCATAGTAAAACAGGTTCGTTGTGTAATAGCCATTTTATGATTTTAGCTAAGGATAAGATACTGATGGCTATCCCAGAAAAAAGCGCTAATAGAAAGTTTCCATTAAAGGAGTTCCAAGCGGCTTTAAAACCATCTTTTTTCCATACTTTAAAAACACTGAGGTTAACCTTATCGATGCTTTCAATAAGTTCTTCGTAGATACCAGATATAAATGCAATTGTTCCACCAGAAACACCTGGAACAACATCTGCTGCTCCCATTGCAATACCTTTAAAGGTGATCACTAAATAATCTATAAATCGTCTTTGCATTCTATAATAAAATAAGAATGCTAAGGTATGATTTTTTTAGTTTGATGTCTTTTTAGCTTCTGAAATTATAGCTTTAATCAAGGGCTTGTCTGTAAGTTGTGGAAATAATTCTGAGATAATAAAGTTGTAATCAATATTAAGTCTGGTTCCATTTTTAAGGTGGAAACTGCCTTCTTCAGGTTGATGAACTGTAAAATACAAACCTGCTAATCGGTATTCTACTTCGGCATTTTCTGGATAAAATTCTGAAGCCTGGAGTAAATTAAATATAGCCGCATCATGTTCACCTAAAGTTATTAGAACATCAGTTCTATTTAACCAAGTATCCAATTCAAAATTACCTAATTCTAAAGTTTGTTTATAACCACGCTCTGCTTCTTCAAGGAAATTTAAACGTTTATTTACAGTGGCATATAGCTTCCAATATGCTGCATTGTCACCATCTATAATAACTGCTTTATTTATATAGTATAATGCTTTTTGGTAGTTAAGACGCTTCATGTAAAACTTGGTAATTGCAATCCAAGCTTTATCCAATAAAGCATCTTCATCTATAGCTTTTTTGAAAAATTGAACAGCTAAATCTTCCTCACCGAGTTTGGCATAGCATTGCCCAATACGCAAAAGCGCAAAAGATGTTGGGTCGTCTAAAGCCAAGGTGATTTTATAGTTCTCAATCGCTTCTTCGTACTGTTTTAGTTTCTCTAATACTTTACCTTTTTCAATATAAGCGCCAACAAAAGTATCATCCGAAATAATCGCAAAATCTAGTGCTGCGTTTGCTTTTGTGTAATCTTTAATTGTAAAATATTGTCGTCCTAGTTGATGCCAGCCAACCTCACAATAAGGGTTTGTATTTAGAAATATATTTAAATAGTCAATAGCTTCTGTATGCTGATTTAAAAAATCGTAACAATACACAATATTATGAAGTGCAGAGTAATCTGAAGTATCGCCTTCTAGGCATTTTTTAAAATAAATAATAGCATTTTCAAACTGATCTAAAAACAAATACTCCATGCCTACCAAGGCATATAAATCGGCATCATCTTCTGGTGTATTAGATAAATCGATAGCAATTAGTAAAGTATCTATAGCTTGTTGATGTTTATCTTGCTTAGATAATACATTTGCCTTTTGAATAAAAATTTCTTCGTTTGTAGGTTCTATATTATGAAGTCTATCTAAAAGATTATTTGCTTCTTTAAACTTGTTTTCAATAACTAAAATTTCAACTTGAAATAATCTTAGATTGATTGACGAAGGGTGTTGTTCTAAACCTAATTTAATGGCACGTTTAGATAGCGCAATCTTACCATTTTCTAAATAGTGGTGAATAATGTTTTCAAAATCGTTTGAATCAAAGAACAAAATATTGTTGGTCTTTAACATCGATTCAAATCGAGTAATTGGAAAGTTTTCGTCCTCTTGACTGTAATGCATAAATGATTTAATATTTCGCTGAAATAAAATTACAGCTATACTTTAGGATACATCGGTTTTAACATTAATGTTCTTAACAAAATAATTAACATTCAAGCCTTTGTTTGTGTAGTGGTGTTTAAGTTGCTTTATTTGAGTGTGTTGACAGGTGTGGGGGAGGCTTAAATATCGTCTAGTATTGAAGTTATAATACGACATCCTTCTATTATTTCATCATTAGAAATAGTCATTGGAGGTGTAATTCGGATGGCTTTAGATTCAAAAAGTAACCAAAACAGGATTAATCCTTGGTCTTTAGCACGCAAAATTAGAGTGCTTGTAAGCTCTGCACTTTCTGTAAAAGCGGCTAACATTAAACCACGACCTCTAATCTCTTTGATGTGTTTATGCTGAAGATGTTTCCTGATTAATTGTTCCTTTTCTAAGGCTTCAAACATTAGGTTTGATTCCGTAATTTCTTTTAATGTTGCTAAAGCTGCAGCTGCAATTACAGGGTTCCCCCCAAAGGTTGTGATGTGTCCTAGTTTTGGATTATCGCTTAAGCAATCCATCATTTGTTTAGAAGCTGTAAACGCTCCGATAGGTAAACCGCCTCCTAAACCTTTACCTGTAACCACGATATCTGGTTGGCAATTGTAGTTTTCGAATCCGAATAATTTTCCTGTTCGTCCTATTCCTGGCTGAATTTCATCTAAAATAAACACAGCTCCAACCGCATTACAGCGTTGTTGTACTTTAGTTAAATAGTTGTTTTTTGGTTCAATAAATCCGGATCCTCCTTGAATAGTTTCGAGAATAACAGCAGCTGTTTTTTCGGTTATTTGATCTAAATCGTCTTCAGAATTAAATTTAATATGTTTTATATCTGGGATTAATGGTAAAAAGGGTTGCTTACGTTCTTCATAATCCATGAGACTTAGTGAGCCCATCGTATTACCGTGATACGCGTTTTTTGCAGCAATAATTTCTGAACGACCTGTAAAACGTCTTGCTAATTTAAGGCTACCTTCAATTGCCTCTGTTCCTGAATTTACTAAATATGTTGATTCTAATGGTTCTGGTAAATGTTTGGCTATTAATTTCGTTAATTCTAATGCTGGTTTTTGAATGTACTCTCCATAAACCATAACATGAAGATATTTGTCTAACTGCTCCTTAACAGCATTTACAACTTTAGGATGTGAATGTCCTAAGCTACATGCTGAAACTCCTGCAACAAAATCGAGATAAGCTTTGCCCTTAGTATCGTAAATATAAGATCCTTTTGCATGACTTATTTCCATAGCCAAAGGATGAGGAGTGGTCTGAGCCTGGTATTTTAAAAACTCGTCTTTCAATTATTGACCTTCTTTTTTGATTATATCCTTAATAGGTTTTGTCTTTGTAGAATCTGCTTTTTTTGTTGTAGATTCTAAGGGTTTTACCGCTGTTTTCTTAGGAAGATTTCGGGCTGCTTTATTCTCTTTTTCTGGAGTTGCTTTTCCGGCTTCTTCTATACGTTGTGTAATAGCATCACCAATAAATGCTTCTGGCGGAACGTAGTCGTCTAAACCTTTAATTGTTGGCAAGTCTAAAGGAGAATCGTCTTTAAATAAATCTTCAACAGATAGTGGTTGTTCTTCTCCACGCCAATCGAAGTCTCTTAATTTTCTACCGCTTTTTGGAAACTCAGATTCAGGAAAAATATTACCATCAATTTGATTAATAAATCGTACTTCATCAATAGCTTGGTCAATAATCTTTACATTAATACTTCCAGATTTTGATTTTTGAATACCTATTAATTCGCCGTCATCATTTCTTAAATAACGAATGGTTTCAGCATTTTTAATGATATCTACATTATAAAGTTCGTTGTCTCTAAATAATCCAATTAATCGTTGTCCTTTTATTTGGTTAAAACCATCTTCACTTATTGTATCCTTACTAATTAAAAAGGCGTTTTCAAATACTTTTAGAGAATCTAATTGTTCTGTTTTTGGATTCGAAATCAAGTGAATGGTATCTCCGGTCATTTGGTTGCCTATATTCCAAAGTACGGGTTTTCGTTTGGTGGCAAAAGCATCTGTAGAACTAAATCTATTGAGGTTAATCATTTGGGTAAGCCCTTCTTTATGATTAACGTGAATAGAATCGGATTTACCTGCCATATCACTTTTATATAATCGGGCATTATTATAAGCGCGCGTAATACGATTTTCGGGTTTACCAGTAACCATTAATGTATCTGCATGGATGTAAACAGAATCTTTTTCTTGAACCGTTATAGCCAAAGCACGTTTCGTAATATACATGGAGTCTTGTGCGCGCCAAACTTCTGCGTAATGACCTTTTACGATGCTTTTGTTTAAGGTGTCTGTAACCGTTATATTATTGGTCGCCGAAGCGAAACTTTTATTTCTATCAAAATATAAACTATCTCCTTCTACAGTGCGGTTGTCGTAATCGATTTTGGCATTACGTTGAAAATGTCCGGTGTTGTTGTTAGTGTCATAAAAGCCTCGTTCGCTATAAATTTTACTGGTTTCTCCAACAATTGTTGAAGGTCCGAAAAGATAAGCGTGTCCATTTTCTGTGAAAAAATCGAGACGTTCAGTATTTAATGTGTAATCAGGATTAACGAGAACAACATCTTGAATAAATTGGTATTTGCTAGCATTTATATAATATCTACCGATTTGACTTGTAATTGTACCAGAAGTGTCTCTTACAACTGTACCTTTTGTATTGTAATAGGCTTCTTGCTTTATTCTGTCAAAATAAAGTGTATCAGTTTTTAATATAGATTGTGGTTCTGTTAAAACAACATCTCCTCTGGCGATAGCTAATTGCGATTTACCGCTATATTCTAAATATTTAGCTACCATATTTATGGAGTCGCCTTGTTTCATTACGACGTTACTAAAGGCTTCAATAAAGTCTTGATCTTCGTAATAAATAGCTTTATCGCAAAAAAGATCAGCTCCTTTATGAATAAAATGTACTTGCTGTGACTTATTTCTTAGAAATACTATTGCACCATCTTTAACGTCTGGTGACGTTGAAGTTCTACCAGAGTATTTGACAGTTATTTTTGTTTTTCTTGCCCAGAACTGAAAAACACAGACAGGAAGCAAATGATAAAAAGAAGACTTTTAAAAGGTTTCAAAGACATATATTTTTTACAAAATAACACTTATTAGCTTTGCTTTAGTATGTGTTAACGTTTTTTTTAACAGATGATTAGTCTGAAATTAGAATCTGTAGCCTAAACCAATTTTAAGGATATTGATATTTGAATTGTACGTTATATTTGGAACATCGTCAGCAACACCAATTTTTACAAAATCGTACTGAAGCTGAATTAAGATTTTGTTAGAAATATCGTAAGCAACTCCTATATTGATGTTAACTCCAGATTCGCTCTCACTTTTATAAGTTGTATTTGGACTTAAGGAAGGTTGATTGTTGACCGGTTTAAAAACAAACATACTATAACCAACTCCCAAAGAGGGATGCAACTTTGGGAGGTTTGGTAAGTTTAATTCAGCAAAAATCCGTGGTTGAATAGTAAATAGATTCACATCAATAGGTTGAAAGCGTTCTGATTTAGAGTTATTTAAATATCCGGTATGAAGCGAACCTCCAATATAAATGGTATTTAATTCTAAAAATCGAAATCGTAATCCTATATCAATAACTCCATTATAGTTTTTACCAACAAAATTATTATCAATTGTTAAAGGATAGCTCAGTTCAATATTAAATTTCGATTCTTGAGAATAACCTTCAATTGAAACGATACATAATAAGAACAGTGCAATCTTCTGAAACATATAATTATACCGTCTTGCGAATAATTGTTTGTTTACGATCTGGACCTACAGATACAATTGTAATAGGAATTTTTAACTCTGTTTCTAAAAATTCAACATACGCATTAAGATTTTCAGGAAGTTGTGATGCTTCAGTCATTCCTGTTAAATCCGCAGCCCAGCCTTTTAATTCAGTGTAAATAGGAGTGATATTTTCTGCCTCAATATTATATGGTAAATGCGTAATAGTTTCACCTTTATATTTATAAGCGGTACAAACTTTCAAGGTTTTAAAGCCAGAAAGCACATCACCTTTCATCATAATTAATTGGGTAACACCGTTAACTTGGCAAGCATAACGTAAAGCCACTAAATCTAACCATCCACAACGTCTAGATCTCCCTGTTGTTGCGCCAAATTCGTTACCAACGCGACCCATGGTTTCACCATCTTCATCAAATAATTCAGTTGGGAATGGTCCTGAACCAACACGTGTTGTATAAGCTTTAAAAATTCCGAATACTTCTCCAATTTGGTTTGGAGCAACTCCTAAACCTGTACAAGCACCTGCTGCAGTTGTATTAGAAGAGGTTACGAAAGGGTACGTTCCGAAATCAATATCTAATAAAGAGCCTTGAGCACCTTCTGCTAATATAGATTTACCAGATTGTTGTGCTTGATAAATGTACTCCTCAGAGTCAATAAATTTTAAAGATTTTAAAGTATCAATAGCTTCGAAAAAATCAGCTTCTAATTCTTTTAAATCGTATTGAATATCTACGTTGTAAAATTCAATCATTGCTTCATGCTTATCTGCTAAAGCTCTGTATTTGTCTTTAAAATCGGCTAATTCAATATCACCGACACGTATACCGTTTCTACCTGTTTTGTCCATATAAGTTGGGCCAATACCTTTTAATGTAGATCCGATTTTTGCTTTACCTTTAGATGCTTCACTCGCTGCATCCAACAAACGATGCGTAGGTAAAATAATATGTGCCTTACGAGAAATACAAAGTGATTTTTTATAATCAACATTTTGCTCTTCTAACTTATCGAGCTCTTTCTTGAAAATAACAGGGTCGATAACAACACCATTACCAACAAGATTCACTTTATTCTCGTGAAAAATACCTGATGGAATTGTATGTAATACATGTTTCTTGCCGTTAAACACCAAAGTATGACCTGCATTTGGTCCTCCTTGAAAGCGTGCAATAATATCGTAGTTAGAGGTAAATACATCGACAATTTTTCCTTTGCCTTCGTCTCCCCATTGTAATCCAAGTAGTAAATCTACTGCCATTTTAAAATTGAGTTAGTCGTCTTTTTTACGATTACCGTAAAAATATAATGAATGATTAGTTATCTGAATATCAAAAACCTCTTCTATGGTTTTTTTAATGGATTGAATGCGAGGATCACAAAATTCTATGACTTCACCTGTATCTGTGAGAATCACATGATCGTGGTTTTTATCAAAATACGATTTTTCGTAATGTGCCTGACTTTGCCCAAATTGATGTTTGCGGACCAAAGCACACTCCAAAAGTAATTCAATAGTGTTATATAGCGTCGCCCTACTTACACGGTAGTTTTTGTTTTTCATTTTGATATATAAAGACTCAATATCAAAATGTTCTTTGCTATCGTAAATTTCTTGAAGTATAGCGTAACGCTCAGGTGTTTTTCTATGACCTTTATCTTCAAGGAATTGTGTAAACACACGTTTTACAATTTCCTGATTACTTTCTTCTGTGGTTGCATTCATAATTAAGAAGCAAATTTAAGGAAATTTTATAGGATATGAATTATAAAGTTGAGTATTAAAATTGAAAAAAATGAACAAGTTTAAAATTATAGTTAATAACATTTATACTCTAGTAACTTTGTCAATTCCATTAATTTTTTTAAGCTTATCAATAAGTTTTTTAAGCATGGCTTGATTTTTTACTTGAACCGTTATTTTACCAGTAAATATACCATCATCACTAGAAAAACTAATACTCTTCATATTAACATGCATGTTTTCTGAAATGAGCCTAGTGATATCGTTTACAAGTCCCAAGTTATCTATACCAGACAAAATAATTTGTGAGGTATACACTTGTTGAGATGAATCGATCCATTTGGCCTGCATAATTCTATACGCATAGTTAGATTGTAAACTTACAGCATTAGGACAGTTTGTTTTATGAACTTTTAGACCATCGTTAATTGTTAAAAAGCCAAAAACCTTATCTCCAGGAATCGGATTACAACAATTAGCTAACGTATAACTAAGTTTCTCTTCTTCTTTTCCAAAAACCAACATATCATATTTAGAAGTGATTTCTTCTTTATGAATATCTTTTGAAACGGTTGGTTTATAAATCTTGTTTTTAAAATAACTGACAAAAGCATTGCTACGCGAAGATGCAAAGGCTTTTAATTTTGTATTATCAATGGTGCCAATACCAACACGATAAAATAAATCTAATGACGTGCTCAGTTTAAAATAACTCACCAATTCATTAATTGAATTTTCATTTAGTGTAATTTTAAGCTGCTTTAATTTACGTCTTAAAATTTCTTTTCCTTCTTCAGCGATTTCTTTAGTACCTTCATTTAAAGCCGATTTAATCTTGCTTCGTGCTCTTGCTGTTGTAGCATAATCTAACCAGTTGGCATTAGGTTTAGCGCTTTCGGAAGTCATAATCTCTACGCGGTCACCACTTTGTAATTCGTGACTCAAAGGCATCAATTTACCATTCACTTTAGCTCCACGTGTTTTCATGCCAATTTCGGTATGGATGCTGAACGCAAAGTCTAGAGGTGTGGCTCCTTTAGGAAGCGATTTTAAATCTCCTTTAGGTGAAAAGACAAAAATTTCTTTTGAATATAAGTTGAGTTTAAACTGCTCAACAAAGTCAACGGCATCTGCTTCATGATTTTCTAAAGCTTCCTGCAAGCGATTAATCCATAAGTCGAGATTATCTTCTTTTGCATCTGCGTTTTTGTATTTGTAATGCGCCGCATAGCCTTTCTCTGCAATCTCATTCATGCGTTCACTTCGAATCTGAACTTCTACCCAACGGCTTTTTGGACCAACAACGGTAATGTGTAAGGCTTCGTATCCTGTAGATTTTGGCGATGAAATCCAATCGCGAAGTCTAATAGGATTTGGAGTAAAATGATCTGTGACGATAGAATATATTTTCCAAGCTAAAAATTTCTCATTAGCGATATCTGATTTGTAAATAATACGAACGGCAAACTTATCGTAGACTTCTTCAAAAGAGACGCCTTGTTTTACCATTTTTCTGCGAATGCTAAAAATAGATTTTGGTCGTCCTTTAATTTCGTAGTTTAAGCCTTCAGTATTTAAGGAATCTTCAATCACTTTAGAAAATGCTTTAATATAAGCATCTTGATCCTCTTTACTATCATGTAATTTTTCTAGAATGTCATTATAGACTTCTGGTTCGGTATATTTTAAGCCTAAATCTTCTAGTTCTGTTTTTATGTTATAAAGCCCAATTCTATGAGCTAATGGAGCATAGATGTATAAAGTTTCAGAAGCAATTTTAACTTGTTTGTCCGATCGCATTGAATCCATCGTTTGCATGTTATGTAAACGGTCTGCAATTTTTATAATGATAACTCTAACATCATCATTTAAAGTTAATAGCATTTTTCGGAAATTCTCGGCTTGCAAAGACACATCCATGTCTTTTTTTAGCGAAGATATTTTGGTGAGGCCATCTACAATTCTAGCGACTGTCTCTCCAAATAATTGCTCTATATCATCTATAGTATAATCCGGGTTGTCTTCCACAACATCATGAAGCAAAGCTGCAGCAATAGATGTGGCATCCATACCTATTTCTTTAGCTACAATTCTAGCCACTGCAATAGGGTGAAAAATATAGGCTTCACCAGATTTACGTCGTTGATCTTTGTGCGCATCCACAGCAACCTCAAAAGCATGACGAATTAATTTTTTATCGTCATCAGTTAAAGTTTGGTAGCTTACTTTTAATAATTCTTTATAAGCTTTGGCAATTGCCTTATTCTCTTTTTCTATTGCTTCTTCCGTCATAGAACTAAAGTAGTAAAACCATTGTTAATGAGCACTATTTTTTTTCTAGGAAATTTTAATTTTTTTTGATGTAAATAAGTACCTGCAAAGACAAATAGTAAAAAATAACGATTTACTTAAAGTTCGCTTTTTTAATTTTTAATTTGAACTTTTTCATTTATCCATACTTTATATATAACAACAAAACCCACAATTAATGTAGGTTTTGTTATCTCGTTATTTGAAAAATATAATTATGGGTTAGTAGACCATAACGATGCATTTGCCATCATAGCGCGTCGTGGTAATTTTAAACCAGATACAATTAATTCTGCAAAATCTTCGGGTTGTAAAACGCTGTCTTCAGAGTCTTTATTCGCAATACCTAATTCTATAGACATATCTGAAGCAATTGTGCTTGGAGTTAATGTGCACACTCTGATATTGTTTTTACGCACTTCTTTCATTAAGGATTGAGACATTCCGATAACTGCAAATTTTGAAGCTGAATATGCTGATGTTGTGGCATTACCGCTTAATCCAGCAGTAGACGATATATTTATAATGTCACCTTCATTTTTGGCTATTAAATGTGGTAAAACTTCTTTGGTGACGTAATACATTCCCATAACATTGGTTTGTATAATTTGGTTCCATTGGTCCACTTCCATATCGTTTAAAGATCCAAAAGCTGCAATACCAGCATTGTTAACCAAAATATCAATAGAGCCTAATGTTTCAATTATAGATTTAATACCTGTTTGAACTTCATCATAGTTGCTAACATCAAATACAGCATATATAGCGTTTACTCCAAAGGTCTTTAATTCAGCAACTGTTTCTTTTAAAACGGCTTCATTTCTGCCAGTAATAGCAACATCAATGCCTTCTTTAGCAAAAGCGATAGCTGTTGCTTTTCCTAAACCTCTTCCGCCTCCTGTAATTATTGCTTTTCTGTTTTTTAAATCTGTCATTATATTATGTTTCTTTTTATTCAAAGTTATAAAAATTGTGGGTCTTTAATGTTATAATAATGTGAAGTTACAGCCTTAAATTCTTAATACGTTCTAAAAGTGTGAGATGTGTTTTATTAACAAGTATTGGATATCAGTAAATGTTATTCACCGTGTTTTTTCCAATAGGATTTGCCATAGCTGCAAAATACTTCTTCACCATAGTCTATATTTTTAGTAGCTTTTATGCAGACATTGTTATCTTCATCTAAAGTAATTGCGGCATTGTTTTTAAAATCACTTTGGGATAAGCCTTCCGCATCATTAGCATACTTGGCATAACAATCCGTATGCATACTGTCCATAATAGTACCATCTAGCAAATTAATAAAGTACCTGTCTTGGTTTTGTTCTGCTCTTATTGCCGCTTCTTTGTTGTCGATTATTTCACCTTTAAACAACGAGATAATTTCATCTTCATAAATGTCAACTGCCGTAAATAAACCTTGTCCTGCCTGTTTAATTTGTGAAGGCTGAACAAACAAGTAGTCTGATTCTGAAGCTTCAATGGTATTTGTGCTTATATAATGATCTTCTGTATTGGAGTCGCTCAAGGTTTATGAGGTATTTTAATGATGTTAATTAGTAGAATTTAAAGCGCTTTTATTTTTTAAATTCTTAACGCGTTCCAAAAGCGTAGGATGCGAATAATGCATAAACACGTAGGCTTTATGTGGTGTTAAATTACTCAAACTATTTTTAGATAATTTCTTTAATGACGTAATTAAAGGTTCGGCTTTATATGTGTTTTTGGCGTAATCATCGGCTTGGTATTCAAAAACGCGTGAAACGTAATTCATTATTAGTCCTGTGATTTCTGAGATAGGTGAGTAGAGTAATCCGAAAGCGATCAAACCAACATGAAAACTCGGGATTTCAACACCAATAGCATTGGATAATAATGGATTTGAAACAAATATAGATAGAATAAAAAGCGTTAACCCTGTTAGAAGGATGGAGGTGACTAAATTAAAAATGATATGCTTTTTTTTGTAGTGACCAACTTCGTGTGCTAAAACAGCAACGATTTCTTCATCGTCTAAATCGTTGACCAAAGTATCATAAAGTGTGACACGTTTTTCTCTTCCAAAGCCCGAAAAATAGGCATTGGCTTTGGTGCTTCGTTTTGATCCATCGATGACAAATATTTTTTCGAGATTAAAACCTACGGATTCTGCATAGGTTGAAATTTTAGTTCTTAATTCACCATCTTCTAAAGGAGTTTGTTTGTTAAATAATGGTACAATAAGTTTAGAATAAAACATATTCATAAACACGGTGAATACAGTTACAATTCCCCAAGCATATAACCAAAATTGATTTCCTGTAGCCTGATAAAACCAAACAATAAGAGCAATGAGACCACCGCCTAAAAGTGCCATCATAACTAAACCTTTCAATTTGTCTAAGATGAATAGTTTCTTGGTGGTTTTGTTAAACCCAAATTTTTCTTCAATTACAAAGGTTTTGTAATAGCCAAATGGTGTTGTAATTATATCGCTCGCTATCATGATGATACCGAAGAAAATTAAAGCGATGATTATTGGATTGTCTGAATAACTTCGGGCTATGTTATCCACATACTCAAAACCATCTAAAAGTAAAAAACCTAGAGTTAAGGCAAACGAAAACACGGACGTTCCAAGTCCAAATTTATAATTCACGGTTTTGTAAGCTTGTGATTTTTTGTATTCCGTTGCATCATAAACATCATTTAATGCTTCAGGAATGGGGTCATTATAATGCTTAGCATTTATAGCGTCAAGAGTTTTATCAATTATAAAATTGATGATAATGATGGCTATAATGATATAGAAAAGGGTTTGTGCTGTCATTTATATGTTAAAGGTTTTTGTCACTTCGAGTGAAATTTCTTTTTAGAAATTTTGTATCGAGAAGTTTATTTATATCACTAGTTCTCGATACAATTTTCTCGTTCCTCAAAAATCACTCGAACTGACATTTTTTTATTTATTTAAAATTCCGCTGTCGTTTCGCTTCAAAAATAAGTATTCCTGCAGCGACAGAGACATTCATGGAGTCAATTTCACCTTGCATAGGGATGCTTATATTTTTTGTGGCAGCTTGGCGCCATTCTTCCGTTAAGCCTGTTGCTTCGGTACCAACTACAATAGCTGTTGGCAAGGTGTAATCTTGAGAGTGATACGGTTCCGATTCTTGTAAGATAGCTGAGAAAATATTGAAATTATATTTTTTCAGAAAAGAAATAGCTTCTTCAGAACTGGCCATAGCAATTTCAGTAGTAAACACACAACCAACACTAGAACGAATAATATTAGGATTGTATAAATCTGATTTTGGATTCGCAATAATCACAGCATCTACATTTGCCGCATCTGCCGTGCGTAAAATAGCTCCAATATTGCCAGGTTTTTCGGGAGCTTCGGCGACTAAGATTAAAGGATTTTTAGATTTTAGTTTTAAATCTTCGAGTGTATGCTTTTTAGATTTTACAACAGCAATTACACCTTCAGTTGTATCGCGATGTGCTAGTTTTTGAAATACGTCTTTTGAGATTTCAATAATGTCGATATTATATTGCGACATGGCCTTAGCTTCGCTTTCTGAAAATAATTCAGGATAATACAATAGCGATTCAATAGAGTATGCTCCCTTTATAGCTAAGGATAATTCGCGCTTTCCTTCAATTAAAAATTGTCCTGTTTTTTTACGTTGTCTTGATTTTTCTTTGAGTAAAACGAGTTGTTTTATAAATGGATTTTGAACGCTGGATATTGATTTACTCATTGTTGTGCTTTTTAATCGATTTATGAGAGGTGCAAATTTAACCTATTATGAAACAAATACCACTTTACCTTTTTCAATTCTTAATAATCGGAGTAACTACATTTATTTAAGATGCAAATTAGCTAATCGATTTAATGGTGAAGATGAAAATAATAGTTTTTATATATTCGATTTAATCCTATAGGTCTAGAATTAATTTTACAGGGTTGAAATTTTAATCATAATTGAGTTTTTTATTATAATAATAGAGCATTAACTGCCGTTTTTTTTGATAATTCAACTTTCATTGGATTAAGATTTAAATGCATAGAGATTAAGGTTCACCATTTATAAACTTAATTTTGTGCTAAGACCAAATAAATATTAAGGATGATTAAAAATTATAACCTACTTATATTAATATTTTCAACACTATTTTCTTATGGTCAGAGCATTACATTCCAACAAAACACGAGCGCTGCAGCTAAAAAATTCAAATTAGTACAAAAACTGAATAAAACCGGTGATAGTTTAATACTCGCTACAGATAATGAAAAGATAAAGGAAGTTGATATATTAAATGCCGATTACTTAGAGACTATTGAAATTAATAATTCAAATGGAAAGATTAATTTAAGACATCTCACTATAGGTAATTATGTTGTACAAGCCAAAATAGGTACGCATTGGATTGTAATGTATTTAGAAAAAAGAGATTTAAAAGCCGAAGGAATTAAAACTACTGATGTTAATATTGAAGGTAATGTTGGTATAACTATTTCTAAGAATTCCATGGATTCATTGTCATTACCCAAAGAACATTCTAATAAACTTCATTTAGATGATAATGAAATGTATTGGGCCGTATATGAGAGCAATACTGGTTTTTCATCACAAAGAACAATGAGTTTAAAATTTCCGGAAGAAATTTATGATTTAATATATCGAATAGAATTAGAAATGAAATCTAAGGTTGGAAAAGATAATACGTTACAGGTTTATGAGGTATTTAATAAACCAAATTTTATGTTTAAACAGCTTAACAATAAAAACTATTATAAGAGTAAAAGTTCAGAGCACTTTAATGTTGAACCTCTTTACAATTCTGAAGAAAAAAAGAAGACATAAGAAGTTTTAAAAATTAGAGGGAATTACTTAAAGATATTTCTATGTCATAACTACTTACTTATTTCACTTCTTTTTCTGAAAACTAATTCGAAAGAATCTATAGGTTTCATCTTTATAGTCCCCTTTTATGGCAAATGATAATTCATGTTTGCCATCAATTAAAAAATCTCCAATTTTTTTATGTGTCCCGATTTTTCTTTAGGTAGAACGCTTTGTTTTATAATGGATTTCAAACGCTAAAGATTGATTTAGGCAGTATTATATTATTTAATCTATATTTGAGAGATACAAATTTAACCTCATGAAACAAAAACTACTTTCCCTATTTCTATTCTTAACAATCAATGCAATTTCATTTGCTCAGGTGGCTAATCAACCAAATGATTACATGGTTTGCGATGATGACAATGATGGTTTTGCTTTATTCGATTTAACCAATCCAGATGCACAAGTTTTAGGAAGTCAAAGTGCCGAAGATTATACGATAACATATCACGAAACGCAGAGTGATGCTATTAATGGAATTAATGCGCTTTATTATCTTTATGTTAATAATACTAATTGGTTACATATTCTATATGTACGGTTAGAAGATAATTCTACAGGAAGTTATGACACTACTGAATTAGCATTGATTGTAAATCCAACACCTATTGTTACTGTAGCAACATCTATGATCTTATGTGATGATGATGCCGATGAGACCGCTGTATTTGATTTAACAGTAAACAATTTAGAAATCACACAAGGTAATACTGATTGGACGGTAGCGTATTATGAAACGCAATCGGATGCTCAGGCTCAGATGAATATGATATCTAATTCAATAGCTTATACAAATACCTCAAATCCGCAGACATTATTTGCAGCAGTTACGGATACCAATACGGGTTGTGTAGGCATAACTCCATTAACCATACGCGTGTTGCCAAATCCTTCTGGTGCTATGGGAACTCCGAGTAATATTATGCTATGCGATGATGATAATGATGGTATAGCAACGTTTGACTTAAGTGTAAATGAAAGTGCGATTAATCCTTCAGGTGAGCCTTTTACGCTATCTTATTTTATAAATGAAGCTGATGCCTTAGGTAATTTTGCTCCAATTTTAGATCCAACTAATTTTACAAACGTAAGTAATCCACAAACTATTTATGTTAGAGTTGAAACTCTAGACGGCTGCTATGCACTTACTAATTTTGATATTTCTGTTAATCCTTTTCCCGAAATATATTTAGAAAGTAGTTATAGCTTTTGCACAGGTAGCACTTTGGTATTGGAAACAGGATTGTCTGTTCTTGATTATTATTTTGAATGGGATCTTAATGGAAATACGATACAAGGCGCAAACCAATCATCACTTACCGTAACAGAACCTGGTGGATATGACGTTGTATTGTATTCTTTAGATTATGGGTGTTCTAGCAGCACTTTTATAATTGTAGAGGAAGTTAGTTGTACAGATACTGATGACGATGGAGTCATTGATAGTGATGAGGATATAAATGGCAATGGTAATTTAGAAGATGATGATACCGATGGTGATGACATTCCAAATTATTTAGACGACGACGACGATGGAGATGGTGTTGCTACTAATGTTGAAATTAATATTGTTTTAGGAAGAAATGTTTCTCATGTCTTTGTGGATACAGACAATGACCTAGTTGAAAACTATTTAGATGACGACGATGATGGCGATGGTGTTCTTACTATTGATGAAGATTATAATAATAACGGAGATCCGACGGATGATGATACCAATTTTAATGGTATCCCAGATTATTTAGATAATTCAGTAGCGTTGAGCGTTAAGACATTTAATACGGTTGAATTTAGTATGTATCCTAACCCAACAATAAACGTGGTAACTATTAATTTAAAAACGTCTGAGATTGAAAATCTAAAAATTACCATTTATGACGTTCAAGGTAAACGTGTTGCTATTTCTAAACATCAAAATTTAAGTATTATTAATTTAAATACATCTCATCTTAGTTCAGGTTTATATTTTGTAGAACTTGAAAGTAATTCGAATAGAAGTATTCAAAAACTGATTAAAGAGTAACAATTTAAGCTTTATATCCTTAAAAAAACTTCAGCTAATTCTTGAAGCTTTTTTGTAATGCTTCAAATTTAATTTCGTCAAAGACTTCAACTTAAAACTATATTATGAAAAAAATAATTTACGTATTACTATTAGCTATTTCAATAACTGCTTGTAAAAACGAACCAAAACAAGAATCTACAGTTGTTGAGGAGGTAAAACAAGAACAAATTATCACTAGTATTTATCCTGAAACAATAACTAAAGTTTTTAATGCACACGGAAGTATTGAGCAATGGAATAAAATGAATGCACTTTCTTTTACCATGACTAAACCAACAGGAAAAGAGAAAACAACTAAAGATCTAAAAACCAGAGCAGAACTAATAGAAACACCAACGTATACGCAAGGATTTGATGGTGAAACACTTTGGGTTAATGAAAAAGATGGTAATGCATATAGAGGAAAGCCTCAATTTTATAAAGGTTTAATGTTTTACTTCTATGGAATGCCTTTTGTTTTTGGTGATGAAGGAATAGATTATAAAGAAACGGAGCCTTTAGTTTTTGAAGGAAAGACATATCCAGGAATTCTAATTTCATACGAAGCTGGTGTTGGTGAATCTTCAGATGATCAGTATAAGATTTTTTATGATGCCGAAACGGGTCAAATGGAATGGTTAGCATACACGGTAACTTTTGGGAAATCAGAAGGGAGTCCTGATTTTCATTTCATAAGGTATAATAACTGGCAAACTGTTAATGGGTTGGTATTACCGAAAAGTATAGATTGGTATAACTATGAAAATAATTTACCAACAGAAAAGCGAAACACAGTGGAATTTACAGATGTTATGCTTTCTGAAAAAGCTCCTGATCAGGCAATGTTTACAATGCCAGAAGGTGCTAAAGTGATTGAATAATCAGAATATATAAAAGCAAAAAAAAGCAGCCA
>NZ_ATMR01000096.1 GCF_000427335.1 Winogradskyella psychrotolerans RS-3 | reverse complement strand
ATCCATGGAGGCTCGGCAAGCCTTTGAGAACCGGAATGCCTTTTGATGTTCAACCGCGATTCAGTCCAGATGGTGAATGGATTTCTTTTACCTCAGATGCAGGCGGAGGAGACAATATTTGGGTTATGAAGAGGGATGGAACCGAACCAAAACAAATCACAAAAGAAACCTTCCGCTTACTCAATAACGCTGAATGGGTGCCCGATGGCAATTTCTTGATTGCAAGAAAGCATTTTTCTTCTGGCAGGTCCCTTGGCGCAGGAGAAATGTGGCAATACCACATCAGTGGCGGCGATGGCTTACAGCTAACAAAAGAAAAAATGACCAGCAGGATGTAAATGAACCCTCCGTTTCGCCTGATGGCAGGTACCTTTATTTTAGTGAAGACATGTCTCCGGGAGGCAGTTTTCAATACAACCGGGATCCCAACGGCCAAATTTATGTCATCAAGAGATACGATTTTGAAAACGGAGAAATAGAAACAATAACTGGTGGCCCTGGAGGGGCCGCAAAGGCCACAAATATCTCCTGATGGGAGCAAACTTGCTTTTGTGAAAAGGGTAAGAACAAAGACAGTATTGTATGTCCACGATTTGAAAACTGGTGAAGAGTGGCCAGTCTATGACCAGTTAAACAAAGACCAGCAAACAGCTTGGGCCATTTTTGGCGTTTATCCAGGTTTCTCCTGGATGCCTCAAGGCGATGAGTTGGTAATATGGGCGAAAGGAAAATTGCAAAAAATAAACACCTCCAACCTTAGTCAAAGCACCATCCCTTTCTCTGTTGCCGCAAACCTGCCTTTGGCTAAAAGAGTACACTTTGAACAGCAA
>NZ_ATMR01000095.1 GCF_000427335.1 Winogradskyella psychrotolerans RS-3 | reverse complement strand
TATATATATATATATATATATATATATATATATATATATATATATATATATATATATATATATNTNTTTTTTATGTTTAATTTTTCCTAAAGGTTTATAAATCTGTCTATCTAATACGTTCAATTGTAAAATATGTTTTGCCAGTAAACTTGTCAATTACTGCGCCGGCAGCAGAACTCTGAGCCTGGATTTCTATAGTGTCTCCAATCGTTAATTCTACTACTGACGATATTTGTCTAGCAACTTGGCTTGGATTTGTTGCATTGTTATAGTGATTTGCAGAAAACTCTTGAACAAAATTAGTACCATTTTTAACAACTGCAATTCCAAAGTATTCTGTATTAGCTTGTGAATTATCAGTATGATAGCTCGCGTTTATTCTATAGAATCCAGCAGTACTGGCAATAAATTGACTGCCAGAACTAAGCTCGGTAGAACCTGTTGCGTTTAGAGTGACATTATTAAAATTGATTTTTACCCATGGTGTTCCTCCTGCTATCGTTTGAGCTGCACCAGCCGGGTCGAATGTTGTCGTAATTAAAGAAAACGTAGAAACATCTGCCACAACAGGTATGGTTTGTTGATCCTCAAATGTTAACTGACCAGCACCATCTGTAACTAAAATTTGATTTGCAGTACCATCTACTTTTGGGAATGCATAACCAGTATCACTAGGATCTGCTACTTGTACCTCTCCGTTTACTCTAAATATGTTGTTATTAAACTCCCCGTAAATTAGTGGTGTATCACTGCTTGAATTTTGAATGACCAACGTATTCTCAGCTGAGCCAAAACTACTATCTAAGCCCGCATTATTACCAATAAAAACGTTAGAGCTACCTGTAGTATTTCGACCTGTATTTTTACCGATAAACACATTCTCATCGCCAGTAGCACTTCGACCAGAATTATGACCAACAAATACATTGGAGCCACCAGTAATAAGTTGACTTCCTGAGAAGGTACCCACAGCGACATTATTAACTCCAGATGTAACAAGACCTAAAGCATTGGATCCAAATGCGGAATTATTACCGCTTGTGTTAGATTTAAGCGCCCCATAACCAAATGCAGAATTATTGCTACCATTAACATTTTCATTTAGTGCTTCGTAACCTACACCTGTATTATTCGTTCCGTCTAGGTTTTTATACAAAGCATGATAACCTACCGCAGTAGTTTGATCTGCTGTATTACTATTTAAAGCTGCGGTACCAACTGCTGTATTGCCGTTTCCAGTTTTATTAGAGGTCAAAGCCAAATTACCTACTGCTACGTTGTCTGAACCTATCGTATTTTCAAACATAGCACCGTTTCCAATTGCTGTATTAGTACTACCTGTGTTTTTTCTTAAGGCATCCGCACCCATCGCTGTGTTTTGATTTGCAATAGTGTTTGCTTCTAAAGCTCTTTTTCCGAAAGCGGAATTTCCTACTCCTAAGGTATTATTTTCTAATGCTGAAAATCCAAAAGCCGAGTTATTACTCCCAGTACTTTTTGATAAAGTGGCATAACCGAAAGCAGAATTATGATTCCCATCGACATTCAATTCTAATGATTTATAACCTACGCCAACATTATTATTGTCAGTGGCATCATCATTTACACCAGCATCTATACCAATAAAAATAGAAGAACCATCTTGAGAGCCATCGACATCAGATTTTGCATCAGAAAGGTCATTTAGTTTTTCAATGCTTGAAAGCCTAATCCAACTTGTTGTGGTTTGATCCCAGTGATAAAAACCTTTTGCTCCAGCAGGTGTTGTAAGATATATTAACATGCCTTGCTGATCGGCAGTAGGATCTGTTGTTGGAAAATCATCTAGTCTAGGAATTAATATACCATCTGTATTAGAAGGTGTCGCTTGGTTAGATGCGGTAATATCGAGAGAGGCTTTTGGATCTGTGTTACCAACACCAACTTGTGCGTAAGAAAAAGAGACCATAATTAACGCATAAAAAACAATATTTCTATGACGTACGTCTCTTACTTTAACTAATTTGTTTTTCATATTATGAGGGAGGTTTATGTATGTTAAAATTTAATGTTATTTTTATTAATATGGACTACATCTTTATTGTTTTATAAATTTGAAAAGTTGAATTTTACTATGTTCTGAATACGCTTTTAGAAAATAAACTCCTTTATTTAGTAGTGAAACATCAAAAGACGCTTGATGGCTTTTAAATTCTAAAACTTTCTGTCCTGTAGTGTTATAAATAATTGCAGAAGCGATTTCTTTTGATAATCTAAAATTTTGCTTTACAGGATTTGGAAATAAAGTAAGCTTATTAAAATCTTCATTAGAGTCAATACTTAATGTTTCTCCTACTAAGAAAGCTCCTTCTGGTCTCACATAGGGTTCGTAATCTGGTTTTGGAAACTGCATCATTCTATCATTTAAGTCTTGCATTATAGCCATTTCATCATCCGTAATTAAACCATCGGTAATAGTTGTACTCCAAGTAATCGTTGCACCTGCATCTGTAAACGTTCTTATAAAACGGTAAGCTTGTTCAGCTTCAAAAATTAAATCTGTACTAGCAACACTCCATCGTTGTCTAATAGGTGCAAAATAATGTTTTAATGCTAGTTTACTACCATCATAAGAAGACCAAGGGTTTTCAGTAATCAAAGGAAAAGAAAACTCTTCATAGGCCCAAGAGTTTGGTGGTGCTCCTTGTCCTAATGGTGTAGGATGGCCAGCTGTAAAATCCATATAAGGATCATTAGCTTCTAAAAAGAACACTTTATAATCTGTAGGGTCTTCATCATCCGTTGCATCTGAGTCTACATATATATTATCACCATTCTCATCTTTTACATACGATTTGGTTATATTGGTAGCAATAGCCGCATCTGGATCAACTTCTCTAATCATAGCGATAAAAGCATTTAAATCGCCTGGTAAATTAGAAACATTATCTATCCAATACCCATCAACCAATCCGTTAAATCGTTCAAAAAAGCCTCTAGCTAAAGTTTGCCATGCTAGACCTTCATCTCCAGCAAAATTAGTAGTGTAATAATTTTCCCATCCAACGACAATTCCTGCTTCGGTGGCATCAACATTACCTTGAATTCTTGATGGTCCTGCTCCATTTACATAGAGAATTACTTTTTTTCCTGCATTCTTAAAAACATCAATAACATCGAGTATGATTTGCTCATTTTCTAACGAAGGCACCATGCCAGGGTGAATTTCATTAGCAATATCTACATAAGGATTATCTCTTAAAGTATAAAAGTAACCATGTGCTGGATGTGTAAAATTGGTAATAATATGCCCTACAGCTGGTAAATTATCTACAATCTCCTGCGCACCACCAATCCAGTCATAATCGCTGTCATTATCTAATCTAATACCACCATGTAAATTAAATCTTACACCCCAAGATCCGGATAGAATTGCGGCTAGTGGTACGGTTTGTTCAGAATATCCTGAAATAGTATCAATGTAATAGGTTGAGGTTAATGCTGTTTCATTTTCAGAAGCTAATTCTATAACTATTTGGTCATAACCTCCTGCTAAAATAACCGCAGTCGGAATGGTTATACCGTCAAAATTGAAAGTAAAAGATTCCCATGTGTCTCCTTCTGTAAATAATGATTGATCAAAAGTAACAGCCGAAGCTCCAAGGCTAGAGTTTCTTAAAGACAATCGAATGCTATTATTTGTGGAGTTAAAAGCTGAGGTTGCTAAAGTTGTATATGCTTTTAAAGAAATAGTATAGGAAGATAAATCTGTAATAGGATTCGTTAAATCAAAACTGATGGTAGGGTTGGCCTCCCCATTTCTTATAAATTTAGAAACTGTAGTGTTTAAGTTTAAGCCGTTTATTTCCAGGTTTGCTTCATTTGTTATAAATGTACCTCCTGTAGCAGTATTAAAATGAATGTTTTGGATACTACTTGAATTCTCATACCAAGTTTGTTGCGCCGTAATAGAGCTCAAGCAGAGAATTGAAAATAGAACTATTAAATTAATTTTATTAATCATGCGTTTTTATTTTTTATAAAGGTAATTAGTAGTCTATTATTATAGTTTCTCTAATCCATCAGCTTCTTACTGTAATCCATCTCAACTATTATATCCTAATATTGAGACCGATAAGATTGTAAAAGCACCATTATTTCATTTTTAGTAATTCAAAAAGGTATTGTTTGTGTTCGGTGCTTCAAATTTTGGTAAAATGATGAATTGATGGATTAAAGCAACATTTAAAGCAATATCAGATATAGTATAGTTTTATAATTTTGTTATTTAGCGGAAGCATTAAAACGTTGTAAAGTGGATTCTTAAAAGCGTAATAATTTAGAAATGTATAAGTCAGAAGGCTTTTAAGAGTAAAGCCAGAATTTAATAAAATTGAAATGAAGTATAAAGATTTTATCACCTATGTGGTTGCTGGTGTTTTATGTTTTAACTGTACGGCACAAAACTCAAAAGTAGTCAATCAAAAAATACAGGCTACCGATAGACCAGAACCTAATGTTATTTTATTACTTACAGATGATTTAGGATGGCAAGATGTAAAGGTTTATGATATTGACGAACCATCTCCTTACGAAACCCCAAACCTAGACGCTTTAGCAAAAAAAGGGGTTCAGTTTTGGCAAGCGTACTCTCCGGCTCCGACGTGTGCTCCCAGTCGATGTGCAATTATGAGCGGAACGCATCCGGCAAGAGCCCAAAAGACACACGTGGTAGGTGGTGCACCTCCTACGGTTTATGGTAATAAAAATTCGCAACGTATTATAGATCCGTGGTATAGCGGTCGTATGCCCGAAAACGAAATGACTCTAGCGAGAGTATTACAGCAAAAAGGTTACACTACAGGACATACCGGAAAATGGCATATGGCTATTAATCACTTTGCTTTTCCACAACCAACAGATCAAGGGTTTGATGTGTCTACTGCAGATCGTGGCGCAACTAGTCCACAAAAACCGCATCGCTTAACCGATTTTGCAACGACTAAAGCAGATGATCCGTTCCGATTAGATGAGAATGGGTTTCCTTTTCATCAAAATAGTCAGGATGCTTTAAATTTTTTAAAGGAGAATAAACAAGATCCGTTTTTCTTGTACTATGCAACGTTTTTAGTCCACGCACCAATTCACACAAGAAGTAAAGCGCTTTTAGAAAAATATTGTGAAAAATTGGGCGTGCCTTTTCCAACAGATCCTAACCATTGGGATGTAAAAGGGCAGAACAATCCATATTATGCCGCAATGGTAGAGATGTTAGATTATTATGTAGGACAAGTTTTCGATTATTTAGAAACCACTGATGATCCCCGATGGCCTGGACATAAATTAAGTGAAAACACCTATATTATTTTTACTTCAGATAACGGAGGTATGGAAAACGCGCATGGTGATGTGGTAACCGATAATTATCCTTTAGATAAAGGAAAGATAAATGCTAAAGAAGGAGGAACGAGAGTACCTTTATTAATATCAGGACCTGGAATTAAGAAAGGAGTGGAGTCTGATGTTGTGGTTAATGGACTCGATTTTTACCCAACCATTTTGTCTTTATTAGATATAGAAAAACCTAAGGATAAGCATTTAGATGGTGCAGATTTATCGACATTGTTGCTAGAAGATCCTACCGATTCTAAATTGGTTTTAGATAATAATGGTAACGAAAGAACGACGATGATGTGGCATTTTCCACATGCGTCATACCAAAGTACGTTGCGTGTAGGTGATTATAAATTTATTAGAAATTATGATTATAAAAATAATTCTAAGACACCAGAATTTGAGTTATACAAATTATATGCCACCAATAATGGAGTCGCAGAACGTGCAGATATTGAAGAGGCCAATAATTTAGCAACATCAAATCCTGAAAAAATTAAGGAAATGAACGCGCAGTTGACTTCTATTTTAACCGAAATGAAGGCCAGTTATCCATCGTATAATCCGTATTATAAAAGTGAGATGGAGCATAAAGAAACGGTTCCGACTGTGATATCTGCATCAAAAGATAATAACCAAGTGACTTTTAAATTCAAAGAAAATGGAGCTAAGGTGGTAACCGCTAATTTAATTTATACAACCAATGGCGGACATCGTTATGAAGAATGGTTTAAAGCTGATGCTAAAATAAACGCTGACGGCACAATCACAGCTAATTTACCAAAGGGGACAACACATTACATTATCAATGTTATTGATACGCATAATTTCTTAGTTAGTTACCCTGAAATGCCGACTGTAAAATCACTTAAAAAGGACAAAAAGAACTACTCTAACTATGCTTTAAAGAACAATTAATTATTTGCACGAGATTAAAGAATTAAAAATACATAATAAGTGTAACTGTTTGTTTTTCAGGATAAAAGACTTTATTTTACAGGGAATGAGTCTGTTTTTGGTTGATTTAAGCAACTGAATATCAATTAAGGTGGCTAAATTTGACTAACTAAAATTTTAAACTATATATATTATGAAAAAACAATTACTTTTTACTCTAGCTTTTCTAGGAGCTATAACGTTTGCGTCGGCACAAACAGAAATAGCATTTGATGCAGCAGGAGATGATCTTCAGACTTTTACTGTTGGACAACAAGGTTCAGATGAACTTGATGAAGGTATTATTACGGTAGGTGGTACAGGTGTATTAGTATCTAATAATAATTTTATGGGTGTTAGGTCTGATACTCCTACAGATAATGGAGCAACTGGTGTATGGAGTTTTACTATATCTACGACATCGACTACTGCAATAAACGCAACACTTAATTTAGATATGGCAAAAAGACCAGGATGTAGTGTAAGTGGAACAGTTGCTGTATCAGGATACACAAATACGTCTTATTCTTTTGGGTCTGATGGAACTGATATTTCTGCAGTAATAGACGCACCTATTGAATTTGGATCAATTATTTCACTTGTTAGTGGATCTCCCATAGCCGTTACTATAACATTAGACGAAATGTTAAATGTAGATAATACGGCTACATCTATTTTTAGATTAGAAAATGTTATATTAGAAAGAAATGGTGCTTTAAGTGTTGAAGAAATTTCAGCTAATAGCATCGTTGCTAGTGTTTCTCCAAATCCTACAGCAAACAGCTTTCAAATAAATTCTAAAAAAAGTATTGAAAGTGTAAAACTATATAATATCACAGGTCGTTTAGTAAAAACATTTGGTGAAGAAGCTCATTATGATATCAGTGATTTAACAACTGGAATTTACATTGCAAACATCAAGACGCAATTAGGATCTAAAACTATCAAAGTTGTAAAAGAGTAAGCTATTCTATTTACGTTAAATTGATTTTAATAAAAGAGTCCCTTAGTAAAGTTTACTAAGGGATTTTTTTTGCTTTTCTTTAATATGATAAAGTACGTTTTTAAGGATTACTGAATGACTAATTACTACATTAAGGTAATTACCCTTCGCTAGGTCTATAAAAGTTTTAAGCGATAGTAAATGGTTAGTGTAAGAGCTAACTAGTTGTTTATCAATAGGAATTGTTTGTTTTTACAAGAAATGAGAATGCTTTTGGGTGAATTCAGCAAGGGAGAGTTGTTTGATATAATTAACTTTGACTAACTAATTTTTAAACCAATATATTATGAAAAAACAATTACTTTTTACATTTGCTTTAGTAGCAACGTTCTTCGCTGCCTCAGCGCAGTCAAATACATTTACGTTTACGGGGACATCTTCTGATAGTGAAACTTTCCCGTTTGGTTCAACTGCGGGAGTGTACGCGCTTTCTGGATCTGATTTCAGTCAGGGTGCTAGCTTTATTAGTTACAACGCAGTAGTTGAAAGCGGAAGTCCTGTGAGCGAAACATTTGGGATAAACACTTCTGGTGCTAATCCAGAAGGTACTTTATCTTTTAACTATAGAAAAAGAGCAGCAATGACAGGTGTAGTAACAATTTCTGTACCAGGACAAAGTGATGTCACTTATACATTACCTGATACTTCTGCAGAAGATGGGACAGCTAATGCATTAGTAGAAAAGACTATAGAATATCCTAATGTGCTTTCTCTATCTGCATCGACTACAAACGTTACAATTACAGTTGATGAATTAGCTGAGAATGGAGTTAATAATGTGCGATTAAGAATTTACGATGTTACAGTAAATGGAACTTTATCTACAACTGACTTTGAAACTATGGAAACTGCGGTTAAAATTTATCCTAACCCAGCAAAGAATAGCTTCCAAATAGATTCTAATAACAGTATCGATAGTGTACAGTTATATAGTATTACGGGGCAATTATTAAAAACGTTTAAGCAAGAAGCTAATTATGATATTAGTGATTTAGCAACAGGAGTTTATATTGCAAATATCAAAACACAATTAGGTTCTAAAACGTTAAGAATTGTGAAAGAATAAAGACATATAGCTTTATTCTAAGTCCAAAATCTTAACCTGCTCAATGATATTAAAAATGAAAGGTAGTAATTCACATTGCTACCTTTTTTTTGATTTATTAAATGAAAATTAAGTGATTTAACTAGTATATGGATTTATCTAAAATTTTAATATCAGCCTTTTTGGTTCTGTCTAATATTCTATTTAGTCAACCTGTACCACCAATAAAAGGAATAGTGATAGATGAAAACAAAGCACCGATAGAATTTGTTTCCGTAGCACTCTTAAAACAGAAAGATTCAACATTTATTAACTATACCCTTACTGATGTTAAGGGCGAATTTGTAATACTAGATACGCCAAAAGATTCGCTTTTATTACAGTTTTCGTATTTGGGTTATGTTACCCATTTTAAGCCTATTCACTATACCAACAAACCTATAGATTTAGGTGAAATCATTCTTAAAGAAGAGGCTTTTGAGTTAGATGCCGTGACGTTATCTGCTGTAATACCCATTCAAATAAAAGAAGATACGATTGCTTTTAATGCTAATTCTTTTAAAGTGAATCCTAGTGATAATCTCGAAACACTTTTAAAAAAGTTACCTGGTTTAGAAATTGAATCTAATGGAAAAGTTGTCGCTCAGGGCAACCAAGTCACAAAGATATTTGTAGATGGTAAAGAATTTTTTGGTGGAGACCCGGCCATTGTATTAAAAAACTTATCGGCAGATGCCATTGCAAAAGTTGAAATAATAGATAAAAAAAGTGATGAGGCAGAATTAACCGGAGTAGATGATGGTAACAAACAGATTGTAATCAATTTCACCTTAAAAAAATCGAGAAAGAATCAAGGTTTCGGAAAAGCGTCTGCAGGTATAGGATTAGACAGTCGTTATTTTGGGAATCTCAATTACAATAAATTTTCACCCAAAACGCAATTGGCTGTTATTGGCAAATTCAATAATATCAACATTACAGGGTCTAACATTCAAGGATTTTTAGAAAACGCAGAAGGTATTGCAGATGATTCTGATGACGACACTTCCAATGCTTCTAAAACAAAAAGTTTAAGCGGTTATTTAGAAACAGGTGTTGGTGGGGTCAATGTTAGTCATGAGTTTAAAGATAAAGAATCTTTTAATGCCGACTATTTTTACAATCTATCAGATAATAGCGGAACATCATTTTCTAAGCGGATTTCTTTTTCAAATACAAATAATTTTGATTTTGAAGCCGATAATGATTTCGATAAAATTTCAAAAAACCACAACTTTAACTTCAATTATAAAAACAAATCTAGAAGTACAAACAGCCTCACCATTAAAGGACGTTTAATATCGGATGAGGTTGTTCAAAATTCAACCAGAGACGGTTTATACTTTACTGAAGATGGAGATTTAGTGACGTCCAATCGTCAGAGTTATAGTAATAATAACATAAAAAAAACATTTAACGTAAGCATCAATTTCTACCAGAAATTAGCTAAGGTTGGTCGTAGTTTTAGTGTAGGATTTAATACTAATATCAACGGACAAACCAAGGATAATAAACAGACTACTTTTGTTACTAACAATATAAATACGGATAACCCTTCAGTTAGAGAGATTTTTGCTTTACGAGACGAAACCTTTAATAATGGATTGTACAATTTCAATATTAAATACACAGAACCTTTAGGTAATAATCATTATTTTAAACTTCATTCTTCTGTAAGGATCTTAAATCAAGATGAAGACATTTATCAACTTAAAACTACTGTAACTAACGATAATGCGGAGGAGCTGATAACATTTAAGTACAATAATAGGGAAAGCAGTTACCAAAACCGATTGGGGTACAATTACAGTGTTAAAAAGCTAAATGTTTATACAGGTATTGAGCTTCAAGAGCTCGATAGATCGTTCGGTGTGGTTACTGAAGACGGTTTTAATAGTCGTCAGTTTTACGTCAACCCATTTTCAACACTGCAATACAAGCCTCGGAACGGTGTAAAATACCGATTAGTCTATAACAAAAAAATACGTAGCCCTCGTACAGCGGAAAGCTCTACAGTTATTAATGATTTGAATCCGTTTTATATAAGGAAGGGAAATCCGAATCTTAAACCAGAAAAGACTGATGATCTCAATATCATAGCTAATATATATAATTACAAATCATCATTAAATTTTACAAGTAGAATTAGATATCAGTTTTCTACAGACGCTATTATACCAAATATTACAATTGATGACGACTTTGTAAAAACAAGAAGCTATATCAATAGTGGTGAGCGAAAACGATTTACCTCATTTTTTAATTTTAGTAAAAAAATAAAAGAATTAGGAATTCGCTATGCTATAAAGAATAGTAATTTTTATAATGTTTCAACCTCATTAATTAACCTTCAACTTAACGATGTGGAATCTAAAGATGTCTCAGTAGGATTGTCTTTAGAGAATGCTAATAAGAATGTTGTGGACTTAAAGATTGGGACTAATTACAGCGTTAATAATACGTCATTTTCTATAGAACAAGATCTTAATCGTATTTATAAAAAGCAGCATTATTTTGCGGCTGTAGATTATGATTTTATAGAGAATCTAAATTTTAATACCCAATTTGATTATTTCTCTTATGCTGATAATCAATTTGCGACTAATCTGGAACTTCCTATATGGAATATGGCTATTTCCTATACATTTGGAAATAGCCATAATAGTCTTAAACTAGTCTTAATAGACTTACTTGATGAAAATGTAGATTTCGAAAGACGAAGCACCACTAATTATTTTGAGGAAACCACTTCAGAAAGTTTAGGACGCTACATTATTTTAAGTTATACCCATAGACTCGGTAGCCGAAAGCAACAGAAAGGTTAAGGGCCTTAAATAGTGTAGCGTTTAAATGTTACTGCTTTATTAACTTTAAAGTGCTACTATCACCATCCTTATTGGTTACTTGTAAAAAGTATAAACCTGAATTAATTCTAGAGATATCAATATTCTGATATTGATCCTTGAACTCTAAAGTCTTTGCACCATGTATATTATACAATACACCAGATTCTACAGGTTTATTTAGACTAAAAACACCTTTCGCTGGATTAGGAAACACTAATAGGTCTTGAAGGTTATCTTCCACATCATCTACACCTAAACTCTCTAAATCTAAATGAAAAGTAATATCATAAACCCTAAATCTTGGAGGAAGTGCATTATCTGCATTGATGAGATCTGTAACTAAAACTTCCATAGTCTGAGCAGATTCAGTAAATGTAGTAGGTACGTTATATTCGTAATACAAGTCATCGGCATCTCTAGTACTTGTATATTCAAAACTTTGGGTTTCATCGCCAATAGTGACATCAAAATTTACAGTGTCGCCTTCACGAGATCTTATATGAAATACAACTTTTTCACAAACTACCGATTGTTCAGCTTTTACGTTAATATTAAAACCATCACCACCACCTACAGTTCTCATTTGAATAAATGACGAATTTGCTGTGGCACCTCCAATTAATTCACCATAGACATCTGATTCTTCAGGTTCAAACATTTGTACTTCGTCTACAGTATTAAGTGTAATTTTAGTGATATTAACAATCTCAAGTTCTTCAGATAATACTAAGAAATTATTTTCATCTCTTAGGTTGAACACAATTCCAGAAGCATCATCAGGTACGTTTGCCGTTATTATATTATCGTTTATAGTGACAGCTTCTGCTTCAAACCATTCTTCATTTTGTTCGTTTTTTCTATATAATAAATGACCATAACTAATTACTGCTTCACCTGAACTATTGGCTATGACTGCAGTTGCTATACCTGAATTTTCATCATAAGTTACTGAGTTAATTGCTGGGACAAGATTTTGGTTTACAAGAGGGCCATCAGGTTCTGCATAATCAGGGTTCCATGCTGGAAATCTTGCATCATTATCTATTAAATAGGCTTCCAATGTATCGATCATATCTTGTTTTAATGTCTGATCCATCGTAGTTATAACATTTATAGTTTCCTCTACATCTACAAGATTATCTCCTTCATTATACAGTTGATATGCTTCGTAAGTATTGTCAATATAATTTTTATATAATTTGTAATTACCTCTCCTAATAGATGATTTTGATCGTTCATCAGAAGCATTAGGATAGTGCCAAAAAAGATCTGTTCTTTCGGTGGTTACACCATTTCTTGTTTGTTCTACTATGCTATTAGTTCCTTTTAGTAAATCACTTAAATCTGCACCATCAAAATCGTCAGAAAGATTGCTAGCTATAGTTGTTCCTGTTAAAGATAAAATGGTTGGAAAAAAATCTAAACCATTAACAACATTGCTATATTCAGCTACTGGAATCTCTGGCCCAGTTACTATCATAGGCACACGAATACCACCTTCTCTAGAACTTGTTTTTCCTAAATCTAAAGGGAAATTATCTGCTACAACTTCAAAACCATTAGCCGCATTATTTTGTTCGGAAGCTCCATTATCTGAAGAAAATATAATATATGTTGTTTCGAATAACGTTTTACCTGGATGTCTAGGATCGCTAGTTGCTTGTAAATAATCTACTAGCTTACCTAAACTCCAATCTACTGTTTGCACCATAGCTCCATAAAATGGATTATATTCTCCAGCCGCAGTTAAAGGTGTCGTTTCCGTTGGTATCCCATTTGGGCCCACATCAGGTGCATCTATTTGACCAGAATTTACTAATGTTTGCGTTATAGCCTGTAACATTGGTAGATCTCTAGTTTGAATAGGAGTATGCACCAACCAAGTAGCCATATATAAGAAAAATGGTTCACCAGATCCACCATTAGCAGCTACTCTATTCTCCATATATGCTACAGCTTCATCTGTAACAGAATCATATGGTATTCCATCAGCATCTAAAGGGTAATTTGGATCATTCCCACCAAAATTTGAAATATCATATCTATCACCCATATTTTGGTTCACACCTCTACTTGTAAATTCAGTATCAAAGCCTTGGTCTACAGCTACAGGAAAACCATTGGCACCATCAACATGCCATTTACCAACATGGCCTGTATGGTATCCATTTGTACTTAAAGCTTCTGCTATAGTGTACTCATTAACATCTAATCTTTTTGGAAAATAAGGGCCTATCATTTTACGATCAGCTTGTGAATTCCTTAATATAGGTAAACCACCACCAGATACTTGAGTTACTTTAGTTTTAATAGGGTGTCTGCCACTTAACATTGCTGCTCTAGATGGAGCACAAGTAGGTGCAGGAGAATAGGCTTGCGAAAACTTAGCTCCAGCAGCAGCTAAAGCTTCCATCTTAGGAGTTTCCCAAGGAACAGGGTCTCCTAGGTTATTAAGATTAGTATCTTGCCAACCTAAATCATCTACATAAAAAATAACAATATTAGGCTTGTCTATAACTTGACCATATACTTGTGGGAATAAAAGTAAGCTGAACAAAAAAAGCAATGTAGTGTTTTTCATAGTAAATTTATTTTAGGTAAAAATAAGTCTTCTAATAAGTTATGAGTTTCTAATTTCAATCAAGGCTTTACTCATTTCAACCTTTTTAGTTTAAACCTAAGTTAATGTGATTACCCTATAACTATTTTTTATTGGTAACTGTTTTAAACGTTTTCTGTGTATTACTGAAAGAAAATTTATAGCTTAGTCTTGCTGAAAAATAAAAAAGCACCAAAACATAATATGCTTTAGTGCTTTTAAATTCAAAATTATATTAACTATTTAACAGCAATGGCTTTAGTTGCAAATATTTTAGTTGTTTTTTGGTAGCCTGCATCTGGATAACTAATTAAATAATTATTCTCATCTACTAGGTTAAATACATAGTGGGTTGTTCCTTTTGGTAACGCAACAGAAACTTTATTACCATTAAGAGTCATGGCAACAGGAAACCAAATCTCTCCTTTTATACCTCCATTTTTAGTATAAATAAGTTCTGCTTTAGTCACCTTAGCTCCATTATTTTTAAATTCTAACCAAACAGTATTACCCTCTGAGCCATGATTTACAACAGTAGGCACTTTAGATTTATTAGGTAATGATTTTTTACTAGTAGGGTTTAAAAAAGGATATCTGGCATTTAGCTTCTCTAATCTTTCAGTCAAAATACGATTCATCTCTTTTGCTTTCTCAGGCATTTTTGATGCAAGATTTTTAGATTCTTCGATATCTAAACGATTTGAACCATTTTCATAAAGTTGAAATAATTCTAAAAAAGTTTCTTCTTCAGTATCTGTATAATTACGAATAAGTTTATATCCATCAATACGTAAAGTAGATTGCATAGAACTATTAGGATAGTGGAACATCATACTATTTCTTGGCGCACCTGTTTCTGGGTCTATTACTAATTTTGAATCCGTTGGTTCTTTATCTAACAATGTAGATAAATCTGCGCCATCTAATATTTGATTGTCTTGTTTTTTGGTTCCTGTCCAACTTAGTATGGTAGGATAAAAATCAATACCATTTACCATAACATCAGATTCTATATTTGATGCAATATTAGGACCTATTATGATTAAAGGCACTCTAACTCCACCTTCTTTTGCGTTTATCTTTCCTTTAT
This sequence comes from Winogradskyella psychrotolerans RS-3, assembly GCF_000427335.1. Taxonomy (GTDB): domain Bacteria; phylum Bacteroidota; class Bacteroidia; order Flavobacteriales; family Flavobacteriaceae; genus Winogradskyella; species Winogradskyella psychrotolerans. Next base: position 191,257 of record NZ_ATMR01000095.1, on the reverse strand, counting down.
CTAAAGGGTAGTTATCTGTAATGATTTCTTTAGTATGTTGCTCCATACCTCCGTTATCTGAAGTAAAAATAACATATGTGTTTTCAATTAGCATATGTCCAGGCCATCTCGGATCTTCCGTTTCTTTAAGGTATTTGATGAGTTGACCAGTATAATGATCAATCATTTCTACCATTGCTGCATAATAGGCGTTTTTTTGACCTGCTTCATCCCACATGTCATTTTTCTTTGGATATTCTAATCCTAATTTTTCATAGTACTTACGCAATAAAGCTTCACTTCGTGTTTGTATAGGAGTATGCACTAATCGCGATGCATAGAACAGAAAAAATGGATCTTTTTTATTAGCCTCCATAAAATCGAGACCATCTTGTGTGATGTCATCAAAAGGAAAACCGTCTTCATCTAAAGTAAAAGGGTCTGACGCATTAGTAGTCGCAAATCCTGTGGTACGATCATCCATCCTTCTATGTGCTCCAAAACCATGTTTTGAAAAATCGAATCCTTGATCCTTGGGTTCTGGATAATCTGTAACTGCAGCACCTACGTGCCATTTACCTGAGTGTCCTGTTTTATAACCGTTAGATTGTAAAGACTCTGCAATTGTCACTTCCGAAATATCTAAGGCACCTCTCATCCATGGACTAATTAATGTAGAACCGTGATTAAATGGTAATGGAGGATGACCACCTCTAACATTGGTACGTTCTATACGCACAGGGTGTTTCCCAGATAAAATTGCACCTCTTGAAGGTGAACAAGTAGGTGCTGGCGAATAGGCTTGCCAAAATAGAACACCCTCTTTAGCTAATCTATCAATGTTTGGAGTTTCGTGTGGTGAAGGCTCGTCAATATCATAGCATTTTACGTCTTGCCAACCTAAATCGTCAGTTAAGATTAATACTACATTTGGTTTTTTTGGTCGTTCTTTATCTAGCTCAATTGGGTCATTGTTGCTACATGTAGCAGGCAAATTAAGGGAAAAGAGAAGTGAAAATAGAATTAGTTTTGACATTGTATTTATGTAAAAAATTATTAGATGAGTTTATGTTGAACGTATAAGTTCTAAAGGCTTATTTTGATGAACGAAATTAGTTTTCTTATTCTTTTTTTGTTCTTGTTTTTCTTCGTTTTGTTCTTTTTAATCGGTTTTTCTTCGTCAGACGATTTATTAGACTTTCCAATCAAAAAAGGCTTTTTATCTTCGGCTGTTGCACTTCTATCAAATAACACGGCATATTTTTGATATAAATTATCTGCCGCCGCTTCTTTTTTAATTTAGCAAGTTGTACATCGTATATCGCTCGCATTTTTTGAAGCTGTTTTTCAGCAGAAGGATCGTTGACTTTGTTCGTCATTTCTAGTCGATCTTTTCCGATATGGTAAAGCTCTTCGGTTGTATCCATGTTATCATCTTCATAATTCCAGAAAATGTATTTCCAATCTTTAGACACCACCCCCATGGCTTGTATTTCGTCATTGCCCCACATATTTGTAAGTGCAACGGTTTCACGTTTAAATTTCTTTGGCTTTTCGATTAATAAACGTAAATCTTCACCATCCATATTTGCTGGAGGTTCAATACCTGCATATCTTAAAATCGTTGGAGCCATATCGATGTTTGCTGTAATTTCTTCACGTCTCACGCCTCTTTCTTTGATAGGAGTTCTAGGATCGTAAATAATTAAAGGCGATTTTGAAGCTTCTTCATAAGGTAATACTTTTCCGCCCATATTATGTGCTCCACAGCTATACCCATTATCACTTGTAAATATGATAATGGTATTATCTGCAACCCCTTGTTCTTCTAACATTTTTCTAATCATTCCTAATGCATAATCGACACCATGGATTAACTGATTGTAATTTTTAATCGTTTTTTGGTAACTTTCTTCAGAATCGCGCCAAAACGTATAGTCGTTATATTGCCTTCCTGTCTTGGCTTGTGGCGCTAAATGAGTTGCATTTTCGGCACCATAGTTATCTGGTTTTTTATAGGTTTTTCCTTCGTAGACATAATCAAAATATTGGTCTGGTGAAAATGGCATATGTGGTGCTTTAAAACTGATAGACATAGAAAAAGGTTTGCCTGATTCTTTTGCTTCAATAATAAAATCCTCAGCCCAAGCGGCATAAGCTCTTGTGCTATGTGGATATTTTTCAGCATATTTAGCCATATACTTGTTGTTGGCCGTTTTGTAACTTGTTTGGCCTAAACCACCTGCCCAATTATCAAAATCATCTACCGGAAGTGCATCCCAACTATTGTGTCTGGTACTATTACCTTCATCAGAAACAGCCAATCCAAATTTACCCGCAAAACCTGTATAATAGCCTTGTTCTCTTAAAAGAACAGGATAAGATTTAGCAAACTTCTCTTTTCTTAAAGGACCGTGATCAAAATTACAACCCGCTTTGTATTCATACATACCTGTTAAAATAACGGCTCTACTTGCCATACAAATGGCGGTGGTGTTATAATGATTTTCAAATAAAACACCTTCTTTTGCTAAGGCATCCATGTTAGGTGTTACAACTTGGTCATTCCCATAACAACCTGTTGCAATATTGGTTTGATCATCTGACAAAAGGAAGATAATGTTTGGTTTGTCTTGTGCAAAACTACTTGCTGTAATTGTGCAGATGATTAATGATAGAAATATTTTTTTCATAAACTTTTACGATTATTTTATATAGGTGGTTTGAGTTTTTTTTATTTAGATACTATTATTTTTCGAGTGATGCTATAATGATTACTATTGGATAGTTTTACAAAATAAATGCCTGAATCGAGCGATCTCATATCTAATTGTGTTGTTGTAGAGCCATTATGCCATACTTTTTCCAGCACCTTTGTTCCGATGGTATTAAAAACAGTGATGTGGTTGACTTCTGAAGTCATACGGTTAAGGGTTAAAGTCTCTGATGCAGGATTGGGGAAAAATTCGACTTCCGATGAATTATAATTTAGCACAGACAAAGCTGCTTCACCAACCAAATGAGCACCTTCAGGTCTTACATATGGTTCACATTCTGCAATAGGAATAGATATAAGTCTGTCGTTAATAGCTTTCATGATTAACATTTCATCATCCATCATATACCCTTTATCACTTCCTGTATCATCGATAGTCGTTGCAAAGGTTAAGGCAGCATTGGCTTGTACCAAGCGCTTAGTAAATCTATATGCATCTTCAATACCAAATACTATGGGATGAGAAGATACATGCCATTTTTCTCTAATAGGAAACCAAACGTGTTTTAGTACGGTATTACCTTCGTACATAGACCATGGGTTTTCTACCATATTAGGTATGGTATATTCTTCATAAGCCCAAGAGTTTGGTGGTGCGCCTTGGCCAAGTGGTGTCACATGGCCTTTGGTATAATCTTGATAGGTACTATTGGCTTCAAACTTTATAATTCTATAGTCGCTATCATCCTCGTCATCAATACCATCAGAATCTACCAAAAGATTGTCGCCATTTTCATCTGTAAAATAAAGCCCTGTAGGTTGTGCTCCTATAATTGCAGTAGGATCGGTATTTTTAATCATTTGCACAAAATCTTCTAAATGCCCATCATTGTGTAGTTTTGAAGTGGTATCTAACCAATAGCCATCGGCATAATCTTTAACTTCGAGTACAAAGCCTTCAATTAAATCCTTGTATGCTGCATATTCGTCGCCTGCAAAATTGTTAGTGTAGTAATTGATCCAAGCGGCTTCAATGTCTGCGCCATCATCAATAGCTCTATCTAAGTAATTGGTAGAGATGTACAAAATCACCTTTTTACCATCGTCTATGAATGTTTGCATGACCTCAAAAATAATGTTTTGATTGGCTACACTAGGCACTAATGCTTCATGGATTTCAGTAGCGACATCAACATTGCTATTCTGTCTAAGTGCGAAATAATGCGAATGGGCAAAATAAGACAAGTTTGTAATCACATGGCCTACAGCAGGCAATTCATCTACTACTTCTTGTGCACCAGCAGGAAGATTGTAACCGCCTGCCACTTCAGAATCTAAACGCTCCCCTCCAAAAACCGGAAACGTAATTCCCCATGAGCCTGACAACCATGAGGCTGGGTGAGGAGCGACGTCCACTATTTGGTCTGTTGTGCCACTAATAGAGTCTATATAATACGTAGTTGTAGGAACTGATGCTGTGCCATTGGCAAAACCTAATGCAATATGTTGATAACCATTAGCATTGATAATGGCGTTAGGTATTGAAGTCCCATTAAAATTAAAGGTAAATGTTTCCCATTGTTGCCCAACGGTAAAATTGAGCTCTATTTCACTTTCCGAACTTACCGTAGCATGAGATAAATGCACACTTATTTTTGAATTATTTGCTGTTAATGCTGCTGTTGGTATATCGATATAGGCTTTGAATGTTACAGCATATCCTGAAAAATCGATTACAGTGTTGTATAAATCGAATTGTAAAAAAGCACTTGTGCCTTCTTCTCTATTAAATTTAGAAACGGTTGTATTTGTATTTATTCCGGTAGTATTTGGATTTGGAACATCTCTAAGAAATGTGCCTGAGCTTGTACTTTCTTGTTCAATTTTATAGATGTTTGATTCATTTTCGTACCATAAAAATTGTGCATTAGAAATCTGAACAAATGCTAGAAAAAACAAGAAAGATGTTAAAAACTTATACATGATTATAGTTGTATACTTGATTAAATAGCCACTAAATGAAACATGGTTTTCACATTTTGAAGGCTATGTAAAAATAGCACTAGCAACTCAACTTTATTTACTCTCATTCACTAAATCATTGCTCAAAACTGCCATCAAATCGCAATATTAAGAATTACATCTATTTTAAATATTGTTTTTAATGTATAACACCAATCGATTTGTGTAAACCTACAGGGCTTATTTTTAAAATGTTAATCTTACTTTTTAGTTTTTTCTTTTTTTACGATCTGTATATCCTAAAGGTGTCGTACTAAATTTTGATTCCAATTCTTCTACTTTTTCAGGAAGAGTGCTAGCAAGATTATTAACCTCTGTTGGGTCTTTTATTATATTGTATAATTCCCATTGACCTCCATTTAGTTGTACAATTTTGTAATCACCACTTCTAAACATTCTCATATTCTTAACTCCGGAGATAAAATAATCGGGTTCTTCTCTTTGTTTACCTTCAAAGATTGGAAGTAAAGAACTTCCATGTAAAGGTTCTGTATTATATCCGTGAATGGTCTCAGGGTATTCCATATCTAAAACATCCAAAAAAGTTGGTGCTATATCAACTACATGTGCTGGTTGATTTGTAATTGTATTGGGTTTAATTTTATTAGGCCAATATGCAATAAATGGTGTATGACTTCCACCTTCATGTCCTGCTTGTTTATATTGTCTATAAGGCGTGTTTCCTAAATTAGCCCAAGAAGTACGTAAGCTCCAGTAGGAGTTTGCAGGTCCGGGCTGTACATCTGTAATTTGATTTTTAAAAAAAAGACATGAGCCATTGTCTACTAAAAACAGGATTAAGGTGTTTTCTAATTTATTCTCGTCTTCTAATTTTTTTAATACTCGACCAATATTCTGATCCATTCTATCTATAATGGCTGCGTACACTGCCATCTCAAGATCAAGAGAATCTTTTTTCTCTTCCGTTAAATCGTCCCATGGATAATATTCTTTATATTCTGGAACAAATGGCTTCCCTTTTCTATTTAAATCGTTCTCAGGTGGGCTTAATTTCACGTCTTTAGGTATTATCCCAATTTTTTGCATTTTATTGAAGCGTTCTTTTCGTAATTCATCCCAACCTTTTTTATATTTTCCTTTGTATTTTTCAATATCCTTCGGTCTTGCTTGTAATGGATAATGAGCAGCGTGATAAGGTAGATATAGAAAGAAAGGCTTGTCCTCTCCTTTAATAGATTCATCCAACCAATTCAATGCATAATCTGTGATAAAATCGGTTTGATACATTGGTGAAATTTCATGTTTAATATCGCTTGGATCTAATTGCTTTCCTTCTAAAAAATACGGTTCAGAGAATTTTCCAGATGGAGGTAAGAAATATTCTGTTGTTGCCCAAAAAGAAAGGAATGGTCAAATGCATTTTCCGCTTTACAGTACTCAGGTACCCAGTTATTAAAGTGTTCTTTTCCACTCATGATATTGATATAACCTCTTTCTTTTGTCAAATTGGCTAAATGAACAGCTCCATTTCCACCCGTATATAAGCCTGTTAACAATGATGACCTTGTAGGCGAGCATTTGGCCATATTATAAAAGGTTGTAAAACGCATCCCTTCATTGGCTAATCGATCAATATTAGGGGTCTCTATTTCTCCTCCAAAAGATCCAATATCAGAAAAGCCAATGTCATCACCCATAATTAAAACGATGTTTGGTCGTTGTTCGTTTTTTTGCCCAAATGCCGAATCTATGGAGATAAAAATCGAGAATATTATAATGACTAAAACTTTTAATTTGTTGCTAATCATAATCTTTTGTGTTTGAGTATTGTACTCGATTAATCATTTGGGTTAACCATATTCTTCCAAGATGGATATACAGGTCTTTCTTTTGATTCTCTATCCTCATCAACTGATGGAGCAGGAGGAGCTTGTTCGAGCACGTTTTGAAGAATTGTTTTTGTGAATATAAGCGAAGTATTAAGTTCTTCTAATAGTAAATTCTTCGTTTCATGAATATCACTAGGTATATGGTACATACCTCCATTACGATACAATTTATACTCTTGATTTCTTACGAATTGAGCGCCTTTATATTTTCCTGCTTTTCCCCAGTAAGGTTGATAGTGCCAAAATACCCATTCTCTTGGTTTTCCTGTTTCCCCTTGTAGTTGTGGTAAAAAACTACGTCCGTCAATAGGGTCTTTATCTGTCAAATTTAAGGAAGCAATATCCGCAAAGGTGGTATAGAAATCTGTAAAGTCTATTAAGTCTTCACTTTCCATGCCCTTTGGCGTATGTCCTTTCCAATAGGCTATAAATGGAACATGTGTGCCCATGTCTACTGTTTCTCCTTTGGCTCCTTTAATATTTTGCCCATTCCAACGAGAAGTTATAGACTCTGTCCCATTGTCTGATGTAAATAAAATAATGGTATTTTCAAGCAGCCCTTCATCTTCTACTTTCTTTACAATTTTGCCAACAATTTTATCCAAATAATTAACCATAGCCACATAATTGTCTTTTTTCAATTTTCTGTCTCTGGGTGCTCTATTAGCGCTTTGACCTTTTGGTTGGTCGCCGATTGTTTCTGGCGTTGGTACAAAAGGACTATGAACCAAAACAGTTGGATAATACACAAAGAAGGGTTCGTCTTTATTCTCTTCAATAAAATCACAAACAAAGTCAGACATAATATCAGGACCGTATTTTCCCATATTCTCTTCTGTGCTTATCAATTTTCCATTACGTTCTAAGGGTGGACTCCAAAAACGTTCACCTCCGTTTAGGGCTTTTTTTTGTGTTGTTACTTGCCATAAATAAGACTCATCAAAACCAGCTTTTTGTGGTCTATTTGCGTCTAAACTACCTTCTGCATTATGGTACAATCCGTTTAATTGCCATTTACCAGCAATAGCCGTTTTATAGCCAGCATCTTTCATTAAGTGCCCAAATGTTTTGTCTTTAGGATTAAGGTATCCAAAATGGGTGTAATTCCTGAAATTATATTGACCCGTCATAATTTTCACCCTAGAAGGCGTGCAAATTGGTGTAGAATAACAGTGATTAAACTTTATGCCTTTGGAAGCTAAGGCATCAATGTTAGGTGTTTCATAATCTTCGGCACCGTAAGTCCCAAAACAATTCCAGCTTACATCATCAGCCATAATTAATATAATATTTGGCTTTTTTACTTCCTGTGAAATCATAGAAACACTAAAAAAAAGGAATGTTATTCCTATTACATTTTTAATATTTTTCATAACTATTAAATTAATTATTTTTTTGGGTAAAATCAGTTCCATTAATACCCATTTATAATACAAGTACGATTCCTAAATATTTCTCTAAACGTGCTGCTAAATTTTATATACTCTGAAGTATAGTCAGAGTCTATGTGAAAGTTTATTTATTTTTTGAGTTCACCTATTTCTCTGTTCTCACTTCCTTTTGCGATTCCCACATTTAAATCTCCTAATTCTTTTCGGTATTTTTCGACAACTACCATAAGTTCTTTTACTTTTTCTGGGTGAGAAGCGATTACATTGTATTGCTCTCCTGGATCTCTAGATAGATTATAAAGTTCAGGTTGCTCAATAGCCATTTTTTTCGTTTTTCCATGAACACCATCATTTCCTGCTATTGTATCGTTAGAATTATATTTATGTGGTAAAACTAACTTCCAGTTTCCTTTTCTAACTGCGTTTAAGTTATTTCTTCTATAATAATAAAGAATCGTTTCACGAGGTGTTGCTTCAAAATCTCCTTTCCAAAGTGATGATATATCTACGCCATCAATTTTATTTTCAGATAGTTTTCCATCTGTAATAGCCGCAAGGGTAGGAAGTAAATCTATAGCACAGGCTAATTTATTACAAACCGTTCCTTCAGGTACATTACCAGGCCAACGAATAATAAACGGAACACGTTGACCACCTTCCCAACTAGATAATTTACCTTCTCTTAATCCTCCAGATGATCCAGCATGATTCCCATAGTTTAACCAAGGTCCATTGTCTGTGGTAAAAATAAAAATAGTGTTATCTGCAATTTTATTCTTTTCTAATGCTTTACTTATCTCTCCAACAGACCAATCAATTTCCATCATAACATCTCCATATAATCCTTGCTCGCTTTTACCTCTAAACTTATCAGATACACCAAGTGGCACATGACCCATAGTGTGAGGAACATATAAAAAGAAGGGATCTTTTGCGTTTTTATTGATAAAATCAACAGCTTTCTCTGTGTAAAGTGTTGTTAACTCGTCTTGGTCTTCTAACGATGTTATATATTTTTTAATTTCATTGCCTTCCATCAATGGAAGTTCTGGATATCTTGATCGTTTATGTGTTGTGGGTACTTTTTCTCCAGTTATGTTGTTACGTGGCCACATATCATTTGAATATGGTAAACCTACATACTCATCAAAACCATGTTGTAATGGTAAAAATTCTTTTTGCCATCCTAAATGCCATTTACCAAAACAAGCCGTTTTATATCCTTGTTCCTTAAACATTTCGGCAATTGTTAATTCATTGGAATTAAGTCCTTTTTTATGGAGTGGAGTTAAAGCCGCTGAAATTCCTATTCTATTGGGATAAGAACCTGTTAAAATGCCAGCACGTGAAGCACTACAAACAGGTTGAGCTGCATAATAATTTGTAAACCTCATTCCTTTACTCGCCATATGATCCAAATTAGGTGTTTGGAAACCAGTTGCGCCATAACTTCCTACATCACCATAACCTTCATCGTCTATAAAAATGATTACTACATTGGGTTTTTGGCTATTTTGATTTTGTTTAGATTGACTATAGCTATTAAGAAATAGCACTGTAGTAAATAGTAATAAAAAGTTGTACTTTCTCATTATTGAAATTCTTAATTTAAACTGATTATAAAACAATTGTCTTACCTGGAATTGGAACCGGATAATCTCCAAATTCATTTGGCAAAACAGGTGGAGTTGAACTCATATTAATGTCATCTGTGTAATTGAATAAAGGAACCTTAGACTGTATAGCTTCGTCCCATTGTAGTTCTTTACCAGACCAACCAGCCATTCTACCAAAAACCCCTGTCATAGATGATTTTGCGGCATAAAAAGCGTCATTAAAATAAGGTTTATTATGGTAAATACTTTCAATTAAATTTTTCTGAACTAAGTCGAATGAGCCATGCAGGCGACCGTATTCTTTACTACTTGCTCTAAAAACTTCTTTTCCTTTATTATTATAAATTACAGCGTCTTCAGTAATAATACACTTACCTTTTGTTCCATAAAAATACTCTCCATTTTTATTTTTACAATTTGGTATATTTCTACTATAACTATGCAAAGACACATCATTTTTATATTTGAAGTTAGAGGTTAAGCTATCAAAACCGCCCAAAGAACCTGAGAAATTCTTATCAGGAGATTTCCCTCCTAAAGCGATTACAGATTGTGGATTAGTTTCATTTAAAACCCAGTTTACAATGTCTAAATTATGCACATGAAACTCTTCAATATTTCCTCCACTTACCCAAGCAAACGATCTCCAATGTCTATTTTGAAATTCCATTTCTGTCCACTGTTCTTCTCTCTTACGTTCTAAATCTCCTATAGGTTTTCCTAGCCAATAACATTCTGCGGTATGAATTTCACCAATTGCTCCATCATGTATTTCGTTAACTACAGCTTGGTATCCTGGAGAATATCTTCTTTGTAATCCAGCTGCTACGTACAATTTATTTTGTTTCGCTAATGAAGCTGCAGCTATAACTTGCTGAAAACCGATAGAATCTACACAAACAGGTTTTTCTATAAATACGTGTTTTCCTTGTTTTATAGCTTCTTGAAAAATAGCAGGTTTAAATGCGGCAGGAGTTGTAATGAATACAATATCTGCTAAAGCAATTGCATCTTTATAGCCTTGGAAACCAGTAAATTTAGTGTCTTCAGTTACTTTTATTCTGCTTTTGTTTTTCACTGCCTTTAATAATACTTTTTCTCTGTGATCAATTTTGTCTTTAAACAAATCACACATGGCAACAAGCTCTGTGGGAATTTCTAAATCTAAAGCTGCTTTCACTGCTCTTGCACCTCTTCCTCCACATCCAATGTAGGCTATTTTTAATGCATCTGATGAACTATTATGAAAGCCTAAGACGCTATCTAATACTTTTGATGAGGTTAAAAGTCCGGCTCCAGCTAAAACTGAATTTTTAATAAAATTTCTTCTTTCCATTATTTTATATTTTTGATTAACTGAATAGGTTTATTCTAACATTGAAGAAAAGAACAGTTCTACATCTTCCTTACTTGGCTGCTCTAAAGGTCTTACCAATCTAAAACCAACAAACTCGGAATCTGTGTTCCACCAAAAACTTTTAGGTAATTGTGGGTCTCTTGCTTTCCAATCGTCTGTTGAAGTTATTCTATTTGTACTTCTGCATTCAGTTTCATCATCTAAAAATGAACCTCCTCGGGCTGATCTTGGGTACAATGCATCTGGCATTCCTCTAGGATCTTTTTCTCCATCTTTTATTGTAGTGTAATAATCAGCATAATACTGATCTAAACACCACTCGGACACATTTCCATAAATATCATATAATCCATTAGGGTTCGGTTTTTTTAAACCAACTTGGTGTAATTGTCCTTCTGCATTTTCGGCATACCAAGCATATTCTGATAAATCATTTTTCTTTTTTCCAAAGAAATACGGAGTTTCTGTGCCTGCTTTTGCAGCCAATTCCCATTCTGCTTCGGTTGGAATTCTATAAAAAATCCCCGTTCTTTTATAGAGCCAACGGCAATAAGATAATGCTCCATATTGTGTTAAACCAACAGTTGGTTTCATATCATCATCTCCTAATCCTTTTGATGGATCTTCATACGGACTTGAGGGTCTAGAAATAACTTCAGTGTTTAAAGTGCCATCAGCTAATATATCACTTGTAGCATCTGTAAATAGTAAAAATTCTTTCTGAGTCACCTCAAAAGCACCCATCCAAAAAGAACTAACTTCCACTTGTTTTTGTGGCAACTCATCAGCTTCTTTTTGTTTATCTTTTTTTGATGCTCCTAGCATAAAAGTAGCACCTTTAATCGGCACCATCTTAAAGGATACATCAGTACCTTCAATCTGTTGTGAATACGGTTTAAATTCAGCTTGAGCAAATCCATTTGTAGCTAAAAAAACAAATGGTATAATAAATAATTTAAGTAATTTCATATAATAGTAATTAAGGTGATTTATTGTTTTATAAAGCTTAAATTAAACATTACATTTAATTCATCTTTTGTCACTAGTTTTCCAAAGAAAGCAGTTGGCTTTTCAATATTAAACATAGTCATTGTTAAATCTTTAGTGCCTTCGAAAGACATAGTTTTCATTTCCGTATTAAAAAATCCATTTAATGTAACTGTAAGCGGTTTGCTAACACCTGCGGCTGTAATTGTCCCTACAGACTCTAACACAAATTTATCACCATCTAAAGCTGTAATCTTATTTTCAATAGACTTATAAGTTACCAATGGATTTACATCACTAATTAAAGCTTTTTAATTTTTGAATCCATAATTGGCCCTCTACCACTTTCCATTTTATCAACTGGAAAACTAAATTCTAAATTTGAATAAAGAATTTCACCAACTTCAATTTTAATATCTTCTGATGTAGTAAAGTTTCCTGTGGCCTCCACAACTTCAACAGACCAATCACTAACCGTTGACGATCCATCAATTTTCATTGTAGATTCTTTAGAAAGCGTGAATGTTGTTTGCGCCTCAACCCCTAAACTAACCAATAAAAAAGCTAGTAATAGTATGCTTATTTTAGTATTCATTCTTTAATTTTTATCTGTTTTAAGAAATTTCTTCGTCTCAAAAATTATATCTTGATTGTTAAAAATTAACAATTCAATATCCTTATGATTATCGATTATTTTTTCTATTTCATCTTTGTTCAATACAATATTGAATGTTGATGCCAAATAATCAGCTTCAACGGCACTATTTGCAATTACTGATGATGTGAAATTATGAGAAACCGGTGTTAATGTTTTTGGATTTACAATGTGAGAATACTTTTTACCTTCAATTATTCTAAATCGATATGTTTTACCCGAAGTTGCTATTGCTTGTCCGGATTTTAATGCTACGATATAACTATTACTATTTGTTGCTGACACACCAACATTCCAAAAATCAGTATTCTCAGGTCTGCCAAACACTCTTATGTCACCTGCAGCTTCAATTAAAAAAGAAGTGATGTTTTTTTCTTTAGAAATGCATAAACCTCATCAATGATATACCCTTTGGCGATGCCTCCTAAGTCTAATTTACTCTTTCTTGCCAGAAAAATATCGTTGGAATCTGTAATCGTTAAAACGGACTTTAATCCAACAAATTTCTGTTGTTTTAATATCGAATTCTTTGAAGGAAACCTCTTGTTTTTTCTGCTTTATCCCAAAAGTCAATTAACGGTTTTATTGAAATATCAAAATAACCATTGGTGTTTTTATGGGCTTGTTGTGATAGTTTTAAAAGTGCTATTAATTGGGATGAAGCATTTTTAAGTTTCCTTTTTCTATTCAATAAACTTATGTCGCTCTTTTTTAAGTAATTGCTAAAAATTAGGTTTAAAGAATCAACGAACAAATAAGTCTGATTAGCAATTAAATCTGCATTTTTTTTTTCTGAAGTGTAAAAAATCAGTTTAAAATCTCCACCGAGCTTTTTCTCATTATATGTAAACTTATCTGCATATAAATTTACTGTTGTAAAAACGGCAATTAACAGCATAATGTTTTTATATAAATTCCTTCTGACTTTCACTTTATAAATTTTAACCTTTTTAATAAATCGATGCTTTACTTTAGTTAGCTGTCTTTTTTAAGGTAAAAAACAACAAAAACCGAATTCCTAAATCTTCTATTTTTTGTGTAATTTGTATTTGATGTTTTTAAACGCAACAGGACCATGATCTCCTTGTATCATAATAGGAGCCATAGAAGTTTCTGTCTTAAAAGCAGCTGCTCTAGTTGGGCCAGTAACTTCAATGTTTTTATGTATTAGTACGCCGTTTAACCAAACTTCATCAAATTTTGCGTTTTTAGTTTTATTTCCTTTTTCATCAAAAGTAGGTGCGTTAAATTTTATTTTTATGTGTTGCCATAAACCAGCAGCTTTAGCAGCGTTTATAGTAGGAGGATGCCCTTCGTAACCTTGTTTTCCTTTTTCTGCTGTTTTGTCCCAGCGTTGGTAAATAGCTCCCATGTCTGAATATGTAGGTTCTTTGACGTTCCAGCTGTCAAAAAGTTGGATTTCATATCTTCCCTGTAGGTAAATGCCCGAATTAGATCCTATAGGCATCATAACATCTAACTCTAGCTCAATATCTCCATGCTCAAAATTTGTGAAAATATTTTTTCTTGAAGTTCTATCTGAATTGTTTAATAATACACCAATGCCATCAACCCCTGAAATGCTTCTTTTTTTGGACGTATCTACGACTGCGTCACTTACAATTTGCCAGTTTTTTGAAGTTGGTTTAAAATCTGAAAGATCTTTTAATGCCATATGCGTGTATGGCAAGGTCTTAAGGTGTTGAGACGTTTGGCATGTTTTGTCAACGTCTTTTTGTAACCCACATGAACTGATGAGTATTAAAAGCAAAAGATAATTAATAGGTTTTTTCATGCTAGGTTTTTAAATTTACACTAATAGGATAGATTTCTATTCACCATCCCTTTTACCAATAGGTTTTAAGAATCTTTTATCGAATCCTTCAGAATAAAATGGATAATTGTCCCAAGGTGATAATCCTTCCATTCTAGGATCGTTTGTCTCTTTTAAATATGTGAACAATTCGTCTTTTAATTCCTTACACAAGTCTAAATATTTCTCCTCTGATGCCAAATTAACCAATTGAAAAGGATCGTCTTTTACATTGTACAATTCTGCTTCAGAACGTTTAGCAACAGCTAAGTCGTAGTAATATTTAACCGAAGCATCATCTTTGTTCGTAATTAAGTATTTGCGTGTTGGTCCTGCATCTATATCGCCATAAAACCCTTGGTGAGAAGCTAAAAAATCTGAATTTCCACCTGGCCATCTGTCTGGTTCAAAGTTTACGATATATAGCCAATCTCCTTTGCGAATGGTTCTCATAGGATATGGCATTCCATCGGGACGGCAGTAGGTATGACGCTCTTGTGCTGTAAATACCCTGTTTCTTGTTGCATCTACTTGACCACTTTTATTTGAAGTTATTACATCTAAGAAACTATTTCCAGTCATCTCGTTTGGAATTTCAATACCAGCTGCTTCTAGTAACGTTGGAGCAAAATCTGTAAAGCTTATAAAATCTTCAACTTTTTGACTTCCTTTAATTTTATCACCCCACAAAATAGCTAAAGGTAAATGCGTTCCATAATCGTAGCTAGTTGCTTTAGCACGAGGGAAAGGCATGCCGTTATCAGCTGTTGTTATAATAATAGTATTCTCAAGTTCGCCTATTTCTTCTAGTGTTTTAATCATTCGTCCGATGTGAGAATCGAACCATTCAATTTCAAAATAATAATCTGCAATATCGCTTTGTACAACCTCATTATTTGGTAAAAACTCAGGTACTTGAATTTTAGAAATATCCTTACCAGATTCTTCTCCGATACCTTGTTTATAACCTCGGTGAGGTTCTCTTCCTCCATACCAAAAAAAGAAAGGTTTGTCTTTATCTCTTTTGGATAAAAAATCTTTAAAATTACCTGAATAGTCAATCTTTGATATGCCTTTTGGAGCCTTCATCTTTATACTACTGTAGTTTTTGGCAATAGGCTGAGTATGGTAAGGCTCCTCTTTTTTGGCAGGTAAATACCCTTTTCCTGTATACCCTGTAACATAACCATTCTGCGCTAACACAATAGGAAATGTCTTGAATTTTTTTTTCAACCCTCCAAATAACACACCACCTTCTTCAAGTTCCCAAATGTTTTTCCCTGTTAAAATATTAGCTCTAGATGGTGCACAAGAAGCTACATTACAATAGGCGTTTTGAAACAATATGCCATCATTAGCTATTCTATCAATATTTGGTGTATTTAATTCTTTTACATTTTCTAAAGAAATGTGTTTGTAAGATTGGTCATCTGAAATACAAAACAGAATATTTGGTCTCTTCTTGTTTAGATTTTTATCACTAGTTTTCTTTTGTGCATTCGCAACAATAGAAATGGCACAAATAAGTAGAAGAGTTAAATAGTTTTTGAATATCATGTTTAATATGTTCACCAGTACAATACCAAAATTAGCGATAAGTCTGTTTTTAATGTTTCTCTAATCTACCTTTTAATTGCTCTATCATATTAAATGACGATATTCAGATCTATTGTTGCAGTCTTTAATATTCTGGGTGCAAATGTCACCTCTTTTAAGGATCAGACAAAACCTATAAAAAAGTCCTTTGTTAAATTTTAACAAAGGACTTTTTATCATGTCATCTAATTGTTCTAATGATTCTTAAATTATATCATAAGTGATCGTATCGATATAAAATTCAAGACCATTATCTAAATTTGTAAAGTTATTACCTATTAGTCTAATCTCTCCACTAATTATATCTGATGTTAGGGCAGCACCTGCTGGTGTTCCTGTAAAATCAAATACCATAGTATGCCATCCCGCTTCGTTCGATTCCACAAAATTACCTTGTACTTGTTGTGAAGCATTTCCATCACTTAAATAGAATCTAATACGCTCACTACTATCAAAATTACTAATGTAATTGAAACTAGGCCAGTACATACGTACGCTTACTATTAAATTACCATAATCAGCAAGTGTAACACCCTCTCCTGGGGTAAAATCAAAACTAAGGCTTTTATTTCCACTACCAGAAGTAGAACCTATAGTCCATTTAGTTACAGTCGTAGCTTCTGCATCTGCAGCATCAGGATTTGCTACTGTTGTTACAGAACAATCCGTACAAGTCGTTGCTAATGTTAAATTTGTAATTGAATTGTCTATATCTAGCCAAGTATTTTGTGTAGGTGTACTAACATCTTTCTCTATAGTTACTTTTGCTAACCTAAAAATTGGGTTTGTTGTATTACCTTCAGTTAACATCTCATCTAGTGTAATAGTCACCGTAAGCGGTGACCCTGAAACCAATGAAATCGTTGATGGGAATTCCAAATCGATAGCTGGAGCACTACCACCATTTTCGGTAGAAGTAGCCGCATAAGAAAAAGGTGTATCTGGATAACCTGTCACAGAAACTGTTCCGCTAACGCTACCTTTTGCTCTTTTTGCTAACTCCAAATTTAAAGTAGCATTAATTGTAGAAGCTGAATTTGTAGTTAAGTCAAAAGTAAAAACTGCAGTGGCACCATCATCACTAGCATCTTCAGTAGAAACACCTATAAAGTTATTGTTTTCTACAATTACGCCTGTACCTCCCACGGTAATAATATCTTGATTAAGATCATCTTCATCTTCATTTCCTACATTAAATGTTTGACTATTATCTCCCGAGTCATCAAATAATAGTGCTGGGTTACCATCATCATTACCGCCACCGTCATCATTACCACCACCATCACCATAATCACCATCAGATTCTAAGATGATTTGTACTACAAATCCTTCCATGTTATCTATACTGTCAGAAATAAAGATAAACCTTCCGATGTTTTCAAAATTAAAAGAATACACACCGTTTTCTTCACCATTAGTTGCTTCTATAAGCGTCTCCGCTGTGTAAGGCCAGTCATTTCCCTCTGCATCATCAATTCTAAGGGTAGGGTGTTTCGCTTTTAATACTCCAAATGCAAATTGTAAATTTTCCTCAAGGGTACGTGAATAACTCGTTGCATAATTTTCGTATGCGTCAGAATATAAATATATTTTATCTATAATGTCTGTTGTTGTGTTTACGCCAAACCCTATGCCTTCAGATAAATACTGCCATCTTACTATACCATCGGCCTCTGCAGTTATTTCTTCTGGTTCTCCGTGAAATGCTTCTAATTCTACTGAAGTATCTACTCCTATTTCTATACCTTCTACGGTTTTGAAATCTACTGTACCATATTCGTTCATACCAAATGTACCTTGTTCTGGTATCACTACAGGGTCATAGTCTGGATCAGATGAACAGGATATACTAAATAATAATAGAATAGCTGAAATATACTTGATAGTTTTCATAAAGTTTGAATTAGTATTAATATGTCATCAAATATCTTATACTTATGCGAAAAAACGATTCTTTATTCTATCAAATGCTTGCTCTTTTTATGCATAAGTAAGATTTAATCGTTAATTAGCATGTTAAATCATAGTTTATGGTCTTTAGTTGATTCCATATTTAGAAGGTTTGATTTTGGGCTTCTCGAGTTTTCAATAAAAAAATCATACACACTAAATACTTAAACTTAGTCTACCAACTTAACAATTTTTTTATCAATAATAGGTTTTGATTCATTTCCTGAAGTATCCTTAATTTTAGATTCAACTTCAAACCCTATTATTCAGGAAAAGGAACATCATTAAACATCTTTAATTTAAAGGTGCCATCATCTTGTTGTTCTACCATCCAAACTCCAGTATTTGTAATTTGAGGAAAACCATTTAACGGATCTTTTGTAAGCATTCTTAGAACGGCTTTTCCACTACTTCCGTGACCTGAAAGAAGTATGGTATTGTGTGATGCATTGCGATCCTCAATTAATTCTAAAACTTTATCTATAATCACCTTTGCCATTGCATTTTCTTTTGCACTTTCTGAATGGTCTCTAGGAAAACGTAGTTTCTTAAATTCGTGTGTGCCATCATTGCGTAACGTGAAGTAAGGTTCTTCTTCTGGAAGTAGTGTTATTTCATCTCCTGCTCCAAGTATTTTTTCAGTTGAGGTATGTTCTGACAAATCTGGCGAAACAATGAGGTTTGTGGCATAGATCTCTGCAAGTTCTGGCCAAATCTCTGCCTTTATTTCTGATTCTTCTAAATAGGGCAATACTGTATTTTTACAACGCCACGCAGGACTGGTTGCTACAAAATCGAAATTAAACCGATTTAATTTTTTAGATACTCTAGATTGTTGCATAATTCCTTTTGGCGTAAAAGCACTATGATTACCAACATAAGACGGCCATTCATTTTCAGGATATATTCCCCATTCTTTTTTAACATTATGTCCACCCTCAGCATGTCTTATATAGTAAATTCTAAGCTTCGATTTGGTAGAATCTTTCTTCTGAATTACTTCTGTATTGCTAGAAGAATGATGCATGGAATTCACATTGTTATCTGAAATTAGAATTCCAAAAAACAAGATTCCCATGACCATAGGAAATGATAGTAATAGCTTTTTCATGGGTTGTGATATAAGTGTTAAACTAGTTAAGTTCTGATACCAAGATTTTACATCGTTCTCTGTAGGCATTTAAGATTTCTAAGTAATCTTTATTCCCAACTAAGTTATTCTGTTCTTTTGGGTCGTTTATAATGTCAAACAACTCTTCGTAAATGGGTTGTTCTCCTGTTTCAATGGTTTGTTCCGGAATGTACTTATTTCGGTCGTTGACTTTACTGAACGAACGAATGTATTTAAACTGTTTACTTCGTACACCTTCTTGTCTTGGGTAGCCTTGATCTGTAAATAGGTTTTCTAAAAAGATGTCTTCTCTCCAGTTTTCATTTTCACCATCAATTAATGGTAGCATACTTTTTCCTTGATAGGATTCAGGTACTTTTACTCCGCACATTTCTAAAATTGTAGCAGGAATATCTTGTCCAACCACCAATTCATCAACAACTTTACCTTTTGTTTTATCCTTGAAAAATGGCGAATACACAATCATTGGTACATGTACAGATTCATCATATAAAATAGTTTTACCTCCTAAGCCGTGTTCTCCTAAAAACAATCCGTTGTCGGAACAAAAGATAATAATGGTATTATCTGCTTCGCCTATTTCTTTTAAATAGGCACGTAAATTCCCTACCATTAAATCAATGGCATAATTAGCACGATCCATTCTTAGCTTTTCACTTAATAATTTTCCTTTATTAGAGGTGACATAATATTTCATTAAATCTGATGTCGCATATACCTCTTCAGGCAGACTAATATCTTGTGGGTAGTTATCTGGTAGTTCTATTTTGTGTTTTACATCGTCATATTTTGTTTTGTAATAGTCTGGATCTTCTGGCTTTGAACCCATACCACCAATACTAGAGGCATGTGGAAGATTTAAGTTAATCCATGCCGAAAAAGGCTTGTTAGGATCTCTTTTCTTAAGTTGATTCTTAATGGAAGGATCCGCATTCTCATAGAAGTAATGGTAATCATCACCTTGCGATAAATAGGCTTTTGTTGCTTCTAATAAACCTTCAATTTGGGTTTCGTTTTTTAGATTGTTGAACTGCTTGTGTTTTTTTGCAGGATAAAATCCTAAATGGCCATTACCGTAATAACTAAAATCGGTGTTTTCTACTAAAGGCGTATCCTTTCTGTCTCCAATTTTTGTGTGGTGTTTTCCAATAAAAGCGGTGGAATACCCAGCGTTCCTTAATTGTGCTTGCCAACTGTCTTGATAGGTTTTTTCGGAAATCACATGCTTAGAAACATTTGTAAACCCAATTTTGTTTTTTCGTTCCCATTGCCCTGTAAAGATGTTGGCTCTACTTGGTCCGCAAATAGGACTTGTAATATAGGCGTTGTTAAAAAAGACACCTTCCTTAGCTAACTGATCGATGTTTGGTGTTTCTGCAATAGGATCGCCTGTCATACTCAACGAATTGAATCTTTGGTCATCAGAAAACACGAAAATGATATTCGGTTTCTTTGATTGCTTTTGTGCGGTGCATGATGCAAAAGAAGCAAGAGTAAATAGACAGTATAATAGTATTTTCATGTGTTTTTTAATAAGAACTGTAATAGTCGTGACCTGGTAATCGTTTTGTTTTCTTACCATAACCGAATAGATTTTGCTCTGCTTCCGATTTTGGTAATTCTATAATACTTAAATCCGTTTGTTTTAAAGACTTTGATGTAATGATAACCGACTCATCTTTCTTTAAATTGATGTTATAAGAACCATCTGCTGATTTATTTACAGAAATAGATTTTCCGTTGATATAAAATTGAGGGTTTTCAAAATCAACTTGAACAATACATGCATTGCCTTTTAAACTTTTTACAGATACAAATTCGGTGTTACCGTCTATCTTTTTAGCACTTACTAAAAAAGCACCTTGTGTTCTTAAATCGTGAAAAGCAACGTCTTTCCATTTTTTAGGACTCGCAGGAAACACACGAATTTTTCCTCCCCAACTTTGCAACATCATATCGTGTAAGCTTGTGGCAAAGGACAGTGGACTTTCAATCACAGGATTGATTTTTCCTTCGGAATACATCGTGGTTGATGAAATATTTTTATGCTTGATTAGAAAATCTAAATAATAATAGGCTTTTTCGGCATCGCCTAAATTAGCATACATGGAAGACGCTCCTGTTGCTGTATAACCCGTTACTGGCATCGCCTTGATTTTTTTGCCACTATTAAATGTAACATCTAACCAATGATCTAAAGATGTACGTAATAGTTTTTTGTCTTCTTCCTTTTCTGGTGTGATTACCATTAAAGGATAAAAAGCTAGTAGATGTGAATAATGCCGATGTGGATTAGCAAAAGGTCTGTCTTTTCCGACCATAAGACCATTTTTATCAATTTGAAAATCTACTAAATTATCTAATACATGTTGCCATTCTTTTTTAAGTGGGTCGTTTATGTGATGCTGATTGTCAATATCAATAAGTGTTTGGAAACTCCAGCGAATTAGAGCTAATGTAAAATTAATATCTTGACCACGACCTGGTTTGTATTCTGGTGACCAACTGTATTTAATATGAATTTTACCGTCTTCGGCATCTACTGGATTTTCTTTGATATAATTCAGGTAACTATTCACCGTCTTTTTTAAGATAGGAAATAGTTTATCTCGCATACGACTATCATCACCTGAAAATTGAAGATGCAACCAATAATCGTTTAAAATCCAAGCTAACATATCTGGCACTTTTGAACCGTTGTAAGCAATGAGGTCTTGTGGCATTAAAGCAGCAACGGCAGCACTGTTTTTCCAATGCTTAGGGACATTGTCTTCAAGGTTTTTTGCATATTTATCAATGTTGTTTGGTAAGGATTCTCCAATAGACATTCTATTTGCGGTTAAATGCGTCCAATAGATGAGTTGTACATTTAAATCACCCCAAACCATTGGCCAAAAGGTTCTATTGTACCAAGGTCCCATTAAATCTAAAATCGGTCCGTTGCCTCTAGACGCAGAGCCTAGTTTATACATTTGTATCCAATAGAACGACTCTTTTTCCGCATCATTGATGGTTACGAAACTTAAAGGGTAATACTCGTGCCACCATTTTTGATGGGTAGATATAAAGTTGGTGTCTTTAATAAGAACTTCGGCTGTTTCTAAATTGTTAGTCACAATTTCTAATGAATTGTGCTCAGGGAAACTATGATGCACACTCGCTATTAATTGTTGTTTTCCGGAAGGATTCCCTATTATTTTATAGCCTGTAGTGGTTTCCCCTCTATTATCGTATAACGGTTGGTAGCAGAAATTATAACCATTTTTTTTACTAAACGTTGGTTGGGGTGCCATTTCTAAAGTTACAGCCCTCATTTTATCCCATGTACCTCCTTTTGGTCCGCCACCACTTTTTAAAACTTCATAAACTGGTGGAATAGGAGCTTCGGCATGCCAAGTAATTTCTACCGTTTCATCTTTTGTATCGGTTTCAAAATAGATGATATCATTGGCGCTATGCGTAAGGCCTTTTATTTTATAACTTCCTTTAGACGTTTTTATAGTACCTGTTAATTCGGCATTCCATAAATCTAAACGCATGTCAACACCTGTAATTTTTCCTTTAGATTTCAGTTTAAAATGACCTAATGGTAAACGGCTTCGTTTAATCCAAAGCATTTCATCAGCTTTAGTTTCAGCTTCTCTATGGTCGTAATAATCATGTCTTCCTATATGAAGCGAGATCACATTATCTTTTTCTTCTGGGCTTTGATACAATAAAAATCCAACATTTCCATTTCCTGAATAAGGTGCGGTTTGCCATTTGTCTGGAACAAGATCCCAAAGCATGTCGTGCTTAGATAAAAAGGATTCGTAATCGACTTTAAAATCGACATTTTGTCCATGCATTAGCTGCGTGAAGCAAAACATAAATAACAAATACGATAACGGCGATTTAATTAGTCTATATAAGTTCATTATTAAGGTATATAATATTAAATATAAAGATAGAACACTACCTTATAAGGTGTTTTCTCTATTCGTTCAAATGATTGCTGAATATAAGCATTGTTTATTCTATGACTTTGAAATTGTGCTTTTTAAGAAACTCTAGAGATAAATTCATAGTGTTATTAAAAATGTCATCGGTTTTTCTTTTGCGAAAATAAGACCCATTAAAAAAGCCATGACCTTTACCTTCAAAAGGAATTAATTCGCATGTATTTCCCATTTCAGTCATTAATTTGGTAAAGCGTTCTACGTTTTCAAAAGGAACGCTTTGGTCTGCAGTTCCATGGAATATTAATGTTGGTGGAATGCCTTCTACAACATGATGACTTGGTGAAATTTCTGTTTTTCTGTTTTTTCCTACTTTCGCTATACCATAACCTTTTTCTGTTGTATCAACGACTGGGTTGAAAAGAATCATGGCATTTGGAATAGAACTAATTTTTAAATCTTCATCTGCTTCGTCAAAACCTTTAATAACGCCTGTACATGCTGCTACATGTCCACCTGCAGAGGCGCCAGAGACTATGATTTTATTGGGATTAATTCCTAATTTATCAGCATGAGCTCTTAAAAAGCGTATAGCGGATTTACCATCTGTAACACATTCAAAAGGCGAAGTTTTGTGTTTGCCGCGTACTCTATATTCAGCTGAAATAGCCACATAGCCACTATCTGCAAAAAAGCGTGCTTGTTGATAGAACTGTTTGGTGTTGCCACTAGCCCAGCCTCCACCAAAAAAGAAATAATAACAGGACTTTTATCTGAAATGTTATGACCGGAAGGCTTAAAGACTTTCATTTTTAAGTCGCCTTCCTTTGTCATTTTATAATTGAAAATTGAATCTGGTTCAAAATTAACTTGTCCTTTTACTATAAATGAAAAAGCGATTAAGAATGTCGTAAGAAATATTTTAATAGACGTCATAAAAGTTAAGGCTTGAAAGTATCATTTAAGGGTATTTTTAATGCCAAGTTATTTTAGCTTGTCTGGTTTCCGTATTCACCCAAACGGAAGCCTGTTCAAATTCGCGCGTAAACTCCCAACCTGTCGTTGAGGTTCTATGGTATGCACCTTTGGGAGCACCTAGTGGTTTTTGCAATTCTGGATAATCGATTAAAGAGCCATGAGCCAATTGCCAACCCCAACCATATTGAAAATAAGAATAGGGTTGCGCACCTATTAAATAACAAGCGTGATAATACTCTAATTTTTCTTTAGATAGTTTTGCAAAGCGTTCATTTCTCTTTTTTCCTTTGTAATATGAAGGATTGGCGATAGCTACACTATCGTATTCCACACCAATTCTAAATATTGACATTTTTCCAGATTTAGAAATTTTAAGCATATCCTCCCAATCCGTAAGCAGTTTTTCTTTAGTTAACATCTTATCACCATAATGTTCAAACATATTGGCATCTATAGACGGGAAAACGTGTTGTGCTAATTTAGCATTTGCATTGTTACCTAGTACTATTTTATCAGTCCCTAATTTTTCTTTTAGAGCTTTCATCATAGTTCCCATAGCTTTTTGAACGTCTTGAGATTTATCGTGACGTAACCATGAAAAACCATGCATTTGATCTATAAACGCACCATCGGCACCTGAAAATTGAACCCCTTCAGCTACAGTATTTACCCACCATTCCCGAAAATCTGGATTTAAAACATCAAAATAAAAAACGTTTTTTCGCTCTTCTAAGGCTTTGGTTTCAGGGTTTTCTATTAAGAAGGCCTTTAGTTCTGGGTAGTTGTTAATGTTTTCTTGTGTGAAATTCTCGTTGTAAGAAGTGAAAGGCCAGGCATAAGCTGAATTAAAATAAAAAAGCACTTTCATTTCTGGTTTTACCTTTTTAAAAGCTGCTACCTCATGTTTTGCGCCTAACTCTGCAGCTCCTAAATCCCCATGACCATGTGATTTTTCAATACAAATAAAGTCTGTTCGTTCCGCAATAAATTCGACTTCTTCTGGATTTAAAATGCGTTTTGGATCCCCAAACATATAATACATTGGCGTAGTTTCCCAACTAAATTTAGGATAAAATGATTTTGTTTCAAAATTACTGCCATCACTTATATTAAAGGGGATTTGAGCTGTTTTACACGAGGAAAACAATAAAAAAATCAAGAATATACTAATAATAGAAAGACTAAATTTCATGAAAATAGGATGGTTAATTCTTAGGTTTTTTACGTTTCGGTTTCGTTTTCCAAAGCACAATTTTGTCCACATCATTTTCAGCAAATTCGCCCTTAGTACTTCTTCCTGTTTTGATGTCTAATTCTAATTGCTTTAAAAGTTGTTCTGCAATTTCAGGACGTTTTTCATATAAATTTTCAGTTTCGGCAGGATCATTTTCCATATCATAGAGTTGTGCAATGGGCATGTCTGAAGCTTCTCTTTCTCTTGGTGACGACCAACCTCCAGATCCTTTAGCGAGTAACAATTTCCATTTTCCTAAGCGATAAGCAAAATGACCACTAATAGAGTGATGTATCACGCCAGCTCGCGTGCTATTGATGTCTTCGCCATGTAAAGCAGGTAAGATACTGACACTGTCTTCTCCACTCTTACTAGGAACAGCCACATTAGTGATTTCAGAAAATGTAGCATAAATATCCGTCAAACAAATTAACTCATCACTTGTAGAGTTCGGTTTAACCTCATTTGGCCATTTTAGAATAAAAGGCACACGATGACCTCCGTCCCATAAATCGGATTTTGAACCACGATAGCCTGCGCTTACGATATGACCTTTTTTCTCTAGGTCTAGTATATTTGCCGCTTTAGACGTACCGTTATCACTGGTGAATATAACCAATGTGTTTTCAGATAATCCATTTGCTTTTAGCGCTTCAGTTATAGCACCCACAGTGGCATCTGTTTGCATTACAAAATCGGCATAATCTCCAAGTCCACTTTTACCTTGCCATTCTTTAGAAGGTACTATTGGTGTATGAGGCGACCCTAAAGGCACATATAAGAAAAATGGTTTTCCGTCTTTATTCTTTGCCTGATCAGTTATGTATTTTACAGATTGATTTGTTAATCGTGGTAGCATGTTAATTTCATCATCATAAAGCACAACTTTATCATTTACAATCACCGCTTTCATGTCTTTAGCATGGTGGAATCCATGATAATAATCAAAACCACGATGTATAGGACCATCAGGTATGGTAGATCCAATAGGAGGTAAGTGTTTTTTTGATTTTTTAGCGATAGGTGTATTTGAAATCGAATCTACATATTGAAAGTTAAGATGCCATTTTCCTATAATTGCCGTATGATAGCCTTGGTCTTTAAGGAAATTCGCAATTGTTGGACGGTCTTCTGCAATTAGGTTAGGTGCAAAGCCTTGAACAACTCCACTTTGTAGTTTTGAACGCCAACTATAACGTCCTGTCATAATACCATAACGCGTTGGTGTACATACTGCAGAGCCAGAATGGGCATCTGTAAATGTCATGCCTTCTTTAGTCAGTTGATCGATGTGAGGGGTTTTAATTTTACTAGTTTCTGGTGCTAAACTTTGTACATCACCATAGCCTAAATCATCACAGACAATAAAAACTATATTAGGTTTTTCTGAACTTTGAGCCTTAGAAGACCAAGTAAAGAGGCTTAGGAGTATTAAAATTAAGCTTACAGTTTTAATTTTAGGTTTCATCATGTTTTTATTGTAGTTTTAAAAGGAAATATTTCTTTTTAATGAATATGTTAATAATAATCGCTGCGTTTAGTTTAAGTGAGAAACAAAATAATCAATAGTTGTTTGCTCAATCTCTCCTCTGGTTGGTTCAATATCTGCATCTACTTTTCTCCAATTGTGACCTGCATTTTTAATGATTAATGTTGTAACAGGTGCGCTAACCTTATTCGCTTTTTCTGCCATATAATAGGCATGCTTTACTGGAATTGTGGTGTCCTTGTCTCCTTGTATCATTAATAAAGGAGGGCTGTTTTTATTTAAATAATTAATAGGACTCATTTCTCTATAAAGCGCTAGTTTTTCCTTTGGTTTGGTATTTGGTTTTGTGATTCTAGGACCAAATCTATCTTTTGAAACCGGACTATCATCATGATTAAACAAGCTTATATCTTCGAAATCGCAAGGACCGTACCAAGATACTCCAGCGACCATTTTATAGGTGTATGACGCCAAATTAGGATCGCCAATTAGCGTTTCTGGCGCACTTAATAGTAGCATTTGAGCTATTTGACCTCCAGCAGAATCTCCAAAAGAGAAAAATCGATTGGGATCTATTCCTAATGCTTTGTGATGTTTAGATAAATAACGCATGGCATCTTTACTATCTATTACACAATCTCTCATAGATGTTTCGCCTCCGTTTTCCCATAGTCTATAACTTACAGATACCACACAAAATCCTTTTTCTAAAAGTGCTGTATGCACCGTTTTAAAAGACGCATTGGCCGCTCCATGTCTGCTGCCTGCAGCCCAACCGCCACCATGCGTGTAAATCACTACAGGTAACTTTTGATTTACTTTTCTGTTTTTTGGATAGTAAATATCAAGATATAAATTTTCTTCTTTTGTTTCTTTGTATAAAACGTTCAATTTTCTTTCACCTCCAGTATTTAAATAGGGGATTTGAAGTTCCGAGAATTCTTCATAACTCACTTGATTGTCGGCATTCAGATCCAATCGTTTTAATGGTTTCCATCTTCGATTGTTTTCACGTTCTGAAAATTGTCCATCCTTGTTTGTATCTAATTTATCCCAATTTTTTTTGATGTACATCTCACGGTATGCTCCGTTTGATTGGTCATCGGTTTGCGCCAATCCTTTTAAAAAAGAAAATGTGATACATAATATTGCTAATGAAACATTAAACTTAAGTTTTCTAGATCTTGTCATAATTCTGCTATATTCCTATTTATTACTATAGCCTTGGCTTTTATAAGTTTCTAAAAGTTGCTCTAATTCTGCAACAACTTCTGGATGTTCGTTATAAAGATTGTTCTTTTCCTCAGGATCGTTAATTATATCATATAAAGTTCCTGGAGCTTCGTTAGATTCTGGTTCTCTGTTTTTTGGCTTTGTAAAACCACCGGAACCTAATTCTGGCGTGTATTTCCATTTGCCTTTTCTAATAGAAAACATGCCGTACAGTGAATGATGCACAACCGCTTCTCTAATTGGTGTTTTTATTTCAGCGGTGTAAGCTGGCCACATGTTGAAACTGTCTTCTGCTCCGTTTTCTATAGTTGGTTGCTTTAATATACCAGATAAAGTGGCAAACAAATCTGTGGTACACATCAATTGATCCGATTTCAATCCTGCAGGAATGACGCCTGGCCATTTTGCTATATAAGGTACGCGATGACCTCCTTCATAAATATCTGCTTTTCTACCTTTGAATATGTAATTGGCACGGTGTGTATATAATTCTTGATCTCTTTCTGTCCAATTGGCTCCATTATCTGAGGTGACTATGATCAGCGTGTTTTCTAATTTATCTGCTTTTTCCAAAGCAGTAACCACTGCACCTACCGCATCATCTACCATAGTGACGTAATCGCCATAAAGTCCTGCTTCAGATCTACCTATTGCTTCACCTACTGGTAACCATGGTTTATGCGGAGCAGTTAAGGGGAAATACAAAAAGAAAGGAGAATCTACTTCTTTTTGATCTTGGATAAATGAAACTGATTTTTTTGTGAAATTATCTAATACCTGTTCAAATACAAAGCTTGGAGCTTTTTCTCCTGATCTCCACATCACACCTCGACCTGCATTTTTTCCTTTGGTGAATGCTGTTGGTAATTCTAACGTTTTTCCGTTTTCAATATACACATAAGGCGGTATGTCTAAAGAGGCAGGAATAATATAGGAATAGTCAAACCCTAAATCGCTTGGGTCTTTTATTGGTTTACTAAAATCGACATTACTATGACCATCTTTTGATTTTACAACTTTATCTCCATCTTTGGGTTGCATACCTAAACCAATGTGCCATTTTCCAATGCAGGCCGTTGTATATCCATTACTTTTAAGGTAAGAAGCAACGGTTGGTCTGCTTTCTTCTATTAAGGCTGGTTTATAACCATGTAGAACCCCTTTTTTTAAGGAACTTCTCCAAGCATAACGTCCTGTAATGATACCATAACGAGTCGGTGTACATACCGAAGAATTGGTGTGTGCTTCTGTAAAATGAACACCTTCATTTAGCATTTTATCCATGTGTGGAGTTTGAATTCCGGATTCTGGATTTAAAGCCGAAAGGTCTCCATATCCCATATCATCGGCCAAAATATATACAATATTTGGCGCTGTATTTTTAGTCGTAACATCTTGTTTTTCGATAGTGGTTTGAGCCTTACAAGAGGTTATAAAAGCTAAGATGAAAAGGAATCGTAATATGTTCATTCGTTCTTTTAATATAATTATTGTGGCTTAAATTATTTTTTTAAAGCAAACTTTGCTTGAGGCCATTCTCCTGAAATAGCATCGTTTTTTTGAACTTTTCCAGGTGTACTTCTGCCATTTTGTATGTGTTGGATTAGAATTGCTTTTAATTCCTTAACTTTTTCAGGGAATTGATTGGCAACGTTATTTTTCTCTTTAACGTCCTTTTTTAAATTGTATAGAATTTCTTCCGCAGTAACATCTTTATGTATTTTTGTCTCTCCAGATGCCATAATACCTGAGTTTGGAGATACAATTAATTTCCAATCTCCTTTCCTAATAGCAAAAACACCATACTTGTCATGATGAATAGTGGCATCTCTTAAATAATCGCCTTCATTGGTTAATAAAGGCATCATGCTAAAACTGTCTTCAGCTTCATTATCCTTAAAATCATAACCAATAATATCTGCACATGTTGCCATAAAATCCGTAGTACATATGGTGGCTTCTGAAACCGAATTTGGTTTTATTTTTCCTGGCCATTTCACTAAAAATGGGACTCTGTGACCTCCTTCTAAATAACTTCCTTTATAACCACTATACACATAACTTGGACTGTGTTTTTTTGTCGCAAGGTTTTTAAATCGTTAGTAGTAGCAAAACCGTTATCGCTAGTAAAGATGACTAATGTGTTTTCGTCAATGCCTTGTGCTTTTAGTGTTTCAAAAATACGACCCATTAAATCATCTATCATGATTACAAAATCGGCATAAGGGCTTTTAATGTCGCTTTGACCTTTCCACGGTGCAATTGGTAACACGGGATTATGTGGAGAAGGCAAAGGAATGTACATAAAAAACGGTTGGTCTTTATTGGCATTTTCCTTAATAAAAGAAATAGATTTATCTACAACGTTTGGTAGTACATCTTCATGTTTAAAATCATCCGCAATGTCTCCTCTAATCCAAGTGGCATAGGGTGATTGTTTTTTGGTTTGAGCCGAAATTCCTGTTGGTACCATGGTGGCCTTATTATTTTCTATATACACAAAAGGTGGCATGTTTAGGGATGCTGAAATCATATAAGAATAATCGAAGCCCATGTCATTAGGTCCAAACTTTAAAGGCTGACTATAATCAATATCTTTAAAATTAAAACGATTGGATTTGTCTGAAAAATGATCAAACTCTTTGCTGTTGTTTTTCATCGTCCAGTTTAAACCCAAATGCCATTTTCCAATACTTGCTGTTTTATAGCCCTTATTTTTTAGCATCTGTGCCACTGTTAATCTGTTTTTCTGAATTAAACTAGGTGAATTTCCCCAAGTGACAAATTCTTTCAAAGGCGTACGCCAATTATATCTTCCAGTTAAGATGCCGTATCGTGTTGGTGTACATACCGAAGAAGAGGTATGCGCATCTGTAAACATCATACCTTCTTTGCCCATTTGATCTAAATGAGGGGTCTGAATTTTACTATTTTCATTATAGATGCTTAAATCACCAATTCCTAAATCATCTGCTAGAATGTATATAATGTTTGGTTGTTTAGGTTTCGGTTGTTCTGTAATGTCGTTATTATCAAAACTTGTAAGTATAAAATGTGAAGCCAATAACAGACTACTAATTATAAGTATTTGAGTTGTTTTAGTTTTCATAATTTTATTTAATTGTTTTTTAAAGTTACTTCAATAACATAACCTAAGGCATCTGTAGGTATATCTGTTACTGTAGTTTGTAAGCCGTTTTCATTTTGATCCCAACTAAGAGCTTTTTCGCTTCCTAATAGTTTTACATGTTCAATATCTCCTTCACCTTCTTTTAATGATTTTATTAGAATTTCTCCTTCTGTATGGGTGAGTGAAATAGCGTAAACCTTGTTTCCTTTAGTCGTGAACCAAAAATCTTTAGACGTGAAATTTCGTTGAAAACCTTTAGCTGCTCTATGACCTGTACCATCTAATAATGTTTCTTCTTGGCCTTCGTTTGGTGTTTTCCAACGGGTTGTTCCATAAATAGCATCTGCATTTTGATGAATCCATTTGCCCATGTCGCGCAAGTTTTCTGCACTGGTTTCGGGCACTTGACCTTTTCCGTCAGGACCAATATTCAATAGATAGTTTCCACCTTTAGATAGAATATCTACAAAGTAGTAGAGCAGTTCTTTTGGGCTTTTCCAATCGTCGTCATAGGATTTATAACCCCAAGAATTGTTAGTTGTTCCACAGGTTTCCCAATACTTTTCTAGCTTTTCTGAAGCCGAAGGAATCTTATTGTCTCCAGCATCCAAATAATCTCCAAAGGCATAACCCACTCTTCGGTTAACTAAAACGTTTGGATTCATATCATAAACGAGTTTATAAAACTGAAATGCTTGTTCTTCCGTAGTAAAACCTGTGCCATCAAACCAAATTAAACGCAATTCTGGTAGCATGGTTATAAGCTCTTTTATTTGAGGATAGGCTTTGTTTTTTAGATATTCTTCATGTGTGTTTTCACTTGGATCCCATAAATTTTTACCAGTTGGATGTGTATAAATACCTAAAGAATCATTTACTTTTTTACGTTAGCATAATTCCCATCTGTGCCATCCATCCAATCATTACCATGCGAATAATACACGCCAAAATCTATGCCTTCTGCTAAACAGGCGTTGTAAAGCTCCTTAATAATATCTGCTTTATAAGGTGTGGCGTCAACCATATCAAATTCAGAATGTTTTGAATCGAATAACGCAAAACCATCATGATGTTTTGAAGTGATAACGATGTATTTCATACCAACATCCTTAGCTAATTTTACCACATTTTGCGCAAAGGATTTATCGGGATTAAAGGTTTTGGCTAATGCTTTGTATTCTTCTCTAGGAATTTGAAACGCATACATTAACCATTCTGCAACTTTTGGTCCTGGATGTGGTGCGTTATTTATTTTAGTGCCTTTCCAAACACCTCCAGCTTGAGAGTATAATCCCCAATGTATAAACATACCAAACTTGGCTTCTTTAAACCGTTTAAGCGCTATTTGCTTCTCAGCAGATTGGTGCATGGTTAACCATTCTTGATGATGTTCTCCAGAACCAATTGGTTTTTTATAATGCGGAATTATTCTTAGGTTTTTAAAATCAGCATCGGTTGTTATGGAAAGCGTCTGTTTTCCTGTGTTTTTATATGGAATTTTGTTTTTGAATTCGGAAACTATGTCGTTCGAATTGATAATATAGCTTTTCAATAAAGGTTCTTCAAATGCTTGTTCCTCAATTTTTACTTTTGCAACATCTTTATCCTTATAAGATTCGTTTTTTGAAACTATTTGAAGCACATAGTCTGAAGGCTGTTTCACATTAAAATCCCAAGAAAATGTATTTCCTTCTTTAGAAGCATCCGTTTTTTCTAATACTATCCAATGATTAGTTTGGTGGAATGGTTTTTCAATCGACACAGTAGTATCCTCCTTTTTTTTACAGGATACAGTAACTAAAAACATTGAAAATACAATACTATAAATTCTTAATCTCTTTTTATACGGACGCATTATTAAATTCATTTTGGATGATATTTTAATCAATTTTCGGATTCCATTCTAAAATTCCTTGCTCCTCTAATTGCTTATAGTATTTAACATGTAACGGTTGCTGTTTAACGCGCTTTCTGTTTTCGTTTACCATGAGTGGAATAGAGGTGGACCACCAATCGTTATAAGGTTGTTGAAATTTGGCAATCACTTCAGGATATTCAGCCGCAACATTTTTAGTTTCTCCTGGATCTTTAGCAACATTGTACAATTCGGCATTATTTACAAAACGCCATTGCTGACTTCTTATAGCCATTTTAGTGTATTTGGCTTCGTTGACCATTCCGGTTTTCCAGCGTCCACAATGCACAAATAGTAAACGGTCTTCCCAGTTTACCGCTGTATTTTCTAATAAAGGGATTAATGACAAACCTTCTAAAGGCTGCATTGTTTCTGGTAGCTTAGCTCCAGTTAATTCCGCAAAGGTCGGGTATAAATCTAAGTGTGCTGTAAGTTGGTTAATGTCTTTTCCTTCAGTTAAAACACCTTTCCAATACAAGAAAAGTGGGACGTGATCACCACCTTCGTAAGGTGAATTTTTTCCACCTTTCAAACCTGCATTAAAATGCCTTACGTTTTCCCCATTCAAAGTGCCTCTTAAATGTGTAGCTCCATTATCTGTGGTGAAAATGACTAACGTATTGTCTAAGGCATCCCATTCTTCAAGTTTACTCATTAACCTTCCAAAATTGTCATCAATATTTTCAATCATCCCATATCTACTCGCAGTACCTTCATCATATCCTAATTCTAAAAAACGTTTTTTATAGGTTTCAGGAGCCACCAAAGGTGCGTGCGGTGCATTAAGTGAAAGGTATGTGAAGTAAGGTGTTTTCGTATTAATTTGTTCTTTTGTCCAAGCCATAGCCGCATCGAAAAACACATCCGTACAAAAGCCCTTGGTTTTTACAATAGTTTCATTGTGAAGTAAAACATTATCAAAATACACGTTGTCTTTATTAGGTGGGAAATCTCCAAGATTTACTTGCCCAATTCCACCAGCACCATGCATCAACACTTCATTAAAACCTCTGTTTTGTGGGAGGTATTCATCTGCATCGCCCAAATGCCATTTGCCAAACAATCCGGTTTGGTAACCTGCAGATTGCAAGACTTGCGGAAGCGTGTGTACATCTAAAGCCATGCGTTCGCGCTCTAGAATCGTATGAGTAACACCAACTCTAAATTCGTGTCGTCCACTCATAATCGCAGCGCGTGTTGGTGCGCAAGTAGGACTTACATGATATTCTGTAAAACGTGTTGATTTTTCATAGAAGGCATCAATATTTGGGGTTTTTACGACTTGGTTTCCCATACAGGAAAAATCACCCATCCCTTGATCATCTGTCATGACAAAGATGATGTTGGGTCTGCTGTTTTTTAATGGTTTAGAATGCTTTTGAGCATAACCAATTTGAAACAAAAATAGGAAGCACAAGCAACAGTTAATAACTATAGTTTTCATGATTCCTATTTCTATTATTTAACGTTTAATTATTTTACTTTATGAAACTCACTTTTTACCATAAATCGATTTTCATCAATTAGGATGATACCATATTCTATGGCTTCTTTAGGAACCGTAAACGTGTATTCTAAATTATTTTTACCAGCGTCTACAGGTATTCTGATATACGTAGATTTCACTTTACTTTTCTTGCCTTTTTTTCTTGCTTTAGCCTTATCTGATATTTTTACAAGTGCATAACTTTCAACTACATTAGAGTTTTCTTTTTCTAATTGAATAGCAACTTTACGTGATGCAGCATCAAAAGTATCGTTAACAATAACAGGAATCGCAGTTACATCCTTATCATTTTTAAATTTTGAAGGTTCTTTATATGGCAATTTAGCATCATAATCTTTTAGATATTTTTCTAATTTTTCAGCAAGCGCTTTCGTGATTTCTGGTTCTTGTTTAGCGATATCGAACTTTTCTTCTAAGTCAAGTCGTTTTCCATCTTTATACAAACGATGCAATACATAATTACCAGTGATAAAGTTTTTATATAACTTATAGTCGCCAGATCGTATAGCAGACTGGTTTTTAGTCTCGCCACCATAAGGATAATGCCACCATAAATCTTCTCTTGGTTTCCCATCTTTATTTAAGACTTCCTTTTCATTCTTTAATAAGACACCTGAAATATCTAGTCCATCTAAATCAGAACTATATTTAGCAGGTATTTTACTATTGGTAAGGCTAAGAACAGTAGGGTAATAATCTAACTGATTGATTAAAACATCTTTTGTTTCTCCTTTTGGAATATTTGGTCCCGATATAAGCATTGGGACTCTAATTCCGCCTTCTTCCGAATATTTTTTTCCTTTATCTAAAGGAGCATTATCAGACATTACTTCTGCTCTACGAGTTTCCGCTCCACCATTATCAGATGAAAAGATGATGTAAGTTGTTTCGTATAATTTTTTGCCTGGATTTCTTGGGTCATCTGTTTTCTTTAACAAATCGACTACGCGACCTAAACTCCAATCTAAGGTAGTAACCATAGCTCCAAAATAAGGATTATTCTGACCTTCTTTAGTCCATTCAGTATCTGCCTCTGGAAGCTCTACTCCTAATTTATCACAATAATAGTCTAATAATTCACGGTTTTTAGAGTGAATAGGATAGTGCACCATCCAATGTGCTAAATATAAAAAGAACGGTTCCTCTTTGTTGTTTTCTATAAATTTTAGAGCGTTTTCAGTAACTGCGTCTGTTGGATATGAAATTCCGTTAGGCGATTCCTTTGTGAAAGGAAAGTATTTTTCTTTACTTAAACGATACGCATCATTTTTATCATGTGTTGCAAAAGCATTTAAGCGATTTTTAGCTCCTTTAGGTCCTTGATGTGCTCCTCTAGATTCATGTGCAAAATCAAAACCTTGATTGGTTGATTTTTGAATCTGAAGTGCTCCTGCATGCCATTTTCCAACATGTCCTGTTCTATAACCATTCATTTTTAAAGCTTCAGCAATCGTGAAGTTTTCAGGCATTAATCCTTCTGGAAAATAAGGACTCATATATTTTTCCGATCTCTGAGCCTTAGGGATTCCTCCGCCACTAACATTGGTTATTCCTGTTTTAGCAGGATGCAATCCGCTTAAAAGTGCAGATCTAGACGGAGCACAAGTAGGTGCAGGAGAATAGCCATTTGTAAAATTGATGGCGTCTTTTGCTAATGCTTTAATGTTTGGAGTATCCCACGCACAAGGTTCGTCTAAATCGTTTAACTCTACGTCTTGCCAGCCTAAATCATCAGCGTAAAATATAATGACGTTAGGCTTTATTAAATTCTCTTTTTCCTGACTATTACCATAGTTAGAGGCTAAAAAGGCCAATAGTACTAAGGCTAAGAATGTTCTGTTATTTTTCATTTTATATATAATTAAAGCAAATGTCATACTGTAATTTAAATCTATACAATATCACATTCAACGCTTCTTATTTAGTTGATTTTATGAAAGTCACTTTTTACCATAAAACGATTTTCATCGATTAAGATAACACCGTATTCTATGATGTCTTCAGGAATAGTAAACGTGTACTCTAAATTATTTTTGCTAGATTCTAATGGTATTTTTATTAAGGTTGAATCGTGTTTTCCTAACTTTCCATTTTTACCGTTCTTCTTTTTTAAATTCGCGTTTACAATTCTTACAAGTGCATAAGCTTCTACAATCTTTGATTTTCCTTTTTCTATGGAGATAGTTACGCTTTGAGATTTAGCATCAAACGCATCATTCGTAATAACAGGAATAGATGCTACATCCTCACCTTTAAATTTTGAAGGATCTTTATAAGGCATTTGTGCATTATAATCTTCTAAATATGTTTCTAATCTTGCAGATAAGTCCTTAACGATTTCTGGATTTTGTGCTGCAATATTATGCTTTTCTTCTAAATCTTCGCGTTTTCCATTTTTATACAAACGGTATAATTCATAAGTATCAGGAATTAAATTTTTGTATAATTTGTACTCGCCATGTCTAAGTGCAGATTGCATCTGAGAATCTGTATTGTGAGGAAAATGCCACCATAAATCTTCTCTTTCATGTCCTGACGCATCTTTAACGGTCTTATCATTATTCAATAACACCCCAGAAATATCTAAACCATCTAAATCTGAACCATACTCTTCAGGTACAGTACTGTTTGTAAGGTTTAATAGTGTTGGAAAAAAGTCTAATTGATTAATCAATACATCTTGAGTTTTGTCTTTAGGAATATGAGGGCCACTTATCACCATAGGCACTCTAATACCACCTTCTTGTGCATATTTTTTACCTTGGTCTAAAGGGTAATTATCTGTAACGATATCTCCATTGGCTTTTTCTACACCTCCGTTGTCCGAAGAAAAAATAATATAAGTGGTTTCAATTAGCTTTTTACCTGGGTTTCTTGGATCGTCTGTTGTCTTTAATAAATCTACCACACGTCCTAAACTCCAATCTAAAGTCGTTACCATAGCGCCGTAAAATGGGTTGGTTTGTCCACCTGTTTTAATTGGAATATCCTTGGTTGGCATTTCTACCCCTAATTTATCACTGTAGTATTGTAATAACTCCTTATTCTTAGTATGAATAGGTGCATGAACCAACCAATGTGCTAAGTATAAAAAGAACGGCTCGTCTTTACTAGATTTAATAAACTCAAGTGCTTTTTCAGTAACCATATCTTTAGGATACGAAATGCCGTTTGGAGATGATTTTGTAAACGGAGGATATTTTTCATCACTTAAACGGTAAGCATCTCCTTTATCATGGGTTGCAAAATTGTTGATACGGTTTTTTTCTCGTTTAGGTCCTTGGTGTGCACCTCTAGATTCGTAAGCAAAATCGAAACCTTGATTCGTTGATTTTTGAATGTCAAGAGCTCCTACATGCCATTTCCCTACATGTCCGGTTGTATAGCCATTCATTTTTAATGCTTCTGCAATGGTGAAGTTTTCAGGCATTAATCCTATAGGGTAATACGGCGTCACATAATTAGAACGTTTAGTGGTTTTAGGTAAAGTGCCTCCACTTACATGTGTTACACCTGTTTTAGTTGGGTGCAAACCAGAAAGCAGTGCAGCTCTTGATGGAGCGCAAGTTGGAGCAGGCGAGTAGCCATTGGTGAAATTGATTCCTTCTTTTGCAAGTGCAATTATATTTGGTGTTTCCCAAGGTGTTGGCTCATCTAAATCATTGAGTTCTGTGTCTTGCCAACCTAAATCATCAACATAAAAGATAACAATATTAGGTTTTACTAAATCTTTCTTTTCTTGACTAATTACATAGTTAGAAAAGCACAATAAAATTGTAAGTGATGTTAAAAGTGATTTCATTTTTTTATATATAAATATTTAAGGGTTCGTTTATTTCCAATCTAATTGGGCTGTTTTGTTTTGTATATCTAAAGTAACGTCTAAATGTTCAAAAGATCTTGTGTAAATGTAGCCTTCACGTTTCGCATAGCCTTTTGGTGCGCCTAGTTTTTTCTCATACTGCGGAAAGGTTTTAAGCCAAACGGCAGAACTCCCAACACCATAGCCATCATGAGGATAGACGTAGCTGTATTTTTCGGCACAAACCAGAAAAATAGCCAATAGATAATCTAAGCGTTTTGTAAAATCTTCATTTATGTTTACTTTTTTCCTAGCATCATCAATACCAGCTACTGCATTTTTTAATCCTTTACCAATGCCGAGAGACATAGCAATCACATTGCCTTCTCTAGCCGATTTTTGAACGGCCTCGATCCCTTTTGCAAGGTAATCTTCATAATTCATGCCAGAATTTCCACGCTCAAAACCTTCTAAGTACGATCCATCAAAGAATTTTAAGTATGCTCTGCCTGAATCTTCAAATTCAGAACGCACGCGAATGATATTGGCAATAAGTAAATTATCTTTTCCTATTTGAGTATCTAAATCTGCCATCATAGACAAATAGCCTGTTTTAATAGCCTCTCGTTTTTCTTCACCAACACGACTATTAAAAAAGACAGGTACTAAAACTTTAATGTTAGCATCTAAAAACACACCATCAATAAATGGACTTTCGGTAACCTTTTTTACATGGTTTAACCAATACTCACGAACATAGTCTTTTGAAATATCGAAGAATCCTGTTTTACCATTAGGCATTAAGGCTTTTTCGCCTTTGGCGTTAACTAATAAGGCCTCGCGATGTTTGTATAAGAAATCTTCATCTTCTTTATAACCTTTCCAATTGATGACCACATTTTTGTAGTATAATACTGTGGCATTAGGATTTATTTTTTTTACAGCTTTAGCCGCTTTAATAGTGCCTTTTTCTGTGGATCCTGATGATTTACTTCCTGTTGTTTTTTCAAACGTTATTAAAGGAAATTTTGAAAGATAGGTAATCTCTTTTTTTGTGAAAGCCGTGGATTTACGCATATGCATATATAATGGCATTTTATCCCAAGAAAACTCAGGTAGTTTTTGTTTTACCACGGGCACCTCTTGTTTTTGCGCGGAACACGCACTTAAAGAAATGGCGAATAAAACCAATAAAAATGTCGTTTTAAAATGCATTATGACCTTTAGTTAATTTATTTAAGTTGTTATTCTGTGATTATTTTAAAACAAATAGCCGATTGGTTTGGGGTGTTTTTAAAATCATATGTGATAGCTAAACCCTCTTTATTTCGGTTCCAATTTATTTTTTCATCACTACCTAATAGCTGTATGTCTTTTATGTTTTTTTGTAAAAGTCCTTTTGTCTTTAGAACTTCAATTAAAATATCTTCTGTTGGTGATGCTAAAACAAAAGCGTAAATATTTCCATCCTTTGTTGTAAAACGAATGTCTTTTTCAGAGAACTTCTTCAAGTTCTCACCAGCGCGTTTGGTAACGATTTCTAAAGGTCCTTCACCAAAGGTTTTCCATGGTCTGGTGTTGTAAATACCTTCATGATTAATCTTTACAAAGTCTCCAAAATTAGTCAGCATTTGCTTTTGGTTTTTAGGAATTGTACCATCTCCTTTTAAAGCAATGTTAATCATCACCACACCATTTTTACTAATGGCATCTATAGCATTTCCTATTAAAACATCTAAAGACATTTTAGTGAACGCATCTTTTCTGTAAAACCAACTTCCTGATAAATCGGTGGCCCAAATCCATGGATGTTCTTGTTGTTCCCCAAACATCCCACGTTCTAAATTATAGGTAAATGCCGCTTTATTTTCTTTGGCGTTTTTAAAGGATAACACGGTAGTTTGTTTGCCGTTGTTCTCTTTTAAATCTCTATTTAAATAATCAGAAAATAGTTTCACGCCTAAACCTTTTCCTGTTTTTATAGACGGATAAGGCGAATCGTTATTAAACATGTCTGGATCGTATTTTTCAATTAAATCCCAAGAGCGTTTGTACCAATGCTTATTCCAGCTATCTTGACTGGCAAATTCTTTAGTGTCATAATCCATATTAAAAAACTCCCATCCTGGAGTGCCTTCTTTTTGAAATTTCCGAGCCGTTCTAAAAAAGCGAGGAGACCAATATAAGTGTGTTGATACTCCAAATTTTAAATCGTGTTTGTAGGCTGCATCTTTCCATTCTCTCAGGATATCTTTCTTTGGTCCCATTTTAACTGAATTCCAAGGAAAGAAGGAGTCGTACATATCAAAATTATCATGATGTGTCGCCACTGGCATAATAAAACGCGCTCCATTATCTTTAACAAACGCTACAATGGCATCAGCATTAAAGTTTTCCGCTTTAAAATCTGCTATAAATTTTTCGTAACCAAATTCTGAAGGGGGACCATAGCGTTCCGTATGCCATTTTGTTAATCTTACCGTTCTGAGTCTGTCAGGTTCATTTCGTGCATCATAATCTTCATCACCGTACATGCGTCTTCCGTAGTGAGACCCATCGTCTGCTCTGTTTTCGTCTATTGAAGATGGGATACCCCAATGCATCCAAACCCCTATTTTACCATCTTGGAACCATTCTGGTACCTGATAGTGCTCAGCCATAGATTCCCAATTAGCATCAATTGTATTTTGAGTCGGTTTTGTTTGACCGAAAACAAAACAAGTGCTTAATGTTAAAAAAAGAATGGTTGTAAGGTTTTTTATAGACATCTGAATCCATTTATCGTATATATACAAAGTAACCATTTACTAATTTAGTAACGCTTCTCTATTCCGTCATTTTTTTGCTGTAAAAATTCAAACGCACTGATACTACCTAGTACTTAGCGGGTTTGGTTGAAATGAGAAAATTTTAAAACGAACAGAGCAAGTTGATTTATCTTATTTGATACATATTTGTAGTCATACGAACTAACTCATCAAGTCATGAAAAAAATTAATTCTAAAAGTTTACTGTTCTTAATGCTGCTGCAATGCTTTTTAGGTTTTGCGCAAGAGCAAGTCATAACAGGTAAAATCACTGATGTCAATAATATGCCTCTTCCAGGTGCAAGTATTATAGAAAAAGGCACAAAGAATGGTGCAATGTCTACAATGGATGGAGACTATACTATA
Source organism: Winogradskyella psychrotolerans RS-3 (assembly GCF_000427335.1). Classification (GTDB taxonomy): domain Bacteria; phylum Bacteroidota; class Bacteroidia; order Flavobacteriales; family Flavobacteriaceae; genus Winogradskyella; species Winogradskyella psychrotolerans. The sequence continues at coordinate 149,794 of NZ_ATMR01000095.1, read as the reverse complement.
GAATTAAAGAATCCTGATGCGATCCTCGTATTTCATTATATAGGGTTTAAGACTGTTGAATATTCTACGGCTGGTAAGACGGTAATCAATGTTAAGATGGAAACGGATTCTCAAGCTTTAGACGAAGTTACGCTAACTGTAGGTATCAGAAGCTCTCAATTAAATGCCGTTAGGGAGAAGCGAGAAGCCACTAGTGTTATCGAAGCTATTACACCAGAGGATATTGGAAGTTTTTCTGATGGTAACGTAACTGATGCTTTACAAAGAGTTGCAGGTGTGCAAATTGAGCGGAATGATGATGGTGTTTCTGGAGATAGAGTATCTATTAGAGGTATAGGGCCTCAGTTTGTGAAAATTACGATGAATGGTCGAGCTCCAATTTCTGCTGGAAATGAAGGGAAATCGGATTTTAGAAAATTTAACTTAAATGTTATTCCTACAGAAATTATTAATGGAGCTAGAATCCATAAAACAACACAGGCTAAAGAAATTGCTACAGATATTGGTGGGACAGTAGATTTTCAAACCTTAAGACCTTTAGATGCCAGGTATAAAAGAGGGAAGAATTATTTTGCTAGTGTTAATTTAAGAGGAGATAGTGATTCAGAGTTCGAAGATATCGATTTTGATACCAGAATATCTGGTGTGTTTGGAGGTAAAATAAATGATAAATTAGGAGCCGCTGTTTCAATAGTTCACACTGATGATAATAGATACCGCGATGAATCGGGAATGCGAGGTTACAGAAATGTAGATTTTTATGAAGATACTAATAGTAATGGTGTTTTTGAAGATGGAGAGAATGTTTATGAAGGTATCTTAGTACCAGCAACTATTAATAATGCCGTACGAAAAGACAACAGAAAACAATTGGCTTTATCAGCGGCAATTCAATACAAGCCAACAGATAAACTAGAGTTTTTGTTAGATTATACCTTAACTAAATTAGAAGCTTTTTCAGACAGACAACAATTTCAAACATCATTGTCTACAGGTGGTGATAATGGTTTGCTGGGTGTTAATAATTTCTTTACGCCAGAAAGTCTGGTTTTTAATGGGAATAATTTAGCCTACATCGATGCAGCTGGTGCAGATGTGTCTCGAGTGAATATTCAAAATAAAAATCAGTTCTATACAAATAATACCACTAATAACATACTAGGTTTGAACACCTTATACAAGGAGTCAGATAAGTTGACTTTTAGTTTTGATTTATCGTATTCGGATTTGGATTTTTTCCAAGATTTAACGCAAATAACTGCAAGATTGGATGGAAGAGATTATGACAATAGTGCTATTAGTTTAGATTTGAGAGGTGAACTTCCTCAGTTTGGACTTCCAACTGAAATTTTAGATCCTACAGCATTTGGTCTTAGATCTGTATCCAAGCGACATATTAGAACTAATGGCTACAATTATGCTTCAAGGTTAGATGTAGAGTATGAGCTAAATAAAAAGGTGAAATTCTCATTGGGTGCAAGATCAGCAATTACAGATTTCGAAGCTAGAGAAGCGCAAGCAAATGCTGACGATATCTATGGTGATTATACAGATGAGCAATTACAGCAATTTGTAGATCTTATTTCTTATGATAACTATTATATTCCAGGTGATTTTTTAGGCGGTGGAACAGGTTTAGATCAATGGATTAATATCCCCGGAAATGCCGTGTTAGATTTAACACCAGGATTTAATAGTTTAAATGGTGGAAGTATTTTTGATTTTGATAAACCCATAGATCAATTGGTTTCTCAGGAAGGTGATTTACAATTTAATCCTGCAAAATCTTATGGGGCTATAGAAAAAACTTTTTCTACCTATGCACAAGTTGATGCCAGAACAACAGTATTTAATATACCAGTAGTTTTAAACTTTGGGGTAAGAGCCATTAATACCATAAATGAATCAAGGGGGTTTACCGGAGTAGAAATAGTTGATCCTATAGCAGAGACTAGTGGTGTAGTAAGTGATGCTATATATCATGAGGTAGAAAATTCTAGATGGGATGTGTTACCTAGTTTTAATGCCAATTTTAAAATAAAAAGAAATTTTAACTTGAGGTTTAGCGCTGCAAAAGGAGCATCTAGACCAAAATATAGAGATATGATGCCGAGTAATGAGGTGGAGTATTTAGATCCTACTTCAGAAATATTCAACCCGAGTTCACCAGACTATGAGCCAAACTTAGGAACAAGTTTATATAGAGGGACTATTAAATCTGGTAATCCAAAGTTAGAGCCTTACAGTGCATGGATGTATGATACAACATTTGAGTTGTATAGCAGAAATGGTGGTGCAATTATCGGTAGTATCTTTTATAAAGACATTAAAAATTATATCGGACGTCAAACATTAAATGATCAAGCGTATCCAGGTATAGAAGCGCTGGGTGTAGCAATACCTGCAGGTCAAGAAGATTTATTGTTCGATATTTCTACTCCTATAAACATTACAAATGCACAACTTTATGGATTTGAAATAGGCTTTAATCATCACTTTACGTTTTTACCTGGTTTTGCGAGTGGATTTGGTTTACGAGCTAACTATTCTTTTGTTGAAAGTAATTTTGATGGTGCTGTTGGAGATGCTACTAATGGTTTTCCAGGGACTTCAAAACACAACTTCAATACAGTGATGTACTATGAAAAGTACGGGTTCTCTTTTAGATTTACTGCAGCCTACAGAAGTAATTACTTAAGTAATTTAGGTGGTATTGGCTCTACACGTGCAGATGAAGCACATTATACAGAAGGAACGACACTTTTAGGAATCAACTTAAAATATAAGATTACAAGAAAGATACAAGCAAGTGCAGGTGTAAGTAATCTTACAGGAGAAGATACACGTCGTTATATTGGAGATGATACTCAAAATTTAACATCTTATTACGGTAGAACTCCAACTTGGAAAGTAGGATTGAGATACAGATTATAATCTAAAAATAAATATGTTTTTGGGAGCGTCGCTAATTGATGAAAACTAGTGATGACTCAAGAATGTTATATACAGTAAAGTAGGTAGATTTCTATCTGCAAATCAAAAAAATAATAAATTAATAATAGTACGCATATGTTTAAGAATAGATGTTTAATGTTTTCCGTTTTAGTAATGCTTATTAGCGTTATGAATAGCCATTCTCAAGATAAAAATAAAAAAGGAATGGAAGAAATGTGGGGTGAAACTAACGTTACTGGTGATGCTTTAAAAAGTGGAAAAGCAAAGTTGTTTGATGAAGGCAACTACGGGATGTTTATTCATTGGGGATTATTTTCAAATCTAGGTGGTGTATGGGAAGATAAAACGTATTATGGTATTGGAGAATGGTTAATGAGCAAGCGTGTGGCCGATATTGCACCAGAAAAATATATGGAAACGGCTAAAACCTTTAATCCAACAGAATTTGATGCTAAGCAAATTGCACAATTAGCAAAAGATGCAGGTATGAAGTACATCATCATTACCAGTAAACATCATGAAGGTTTTGCTATGTTCGATTCTGAAGCTAGTGATTTCAATATTGTTGATGCCACTCCATTTGGTAGAGATCCCATGCACGAGTTATCTGCTGCGTGTAAAGAATTAGGACTTGGATTCGGATTTTATTATTCTCACAATCAAGATTGGACGGCTCCAGGCGGAACTAGAGGTCCTGAAGTTGATGAGAATGGTAATAAAATGGACTTTAAAGATTATTTCTATAATAAATGTAAACCTCAGGTTAGAGAAATATGCACCAACTATGGTGACATCGATTTTGTTTGGTTTGATACTCCAGGTGATATGCCAGAAGAATATGTGGTAGAATTAGCGGATATGGTTAGAGAATTACAACCAAATGCTATGATGTGTAGTCGCGTAGGATATGGTATGGGTGACTATGCTAGTATTGGAGATATGGAAGTGCCAACCCGAAATGTAGAAGGGCTTTGGGAAACTTGTGATACTAACAACGATTCTTGGTCTTATGCATGGTATGATAATAACTTTAAAAGTCCTAAAAAGATTTTAGGTCGTGTTATTGAAACTGTAGCTAGAGGCGGTACGTATTTATTTAATGTAGGTCCGGATAGTAACGGAGCTATTCCAAGTATTGGTATAGAATTTTTACAAGAGTCTGGTCGTTGGATTCAGAAATACCCACAAGTTGTTTACGCCGCAGGTAGTTCACCTTGGGGCTATGCCTTACCTTGGGGAGATGTTACTACCAATGATAAATCGCTTTATTTATCCGTAAGCGAATGGCCAACTAATGGTAAATTATACTTACCTGGATTAAAATCTAAAGTGAAAAAAATATCCGTTTTAGATGGAGACAAAAAGAGTTCACTTAAATATTCTAAAGAGAACGATTGGTTAGTTGTCGACGTGCCATATAAAGCACCTGAAGAATTGATTTCTGTAATTGAAGTAGAACTTGAAGATGCAGAAGCTGTAGTAGAATCACACTTAGGTATCTATCCAAATGTACCTACAAGATTATTAACCGAATTTGGAGAAGTTGAAGGTGCAGAACAAAAAAACGTACGCTGGATGGAGAAATTTGGTGAATGGAAACATGCCAACCAAGTGAGCAATTGGGAAGAAGATGGTACGGTTTGCTGGGAAGTAAACGTTCAAGAACCGGGTTATTATTATCTAGATTTAGAATATAAAGGTGAAGGGCGCTTAGTTTGGAAAACCACAACAGATGAAGGCATTAAAGTTCAAAATCAACAAGCTGCAACCGATAAGTACGCGTATCGCAGAATGGGAATTTTAGAATTTAAAACGGCAGGTAATCATATTATTAAGACGTCATTAGTTGAAGGTGATGTTCAAACATCGAGTTTAAAATCGATTAAGATTTTACCAATAAAATAAAATTGTAAGCATAATGAAGTTAGCGTTTTTACATAAAAGTTTGTTTTTAATTGGTTTGATGATGTCTCAAGTTGCCTTGGCGCAAAATGATAAGCACTATCCAGAATTTAGTTGGGATAAAGTTCCTGTGGCTTTTCATTTTGGAAAAAAAGGGGATTTGTTAACTAAGTCTGAAGCTAAATTTATAGCGGAGCATTCTAACTTTACAGTATTAGAAAAGGCGCATGGTTTTCCGAAATATAAACATTCAGAAGAATCTATTGCTGCTGATGCAAAAGTGCTAAAAGATTTAAATCCAGATATGAAAGTGGTATTCTATTGGAATGCGTTTTTAGATTATAGTATGTATAAAGCGCATGAAGACTATCAAACAAAATCAGAGTGGTGGCTAAAAACAAAAACAGGCGAATTAGATTTAAAAGATGGTAAATTAAAGCGCTATGATTTATCTAATCTAGAGCTTAGAGATTGGTGGTCTGATATTGCCAAAGACAATTTGGATAATGAAAACGTGGATGGTGTTTTCTTTGATGCCTTAGTTCAGGTTACTAATCCAGGTAATAAAAAGTTATGGGGAGCTGAAAAGTATGATGCCATTCAGCAAGGCTTAAAAGATCTAATTAAAGAAACGAGAGCTAAAATTGGTGATGACAAATTAATCGTTTATAATGGTATTCGTTCTACACCAGTTAGAAATAGCGAAAATGACTTTCCAGATTTTACGGATGCCATAATGATTGAACATTTCGGGTATTTTAATAGCAAAACGAAAGAAAGTATGCTTAAGGATATTCAAGAAATGGAAAAAGCAGGTAAAAGCGGTAAAATAGTGGTGTTTAAAACATGGCCAGAGAATGCTTGGGTAAACAAAAAGTTTATGGCTAAATCTGAAAAGGAAAAAGAGAAAATTTCTAAAGAGCATTTAACATTTGCCTTAGCCTCTTTTTTAGCTGGAGCACAAAAACATTCTTATATTAGTTATAATTGGGGATATCGCCTAAGTATGGGATCACTTCTATGGTATCCTGAATTTGATAAACCCTTAGGCAAACCTCTAAACGAGATGCAAGTTAACGGTTGGATTTTAACCCGAAATTATGAACATGCCAGTATTTGGGTCGATTTAGAAAATAAGAAAGCTACCATTGACTGGAAAAAACAAAGCTAAAACAATGAAGATAAGCGCCTACTTTTATATTTTAATGTTGGTGTGCTTAACAGCTTGTCAACAACAAACAAAACCTACAGCACAGGTTCCCAAACCCAACATCATCATATTTTATGCTGATGATATGGGTTATGGAGATTTAGCGATTCAAAATCCACAATCTAAAATCCCAACACCTAATTTAGATCAACTAGCTAGAGAAGGTCTGCTAATGACAGATGCTCACAGTTCTTCTGGTGTTTGTACACCAAGTCGGTATGCCTTATTATCGGGCCGCTACCATTGGAGAGACTTCAACGATATCGTACATGCCATGGGAGAATCTGTTTTTAAAGAAAATCAGGTGACATTACCTCGTATTCTTAACACTAACGGTTACCATACAGCAGCTATTGGTAAATGGCATTTAGGTTGGAACTGGGAAGCGATTAGAAAAAAAGAGGTTACTCAAAAAGTAAAAGCTAAGCACGGAAAAAAGGAAATCGAAATTTGGCCAGCACAAGCTTATGATTGGGATAAATCTATTCCTAATGGCCCGTTGTCTATTGGTTTTGATACTTATTTTGGTGATGGTACTATTAATTTCCCTCCATATACTTGGATTGAAAATGATAAGGCTACAGAAGCACCAACACTAACGTTACAACATCCTAAAGAAGATTTTGCATTAGAAGGCAATTGGGAATTACGACCAGGACCAGCAGTAAAAGACTGGGATTTTTACAAGATTTTACCAACGGTGACGCGCAAGGCTGTGACTTTTATAAAAAATCAAGAACAAGCCAAAGAACCTTTCTTTTTATATATGGCGTTTCCTTCGCCGCACGCACCAATAATTCCAAATGAAGAATTTAGAGGGAAAAGTAAAGCAGGTCCTTATGGCGATTTTGTGTTTCAGACTGACGATGCGGTCGGACAAATTTTAGACGCTTTAAAAGCCATTAATGCAGATGAAAATACGATTGTAATTTTTACTTCAGATAATGGATCGGAGCACTATGCTTATAACCGTATTAAAAATTATGATCACGATAGTTCTCATCCATTTAGAGGTGTAAAAAGAGATGTTTATGAAGGCGGACATCATGTGCCTTTTATCGTAAAATGGCCAAACCATATTAAACCAGGAGCAAAGAGCAATCAATTGTTCAGTCAAATAGACCTTTTAAATACGTTAGCGTCTATTACAAATAGTGAATTACCAAAAGGATTACAGCATGACAGCTTTAATTTTTCTAACGTATGGCTAACTAATACAGATGACCCTGTGAGAGAAACTATTGTTCACAATACCTGGGCTTCAAAATACGCGATTAGAAAAGGCGATTGGTTATACATTAATAATAAAGATGGTTACCACACCAGAATTCCAAAATGGTTTGAAGAAGGACAACGTTTTAAAACAGCAAAGGATACCGTGCAGCTCTTCAACCTTAAAGACGATATTGGGCAAAACACGAATTTAGCGAGTCAATTCCCTGAAAAAGTCAAGGAGTTAGCTGCAGCATTAGGTAACGAACAGGAAAAAGAAATGTTTGAAAATTAATACGGAAATGAGAATGCGTTATTTAAAACATATCACACTTTTATGGGGTGCTATTGCAATGAGTTCTTGTAATGAGACTAAGACGAAAACCGTAGCTGATAATGGAGCTGTAGCTGAAACAGAAGATTCAAGACCAAACATCATTTTCGTTTTTGCAGATGATTGGGGTTATGGTGACTTAGGCGTGTATGGAAATACAGAAGTTGTGACGCCCAATCTAGATAAAATGGCAGCTGAAGGCACACGATTTACACAATTCCATGTGACGAGTGGAGTTTGTTCTCCGAGTCGATCTTCGGTTTTAACAGGTCATTTTCCAGCAAGACATGGCGTTCATGCGCATTTCGCAGGAAACGAAGTAAATGCCAAACGCAATATGCCTAATTATTTGAATGATTCCTTACCGGTATACCTGCCTCAAACCCTACAAAAAGCAGGCTATAAAACGGCTCATTTTGGTAAATGGCATTTAGGCGGTGGAGGCAGACCGCATGGAGATCCTTCGGCACCAGAACCTAAAGTGTATGGTTATGATGAGACAAGAGTTTGGAACGGCAATGGACCAACCTGGAAAGGAGATCAGAAATGGGAAACCACACGATTTATGGATACGGATACCTTATGGGTACAAAGTTCGAGTCGAATTGCTGTAGATGAAACGATTGATTTTATAAAAAAAATAAAGGTAAACAACCGATGTTTGTTAACCTTTGGTTAAAAGATCCGCACACACCCTTATGGCCTTCAGAGGAACAACGCAAAGATTTTAAAGGCTTGTCACCAAGTAAAGAAACCTATTATGCGGTTTTAAAAGATGCCGATTTTCATGTTGGACGCTTATTAGAGTCCATATCAGAAATGGGATTAGATGACAACACCTTAATTATTTTTTCTAGTGATAATGGTCCTGCAGGATGGGGACCTTCAAAAGAAGCGGGTTCTACAGCAGGTTTAAGAGGTCGAAAAGTAGATATTCTTCAAGGTGGGGTCGTAGTGCCTTTTATTGTAAAATGGAAAAATCATGTTGAAGAGAATAAGGTAGATTCGACAAGTGTATTATCTACAGTAGATTTATTGCCAACCTTTGCAAACTTAGCAGAAACAGAATTACCAAAAAACTATAGTATTGATGGAGAGAATATAACTTCGATATTAGAGAACAAAAGTTTTGAACGCACCAAACCTTTATTCTGGGAATGGCGTTTTCCAAAAGTAAAAACAGATCATTGGGCAGAAGGTGCGGTTAGAAATGGCGATTGGAAACTCTTGTTTAATGAAGACATTAGTAAAGTAGAACTCTACAATATTTCTTTAGATCCGTTTGAGAAAAATAATGTATCAGAAAATAACAAGCAACTAGTAAGTGAGCTAAAAAGTCTTTGGAGCGACTGGAAAAAAGAATTGCCTGAATAATTTACACCGGTTTAAAATAATTAATAACACCCTATACTTTCAAAAAACAGTATTGAAATGAATAAAAAAGTAATTGTATTAATGGTACTTATGGGACTTACGTTTTCATGTACATCCCAATCAGGAAAAACAGCAACCACTACAAAAGCAAAACAACCTAATGTCATTGTTATTATTACCGACGACCAAGGTTATGGAGATTTAGGTGCTCACGGTAATACCTTAGTTAAAACGCCTGCTTTGGACAAGTTTCATGACGAATCGGTGCGGTTAACAGATTTTCATGTGGGGCCAACCTGTGCACCTTCAAGATCGGGTTTAATGACCGGACGCTATGCGAATAGAGTAGGAGTTTGGCATACGATTGGTGGTGTTTCTATTTTAAGAGCAGATGAAGTTACTATGGCAGATGTGTTTCAAGAAAATGGTTACGAAACAGCGATGTTTGGTAAATGGCATTTAGGAGATACCTATCCTTCTAGACCACAAGATAAAGGTTTTAAATACACCATTACGCATGGTGGAGGTGGAGTTGGTCAGACACCAGATTATTGGGATAATGATTATTTTGATGATACCTATTTTAAAAATGGAGTACCAACAAAATTTGAAGGTTATTGTACCGATGTTTGGTTTGATGAGGCGATAAAATATATTGAAGACAAGAAAGATGAACCGTTCTTCGCTTATATTTCTGCGAATGCGCCACACCTTCCATTTAATGTGCCAGAAGCTTATTATAATAAATACAAAGACTTAGATATTCCAGAATTTCAAAAGATATTTTACGGAATGATTACCAATGTCGATGACAACTTTGCGAAGCTTCAAAGGAAATTGGAAGACTTAAATATAGCCGATAATACCATCGTTATTTTTATGACAGATAACGGAACGGCTTCAGGTTATAAAACCGTAGGAGGTCAATTATACGGTTTTAATGCAGGAATGAAAGGCACAAAAAACAGTGAATATGAAGGGGGACACCGTGTCCCATTTTTCATTTCGTATCCAGCAAAGAATATTAGTGGGGGTAAGGATGTTACGGATTTAACAGCGCATTTAGATATTTTACCAACTTTAGCAACGTTGTGTAATTTAGAATTACCTGAAGGACAAAAGGAAATGGACGGTTCAGATATTTCTTCATTAATTTTAGGTACCGAAACTACGATTGGTAGGGATTATTTAATTACAGATTCGCAACGTGTACAAAGTCCTATAAAATGGCGAAAAAGTGCCGTGATGTCAGACAAAATGCGATTGGTTAACGGTAAAGAATTATATGATATTTCTAAAGATCCTAGTCAAGACAATGACTTAGCAGCACAGTTTCCTGAAAAAGTAGCACAAATGCGAGACTATTATAACGAATGGTGGAGTTCTGTGTCTACAGAATTTAATCAGTTTCCGATTATTGTTTTAGGATCAGATCAGCAAAACCCAATTGAATTAACTTGTCATGATACACATGTGCACGATTCTAAAATTCCATGGAATCAGAATTATATTAGAGAAGCACAAAAGAATCCTGTTGGAGGTGAATTTACCGTAGCGTTTGAACAGTCTGGAACGTATACTATTGAATTAAGCAGATGGCCTTTTGAATCTAATTTAGCTATAAATGCAGCTGTTGCCGGAAAAGAAGGCACCATTTCTACAGAAGCTATTGCTGAAGGTAGAACAATGAATTTTAAATCTGGTGGAGTGAAAATTGGAGCTTGGGAACAAACTAAGGCTGTAGAAAAAGAGGCTGAAGTGATAAGCTTTATAGGTAATTTTACAGAAGGAGAAACCGATTTGAGTGCTTGGTTTACAACAGACAAAGGTGAAGACTGGGGCGCATTTTATATTAAAGTAACTAGAGTATCAAAAGAATTCTCTATGATAGACTAATCTTTCAATAAATTGCGCTTCACAGAATAAGCGTTGTAAATCATTTTATGAAATAAAAAAAGGGAAAGTTAGCTTTCCCTTTTTTTAGTGCTATATGTGAAAAATAGACGTTATTCTTTAGAAGCTAACATATCTGGTGTTGCTACTGTTCTAAAGCCCATATGATCGGATCCAGAATCTACAGAAACACCCATTTTAGCCGATATTCTAAAACTAGCACAGTAAGAGGCATGGCACAAAAAAGACCCACCTTTCATCACGTGTTCTACTTGGTACGGATTATTAGGATTAAAATGTGTAGCTGCTCCTTTAGGATTTACAATCGGCTTAGACGTGTCTAATTCACTGTAATATTTTACACTAAAAAAGTCACTAGTTATTTCCCATACATTTCCAGCCATGTCGAATAACCCAATACTATTTGAAGGATATGATTTTACAGGAGAAATAAATTCAAACCCGTCTTCAGAATCATTACTCGTAGGAAACACACCTTGCCAAGTATTAGCATTCGCATCTAATTTTGCAGCATCGTTACCCCAAGTAAATATGGTGTTTGTGTTTTTTCCTTGGGCAGCAGATTCCCATTCTGCTTCAGTTGGTAAACGTCTGTTTGCCCATTCGCAATAGGCTAAAGCATCTTGGTAAGCCACATGTACTACCGGATAATCATCTTTACCTTCAATAGTAGTATCCGGACCGTCAGGATGTTTCCAATCGGCTCCTGTTTTCCATGTCCACCATTGTCCGTAGTTCTCCATGTTTACAACAGCATTCACATCTTTGTTAAAAATTAAACTTCCAGGTTGTAGAATAGAATCATGAGGTTTTGGTGTGTTTGGAGGTAATTCTTTTTTCATTTCTTCCCAATCAATCTCGCGTTCTGCTATAGTTATATAGTTAGTAGCTGCCACAAAGGCCTTAAACTGCTTATTAGTAACTTCTGTGATATCCATAAAAAAACCATCAACAGTAACCCAATGTGCAGGTTTTTCTCTTGGCATGGCATAATTATCGGTGTCTTTAGCGCCTTGTAAAAAGGTTTTCTTCTCTACCCAAACCATACCTTCAGGTGTGTCGACTTTTGAAGTTGGTTCCGCTTTAGTTTCAGCTTTGGGTTCTGGTGATTTTTTGTTTTCTACGTTTTTACAGCTATAAACTGTTGAGCCAAGTAATAAAATAAGTGAAAAATAAGTGAACTGTTTTGCTATGTTTTGATAATACATATGTTTTTGGTTTTAAAGATAATTATTCAGAATGGTGTTTTTATGGTATTAACGTAATAATTGAGTCGTTGTTCAATAAATCAATTAATATTTCATTTGTAAATAAACTAATTTTGAATCATACTATTGCAAGTGTTTTTTGTTAATTTTTACGATTAAAAAAACCGCAATATTTAAAAAAAATATCACGGTTTTTCTGCTATTAATCAATTTAGGGTAATGTCTATATTTAAAAAATTAAGACATCAATTATACATTTTATTTTATGATAATCTTTTGAGTTCTATTTTGTGTATTACTTTTTAATTCAACAATATAAATTCCTGATTTTAAAGCATTCACATTTATAGTATTTGTTGTGTTAGACGTGTTTAATGCGTTCTGTACTATCAATCGTCCTTGTACATCGTAAATAGCAGCTGTCGTATCTGAGTTTAATTGCCCTTTAACTACGACTGTTTTTGTGGCTTGTTCTGAATAGATATTTAAACCATTTAACAAGTTATCTTCTGTAGATAATGTTGAAGAAGAAAAATGCACATAGAAACGACCTGTTCCATTTAATGTACTAGCTGGTGTAAATACATAATCACCAGTATTTAGTATAGTCCATGTATTGGTAACATTATCTTCAAGATATACATTAATATTAGAAGGTATAGAAACCGTTTCCGTATCTAAGCCAATAGTTAATTGTATACCTGCTTCTCCTTTAATACCAAGTGGAACAACTACATCGTTAAAATCGTTGTATGGTAAAGCTTGAATAGCCATATCAATTCCTGTATTGTTTTCTACAAGATTAGTGTAGATGCCATTAGATGCACCAACATAAGCACCTGCATCGTAACCTGGGTCTAAACCACGAGTTTGGTTGTCTACAAAATAGATGTCGGTAGAATAGGTGTCAGAAGAATTACTTAAATGCAATTTTGCTAAAGCGATGTTTAGATTATTAGCTGAGCGTCCTTGTATAAAATCATCAGAAGAACCAATAGTTCTCATAGCCGGTGTGAACGTTACAGTACCACCACCTGTTTTAGTTCTCACAAAGAAACCTTGACCAGGAGCTAATTTTTCTCCATTTAAACTATTCCAAACTGTCCAACCATCTGAAGCATCACCGTCATAACCATAGATGGCTTGAAAAGCTCCGGTATCAAATTGATCTCTGTTATCCGTGAAAAAAGTATTAAAATCTAAATATGAAGGATAAGGGTTTCCGATTAAGTTCCATTTACCATAAGTGAGATCACCTCCATCTGTAAGCGTTACTGGCACATCTATTGTTGGTGAATCTGGTTGTGCTTGAAATACAACTGTACCTCCACTATTAGTTGCTGCTCTATAGCCTTTACCAGGAACTATATCATCATTTGCATTAGTTGAAGTATCCCAGTTTATATATACTCCATTAAGTTGATCAAAAGGACCAAATAATTTTTGCGTTGTTGTAGAAGGGTTTTCGACAAGATTAATGCTGGATGCTTCAAAACTACTAAATGTTTGAGAAACTGGAGACGCTACCAAATCATTACCTGATGTTACAGGATTTACCCACTTATTATATCTAATATTACCAGTAATATTTCCATTTAAAATTAAACTACCAGAACTCGCACTAGAAGAGCTTGCTCTAAGTGCATCTTTTGTTATTGCATCTCCATTTACAATAAGCGAATACCCAGGCTGAACATCTAAAATTTCTTGAACTCCACTAGTATGTTCTATTGTTAAATTATTTATTTCTACGTTAGAATTCAAATCTACTTTACCATGTATTACTACATTATCAGTTGATAAAGAAGGGATTTTTCCACCTACCCAACTAGAAGCATCTTCCCAATTAATATCCTGACCTGCCGTTGTAGTATATGTATTGTGTATAATATAACCATCAGCATCTTGAGTAAATGTACCATCTGCAGGTTCTAATCCATCTAGAAGCCAAGTGTCTAATATGGTTTGAGATACCGTAGTTGATGATATTCCTATTCTAAGCACTCCAGATGCATAGTTTTGCAAATCTACCACCCCCGTCATTATACCAATTCCTGAAAACGCAATTTCTGTCGAAGCTGGAGTAAAGTTTAAAGCTAAAGGTCTTGTATTTACTATTAAGGTAGCCATATTGTTCTGACTTTGGCTAAATGTAACCACAGATGAACCGTTTCCTTGTGTATCTCGGTTAATACCACCCAGATAATTATTTATTCCAGTAAAAGTAACATTACTATTACCTTCTAATTCTATAGATGTTGAAACACCAGGAATTATAGTTGTAGTGTTAAAAAGATATGAATTCTTTCTAGTTCTAAAACCTCCTGTAAATCCAGATAAATCTGAAGTGCTCCCAAAAGTTGCTCCTCCATCATCTCCTCCTGTTATGGCATAAAAAACACCACTTCCAGTTATTACTCCATTAAATTCAAAAGGGTTAGATGAATAATTTTGTATATTAAGACCTAAAGTACCTGTACTAAGCGTATTGCCGGCTGCGAAAATAGTTGTAGCGTCTTGTGCATTTTTAAATCTTTTAGATACACTTATCGTTATGTTACAATCAAAAGTAACAGTGCCAGTAGCAGCATTATTTTGCATGAGATAATTACTATCAGTTCCACTTGGAGTAGTTAAAGTTAATGTAGAATTTGAAGCACTACTAATTGTTAAAGCATTTGATATTACCAAACTTCCAACACTTGTATCAGTATTTATATCTACACTAGCCTCTAGGGTTGCAATACCAGTTGCATCTGCCATTATACCATCTGTCCAGTTAGCTGCTATAGACCATAAGCCATCTCCAGTGCCATTATTATTTGTATAAGTGCCATTGGTCTGGGCATTTAGTTGAAAGCTGCTTAAGCTGATTACAGCTAAAAGCATAATAAATTTTAGGGGGTGGTTCATAAGATTTGGGGGTTTATTAAAATATAATGCAAAAATAAGGCTTTGAAGTGGTTTTGCTTTGCTTAATTCACCCAAATTCAGACTCATTTCTTGTGACTATAATGGTAGATATGATTGGTGTGCTGTAGGAATTTTAATAGCTGCTGTTTCTATAGTGTTGTTTTGTAGTATGGTATGATTTTTAAAATAGATACCAATTTTAATAGTTATGAAGTCAATACTACATTAATTATTTGTCTTTGGAGTGGTAGGAGTATTTAAATTGAATGTATTGATGGTATAAGTCTTAAATAATATGTGTTAGTAACGAAGCTTTTGTTAATTTTTTTAGGAAAGGGATTGAGCAATAAATACTATGAAATCAGCTAATAGATTAGAATAAATTTAAATAAATTGAGATTCACAATTTGTTAAACTTAAAAATCTAAAAACATGAAAGTACAAGCATATTTATCGTTTAAAGGAAATTGCCAAGAAGCATTAAAATTTTATAGTGAATTATTTGACGCTGATATTATTAACCGTCAAACCTACGAAGACAAAAAAATAGATGTTCCATCTTCTTACAGAGATAAACTACAGCACGCTGAGTTAAAAGGGAAGAATGTTTATTTTATGGCTTATGATGTCTCTCCCGACACACCGCTCAATAGCGGAAATCAATGCCAAATGAGTATTGAAGCATCTGATAATGCTGAAGGAAAACGTCTTTTTGAGGCCTTATCCAAAGGTGGACAAGTGCATCACAATTATCGCGAAAGAGAATGGGGGTATTTTGGCCGCTGTACTGATAAATTCGGAATTGGTTGGATGGTCAATCATAATCAATAAGAATTTGCGATTAAGTACAATTAACAAACAACCCTTTTGAAAGATATTTCAAAAGGGTTATTTTATTTAAAAAAAATAGATACTTTATAATAGTTCTAAAATCCGCTCTAAAGCCATACCACGAGAGCCTTTAATTAAAACCGTTGAATTATTAAGTTGAAGCGTTTTAAAATGCGATTTTATAGCTTCGAAGCTAGAGAATTTTTGAGTAGAATCTTTTGTTGTTGTTGTTTTATAGAAATTCTTTCCAATAATATAAACATCTTTTTCAAAATTAGACTCAATATAATCTACAATGAATTGATGTTCTTTATCTGCATCTGCGCCTAATTCAAACATATCTCCAAGAAAGAGAAACTTGTTGTCAGCATCTAATTGCTTTAAGTTTTTAAGAGCGGCTAACATGCTTGTTGGGTTAGCGTTGTACGCATCTAAAATTATTTTGGTCGTTCCTTTTTTAATAATTTCAGAGCGGTTATTGTCTGGCTGATAACCTTCAATAGCTTTTTTAATGTTATCTGTAGTGACATTAAAATGTTTTCCGACTGCAACTGCAACTGCTATATTTCCGTAGTTATAATCGCCTATAAGCTGACTTTTAATCTTATTACCATCATATAAAAGTGTCACATTGGGATTAGCGCTTTCAAAAGAAATGGTACAGTCATTTTCTAAACTATTACCGAAAGTGATAATCTTAGAGTAATCTCCGATTTGTTGTACCTGTTTCTCATCATCCTCATTTATAAATGCTGTTTTCTCATTCAGTTTTATATAATCATACAATTCTGATTTTGCTTTAATAACTCCTTCAATACTGCCAAATCCTTCAAGATGCGCTTTACCGAAGTTAGTAATTAAACCATAATCGGGTAGTGCTATGCCACACAAAAACGCGATTTCGTTTTGGTGATTGGCTCCCATTTCAACAATTCCGAAATCCATATCTTTCGAAAAACGTAATAAAGTTAATGGTACACCGATATGGTTGTTTAAGTTTCCGATAGTAGCGTTTACATTGTATGTTGTATTGAGAACAGCATTAATAAGCTCTTTAGTTGTTGTTTTTCCGTTACTACCTGTTAATGCTATGATTGGAATGTTAATCGCTTTTCTGTGATGTCTCGCGAGCTCTTGTAGGGACGCTAGTGCGTCATCAACGTATATACAGTTATCATTTGTTAAAGCATCAACATCATCTACAACGCAATATTTTGCACCACCAGCAAAAGCTTTGTCCACAAATTTATTTCCATTAAAATTGTCTCCTTTTAGAGCAAAATACATGCAGTCTTGTTGAAGTTTTCTAGTGTCTGTTGCGATAGATGAACAGGTTTTAAACTTTTGATATATAGTGTCGATTTTCATAGGTTGATAATTATTAAGCTATTACATGCCGTTCTTTAGTCATCGTGTATTAGAATAATGAGGACTTCAACATGATTGTTTGATAGGTTTAAAAATAAAAAGTCCTGATATATTTATCAGGACTTTTTAAAAAAATATTTAAAGCTTCTTAATTTCGTCTTTTTCCTCCGTCTTCACTTTTAGATCCAACTCTAGAAACAGCACATCTAAAACCAATATAGTCTGTTGCCATATCTTGTGGGAAATAGCGACGTTGAGCTGGGTCAATCCAGTATGCTCTGTCTCTCCAAGAACCACCTTTATAAACTCTCACTTCATCGTTAATTAATGAAGTTCTGCTGTTGGATTGGTCATACTCTCTAGTCATAGTTCCTTCTACAGAATCAATTTGAACCGAATGTTTAGGAGAATTGTACATCTTACTAGTTGCACTCTTGTCACCTTCAGATTCGTCAAAACTTTCTCTGTAGTAACGTGAAGAACGCTTATCTCCATCTCTAAAGTTTCTGTTATCACTTTGACTAAAGTTAGTTCTTAAATACGTTTCGTCCTCATCAATTGGAACTCTAGCAATTTCACCAGGTAAATCTCTAGCGATAATTTTACCGTTGCTTAATGTATCATATACAATATCATCAACAGTTACAATTTTTACTGTACCATCTTCGTTAATTGCATTTTTAGAATAAACGTTTCCTCTATAGTAGTTAAAATCATTAAATTCATCATCTACAATAGGTCTGTAAACATCAGCTACCCACTCAGCAACATTACCAGCCATATCATATAAACCGTAATCATTTGGTTCGTATGTTTTAACTTCTGCAGTAATATCAGCACCATCGTCAGACCAACCTGCGATTCCACCATAATCACCTTTACCTTGCTTAAAGTTAGCCAATTGATCTCCACGATTTACACGTTTTCCAGATCTAGTATACTGACCATCCCATGGGTATTTTTTACGACCTCTATATACGTTATATTGACGTAATTCACTCATACCTAAAGCGGCATATTCCCATTCAGCTTCGGTAGGAAGTCTGTATTTTACAGGAATTAATCCAGATTCTCTATTAGCATAAATATTGATAGGGTTACCATCGGCATCCGTTTGCTGTCTACGTTGTCCGCCTTCTAATACTTCTGCATTACCACCATATGTTTGTGATGGTGCATTGATGTATGTATCTGTACTAAATGTGCTTTCTGCGCTTACGTCTGTGTATTGTGCATCTCTTTTGATGTATCCTGCTTCTTGTAAAGACAATTCTGCAACACGGTCAGTTCTCCAATTCGCATATTCTACGGCTTGGATCCAACTCACACCAACTACAGGGTAGTTTGCATAACCTGGGTGACGCAAATAGTTTTCGGTCATCATTTCGTTATATCCTAAACGATTTCTCCATACCAATGTATCAGGAAGTGCTCCTTTGTATATTAAAGCATAGTTAGGGTCGTCTGGTGGGTATACATTTTTTAAATAATCTAAATAAAACAAGTAGTTTACATTCGTAACTTCTGTTTCATCCATATAGAATGACTGTATATGCTGTTGTGTTGGAGTGTTATTCCAATCGTGCATTGGGTCATCTGCTACTTTACCCATTGTAAAGGTTCCACCTTCAACAAAAGCAGTTCCAGGAGGAGTTTCCTGCTCTTTGAATTGTGTGTTGTACTGAAAACCACCTTGTTTATCGTTGATTTTCCAGCCTGTGGCACTATCTACGTTGCCAGAATTAGAAGAACGATTACAACTCACAATTGTGGCGCAAAGCGTTGCTGCTATTAAAAATTTTAGGTTTGAGACATGTTTCATATCCATACGTTTAAGTAAGCTCGTTTAATTTTAGAGTCGCAATATAACAATTAAAGGTAAACCGACAACTTTTTTTTGTGTCTAAATTTAAAAAATGATGCATTTCATCCTTTTTTTTGAACATAACAACGGATTTTTTTCAATTTATCGATGTATTTTGCCCTTTAATAACGAGCCTAGAAATGATTTATTGTTGTATTTTTGAAATAAAAATTGTGTAGTCATAATAACGTCTCGTATAAGTCGTTATTTTATTGTGAAATATAGGATGTGTTATATGAGACTTATCTTTATAATTCTATTTGAGACGAAAAACGAAAATGAATAAATGAAAAACTGCTATTTAATCTCTCTTCTCTTATTTACTGTGCTTTGTTTTGGGCAGCAAAAGCAATTTAATATAAATTGGGATGGCTATAAGGTTTTAGAAACTAGTTATAGTAAAATTGAAGTCCCTGCTTTTGATGACAATAATTTTAATTATAATGACGATACTGGTTTAATCTTTTTTGACCAATGGGAAAGTAACGGGAGTCAAATTGACCAAAATTCGGTTGCTGTTACCAATATTGTATATGAAACAATGTCGTCTAACGAATTAAAAGATTTAAATCCAAAGCTTATTCCCGTGTCTCCGAGGTATAAGATGCATACGACTAACGCTAGAGGAAAGTATAGTAATTATTTTGAATTAACTCCTATTATTAACGATAAAGGGATTTATAAGAAAATAACAACTTTTACGGTAAATTATAATGTGCTTTCTAGTCGTTCTGCTAATGGTGCAATGGGGGTCAATGCCATTACAAATTCAGTTTTAAGTTCCGGACAATGGTTTCGATTTTATATAGAAGACTCAGGTGTCTTTAAATTATCTAAGAGTTTTTTGGGTGGTTTAGGGGTGAATACAAATTCTGTTGATCCAAGAACCATAAAGATTTATGGTAATGGAGGACGAATGCTGCCATTAGAAAATTCTGAAAATTATCCTTTTGATGTTGTAGAGAATGCTGTGAAGTTTATAGGTGAGGAAGATGGGCGTTTTGATAATGCCGATTATATCCTTTTCTATGGAGAAGGTCCTAAAACCTATAGTGAAGAAAGTGAAACAAATTTAAACTTATATACAGATAAGACTTATTACTATGTTAATGTTAGTTCTGGTAATGGTAAACGTATTCAAAGTATGCCTACGCTTAATGGTGCCGCTACTATTGAAATTGATACGTTTCAAGATTACCAATTTTATGAAGTTGATGAGTATAACCTTGCAAAGTTAGGTAGACGCTGGTTTGGTGATGATTTTGATATTGAAAATCAGCGTTCTTATGAGTTTGAATTCCCGAATTTACTAACAACTACTCCAGTAGACTTTCGTATTGCTGTCGGGTCTGTTTCCGAAGTGCCTACAACCATGAAAGTTACAATTAATGGTAATGAAGTTACAACTTTAGGGCTTTCAGCGATATCGCCAGGCTCAGTTTTAGGAACTGCTGCGGCATACAATCAATCCCAAAATATAGCTTCAGATGTTATTACGGTAACTTTTGATTATAATAATAGTGGCAACCCATCTGCAAATGCGTTTCTAGATTATATTAATATTGAAGCCACTCGTAGTTTAAGATATGAAGGCGATCAATTAGTTTTTAAAAATAAAGAGGTCATTACTACACCCGGAATAGCACAATATAATATTGCAAATACAAACAATATTAGAGAAATCTGGGATATAACAGACCGTTTTAATGTGAGTACAACGGTAAATTCAGATAACGCGAGTGCTATGTCTTTTAAAGCACAGTCTGGAGAAGAAAGAACATATTTAGCTTTTTCTAACTCAGATGTGTTTTCGCCTAAAGTAGATTCTAGGACCGTAGTTTCAAATCAAAACTTAAAAGGCACGATTTTCACCAATAATCAAGGTGAATTTGAAGATATTGATTATATCATCTTGGCACCATCTCAATTTTTAACACAGGCAGAACGCTTAGCTGAGATTAATAGAAATCAATACAATTTGAATGTAAAGGTGGTTGATTTACAAACGATATATAATGAGTTTAGCACCGGAAGCCAAGATATTGCTGCATTGCGTAATTTTATTAAATATGTATATGACAATGCAAGCACGCCAAGTAAACGGTTAAAATACCTTTGTTTATTTGGGGACGGTTCTTATGATTATAAAAATAGAATAAACAATAATACAAACTTGGTACCATCATGGTATACTACAAGTAGTTTTAGTTTAACGAGTTCATTCGTTTCAGATGATTTTTATGCCATGTTAGATGATAATGAAGGCGGCATGATTAATTCCATTGACCGAATGGATATTGCAGTGGGTAGAATTTTAGCAGAAGATGTGCAACGTGCTAAAGAGATGGTAGATAAAATTAATACTTATTACCAACCAGAAGCTTATGGCAGTTGGAGAAATAATATTCTTCTTATTTCTGATGATGTTGATGAGGCTTGGGAGCAAAGATTACAAAAAACGACCGATGATTTAGGGACGACGCTAGATGAAGAAAAACCATTTTTAAATGTTGTAAAAATTCATTCGGATGCCTTTGAACAAGAATCTTCAGCGGCAGGAAATAGATATCCTAAAGTTAATGATGCTATAAAAGATGCTATTGAAGTTGGCGCTTTAGTAGTTAATTATTTTGGTCATGGAGGTGAAGATGGTATTGCTAAAGAACGAATTTTTGATAAAATAGATTCGCAAGAGATAAACAACATTTGTAAATATAATTTGTTTATCACCGTAACTTGCGAATACACCAAATTCGATGATCCAAACAGAGAAACCGCAGGTGAATATACCTTTTGGAATACAAATGGAGGTGCTGTGGCTTTAGTGACTACAACACGACAAATTATTGTAACCGTTGGTGAATCTTTAAATAATGTATTAGATGATTATTTATTTGCATTTGGTTCTAGAGAATACGTTTCAATGGCAGAAGCATTGCGTTTAACAAAGACAGATAATAATATCGCTGGTTCTAGTCAAAAACGATTAGTGTTCTTTATTGGAGATCCTGCTATGAAATTAGCTTTTGCGCAACCAGATATTAAATTAACCAAAGTAAATGATGTAGAAATTACACAGCCTATCGATGTTCTAAAAGCGTTAAGCTATACAAAACTAGCTGGTGAAGTGGTAGATACAAACGGCAATGTATTATCTAATTATAACGGAACATTAACAGCAACGGTTTTTGATAAAAATATTGAGCGTCAAACATTAGCTAATGATGGCGTTACAGATACTAGCGGGGATCTTATTATAATGGATTTTAATACGTTAGGCGAAGTCATATTTAAAGGCCAAGCAAGTGTCGTAAATGGACTGTTTGAATTTGATTTTATTGTGCCAAAAGATATCGGAATTCCGGTAGGTAATGGTAAAGTGAGTTTTTATGCGCAAACCGCTAACCCCATTTCGGACCAGGCAGGTGCAAATTTTGATATTCAAATTGGTGGTATTAATGAAAATGCTCCCGAGGATAATATCGGACCGGTCATTAATTTATATATGAACGATGAAAATTTTGTTTCAGGTGGTATTACAAATGAATCGCCAGTTTTACTAGCAAAGCTTCAAGATGATAATGGTATCAATACAGCAAGTGGTATTGGTCATGATATTACGGCTATAATTGACGGAGATGAAACCAATCCAATAGTTTTAAACAACTATTACCAAGCAAATGTAGATGATTATACCAATGGTGCAGTATCCTATCCATTTAGAGACTTAGAACCTGGTTTACATACCTTGACTTTAAAAGCTTGGGATGTTTACAATAACTCTTCAACCGTCGAAATTCAATTTATTGTTTTCGATAAAGATGAAGAATTAGTTATTAATAATGTTTTAAACTACCCAAACCCATTTGTGAGTTATACTGAGTTTTGGTTTAATCACAATAGTGTAGAGCCGCTAGATATATCCGTGCAAATTTTTACGGTTTCGGGTAAATTAGTAAGAACTTTAAATGGGCAAACTTCAGGTGGAAGCAAAGCTGTAAGTTCTTTATCGAAAGACATTATTTGGGACGGAAGAGACGATTTTGGGGATAAAATCGGAAAAGGAGTCTATGTCTATAAACTAAAAGTGAAATCTAATCGTTTAAATAAACAAGTTGAAAAAATTCAAAAACTTGTCATACTATAATAATAATTTATATTTGCTAACGAATTAATACTATCTAATAGGTGTTAATATTTCAAAAATTGAACATGAAGAAACATTTTATAACCCTTATCGCACTCGTAACAATTGGTTCTACCTATGGTCAGACAGTAATTCTACCAGATAATTTTGATAGTAGAGTAATCACTACAGGTTTACCATTTATGTTAATCGCACCAGATGCTAGATCTGCATCATTAGGAGATATGGGAGTCGCAACATCAGTAGATGGGTTTTCACAACAATACAATCCAGCAAAATATGTGTTTTCTGAAACAAAGCAAGGTGTTAGTTTAAGTTACACTCCGTATTTAACACGATTGGTAAATGATATTTCACTGAGTTATGTAACGTATTTTAATAGAATAAATGAGGTCAGTGCCTTTTCTGTAGGACTTAAGTATTTTTCTTTAGGTGAAATTGTATTAACTCAAGATGCTAATGATCCAGGTACAGCTGTAAAACCGAATGAGTATGCTATAGATGGTGCTTATACATTACGATTAAGCGATCAGTTTTCTATGGCAGTAGGATTGCGATACATGAGGTCTGCTTTACGAATAGGGCAAGTAGATTCTAATGCACAACCTGGTAGTACTTTTGGTGCTGATATTACTGGTTACTATCAAAGTGAGGAAGAAGCTTATAACGATTATAATGGCCGTTGGAGAGCAGGTTTTGCAATTCAGAATTTAGGGCCAAAATTTAAGTATGATGATGCTGGTAACGATGTGTTTCAGCCAACAAACTTAAGACTAGGGGCAGGTTTTGATTTTATATTTGATCAATACAGTACACTAGCAGTGACTGGTGAGGTTACTAAATATTTGGTACCAACACCTCCTATTTATGGTAATGAATATGAATTTACAGATAATAATGATAATGGAACGTACGAGGAAGATATAGATGACATAAGTACAAACCCAATTAGAAGGGATATTATTATGTCAGGTCAGAATCCAGATGTTAGTTTTTTAAACGGAGTGTTTCAATCGTTTGGTGATGCACCAGGAGGTTTTAGTGAAGAGTTAAGAGAATTCACGTGGGCGTTGAGTGCAGAATATACATATCAAGAGAACTTTTCTTTGAGAACAGGTTATTTTAATGAAGCCGATGATAAAGGTGCACGTAAGTTTTTTGCACTTGGTGCAGGTTTCAAATACACTACAATAAATGTTGATTTATCATATTTATTTTCAGCATCTAAAATTCAGAGTCCATTAGAAAATACGCTACGTTTCTCACTGACCTTTAATTTTGGTGATGGTGAATACACTGAATATTAAAATTTATAACTAAATTAGATATTAAAAACTATTGTTTATTAAAGCAATAGTTTTTTTGTCTAAAATAAATTGCAAACTATGAAGGAAGTCAAAATAGAAACCACATTACAAGTCTATGATGATATAAATGAGCTTCCTAAAGCCATTCAAAATTTAATGACTACGGCCATAGAAGCTAGAGAGAATGCGTATGCACCGTATTCAAAATTTAACGTAGGAGCTGCTATTTTGTTAGATAATAGTATTGTTGTTATTGGGAGTAACCAAGAAAACGCATGTTTCCCTTCGGGATTGTGTGCAGAACGCACAGCAATATTTTATGCAGGAGCAAAGTATCCTAAAGCTAAAATTCTGAAAATGGCAATAACGGCTTCATCACAAAATCAAATTACGAATAAGCCTATTCCACCATGTGGTGCATGCAGGCAATCTATCGCAGAATACGAAATAAAACAAGATCAACCCATCGAAATTTATTTTATGGGAGCAGAAGGTAAGGTTGTAAAATCAAATTCTTTAGCTAATTTATTGCCGCTTCTTTTTGAAAGTTCAGTTTTATAAGGTTTTCATTGCAATAAATTCAGTAATAACTTATTTTTTTTATGATATACTGTTTCTTCATTATTGACTAATGTGTTATTTTTGTTATTCTATTTTATTTAAAAAGAACTCATCAAGAAATGCAAAAAATAACTAAAGAAGTTTACCTAAAGTGGTACGAGGACATGTTGTTCTGGCGAAAGTTTGAAGACAAGCTTGCCGCAGTTTATATTCAGCAAAAAGTTAGAGGATTCCTTCACCTGTATAATGGCCAAGAGGCGGTATTAGCAGGAGCTTTACATGCTATGGATTTAACCAAAGACAAAATGATTACTGCGTATCGTAATCACGTGCAGCCAATAGGCATGGGTGTAGATCCAAAACGTGTTATGGCAGAGTTGTTTGGAAAAGCAACAGGGACATCTCAAGGTCTTGGTGGTTCTATGCACATTTTCTCTAAAGAATTTCGTTTTTATGGAGGTCACGGTATTGTTGGAGGTCAAATTCCTTTAGGAGCTGGTATTGCATTTGGTGATAAATATCACGATAAAGATGCTGTAACCATTTGCTGTTTTGGTGATGGTGCTGCAAGACAAGGTTCGTTGCATGAAACGTTTAACTTAGCAATGCTTTGGAATTTACCAGTCGTATTCGTTTGTGAAAACAACGGTTATGCCATGGGAACTTCAGTAGCACGTACAGCAAATCATACCGATATTTGGAAACTAGGTCTTGGTTATGATATGCCTTCAGGACCAGTAGATGGTATGAACCCTATTAAAGTTGCAGAAGCTTTTGATGAAGCTATTCAACGTGCAAGAAAAGGTGGTGGACCAACATTTTTAGAAGTGAAAACGTACCGTTATAGAGGTCACTCAATGTCTGATGCGCAACATTATAGAACTAAAGATGAGGTTGCTGAGTACAAGAAAATTGATCCAATTACACAAGTAAAAGATATTATTCTTGAAAATGAATATGCTACAGAAGCAGATTTAAAAGCAATTGACAAGGACGTTAAAAAACGCGTTGCAGAATGTGAGAAATTCGCAGACGAATCTCCATATCCTGAAAAGAATGTGATGTACGATGTTGTATATGAGCAAGAAGATTACCCATTTATAGACCACAAAATTAAGTAAACTATGGCTGAAGTAATAAATATGCCGCGTTTGAGCGACACCATGGAAGAAGGAACTGTTGCCTCTTGGTTAAAAAAGGTAGGTGACAAAGTTGAGGAAGGCGATATTTTAGCTGAAATCGAAACTGATAAAGCAACTATGGAGTTCGAGTCTTTTAACGAAGGTACGTTACTGCATATTGGTATTGAAGAAGGTGAAACTGCCAAAGTTGATACCCTTTTAGCTATTATAGGCGAAGAAGGTGAAGATATTTCTAGTTATTTAAACGGAGATGCCGCATCAGACGACTCTGAAGAAGTAAATTCTGACTCTGAAGAAAAAGAAACTGAAACTGAAACTGAAAGTTCTGATTCTAGTGAAGAACAAGAATTACCAGAAGGAGTTATCGTTGTTACCATGCCACGTTTAAGTGATACCATGGAAGAAGGAACAGTTGCTACTTGGTTAAAGAAAGTTGGCGACGAGGTTGAAGAAGGTGATATTCTTGCTGAAATTGAAACAGATAAGGCAACAATGGAATTTGAGTCCTTCCAGTCTGGAAATTTATTATATATCGGTTTAGAAGAAGGTGAGTCTGCTAAAGTAGATTCATTATTAGCTATAATAGGCCCTAAAGGAACTGATGTTTCTGGGATTGCTAAAAACTTTAAATCTGAAGGAGCAGAACCAAAGAAAGAAGCACCTAAGGCAGAAGTTAAAAAGAAACGCCAAAAGCTGAAACTAAAAAGGTTGAAGAAAAGAAAGAAGCTCCAAAAGCTTCAACTTCGACGTCAACTTCAGGACGTATTTTTGTGTCTCCATTAGCTAAAAAAATGGCTGAGGAAAAAGGTGTTGATTTAAATCAAGTTAAAGGTTCTGGTGAAAACGGTAGAATTGTAAAGAAAGATATCGAAAACTTTACACCTGCTGCACAAGGAGCTTCTGTTGGTAAATTTGTGCCAACGGGTCAAGAAGATTTTGATGAAATACCAAACTCAAACATGCGTAAAGCGATTGCTAAAAACTTAGCGAAATCTAAATTTACGGCACCACATTATTATTTAAATGTGGAGTTTGATATGGAAAATGCCATTGCATTTAGAAAGCAATATAATTCTATTCCAGATACTAAGATTTCTTACAACGATATGATTGTAAAGGCATGTGCTTTAGCATTAAAGCAGCATCCTCAAGTAAATTCACAGTGGTTTGATGATAGAATGAAATTAAATAACCACGTACATATTGGTGTAGCAGTTGCCGTACCAGACGGTTTATTAGTGCCTGTTGTTAAATTTGCGAACGAGCAAAGTTTAACTCAAATTGGTGGAGCTGTTAAAGAATTAGCAGGTAAAGCTAGAAATAAAAAGTTAGGACTAGACGAAATGGAAGGTAGTACTTTTACAATTTCTAACTTAGGAATGTTCGGTATCGATAGTTTTACATCAATTATCAATCAACCTAATTCGGCAATCTTATCTGTTGGAAATATTGTTGAAAAACCAGTCGTTAAAAACGGGCAAATTGTAGTGGGTAATACCATGCAACTTTGTTTAGCTTGCGATCATAGAACGGTTGATGGGGCTACAGGTGCTCAATTCCTTCAAACTTTGAAAGGTTATATTGAAAACCCATTAACAATGGTTGTGTAAATATCATACAGCACTCTAAATTTAGAGTATCTATATAATATAATCCTGATTTGATAATTTTCGAATCAGGATTTTTTTATCTTTAAACACAAATAAAACATAATGATGAAAAAAATACTTTCACTAGTCTCAATCGCTTTACTTTGCTCATGTGCTTTTAATGTAAATGCACCAGATGGCACACCTGGAAAAGATGGTGAAAATGCTAAACCTATTATCTCACAGGAAGCTATTAAAGCCAGTATGGAATATTTAACTTCGGACGAATTAGGAGGAAGGGAAACAGGAAGTGAAGGCCTTGAAAAAGCAGCTGTGTTTATTGAAGAGTATCTAAAATCTAATGGAATTAAACCGTACTTTAAAACGTATCGCGATTCATTTAAGCTAAAAGATATAGACGCCTATAATATTGTGGGTGTAGTGGAAGGCAATGATCCTAAACTTAAAAATGAATATGTAATTCTAGGTGGTCATTACGATCATATAGGAATAGGGAAAGTTGTAGAAGGAGATTCAATTGCAAATGGTGCCAATGACGATGCTTCTGGTACTATTGCCGCTATGGAATTTGGCGCCTATTTTGCCAAAACAAAAACCAACAAACGTAGTATTTTAATAACCTTATATGATGCGGAAGAAAAGGGATTAAAAGGCTCAGCACATTTAGCGGCACGTTTAAAAAATGAAGGTATAAATGCCTATTCAATGATTAATTTTGAAATGATAGGTGTACCCAGAGCTTCAACTGAAGCGATGGCTTATATGAGTGGTTACGAGCGTTCTAATTTTGCAGAAACTTTAAATAGATATGCAGGCGAGGAAGTTGTTGGGTTTTTTCCAGGAGCAAAAAAGATGAATTTATTTATGAGATCAGATAACTTTCCTTTCTTTAAAGAGTTAAATATGCCTGCGCATGCCATTTCAACTTTCGACTTTACAAATTTTGATTATTATCATCATGTATATGACGAAGCCGATAAAATGGATTATGTACACATGGCGAATTTTATGAATAAAATGATTCCTGCTTTAGAAGGGATGATGAATGCACCAACAAAAGAAGTGGTTTTAAACGATGAGTAAAAATATAATAATTACAGGAACGAGCAGAGGAATAGGATTTGAATTGGTTCATTTATTAGCGGATCAAGGTCACAACGTTTTAGCCTTATCTCGAAATGCAAAACCAATCTCTAATCTTCATTTTGATAATATTTCATCATTTGCATTTGATTTATGTAATGAAGACGATTACCAAAACGTAGTAGATTTCGTTAAAAGTGAATGGAAACATGTTGATATTTTGATTAATAATGCAGGCGCTATTATTAATAAACCTTTTGCAGAAACAACATTTAAAGACTTTGAAAAAGTATACCAAACCAACGTATTTGGTGTTTCCGAATTAACCAGAACGGTTCTTCCTTTTATGAAAAGTGACGGACATGTAGTTACGATTAGTTCGATGGGAGGCATTCAGGGAAGTATGAAATTTCCAGGCTTATCTGCCTACAGTTCTAGTAAGGGAGCTGTAATTACTATGACGGAATTATTAGCGGAAGAATATAAAGAAACAGGGCCACAATTCAACGTATTAGCATTGGGCGCTGTACAAACCGAAATGTTAGAAGAGGCATTTCCAGGGTACAAAGCTCCAACTACAGCTATAGAAATGGCAAGGTATATTCAAGATTTTGCTTTAACCGGAAATAAATATTATAACGGAAAGGTGTTGCAGGTTTCTAATTCTACACCTTAGAATTGAATTTTTAGCTTTAGTCTATTTTTCAATGAATGCTATAACATTACCTTTTCATTTAATTATTCCTGCATTAATCTCTATTCTAATTTTAGGATTTATAGGTTATAACAAGAAACGGCTATTTGGAGCAAGTAAATGGAAATGGTTCTGGATTAGTCTCACTACTTTTTTATTTTTATATGTTGTACTCATTGGAAGTGCCATTTATTCAGGTGTTTCAGCAGAATTGGCTTTGCAGAAATTTGATTTGAATAAAGATGGTTTTTTTAGCGGAGACGAAATTTCATTGGAACAGCGCGCTGCAATGAAAAAGGTGACGTCAGATACGGGAAGAAATTTCATCGTTATAACTGGACTATTATTTTCTGGAATGATAGCAGTTGTTGTTTTTGTCGTTGGAAAAACGGCGGAATACCTTAAAAATAGAAAAAGAACAAATTAGTAGGTTTTAAAAACGGTTCCTAACCGTCTTCAAACCGTTTAAGTTTATTCTGAGCCGTAATTAATTCAGATTTTAAATCATCAATTTTTTCCAAAAGATTAAATACAGCATCAATACCTTCATAGTTAAGTTGAAGATCTTGATGTAATCGAATCATTTTTTCTACATCTGCAATCTTATCTTGATGGATACAATAGGTCTTTTCTACTGAAATAAATTCAATGAGGCCATACTCATTCAATCCCGTAAAAAAGGACATTTCAACTTGGTAATGCGTACATAGACTCGGTATGGGTATTAAATGTGTGTTTTGCATAACTATTGTAATTTTGCCAGTTCTTCAAAAAGTTCTTTTTCCTTATCAGATAGTTTTTTTGGTAATTCGATATTATACGTAATGACCAAGTCACCAAATTGTCCTTCTTTTTTATAAATAGGAAAGCCTTTACCTTTCAATTTGACTTGAGTCCCATTTTGGGTTAGCGGTTTTATAGTTAGCTTTACTTTACCATCAAATGTATCAAGGATAACATCTCCTCCTAAAACGGATTTATATACATCGAGATTTACGGTTTTATAAAGGTTTGAGCCATCGCGTTTAAAATCCGTATTGTTACTGATATTAAATTCAATAAGTAAGTCACCATTAGGGCCACCATTTCTACCTTCTCCACCTTTACCTTTAATTTTTATAATTTGTCCATTGGTAATTCCAGCAGGAACTGTTAAGCGTATGTTCTTACCATTAACGGTCAACACACGTTTCTCTGTGGTGTAAACGTCTTTAAGGTTTAATTGCAATTGTGCATTAAAATCTTGTCCTCTAAATTTAGTATTGCCAGACCGGTTTCCAAATCCTCCTCCAAACATGGATTCGAAAAAATCAGAGTACTCGCCATCTCCGAAATCCTGAGGTCTGGATGAACGTTGGTAATGTTGTTGCTGATCTTGTTGTTTTTGGGCCTGGTCGTAAGCTTCACCATGTTGCCAATTTTCACCGTATTTATCGTATTTTTTTCGATTTTCGTCGTTGCTTAATACTTCGTTAGCTTCATTAACTTTCTTAAATTGTAATTCAGCCTCTTTATCATTAGGGTTTAAATCGGGGTGATGTTTTCTTGCCAATTTTCGGTAGGCTTTTTTGATATCACTTTTGGTTGCACTTTTATCTACCCCAAGTATTTTATAATAGTCAATAAATGCCATAATTTTAAATTCTGTGAATAATTGTGAGTATTAAATAGCGTCTAGCTAAGTTAATGGTTTTTTAGACTAATATCAAGATAAGTGCTATTAAGAATATATATTAAATGCTTTGTGTACTTCAATTAGCTTTTTCATTATTCTCATTACAATTGTAGCGTTCATTTTGATTAGAAAAAGACTTAAAAAGTAATAATTTAACGCTTATTTTTGCACTAATGCAAACACATCTTTTAAATTTTATTCCTACTGCGGCACAACCAATGATTATAGAGCTTTTAGCTATTGATCATTTAGTCGTAAAAGTGAAAAATGAGCGTAAAACTCGGCATGGAGATTATAGAGAATTGCCCAATGGAAAACATCAGATTACGATAAATTCTAATTTAAATGTATATCGTTTTTTAATAACATTAATTCACGAAATTGCGCACTTTGAAGCGTATAAAAAACACGGTAGATTTATTAAACCGCATGGAAAAGAGTGGAAGCAGACTTTTCAACATTTAATGTTGCCGTTTTTTAGTCCAGAAATTTTTCCTTTAGAGTTGTTACCATTATTGGCTAATCACTTTAAAAACCCAAAAGCGTCTAGCGATACAGATACGCAGCTCGCCTACGCCCTAAAGCAATATGACGAAAGTAATGATAAGACCTATGTCTTTGAAGTGCCACTAGGTAAAATGTTTAAGTTGTATAATGGAAGAATTTTTAAACAAGGTAAACAAAGAAGAAAACGGTTTGAATGTTTAGAAGTTAAAACAGGTAAGTTATATTTGTTTAACCCTAATGCAGAAGTTGAATTATTAGAAGAATGAAAAATAAAAATTATTACGCCATTTTAATGGCAGGAGGAGTTGGTTCAAGATTTTGGCCTGTAAGTACGCAAGATTTCCCTAAGCAGTTTCACGATATGCTTGGTACTGGAGATACCTTAATACAAAAAACATTTCATCGCTTAGCACAGTTAATTCCGGAAGAGAATATTTTCATATTAACCAACGAACGTTATAACGACCTCGTTTTTGAACAATTACCAAACGTTACAAAACGACAAGTTGTTTTAGAGCCAGCAATGCGTAATACGGCTCCTTGTATATTATATGCAGCCTTAAAAATTCAGAAAGAAAATGAAGATGCTGTAATGATTGTGGCTCCGAGTGATCATTGGATTGAAGACGAACAAGCATTTTCTAATAACGTAAAAACAGCTTTTGAGTATTGCGAATCCAACGATGCATTAATGACTTTAGGTATTACTCCTACATTTCCTAATACAGGTTACGGTTATATTGAATATGATAAATCTGCAACGACAGAAATTAAGCAAGTCAATCAATTTAGAGAGAAACCAGATTATGAAACAGCAAAGACTTTTATAAGTCAAGGAAACTTCTTGTGGAATGCAGGGATTTTTATGTGGAGTGCGAAATCAGTTATTAAAGCTTTTAAAAACAATCAACCAGAGTTATTTAAATTGTTTGAAAGCGGTTACAGTATCTATAATACTGAGCACGAAGATGCGTTTATAAAAGAGAATTATCAAAAGGCTGAAAACATATCTGTAGATTATGCGCTTATGGAAAAGAGTGATAATGTTTATGTGATTCCTGCAACTTTCGATTGGAATGATCTGGGAACATGGGGAAGTTTATATGATAAATTAGACAAAGATGAAAATGATAATGCAGTGGTTAATGCTAAAACATTATTAGAAGATTCTAATGGCAATATGATTCGATCTAAAGCGGGTAAAATTGTTGTTTTAGATGGATTAAAAGATTACATAATTGTTGATAAAGACGAAGTTTTACTTATCTTTCCTAAGGCAAAAGAACAAGATATTAAAAAAGTACTTCAAAATGTAAAAGCTAATTTTGGAGAAGAATATGGGTAAACTATGAGCGACGAAAATAAATTCAATTTTTCTGAGGAAGAGAATTCTCAGGTGACCAATGAGATGAATAAGGAAGCTGCCGTTGAAGAAAAAAAAGCTGCGGTAAAAAAAGACGCTCAAGGTTTATTTGCTAGTATAAAGACATTTTTAAGCGAATTGCTCGATTTTAGAGATGATACGGATAGAGATGCTACGATTACAGCAATAAAAGCAGATATTCCATTCAAAGGTGCAACAGCTTGGATTTTGGTCTGTTCAATTTTTGTGGCATCTATTGGTCTTAATGCAAACTCTACAGCGGTTGTTATTGGTGCCATGTTAATTTCGCCATTAATGGGGCCGATTTTGGGAGTTGGTCTTTCAATCGCTATCAACGATATTGATACCTTAAGAAAATCGCTTATCAATTTAGCCATTATGATTGTGCTAAGTTTATTAACCGCATTTTTATTCTTTTGGTTATTTCCGTTAAGTGCAGATACGTCTGAACTCTTAGGGAGAACACGACCTGATATACGAGATGTACTTATTGCCTTTTTTGGAGGTTTAGCGTTAATAATTGCACGAACTAAAAAGGAACTATCGCTTCGGTTATTTTTGGTGTTGCTATTGCAACAGCCTTAATGCCACCTTTATGTACGGCTGGTTATGGCTTAGCGATAGGGAACTGGGAGTATTTTGGAGGAGCCATGTATTTATTTACGATAAATACCATTTTTATCGCCTTAGCAACATTTTTAGTATTAAAGTTGTTGCGTTTTCCAATGTTAAAGTATGCCAATTCCGCAAAGCGAAAACGAACTTCTCGATTTGCAATGCTAGTTGCTGTGGTAGTTATGCTTCCAGCAATTTGGACGTTTTTAACTGTGTTGCAGGAAAGTAAATATAAAAGAGATTTTGATAGTTTTGTTAAAAGTGATATTGAAAACAATGACAACCTTTGGTTACAACGAAAGGATGATGATTTAGATTCTGATAATAAAATAATCCGCTTGCATTTTAATGGAGATGTAAGCGATGAGATGGTTTCAGCTTTACAAAACGATATACATAAATACGAAAGCATTAAAGATTTTGAATTAATAATAAATGCCAATAAAACCAGAAGTGCAGACCGCTTAATGGAATCATTAGATAGAGCTTATGCAGAATCAGATCGGAAAGATAATGTCATTGATAGACTGCAAAAACAAATTGAAGAATTACAAGCTAATATCTCTAATTTGAATAAAGTTATAGAGTCTAAAAGCACCGATCAAAACGCTGTGTCGTTTAGTTCGCTCTCTCGCGATGCTAAAATTAAGTTTAGTGATTTAGAGTATTTTGGTTACGCTAAGATGTTGGAATCTAAAGACTTTATTAATATAGATACTATTACAGTAGCGAACGTAAGATGGAGGGTTCAATTAACCGATAGCATGGTTTACGTAAAGGAACGCAATTTGCAAAAGTGGTTAAAAAACGAACTGAAAGTAGATACTGTGTTTATTAAGCGTAACTAAAGATTATTCGCTTTCTTCAAGATACATTTTACGTACTTTTCTAAATAACTCAGAAGAATATACAAAGTTGGTTACAGCTTCGTTATCGGTTCTAAATATCGTTTCACTAGAGCCTTCCCATTCTAATAAGCCATTTTTTAGAAAAACGATTTTTTCTCCTATTTCCATAACAGAGTTCATATCATGTGTGTTAACCACTGTTGTGATATTGAACTCTTCCGTGATTTCTTGAATTAAGTTATCAATAACTATGGCTGTTTTAGGATCTAATCCAGAATTTGGTTCATCACAAAATAGATATTTTGGTCGGTTCACAATAGCTCTGGCTATCGCAACACGTTTTTGCATTCCACCAGAAGCTTCACTTGGCATTTTTTTGTGAGCGTCATCTAGATTCACACGTTTTAAAACCTCATTAACTCTATCTTCCATTTCGCTTTTGCTCTGTTTTGTAAACATGCGTAATGGAAACATTACATTTTCAGCAATAGTCATGGAGTCAAAAAGCGCACTTCCTTGAAAAACCATTCCCATTTCTGAACGTAAATTGGTTTTTTCATCTCTTGATAATTCGCTGAAGTTTTTTCCTTCATAAGAAATGGAACCACTTTCATATTCAAATAATCCAAGCAAGCATTTTAAAAATACGGTTTTACCGGAACCACTTTGGCCAATAACTAAGTTGGTCTTTCCTTTTTCAAAAGAAGTTGTTATTCCTTTTAAAATTTGGGTGTCTCCAAACGATTTTTTTAAGTCTTTAACTTCTATCATAATTAGCCGAGTAATAAACTGGTTAGTAAAAAGTTGACAAGTATAATCATAACACTAGTCCAAACAAAAGACGTTGTACTAGCCTTACCAACTTCTAAAGCTCCACCTTTCATAAAATAGCCATAATACGATGGTATAGTTGCTAATAAAAAGGCAAACACAAAAGTTTTTATAAAGGCATAAAAGAAGTGGAATGGAATGAAATCCATCTGAACACCTTCTACATAGTCTTCCATAGTTCCGTAACCGCCATAAACACATGCCATAAGTCCACCTAAAATTCCTAAAAACATAGCAATAGAAATTACAAATGGATAGAGTGTTAAAGCTATAAATTTTGGAAAAACGAGATAGTTAATGGCATTTATTCCCATAACTTCAAGAGCATCAATTTGCTCTGTAACACGCATTGTTCCTATACTCGAAGTAATAAAAGAACCCACTTTACCAGCCATAATAATGGAGATAAAAGTTGGTGCAAATTCTAGAATTATGGACTGTCTTGTCGCAAAACCGACTAGAGATTTTGGCATTAATGGACTCGTCATATTCAACGAGGTTTGGATGGCCACAACGCCTCCAACAAAAAATGAAATAAAGGCAACAATGCCTAGAGAACCAATTATAAGATCATCAATATCTTTCAGAATTAAAGGTTTCATCACTGACCACTTTGTGGGTCTGCGAAAGATGTCTTTAATCATTATAAAATAGGTGCCTATATTATGTAGGTAAGTCATGTTATATTTTCTTAATGCTAAAGTATAAAAAAGGATTAGTTATTAATGTTAATTTAAACTAAGATAATTTAAAAATTGTATTTTTGAAACTCACAATAATGTCATATTCAAATGAAAAATATCTTCTCTTTAATTGGTGTTTTATTTATGTTTTCCTCTTGTGGTGCGCAAAATACAATTACTGATACAAAAATAGAAACTTCAGTTTTAGAATCTAACGATAGGCCAAAGTTAGTCGTTGGTATCGTCGTAGATCAAATGCGTTATGATTACTTAACACGCTTTGAATCTAAATTTGGAGATGGTGGTTTTAATCGTATGATAAATGAAGGCTTTAACTGTAAAAATAATCATTTTAATTATGTACCAACCTATACTGGTCCTGGTCATGCTTCTGTTTATACAGGGACCACACCAAAAATTCATGGTATAATTGGTAACAATTGGTACGATAAAGAAACTAAGGAAATGGTGTATTGTGCTGGTGACGAGAATGTGAAATCGATCGGAACAGAAGATGATGCAGGTAAGATGTCACCCCGTAGAATGCAAACTACAACTTTTGCAGATGAGAATAGGTTGTTTACACAGGGCCAAGGGAAAACTATCGGAATTTCTTTAAAAGATAGAGGAGCAATTTTGCCCGCAGGTCATACGGCAAATGCAGCGTATTGGTTTCATGGTAGAGATGAAGGACGTTGGATTTCAAGTTCTCATTACATGACTGAGTTACCAGAATGGGTATCAAATTTTAATGCTTCGACACATGCGGAATCTTATTTGAAAGAATGGAATACATTATATGATATTTCAACATACACAGAAAGTGGGGTTGATGAAAACACTTTTGAAGGTGGTTTTAAAGGCAAAGAAAAAGCAACATTTCCTTATGATTTAAAAGCATTAAGTAAAGACAATAGAGGTTACGATATTTTAAAAGCCACACCTTATGGGAATAGCTTAACAGCGGATTTTGCAATGGCTGCAATTGAAGCGGAAGGTTTAGGGCAAGATAAGATTACAGATGTTTTAGCGGTAAGCTTTTCAGCGACGGATTATGTGGGACATAACTTCGGAGTGAACTCAAAGGAAGTTCAAGACACTTATATTCGTTTGGATAAAGATTTGGAGCGTTTATTTGAGTATTTAGATACAACTGTCGGTAAAGGAGAATATACTGTTTTTTTAACTGCCGATCATGGAGCAATAGATGTTCCTTCTTATTTAAGTTCATTAAAAGTTCCTGCGGGTTATGTAAATAATAAGGATAGAAAGGCAATATTTAATGCCTTTTTAGAAGCGACTTATGGAACTGATTCTATTGTAGAGAATATTAGCAACGATCAAATATTTTTAGACAGAGATAAGGTTAAAGCGTTAGGATTAAAACTTAGCGATGTACAAGAGACTATTGCCATGGAGCAATTAAGTTACCTTAATGTGTCTAAAGTTTATACTGCAACGACAATGGGTTCAACAGGTTTTTCTGACGGCATAGAAGCGTTGTTACAAAATGGCTTTAACCAAAAACGTTCAGGTGATGTGATATTGGTGAATGATACCTCTTTTATTTCCTATGGTAAAACAGGTTCTACACATGGTAGTGGTTTAAATTACGATACACATGTGCCATTGTTATTCTTTGGAAAAGGCATTAAGCATGGACAAACGTTTAGCAAAACAGTAATTCCAGATATTGCACCTACAATGTCAGCACTTTTAGGTATTAGTTTTCCTAATGGTGCTACAGGTCAACCTTTAGGATTTGTGATAGATTAATACCATATTTTGAAGAGAAAACCCATTTTTACAATCATTGCAGTAATTATAGTGATTGGCATATACAGCTATGACTATTTTTTAGAGACTAACGCGAAAACCGAGATTGTAAGTGAAGGTGCGACTTTAAAAGAAAACACTAACGCGTATTATTTGCCAACAAGTACCACCAATCAAATCATACATCATAAAAACTATTCGTTGTCGTATAGCGAACCTCACGAACAAGCGGAGTGGGTGGCTTATGAGTTGAAAGCATCACATATAAGTTCTACAAACCATAAACGACCTTATTTTGAAATTGATAATGCCGTAAAAACAGGTGCAGCACATTGGAATAATTATAAACAATCGGGTTACGACAAAGGGCATTTATGTCCTGCTGGTGATAGACGATTCACCCAAGAGGCACATGATGAAACTTTTTTTAACGAGTAATATTAGTCCACAAGAACATCAATTTAATGCTGGTGTTTGGAATCGATTGGAGCAGAAAGTACGCTATTGGGCAAAAAAGAATGATGGTGTTTTTGTAGTGACAGGTGGTGTTCTTAAAAATGGACTAAAAGTGATTGGTGATGAAAATGTCGCTGTGCCTATGCAGTTTTATAAAGTGATATTAGACAATACCAATGGAAAAATAAAAATGCTTGCTTTTATTATGAATCACGAGAACTCGGATTTACCATTGTATAAGTTTGTGGTTTCAGTTGATGAGGTTGAGGCTTTAACAGGAATTGACTTTTTTCCACAGTTAGACGATGCTATTGAAGATAAATTAGAAGCATCAAGCAGTTATAAAAGCTGGAGTTTTTAACCAATTCCTGCGAGGGCAGGAATCTCTATTTCAAAGCGCAATAATTTACTGTTAGAATTGGGATTTTTATTTTAGAAATTTACCCTTTATTCCATCCCAACGTAAGTCTCTAATAAACTGTCCTTCTTCTTTAGAAACTAAAAATTCTAAGTGATTAGATTTAGCTCTAAAATAGCCAGACATATAATCTTTAAATAATTTAAAGCTTCCTTTTTTATACGCCAATTTTAAAGCAGAAATTAAGGTAATCCAAAAGCCATAACGCATTTTGTACATGGCTTCTCCTTGTAAGTATTTAGATGCTTTATTGTAGGATTGTCCGGTTGGTTTTAAATGTTTGACATGAAGTGTGTCATCGGTAAGAATTTCCCAACCATTATATTTCGCTAATAACTCATCAACGGTATCCCATCCCATCGATGGTTTGAGTTGTCCTATTTGCGTGAAGCAATCTTTTTTATACGCTTTTAATGCACCTCTTATGTGATCTTTATTCGTTAGGTTTTCAAGAATCCACGCATTCTGTTTTTCAACGTAACAGAACCCCGAAGCCATTCCTAAATTTTTATTCGAATTGAAATGATTGGCTAATTGTTCTAAATAATGTTCAGGAAAAATTAAATCAGCATCAAACTTACAAATAATGTCATAATCATCGTCTAATGAGTCTAAGCCCTTATTAAAAGCATTAATAATTTTAGAACCAGGTAAATGTTTGTCTGATGATTTTGAATTTAGTAAAGATATCCAAGGGTGTTTTGAAGCATAGTCTTCAACAATTTTTTGAGTAGTGTCAGTGGAATTATCATTCACTACAACCACTGTTTTGGGTAGTAACGTTTGCTGTATTAAAGAGTCTAAAGTTTTACCGATGTAACCTTCTTCATTGTGAGCCGGAATGATAATATAAAATTTCAAAATTGAAAGCTATTTTTTCAAAGTTAAACTCTTTCTGCATATACAATGTAGTAACGAGGCGTAAACCGTCTTAAAATAGGTCTAATGCCTAATTTATTCACAGGATTGGTCCATTGTTGTCTGTCTTTAATGGTCCAACCTGTTTTTTCTAATAGCCAATCGAGTTGCCAATCTTCAAACTCATGATAATGTCTATCTCGCATATCAGTTTTACTTCTGTAAGCAGGAGCAAACCATAATTTTAAAGGCACACTAATAACTAATTTATTGGTTTTAATAGATTTTAAAACCTCATAAGGAGATAATAGATGTTCAAAAATTTCAAAAGCCGTTACAACTTCAGTCGAAGAATTTTCAATTGCTGATTGATTTTCATCCAAATCTTCTCCAGTTGTATTTTCAACTGCGTAACCCTCGGAAATCATAATTTCTGAAAACGGATTTTTAATCCCTAAATCTAAAATAGATTCTGATGTATTGATGTGTTTTTGTAAAAACTGAAGTGTGAGTTTAAAGCGTTTATTTGGATATGTTTTTTCGTACATAAAAGGGGTTTAAAGCAGTCTTTTAAATCAATATTTATATACAATAGCATTTATATTCATACCAGCACCAACGCTAGCAAACATAATTATGTCCCCTTTTTTAATCTCTTGATTTTTTACTTGGCCTTTTAAAATCATATCTAATAAAGTAGGAACTGTTGCCACACTAGAGTTACCCAACCTATTAATAGTCATCGGCATTATGCCTTCTGGCATTTCCATGTTGTGTAGTTTATAAAATCGCTTTATAATAGCTTCATCCATTTTTTCATTCGCCTGATGTATCAATATTTTTTTGACATCTGTAATCGAAACTCCACTTTTATCAAGACACGCTTTTAAGGCTTTAGGAACGTTAGATAGTGCAAATTCATAAATTTTGCGACCATACATTTTAATGTATTTACGTTTATCTGTAATTTCAGTATTATTGGTTTCACCAAAGTAGATAAAATGCGCTTCGTCTAAGGCGTAAGTCGCCGAGTCATGCGCTAAAATACCGCCTTCTTCATCGGTCTCTTCAATGATTACAGCACCAGATCCATCACTGTAAATCATAGAGTCTCTATCGTGTTTATCTATAACTCTAGATAGCGTTTCTGAGCCAATTACTAAACAACGTTTAGCAATACCAGAAGCGATAAACGCTTTGGCTTGTATAACCCCTTCAATCCAACCAGGACAACCAAAAAGTAAATCGTACCCAACACATTTTGGATTCTTAATTTGTAATAAATGCTTCACTCTAGACGCCATACTAGGTACGGTATCACTTTGTTCTGCATTATATTTAACATCACCGTAATTATGTGCTACAATGATATAATCGATACTTTCTTTATCTATTTTTGCATCATCTATAGCCTTTTGAGCAGCAAAAAAAGCAATATCAGAATTTAATAAGTCTTCTTCAATATAACGTCGTTCTTGTATACCTGTAATCGCTCTAAATTTTTCTACAATGATTTCATTTGGACTATTAATAGAAGAACCATCAGCATTTAAAAACTGATGATTATAAAAATCTTCATTTTTTTCGATAGTATTAGGGATATAACTCCCTGTACCTGTTATTTTAATTGCCATCGCTAATTGTTTTCATAGTTACGAAACTAATTAATAATATATACATTTTTATAATTTACAGTTCTAAAGCAGTAATTTTTAAAGAATTCATAATTATAGCCGTCTATAATGGATAAATAACCAAAAAAAAGTATTCATATTGAATACTTTTTTTTAAAATATTTATCTATTAAAATTAAGCATCCATATAAGCTTCAATTGGAGCACAACTACATATTAGATTTCGATCTCCATAGGCATCATCTACACGCCTCACACTTGGCCAAAATTTATTATCTCTCACAAAATCTAATGGAAATGCTGCAGCCTCTCTACTGTATGGTAATGTCCATTCGTCAGCAGTAAGCATACCTAAGGTGTGAGGTGCATTTTTTAGCATGTTATTGGATTCGTCTTTAGAAGAGGCATCAATTTCTTTTCGAATTGAAATCATGGCATCACAAAAACGATCCATTTCAGCTTTACTTTCACTTTCAGTAGGTTCAATCATCATGGTTCCTGCTACAGGGAATGATACTGTTGGTGCATGGAATCCGTAATCCATCAGACGTTTTGCAATGTCTGTAACTTCAATACCATTGGCTTTAAAATCTCGACAATCAATAATCATCTCGTGGGCAGCTCTACCGTTTTCTCCAGAATATAGAGTTGGATAATATTCACTTAAACGTTCTTTAATATAATTGGCATTTAGAATGGCAACTTCGGTGGCTTTTTTCAATCCTCTATAGCCTAGCATTTTGATATAACCATAAGAGATAAGACATACTAAGGAAGACCCAAAAGGTGCGCCTGAAATAGCTGTAATCGCTTGGTGACCACCAGTTTTTATGATTGGGTTTCCTGGTAAGAATGGTACTAATTGTTTTGCAACGCAAATTGGTCCAACTCCAGGTCCACCACCTCCATGAGGAATAGCAAAGGTTTTGTGTAAATTTAAGTGACAAACATCAGCTCCAATATTTCCTGGGTTTGTTAAACCGACTTGAGCGTTCATGTTGGCACCATCCATATAAACTTGACCTCCGTTATCGTGAATAATCTGTGTGATTTCTTTAATGGCAGATTCGTAAACCCCATGTGTAGAAGGGTACGTTACCATGATGGCCGAAAGATTATCTTTATGCAATTCTGCTTTTTCTCTTAAATCGTCAACATCTATATTTCCATTTTCTGATGCTTTAGTAACTACGACTTTCATACCAGCCATAACAGCACTTGCAGGATTTGTTCCGTGTGCAGATGATGGAATTAAACAGATGTTTCTATGGTGATCTCCACGAGATTCATGGTACGCTTTAATAACCATTAATCCAGCAAATTCTCCTTGTGCACCAGAGTTTGGTTGAAGTGAGGTCGCTGCAAAACCAGTGATTTCTGATAACTGATTCTCTAATGCTTTTAACATTAGTTTGTAACCCGTTGCTTGGTCAGAAGGTACAAATGGATGCATATTTCCCCAACTTGGCCAACTTAATGGTAACATTTCTGAAGCCGCATTTAATTTCATGGTACAAGACCCTAATGAAATCATAGAATGGTTTAATGCTAAATCTTTACGCTCTAAACGTTTAATGTAACGCATTAATTCCGTTTCAGAATGATAGGTATTAAAGACATCAAAACTTAAAAATTCAGATTGACGTTTCAGGTGTGAAGGAATCGTTTCGTTCGTTGAAATAGATTCAATTTTATCTGTTGCTTTTCCTGTTACCTTTTCAAAAATTGAAATAATATCATTTAAGTCAGAAATAGTAGTGGTTTCGTTTAAAGCTATAGTAACCGTATTCGTATCTGGATAATGAAAATTAACTTCATTTTTCTCAGCTTCGTATTTTACTTTAACAGCATCTGCTTTTATCTGAATGGTATCAAAGTAATGAGAGTTTACTTGTTCTAATCCTAATTGTTCTAAAGCATTAGCTAGAGTTGAGGCTGAATCTTTAACTTTATCGGCAATAAAAGTTAAACCTTTAGGGCCATGATAAACAGCATACATACCTGCCATCACCGCTAAAAGAACTTGGGCAGTACAGATATTTGATGTTGCTTTATCGCGTTTAATATGTTGCTCTCTAGTTTGTAGTGCCATTCGCAAAGCTCTATTACCAGTAACGTCTTTTGTTACTCCGATAATACGACCAGGAACATCACGTTTATAAGCGTCTTTTGTTGCAAAATAAGCGGCATGTGGACCTCCGTAACCCATTGGTATTCCGAAACGTTGTGTTGTACCAATCACAACGTCTGCACCAAATTTCCCTGGAGCTTCAAGTTTAACTAAACTTAAAATATCAGCTGCAACAGCAACTTTAATATTTTTAGCGTTTGCTTGTTCTATAAATGATTTAATATCTGTAATCTGACCATTTTTGGCTGGATATTGAACTAAGGCTCCAAAATATTCGTCTGAAAGATTATATTCCGTTTCGTTACCAATGACTAATTCAATGCCTATGGGATTCGCTCTAGTTTCAAGTAAATCGATAGTTTGTGGTAAAACTAAATCTGAAACAAAGAATTTATTGACATTGGCTTTCTTTTGACCACGATCTCTAATCGCAAATAATAATGCCATAGCTTCCGCTGCAGCCGTACTTTCATCCAAAAGAGAGGCATTGGCAATTTCCATTCCTGTTAAATCAATAATCATAGTTTGGAAATTCAATAAGGCTTCTAATCGACCTTGTGCAATTTCTGCTTGATAAGGTGTGTAAGCTGTATACCAACCTGGGTTTTCTAATACATTACGTTGTATTACTGCAGGTAAATTAGTTGGGTAATACCCTAAACCAATGTACGTTTTATAAATTTTATTACGTTGTGAGAGCTCATTGATATGGCTGAGGTACTCTTGCTCACTCAGGGCAGCATCGAGATTTAAATCGTGATCTAATCGAATGTTATCGGGAATAGTTTCAGCAATTAATTGAGTTATGCTTTTAACACCAATTGTGTCTAGCATGGCTTGTTGGTCGTCTGAATTTGGGCCAATATGTCTGAGTGCAAAAGAAGTAGTATCCATTAAAAAAAAATGATTT
Source organism: Winogradskyella psychrotolerans RS-3 (assembly GCF_000427335.1). Lineage (GTDB taxonomy): Bacteria > Bacteroidota > Bacteroidia > Flavobacteriales > Flavobacteriaceae > Winogradskyella > Winogradskyella psychrotolerans. Next base: position 105,439 of record NZ_ATMR01000095.1, on the reverse strand, counting down.
ATTTAGTTCTGCAAAAGTAAGGATTTAGCCTAATTTTTTAGTTAAGGAATGCTAAAGTTTTTAACCGATGTTAGAGGTTATTAACACAATCCCTACTTTTGCTGTATGGAAGTTTTAAAACGCATCTTCAACTTTTATTTAAATAGTAGTATTCATGTCGCATTAGCCACATGTTCCTTGGCATGGGTAACATTAATAGAGATGAATATTGATTGTGATAAATCTCTTTTAAGTTTTGTTTTTTTTGCGACAATAACGGGTTATAATTTTGTGAAATATTTTGGAATCGTTAAGTTTCATCATCGCAGTTTGGCAAGTTGGTTAAAAGCATTACAAGTGTTTTCTTTTATAGCTTTTTTAGCCATGTGTTATTATGTGCTAATGCTAGAGGCTGATGCCTTAATGCTTATCGTTATTCTTGGAGTTATTACATTCTTTTATGCCATTCCTATAATGGTACCAAAAAAATATTTGTTTGATGACCATAAGAACTTACGGCAAGTCAGTGGTTTGAAAGTTTATCTTATTGCATTGATATGGACGTTTACAACGGTGTTATTACCACTATTGAATAATGATGTTTTTATAAATTCTGATAGTGTAATTATAGGTGTTCAGCGGTTTTGTTATGTACTTATATTAATGCTGCCGTTTGAGATTAGAGATCTAAATTATGATAATTTAAAATTAGCAACAATTCCTCAAAAAATAGGAGTCAAAAAAACTAAAATTATAGGTGTTGTGCTTTTAGCTGCTTTTTTGATATTAGAATTTTTTAAAGATGAATTGCTAGAGGAATCAATAATTGCAATCGTAATAATTACAGTTATTACATTATTGTTTTTACTCCTTTCAAACAAAAATCAATCAAAATATTTTAGTGCGTTTTGGGTAGAAGGTTTACCTATTATTTGGCTATTAATCTTGTTGTTGCTTCGCTAATTCTTTATCAAATTGTGATTGAAGCTTATTGAGTTCTTCAGTTTTGAGACACTGAACTTTTGATTTTTCTATGGTTTGGGATAGTTTAGTGTTGTTGCTAGAATACTTCTTTGTAATGTGACAATACACAAGACGTAATCTTAGTTTGAATTGTTCCCAAGTAGAAGCCTCATCATATTGTGCTTTATCACAAATATGTTTTGCTTCATCACAGCTTATAAATAAAAAACTTTTTTTCATCTTTAATGTCCTTGTAAACGGAATATTATTTATACCAATTATCTTGCATGCATTCTGCTAATGCAGTTCGGGCTCTGTGTATAATAACCCATAGGTTAGACGCAGTAATATCCAAATCATTACAAATGGTTTCTGTATCATAACCTAAAATGGTTTTCATCTTAAAAACGTCAGCTTGTTTTTCTGGTAATTTTCCTAAACAATTGTAGATAGCATCTCCTAATTCTGAATTTACTAAATTGTCTTCAGCAGTCTTATCATTAGTGTCTGCTACGCGTTCTTCTAACCAATCACCTTCAGTATCTGTGTCACTGTTATAAGTCATTCTAACTTCAGCTTTACCTTTGTTAGAATTTATTTTTCGGTAATGATCAATAATTTTACGCTTTAAAATCGAAATTAGCCATGTGCGTTCGCTCGCTTCTCCCTTGAAATTTTTCATGGATTTAAGGCCAGCTAAAAATGTTTCAGATATTAAATCTTGGGCAATTTCTCTGCTATTAACACGAGTAATCGTGTAATTAAATAAATAATCTGAATATGATTTTACCCAAGTATTTGGGTCTATTTGATGCTTAGGCATTGTTCAATTTCATTGCTGATTCAAAAATAGGTTAAAAATTTGAAATATTATTTAGTTCTAAAAATTAAACTGAAATAACATAGGATGTATATTTTATCATTTTTTTGCTGCAGTTATTATATAATACCCAAAATTCTTCATGTGTAAACCGGTCATTAAAGCGAAGAATGACCCTTTTAGATTATGAAGACTTTCACGTTTTACAGATTTAAAACTCAGTAGTTTTTTTAGAATAAATCCTGTAATCGCAAATGGTACATGTAATACAGACGGTGCGACTCTATATGAGGCATCCTCAATTTTAATGTTACAGAAACCTAAGTCTTGTAATTTAAGTTTTATAGCGGTATGGGTTTCTAGTTTCTCAAGACTCCAATGATCGCATAAATTGTGGTAAGCATATTTAGCACCTTTGCAAAGTTCTGATTGTTCTTTTTTTAAAAAGGCATCAGCGATGACTAGTTTTCCTCCTGGTTTTAAAATTCGATAAGCTTCTTTTAATGAATTTTCTCCATGTCCGGAATGGCAAAAGCTTTCTATAGCTACAGCCGAATCAAAGGAATTAGATTGAAAAGAGGTGTTGTTATAGTTTTCTTTTATAATAATACCATTTTTTCCTTGTAATAAGTCATTGCCATGTTTCACTTGAAAATCAGAAAGGGTGACTCCATAAGTAATCAGATTTTGATGTTGGTTTAAAGCATAGCGCATAGTGCCGCCCATACCACAACCTAAATCGATGAGTCTATGTTTTTTATCTTTTATTTGAAGTCGTTTTATAACCTGAGCGTTCATTTGGTTAAGCATGCTGTCGCGTTTAAAAGGATTAGTTTTAAATGGGGCGTAATAACCGAAATGCATATTGAAATCTTGACTCCAAAATTCGTAATCTTCTGAGGCTTCGTTATAGAAATCTATCATTTCTATTTTGTTTCTTTCAGAATAGTTGTTAATAGGTAGTGCTTGTGTGTTCATGATAGTACATTTAAAAGATTGAACTAAGATTTGTAATTAATAACCACGTGTAAACCACAGCAAATAGTGTAAACAAAGTATTCATGAAATAACTACCGATCTTAAAAATTAATTTCTGAGGTATTTGATACATGGGATAATAAGCAATTTGCGTAGCGACTTTTCCAACCCAGTATGCTGCAATAAGTCCAGTTAATGCAATAGCTAAGTTTGATCCGTTTTTTAAATCAGTGGGTATTACGATAGCAATTAATCCAAAAGAAAATTTAAACCTTGAATATATCTGCCATACGTTTTTGCGATTTCTTGATTTAAAGGTTTTAGTTGTTTCACATCATTATACCAATCAAAAACTTTATGTCTTATATAAGGATAAATTAATGCCGTGAATATTTGTCCACAGCCACCTAGAATAATTAACCAATTTGGAATTTGTATTTTCATGATAATTTAATTTTATAAGTGATATAGAGATGGAATAGGGCAAGACCCATTGAAAGGAATAACCATAGAAATATGAATTGGAATCCTCCAATTCCGAAATGACCTATAATCCGAAAGAGTACAATAAAGGATAATGTAGTAATTACATAAGCTTTAAATAAGTTCTTAACGAGTTTAGAGAGCGTTTTGAAATGAACGATAAGTGTTACACTCATTAAGATTTGAATAATACCTAAAACAATTTGTGCCGCAATACCTCCCCAAAAAGTCAAGTAAAGGAACGAGGTAATCAAGATTAACAACTTGTTAATATCATAAAAATGTTTCATGTTTTCTTTGTTTTTAAACTTTCAGAAAAAATTGAAAGTTTGGTTTAAAAAAATAGAAATGCTATTTTCTATGTTTTTGTTTATTGCTTTTCAATTGTCATATAGAACATCCATTTAAGAGGTGGTATTTTTATTGAAATTTTAGTTACGGCTATGTCATTAGTTTTAAAACTGACTTCGTTAACCAATTTTGTTTTTGATTGACCATCTTATTCATCAACGTGTCTAAATCTTGCGTTAATTGGTTTAGTGCCTTAGTTTGTTTAATGAGCTCTTTTGTTTTTTCGGTGCCATCATCTTTTATTGTAGAGACCTCTTCAAGAACTTTAATCACAGGTCTGATTTCTCTTCGACTGCGCTCTTTAGCAACTGTGCGTGCTAATTCTTGAACGTCCTTTTCCGTCGTAAAAAACTCTTTACGTTCACCAGAAATCAATACTTTAGTGACAATGCCCCAATCCATTAATTGTCTTAAATTCATACTTGTGTTACCGCGCGAAATTTTAAGATCCTCCATAATGTCTTCCATCGATAAGGGGTGAGTTGAAATAAAAAGCAATGCTTGTATTTGGGCCATCGCTTTATTGATTCCCCAAAGTGATCCTAAACTTCCCCAAGTACTTATAAATTTCTCTTTTGCTTCTTGATATTCCATATTACAAATATATGATAATTTTCAAACTTTCAGTAATCTTTGAAAGTTTATTTTGTTTGAAAATGAATATGATCATCATGTCTAACAGCTTGGCAACCTGTAAATCTAATTTTTGATTGATAACTTAAACCCAAGGATTGTTTAAGATGCGGTTCAATAAATAGTTTTTGAGCTGATGGAATTGAAAGTAGTTGATTAATTATGCGTACTGTATTTTCTTTATCGAGTTCTAATTCATTTAAGGTTCCAAACGTTATATACTTAGTGAAGTCATATTGCCAATAGCCTTTATCTAAACAAGATTTAGAGGTGTAATTTTTATCGGTATTAGCATAAACACCATAACCAGAGATTGAAGGTTTTTTAGATGTGGAAATGCCATTGTGGTCTAAATACATCAACGATAAATCTATCTTTTTTCCGTCATTATGACTTAAATGCGGCAATAAAGGAAAGCCATCAATAAAAGGGAAATTAGCATCTAGATAAGTGATTGTAATGTCTGATGACCCCAAAACATGAGCAGCATCTTTCAACACATCTTTTAATTCTGAATCCACATAATTTCTAAAAGCTAAAGGATAAAACCAATTTCGAGGTTTTAAATTGTTGTCAAACCAAGGTAATTTTACTCTTCCAAAATGAGAAGCAATTGGTGGAATTATAACGAGGTTGAATAGCAGGTAAAGTAAAGGGAAAACAATACGTTTTCCCTTTTTGATTTTATAAGAAATAATAACAGCAAGAAGCCAGATGATACCTCCAACTTGAGTGATTGCTGTTAAAACTAAAATGATTGCGATATGTCCAATAAGTTTTAATAACCTCATAAACAGTGAACGCATAAACCTTAATTTTTATTTCAATAAACCTGCACGTCTCAATAAGGCTTCAGGTTTTGGTTCTTGTCCTCTAAACTTTTTATATAAGGTCATAGGATTGTCGGTACCTCCTTGCGATAATACAAAGGTTTTAAACTTGTCTGCTACTGTTTTATTGAAAATACCTTCTTCTTTAAAATATTCAAAGGCATCTGCATCTAAAACTTCTGCCCATTTGTAACTGTAATAGCCAGAAGAATAACCACCTTGAAAAATATGCGAAAACGACGTGCTCATACAATTTTCTGCCACATCAGGATAAAGACTTGTATCTCCAAAGGCTTCAACTTCATGAGACTTCACATTTGTAATGTTTGAAGGATCAATACCATGCCACGACATATCTAACAACCCAAAACTTAATTGACGTAAGGTTTGCATGCCTTCGTGAAACGTTGCTGAGGCTTTTATTTTTTCAACTAGTTCCATTGGGATGACTTCGCCTGTTTCGTAATGTGTAGCAAATAACTCTAAAGCTTCTTTTTCGTAACACCAGTTTTCTAACACCTGACTTGGTAATTCAACAAAATCCCAATACACACTGGTTCCAGATATGCTAGGATACGTGGTGTTGGCTAACATACCGTGTAAGGCGTGACCAAATTCATGAAACAACGTTGTAACTTCATTAAACGTTAATAATGATGGTTTGCTTTTTGTTGGTTTAGTGAAATTACAAACGTTAGAAATGTGTGGTCTTTCGTTTTTACCATCTTTAATCATTTGAGGTTTGTAAGACGTCATCCATGCACCGTTACGCTTTCCTGCTCTTGGGAAAAAGTCAGCATAGAAGATGGATACTAATTCACCGTCTGCATCAGTAACTTTGTAAGTTAAAACGTCGTCGTGATATTTATCGATAGTATTAATTTCTTCAAATTGTAGTCCGAATAATTTTTCAGCAACCGTAAAAGCACCATTGATCACATTTTCTAATTTAAAATACGGTTTTAATTGCTCGTCGTCCAAGTCGAATAATTTTTGTTTCAACTTTTCAGAATAATAGCCAGAATCCCATTTTTGAAGTTGGTCAATACCATCTAATTCTTTTGCAAAACTTTCTAATTCTTCAAATTCATCCTTAGCAGCTGGTTTTGCTTTTTCTAATAATTCGTTTAAAAATGACGTTACTTTTGCTGGTGTTTCTGCCATACGCTCTTCCAATACAAAGTGAGCATGTGTTTTGTAACCTAAAAGTTGAGCACGCTCAAAACGCAATTGCGCTATTTTGAGAACAATGTTTTGATTGTCTAGCTCATCGTTTTGAAATCCTTTTCTTCCAAAAGCTTTTGACAATTCTTCTCTTAATGCTCTGTTGTCTGCATAAGTCATAAACGGAATATAACTTGGGTAATCTAAAGTGATTAACCAACCGTCTTTGTCTTTACTTTCTGCCAATTGTTTCGCGGCTTCTTTGGCGCCTTCTGGTAAACCTGAAAGATCAGATTCGTCAGTAAGATGCATTTCAAATTTATTCGTTTCTGCTAAAATATGTTCTCCGAATTTTAATTTTAATTGACTTAATTCTTTATCAATAGCACGAAGCTTTTCTTTTTTGTCTTCAGGTAAATTAGCGCCATTTCGAGAAAATCCTTTGTATTTTTTATCGAGAAGGGTTTCTTGTTCTGTAGTTAAATCTAAACGAGCTTTAGAATCATAAACCGCTTTTACACGTTTGAACAAGTCTTCATTTAAAGTGATATCATTACTGAATTCAGAAAGCAAAGGAGAAACGTCTTGTGCTATTTTTTGAATCTCGTCATTAGTTTCAGCTGAGTTCAAATTGAAGAAAATACTGGAAAGACGATCTAATTCTTCGCCAGAATAATCTAAGGCTTCAATAGTGTTTTCAAAAGTTGGTGCTTCGGTGTTTGCTGTAATCGCATCAATTTCAGATTTAGCTTTTTTTATACCTTCTTTAAAAGCAGGTAAATAATCTTCTGTTTTTATTTCTGAAAAAGGGGCGGTGTTATATGGTGTATTGAAAGGTTTATTTAAGACTGCCATCTTTAAGTGTTTTTATGTTTGTATACTGTAGGTAATTAAAAAGTCACCTACGTCGTTAATTAAAAAAAGTTCTCCGTTTTTCTTAAGTTTATAATGAAACCCAAACGGTTCGTTTTCAATTCTGTAAATTATATAATCTTTTTCATTTTTAATAGGATTCAGTTTTAGAAGTCTTCCTGCTCTTCTCAAATAAATTTGATGGTCAGACATTTTTACAAATTCGAAATAATCAATTCTTTCGTTATCTCTGTTCTTAAAATGTTGTCTTCTCCATTTTCCAAGAACCTTTTGAGTAGTCAATTTTCTTAAATCGACCAGTTCTTGAAATGATGCAATAAGGCTTAAACTGACGGTTTCGTATGTTCTTGCATTTAATTTAGTAACTAAACTTTGATGAATTGAATCTTGATTAAAAAGAGAGTAGTCATAAAAAGAAAATGAAATTCCTTCTAGTTGATATGCAGGGTAGCCGGCTCCCATTTCGAAAATAGTGCCACCTGCTTTGACACGTTCCCTTATAATCGGCCAAAAGGCAAGGTTAGATTCCGCAGTGTAATTATGGATTAAATTTAAAGTAGGAACATGTGTCCTAGGGCTGAAAATTTTGTTTCCATGGGTTTCATAAAGTAATGCTGTTCGAAGCATATTGGTAATTGATGTGGAGTCAATTTCCCTGCTACTCTTAGAATTTTTCAACATACTTTGGTCTAAATCATATAATTTATCCCAATACATCGAAATCTCATCTTCGTTTTTTAAACTTGAAATTTCTGCTTTATACGTTTCAATTGGTAAAATGGTGTCTTGTTTGCAACTCGTTGTAGCAATCGCTGTTAAAATTAAGAAATAAAAAAGGTCCTTATTCATTCATTTAACCTTTATGAGATTATTGTAAATCTTTAGCCGAATCAATAACCTTTGCTTTCAAGCCTTCCTTATAGATCATTATCTTATCTAAAACACATTGGTCAGAACAGCCTAAAATCTGAGCAGCTAAAATTCCAGCATTTTTAGCGCCGTTTAACGCTACTGTAGCAACAGGTACACCTCCTGGCATTTGTAAAATTGATAATACAGAATCCCAACCATCTATAGAATTGCTGCTTTTTACAGGAACTCCAATAACTGGTAAAGGGGACATTGACGCTACCATTCCTGGTAAATGTGCTGCTCCACCAGCCCCAGCAATAATCACTTTTATACCTCTTTTGTGCGCATTTTTACTAAAGTCGAATAATTTTTCAGGTGTTCTATGTGCAGAAACGATATCAACTTCAATTTCAATATCAAATCCGTTTAATATATCTATAGCGTCTTGCATTACTGGCATGTCGCTTTTACTCCCCATTATGATGGCTACTTTACTCATTGTTATTCACTAATTACTTCGATTGTACGTTTTACTTCTTCTGCAATTTTACGAGCTACAGCAATGTCCTTGTTAACTATGGTGACATGTCCCATTTTTCGAAAAGGTCTAGTTTGTTTTTTTCCGTAAATGTGAGGTGTTACTCCATCCATTGCTAAGATGTTTTCAATGTTTTTATAAACCACATTTCCGGTATGATTTTCTGCGCCAACAAGGTTCACCATCACTCCTGCAACTTTACTTTCAGTATTACCAAGTGGTAAACCTAAAATACATCTAATCTGTTGTTCAAATTGCGAGGTATAACTGGCTTCAATACTATAATGACCAGAATTATGTGGTCTTGGTGCCACTTCGTTTACTATAATGTCATCATTTTCAGTCTGAAACATTTCAACAGCTAATAAGCCAACATGTTTAAATTCCGCTGCGACTTTTAATGCCACAGATTCTGCTTTTTTTGCAATAGTATCTGGTATTCTTGCCGGACAAATCACGTATTCAACTTGGTTGGCTTCAGGATGAAATTCCATTTCAACAACAGGATAGGTCTTAACCTCTCCTTGTGCATTTCTTGCAACAATAACAGCTAATTCATTTTTAAATGGAATCAACTTTTCGGTAATACATTCCACATTTGGTAAATCCGTTAAGTCAGAAATAGTTCTAACTACTTTTACTCCTGTGCCATCATAACCAAATCGTGCGCTTTTCCATACAAAAGGATAACTTAGGCCTCCATTATCTACAGCTTCATCAATTTCAGAGGTATATGCAAATCTTGAGAAATCTGCTGTCGGAATATCGTGATCGCGATAAAATAATTTTTGAGTCGCTTTATTTTGAATGGTTCGCAACGTTTTAGAAGATGGGAAAACTTTTACACCTTGTTTTTCGAGTGTCTCTAAAGCATCTACATTAACGTTTTCTATTTCAAAAGTTAATACATCAACGTTCTTTCCGAAGTTAATTACGGTGTCGTAATCTAATAAATCACCTATGGTAAATTCATCGCAAGCGAGTCGGGATGGTGCATCGGCACTAGGGTCTAACACACAAGTGTAAATATCAAACTTACGAGTGTCGTACAACATCATTTTGCCAAGTTGGCCACCACCAAGAATTCCGAGTTTAAAATTTGAAGAAAAATAGTTCATGTTTATTTTCCACGAAAGTGGAAATCGGTTAAAAGATTCAACTTAATTTATAGCAAAAATACGGTAAATATCATACATCCCTCTAAATTCCTAAATCAAAAATCCCTTAAAAAGTAATCAAATATGTATCTTTGCAACTCTAAAATAAAAAGAAAGTGATTAAGCTTCACGATTTATACTTCAAACCCTTCATATCTGAAAAAGAAATAGATACCGCTGTCCAGAAAATGGTAGATGGTATCGCTGACGATTTGGGTGATGAAGTGCCCGTGTTTATTGGGATTTTGAATGGCTCATTTATGTTAGTGAGCGATTTTGTAAAAAAATATCCGAAACCTTGTGAAGTCACTTTTATTAAGTTGGCATCTTACGAAGGCGTAAAGTCTACAGAAGATATTCAGCGCTTAATTGGGTTAACCCAAGACTTAACAGGTCGAACGGTTGTTATTTTAGAAGACATTATAGACTCAGGAAACACTTTGGAAGAAGTGCACCGTATTTTTGAAAATGAAAATGTAAAACAATTAATTATTGCAACCTTGTTTTACAAACCTGAAGCTTATAACAAAGATTTTAAACTTCATTACGTAGGTATGGAAATTCCTAATAAGTTCATCGTTGGTTATGGACTTGATTATAACGGATTAGGAAGGGATTTACCAGATGTATATCAATTAAAAACCACACAACACATGACAAACATAGTACTATTTGGCCCTCCAGGTGCAGGTAAAGGAACACAAGCTAATTTTCTAAAAGAGAAATACGACTTAATACACATCTCTACAGGTGACGTTTTTAGGTTTAATATTAAAAACGAAACGGCATTAGGAATGTTAGCTAAGTCATTTATGGACAAAGGAGAATTAGTGCCAGATCAGGTTACTATTGATATGTTGAATAAAGAGGTTGAAAAAAATGCTGGAGCTAACGGCTTTATATTTGATGGTTTTCCAAGAACGAATGCACAAGCAAAAGCATTAGATGCGTTAATGGAAGATAAAGATTCTCAAATCGACGCTATGGTTGCTTTAGAGGTAGACGATGAGGTTTTGGTACAACGTTTACTTAAACGTGGAGAAACTAGTGGAAGAACTGATGATGCGGACGAAAGTATCATAAGAAATAGAATAAAACAATACTATACAAAAACGGCTATTTTAAAAGATTACTATACCGATCAAAACAAATATTTTGGTGTTGATGGTGTTGGTAGTGTTGAAGATATTACAGTGCGTTTAAGTTCTGTGATTGATAAATTATAAATTGCCATTCCTACTAAAATAGGAATTAACTAAAAAGATTCCCACTTTGGTGGGGAAATGAATATGACTGAAGGAAATTTTGTTGACTACGTAAAAATGCACGTATCTTCCGGGAACGGAGGAAAAGGTTCTGCGCATTTACATCGCGAAAAATATATAATGAAAGGTGGGCCAGATGGAGGAGATGGTGGTCGTGGAGGTCATGTTATTTTGCGTGGAAATTCTAATCTTTGGACACTTATTCACTTAAAGTTTAAAAGACACTTTAAAGCAGGTCATGGGTCTCATGGTAGTTCTGGCAGAAGTACAGGTGCCGATGGTGAAGATATTTATGTCGATGTGCCATTAGGAACTGTTGTTCGTGATTCAGAATCTGATACTATTTTATTTGAAATTACCGAAGAAGGTGAAGAAATTATTGTAGTAAAAGGTGGAATGGGTGGACGAGGAAACTGGCATTTTAAAAATTCAGTGAATCAAACTCCGCGTTATGCACAACCTGGAATTCCACTTGAAGAACTAGATATTACATTAGAACTTAAAGTATTAGCAGATGTTGGATTAGTTGGATTTCCTAATGCAGGAAAATCAACCTTACTTTCTGTATTAACATCAGCAAAACCTAAAATTGCGGATTATGAGTTTACGACTTTAAAACCGAATCTAGGTATTGTAGAATATCGCGATTTTCAGTCGTTTGTAATGGCAGATATTCCTGGTATTATTGAAGGAGCTGCTGAAGGAAAAGGCTTAGGCTATTATTTTTTAAGACATATTGAACGTAACTCTATTCTATTGTTTTTAATTCCTGCAGATGCAAAGGATATTGTAAAGCAATACGAAATATTAGAAGATGAATTAAGACGTTATAATCCTGAAATGCTAGATAAGGAACGCTTTGTAGTGGTTTCTAAATCTGATATGTTAGATGACGAATTAAAATCTGAAATAGCAGCCATTCTAGACAAAGATTTAGATGCTAATTATATGTTTATCTCTTCTGTTGCTCAACAAGGTTTGATAGAATTGAAAGATACACTTTGGAAGATGTTAAATTAGTAAGTTGACTTTAGTATGAAAACGTACCTAAAAGATTTGGTAGAAATTAATGGTACCAAGAAAAGTAGACGGTTTGCGTACTTTATTCAGTTTTTAATTATTTTTTCTGTAATTACATTTTCCATTGAAACCTTACCAGATTTAAAACCTCAAACACGAGTTGTTTTAAAAGCTATTGAGGCTTTTAGTGTTATCATTTTTACTTTTGAATATTTAGCACGCATTTATGTTGCTGATAGTAAACCTAAATTCGTTTTTAGTTTTTTCGGCATTGTAGATTTTTTGGCCATTTTACCATTTTATCTCTCTTTCGGTATCGATTTACGCTCTTTGCGTTTACTACGTATGTTCCGATTATTTAGGCTGTTTAAGTTAGTGCGCTATAACAAAGCGATGCATCATTTTGCTAATGCTATGAAGTTGGCAAAAGAACAGATTATTTTATTTATGATAATTACATTGATGCTGATTTATTTTGCTGCAGTAGGTATTTATTATTTTGAAAATGAAGCACAGCCTGAACATTTTTCTTCCATATTCTCTAGTCTGTGGTGGTCTATTGTTACTTTAACAACAGTTGGTTATGGTGATGTATATCCGATAACTGTTGGTGGTCGCATCTTTACATTTTTTATACTTATGATTGGTTTAGGAATTGTTGCGATTCCTACAGGTATTATCTCATCTTCTTTAACCAAGGCTGTTGAGCCACATGACGACGAAAAAGAAGACAAGTTAAAATAGGGATGGCATCTTAAATTTTTAATATCTTTAAATAAAAAAAGATGAAAAATTTAAAATTCTTATTTATAGCACTTATCCTAACGTCTTGCGGAACCAAAGTCAACTACGATTACGAAAAGTCAACTGATTTCAATAACTACAAAACCTACAATTATTTTGATGAAATGACAACGGGCCTATCCGAATTAGACGTTAAACGCTTAATTAGAACAATGGATACTAAGCTTGAAACCATGGGGTTAGTCCGATCCAATAATCCCGATTTTTATATTGATATTCAAAGTCAAGAGATACAAAGTAGAAATAATAGTAATGTCGGTGTTGGTCTCGGTGGAGGCGGAGGTAGTGTTGGTGGTGGAGTTTCTGTCGGATTACCTATAGGTGGAAACAAAAACACCAGAGAATTAGTAATTGAGTTTGTGGACGATACTAAAACAGGAATGTTTTGGCAAGCCATAAGTGAAAGTAGTTATAGCCCAAATGCCACTCCCGAAAAGCGAGAAGAACAGTTTAAAATCGTAGTGGATAAGGTGTTTTCAAACTATCCTCCGAAATCCAAATAGTTTTAGTTTTTGATTAACTTTTTACTCGCAATTAAAACTGAATTGGTATAAAAATTAGTGATGTAAACGCCATTGCTTAATGCACTAATATCTATTGCTGTAGTTTCATCATTTTTAACTAATGCTGATTTTATTCTTTTTCCGTCAAGGCTTAAGATTTCAACACGAACAGTTTCGTTGCGCACATTATCTAGTTTTATATTTAAACTGTTTTGTGATGGATTAGGATACATTGTTAAGCTATAATCATTAACGGTTACGTCTTGCACTCCTAAAGTGTTATCTATGGTCCAAGTCACGGTAGAAATATGAATGGTTTCATGGCTATCTACATTAATTAAAGTCGTGGTATCGTTGACCACAACGCTTAGGTTATTCGTTTCAACGGTTAGATCGCTTTCTTCAAGAGTAACAGTATTTATATTAGAGGCAATAGCAGTGCTATTGAGAGACCAATTTGTTTCTAAAGTATTTACAGGAAGAGTTTCAATAGTATTGATTTCAAAATTTAGAGGGAAATTTGATGCGCTAATTGTAGTTTCTGTCGGAGTATATGAATCTATTGGTGAAATTAAATCATGGATCTGCTCAATAATACCTTCTTTGCAAACAGCACAAAAATCATAACCCAAATAGCGCATTTTACAACTCTGATGCGGTCTGTTCCAAGTTGACGCAGTCCCAGATGTAGCATATGGAAATACACCAACATTACCAGTGTCTATCCAGTTTTTCCATTTTACTAATGTAGGATTTGTTTCTTGGGTCATATTAATACCTTCTTCTGCAAGAATATCTCCAGGGTAATATTCATCTTTCAAATCTACAAACGAATGCCCTAATTCATGAATAGCAATTTCACTGGCATCTTCACCTGTTGAAGAAATTGGAAACTGGCCTCCACTACCTCCATAATATGATGAGTTTACTAAAATAAGCGCCTGATCGTATAAAGGAAAATTATTCGCTAAAACCGTAGTGATAACAGAAAAATTTTCGGTGTATAATAATCTGTGACTACCATTAAAGTCGTATGCAGTTCCAAAATAATTGTCCACATTTAGTATTGGTACAGCAGGATCTGGCTCGTCTGAAGCTGTTCCTGGGTGTGTTGTGCCGCTTTCATTAGAAGGTACTTTTATAATATAAACATTGAAGTAGTTTTCATAACTCGCAAAAGGCTCTTGAGAAAACATATCATTCATAAAATTAGTCGCATCGATTTCAAACTGCGGTAATTCGCTAGCTAAATAACCATCACCCAAAATAACAAGGTTAATACGTTTGTCAGTATCACCAGAATTTTTGATAGCTTGAACATCAAAAGTTTGAGAAAAAACAAATTGAACATTAAGGGAAATAAGTACGAAGAGTAATAGTTTTTTCATGTTTATTCTATTTTTGTGGTGTTCAGTTTTGTAATACCTTCTGAAGTGATTTCGTTGATTACAATGTATTCAGCTTTTGACTTTAGTTGTAATCTTAATGAAAATTCCGAACGGTCTAAATCTAGCATTTTTTTTCAAAATTTCCTGAGTCGTTTATAAATTCTATAACTTTTTTAAAGGGTTTTTTATATAATGTCTTTCTAATTGGTTGAGGTCTTTATCTAAAATCAAATATTCTAAGTCTCCGATGTCTCCTTTAGATTCTTCGCTCGTATGTCCTTTCAATTTACCATCCGTTGTAATTTGATTGATTAACGAAACACTTTTTGTGTCGTTTAATTTTACAATTTCAAAATTTAAGAAAAGAAGTTTGGGTTGTGTAATTAAAGGTTCTTCTTCAGTTACGATGTGTTGTTTACTAGCGCAAGAAAGTATAGCTATTAAAAGTGTTAATAGGTAGGTGACTCTTATGGTTTTTGAAATTTTCATTCGCGAAATTAAATGTTTTTTAGAATGTTAAAGTTAGTTATAAAAATGGTCGTGGTAAAATAAATAATATAGGTGAGTAAAATTCTATCTGTTAATATTTATTCGTGGTTTTATAATAATCCTAACATTCCAAAAGCTGAGTTTTTAGTCTTGTTTTGTAAATTTGGTAAAAACAACACATATGGAAAATTTAAAAGGAAAAGTCGCCTTAATTACAGGTGGAACAAAAGGAATAGGTTATGGTATTGCAGAAGCTCTACTTAATAAAGGAGTGAAAGTTGTGATAACGAGTAGAGCTAAAAGTGCAGCAGAAAGCGCGGCTAAAGAATTAGCATCAAAAACAAATGCCTTAGATGCTATAATCGGAGTCGAAGCAGATGTAAGAGATTTAAAGAGTCAGGAAGCAGCCGTAAAAGAAGCAATAGCTAAATTTGGCGCTTTAGATATTGTAATTGCAAATGCAGGATTAGGACATTTTGCAAGTATCGAAGATTTAACAGAGCAACAATGGAAAGATACCATAGATACAAATCTTACAGGTGCCTTTAATTCTATAAAGGCGAGTGTAGCAGAATTGAAAAAATCGAAAGGCTATTATATCACGATTTCGAGTTTAGCTGGTGCTAATTTTTTCGCAGGAGGGTCTGCGTATAATGCAAGTAAATTTGGAGTCACAGGATTTACACAGGCGGTAATGTTAGATTTAAGACAACATGGAATTAAAGTGAGTACGATAATGCCTGGTTCAGTATCCACACATTTTAATGGAAATGAACCAAGTGACGAACAAGCTTGGAAAATTCAGAGTGAAGATATAGGAGAATTGGTGATCGATTTATTAAAGATGAACCCAAGAACCTTACCAAGTAAAATAGAAGTGAGGCCTACAACTCCTCCGAGTAAATAAAACAAGCACTTAGCATAAAAAGAGGTTTCATTTACGAAACCTTTTTTTGTTTATGATTTTTTCGACTTGATAGGGAAGACGGTATTTAGATGTATTGGTGCGTGATTTATTTTTGTTTAAAAGAATTTTCTTCAGGTTTTTATACGTCTATAATAGCAATTGGTTATTCAAATTTCCGTTTAGCATAATCTAAGAACCACTCATCATATTTTTAATTTTAAAAGGCTAATGCTGTTTTATATTTATACTATCAATTAAAAATCGGATAGTAATCATCAATCAAAAAACAACAGTCTTATGATCAATTTAGTAAAAGTAATTATCGAATTTATTATTGAAGTCGTATTTAGTTAATCAATCAATCAATCAATCAATCAATCAAATCAATCAAATTATGGGAAATTCAAAACAAGAAAAAAAGACACATTTCAAAAGCAATTAAAAACATTTGAGAAATTATTAATAGGAGCAAAGATGGCTAAGCTTTCATCGTTCATCCTAATTGGAGTATCAATAGGACTTGCCATTCGCTTTAGAGATAATAACCTTTATGTTATGCTATTACTTATGGGTATTTTAGCCATAGTATTTTTTATAGATAAATTTTTATCCCTAAAAGATATTAAGCAAACATCATATACACAAACCTCTTTAGTTTCAAGTATCTCTAAATTCAAAACCTATATGGTTAATCGCAAGAAATACGAAATGTATTTTATGGGCTTTTGGATGTTAACCTTAATTCCCTCAGCATCATTATATTTTGACTCTAGTGTTTCAGGTATTTTAAGTATGTTGGCTTATATAACTTTCGTAGGTATTTTTGGATATTTATCGTATAGAAAAACAGAAAAAGAAATAGCGTCGTTAGAAAGCACAATGGAATATGAACTACAGTTGCAATAAACACGTATTATCTCATATCTTGCATTTAATTATATCTCGGCTAAAGAAGAATAAATGAAGCTTTTAACAAACTATAAATACTGGATTATTAATTTTTTTGGGTGGATTTTATTCGCGCTTTTTATGCTCACTATAGACAAGATATCCTATGGAGGAGGTAGTTCTAATGATAGAATGTATTACCTTTTGTCTGAAGGAGTCTTGTGCGGCTTATTGGGTTTTGTTTTATCTTTTGTTATTCTATACTTTATCGAAAATTATTTTAATATAGGTGATTATTCTAAAGCTGATGTCTATAAACTTATTGCTGTAATTATTGTAACGCAGTTGATTTATCACCTGTTACTTTGGCCTATTTTAGGGATTCCTGCGAGTTATTTTTTGAATGAACGTATAGAGTTAACTTTATTACAAAAGTTAACCAATGTGCCTCATTTTTTGGCCTATTTTGTGGTTTGGTTATTTGTTGTCTTAACCTTAAAGTTAGTACATCACATTAATACTATTAAAGTGAAACAATTACAACTAGAAGCCAATTTAAAAGAGTCGCAACTCAATACGTTGAAAGGGCAGATTAATCCACATTTTATGTTTAATAGTTTGAATAACATTCGTGGACTAATGCTAGAAGATGCAAATGTCGCCAGAAACATGTTGACCAATTTATCTGAAACATTGCGGTATTCGCTTACCAAAAGTGAATTGAATTCTATTTCGCTAGAAGATGAATTAGAAATGGTAGAAAACTATGTTGAAATTTCTAAAATTCAGTTTGAAGATCGTTTGCAGTTTGAAACTCATATTGACGAAGAATCCTTAAATAAACAAATTCCACCAATGATTATTCAGATGCTTGTTGAAAATTCTTTAAAGCATGGTATTTCAAATATAAAAAGTGGAGGTGAAGTTACTTTATCAACGCTTGTGTCGGATCATCAATTACAAATTGAGGTTACCAATTCTGGGAAACTACAGAAAAGCGAAAATTCTACACAGTTAGGTGTAAAGAATATAAAGAGACGTCTAGAATTGCTTTATGGCCAAAATGCGACCTTTACCTTAAAAGAAATCAAAAATAAAGTGGTTGCCACTATTAAAATGCCAATCGTATGAAAACATTAAAAGCTGTTATTGTAGAAGATTCACGTTTGGCTCGTAATGAGTTAAAAGAACTATTGAAAGTTCACCAAGACATAGAACTCATTGGTGAAGCCGAAAATGTAGATGAAGGTTTTGAGCTGATTACTAAAACAAATCCTGATTTACTTTTCTTGGATATCAATATGCCAGAGAAAGATGGTTTTGAACTTCTTGAAATGCTTGATGACGTGCCAATAACTATTTTTACTACCGCTTTTGATGATTATGCCATTAAATCTTTTGAGTACAACGCATTCGATTATTTATTGAAGCCTATTAGTCAAAAACGTTTTTCAAGTTCGATTACTAAGGTTCTTGAAAAAATTAGTACTACATCTACCACAACCGAAAAAGAAGAGGGACTGCGTTTAGATAAACAGATTTTTATTAAAGACGGTGAACAATGTTGGTTGGTTAAAGTTCAGGATATTTCATTGTTTGAAATTGTTGGTAATTATACACGTGTCTTTTTTGATTCGAATACTCCTCTAATTTATAAATCACTCGCGCAAATAGAAGAAAAGTTACCTTCAGATGTGTTTTTTAGAGCCAACCGACAACAAATAATAAACATTAATCACGTTAAAAAAGTCGTCTCATGGTTTAATGGAAAGCTAAAAATAGAAATGAATTCTGGAGAAGAAATTGAAATCTCCAGAAGACAATCCTATATTTTTAAAGATCAATTAAGTTTTTAGTCCACCGTAATCCTAACACCTTCACTATGACTACTAAATTCTGGTGCATACATACTCTGAATGGTGCTAATGCCATTACTCATGTCACCAGCGTTATTAACACGTAAATCGTATTCAAACACATAAACCCCTTTTGGTAAATAATCCATAAAGAAATTGGTGGCAGCATCTTTTGTGCTTTCGTAATAACCCAATCCATCTTGCCATTTGTATTGCGAGAGTACATTTACCGGTTCTAAACCAGCGGCGCGCATATCTTTTAGATGTACAAATTCCATAATGCGGTCGGTTCTCAATTCAATTCTAACTCTAATTAAATCACCAACTTTTAATTTTGTATTTGAAGTAATTTCGGTGATTTCTTCTCCTTTATCGGTATTCGATTTTAAGAACAATTTTTTACTTAATTTTAATGGTGTCTCAGCTGAAGTTATTTTATCTAAATCCTCAAAATATTGCCAGTATAACGCTCCCCAAGCAATACCGTCTCCTTTTTTAGTAATGGTAACATCAGCTTGTTCTGGTTTAATTTCAGAACCATTCCAAGAGGTTTTATAATACCCTGTGCCAGCTTCTACTTTTACGTTTTCTAATGTTTCAGGTGAAATCGTTTCACCACCAACTTTAACGTCTACTTGTTCTGTAACACTTAGCCAATCGCTTCCTTGTAACAATAGCGCATATACAGCTTCTGAGGTGGCTTTAGTCGTTTTCCAACTGTTGGTTTGCTTGTTTTTAAGTAACCATATTTTTAGATTGTCTACAACTTCGAGATTCTTCGCTTCGCTCAGAATGACATTTCCAATTTCAGAAAACACTTCCACCATTAAGGCTTGTGTTTCAACTGGTGCTTGGTACCAATGCCATGAGTTGGTGTTGGTTTTCCAATACATGCCTAATTCTTCTGAAGTAATACTATTTTCTTTTAATGACTTAACAATTTTACCAACCGTTTTTGCGTCATCTGATCTATACATGGTTAAAGCCATTAAACCTTTCTCGTATAATGAACGCGATAACCAATACTTTTGAATCTGACTTTGGTAATATTCCATAATATTTTGAACCTCTTTAGAAGGTGTCATTTCTGAATAAAAACTTCTGGTATACAAATAATGCAATTGCGTATGCGATAAATGATCTTTGCTTAAGTCGGCATCCTTGTTGTGCTTTCTAATGTCTTTATATTCTTGAACGAATTGGGCATCTAAATAGTCTATGGCGTTTTCAATCATAGTTTCTTCATCTGAAGTCGAAGTTACATTTAACTGTTTTAAATGTCCAAAACCAGCAATAATATGTTGGGTGATAAATCGATTGTCACGCCCGCCATTAAACCAAGGCCAAGCTCCAGAACCGTGTTGATTATTCTTTAGTTTACGAACAGCAGATTGCAATTCATTCGTCATTTTATTCAAGTCGAATAATAACGCGATTCGTTTTTCTGTTCGGTTTCGGATTCCGCATCACGTAACCAAGGTGTTTCTTGTATTAATAATGATTTTAATTCTTGGTTCTTTTCTAAATTAGACAATAAAGCGTCAGTAGATTTCCATTGGTTGAAAACCGCTTCAATTTTTGGATTCGATTTTACAATATGTTGCGCTAAGGCATTCGCATAGTAACGTGAAAATGTTTGCTCATTGCACTCATAAGGATATTCCATTAAATAAGGCAAAGCCTGAACCGCATACCACGCCGGATTCGATGTCATTTCTAAGGTCAACTTATGGTGACTGAGCGTCGTGGAAGTATTATTCTTCAACTTATCTAAAGTAAACGTTTTGGTCTGGTTAGAACGGATCCACATCGGAAGCGTTTCAGTCACTAGCATTCTGTTAGATAAAACAGGTAAGGCATTTTGCTCGCCATCACTAAAATCACCAGCTTTTGCAATCACTTTATATTGTACCGCTTGGATGTTTTTTGGAATATTTAAACTCCAAGATACTTGCGTATTGCCTTTCGCATCTACAATAAAATTGGATGTGTTATTCGAATTTGAAAGTTCTGTATCAATCGATTTACCCGTTACAGCATCGGTCAAAATTAATTGAGCAACTCCAGATAATTCATTGTCTGTAAGATTTGCAATTTTTGTACTAATAGTAATTTCGTCGCCTTCTCTTAAAAAACGAGGAGCATTCGGTATTACCATCAATTCTTTTTGCGTCACTGTTTCTAATTTCGTCACGGCACTTTCCAAAGTTTTAGTGTGTGCCAATAATTGTAGCTTCCATTTAGTTAAAGCTTCTGGTGCCGTAAAATTGAAGCTCACATTTCCTTCCTTGTCGGTTTGTAATTGTGGAAAGAAGAAGGCGGTTTCGTTTAGGTTTTTTCGGATTTTTACTTTTTGTAAGTCGCTAAGATCTTGGTTAGTTGTAATTATTATAACTCCATTTTTACCTTTTTCGCCATATAGAGCAGTTCCTTCCTCGGCTTTTAAGATCTTATATTCTAAAATATCTGAAGCTTCGATAGATCTAAATTGTGTTTCAGTTGCTATGTTTCCATTGATTATAAAAAGCGGTTCGCTGTTACCAGTTATAGACCCTGTGCCTCTCAAAATAATAGAGCTGTCAGATCCAGGTTGACCTGAACCAGATGTTATATTTAGTCCTGAAACTGCTCCATTCAAATTGTTCAAAGCCGTTTTATTTTCCGCAGCCTCACCATAACCAACAGTTACAACCTCTTCTAATTCTGCAGAATCTGAAACCATTGCCACAGCTTCGGGAGAAGAAAGCCTTTTGCTTTTACTTAAGTACCTGTAATTATTTCCAAAGTAAAATCCAAACCAATTTAATTCATCATAACCTTGATATGGATATGTCACATCTGTATAAAAATTATTGAATACTCTAAAATTAGTGTTTCCGAAACTTTGTCTAGAATTTTTGCCTAATCTACCATGATAAACAGGGTTGTTAATAGGATTAAAATTCCAATTGTGTGTTCTAAACTCGTCTAAAGAGGTATCGTACATGCTAGCTAATAATTCTGCAGATACTTTATCTCCTTTAGGGCCTTTTATTTTAAAACTCCAAGTTTCATCTTGTCCTGGTTGTAGTTTATCTCTAAACGTTGTGGTTTCAATATTTAAATCCGTTTTAGGATAAGGGACACTAACATTAAAACTCTGAGATTTAAATTCGTTGAACGCTGCAAAAGACGTATGAACAGCAAAACCACCTACATCACTTGCTAAAACGGGAATTATAATTGTTTTTCTCGAATTATTAAGCTCCACTAATTGTGTCATTATAATTTTACCGTCTTTTTCAATTTCAACAGTAACGGTTATATGTTCTGCGGCAGAACCTAAAGTTAGTTTTGCCATAGAATTAATGTCATAACTTTCTTTATCCAATTGCGCTTCATACAATTGGTGGTCTGCAACCGTTTTGTCCTTATCACTAAAAAGAGATGTAAACACTTGGTCTTTTACCGGTTGTCCAAATTTATCTTTGCTTTCTGCAACAATAATATACTGACCAGAATCCCATTTGTGAAGTCGTTTTAGAATGATCGTTTTTCTTTTTCGGTATCAAATTCGGTGCTAAAAACTTCGTCTCCTTTGGTCCAATTGATTAGTAGACCTTCATTATCATAGGCTTCATGAGGAAATAGCTTTTTAAATTCAGCTTCAGAAAGCTTTTGGTAGTCTGGTGCTTGCCAAGGCCGTGTTCTTAAAATGCGATCTGGTGCACTTAGTTTATATATTTTTAATTGTCCTTTTGCTGGTGCGAATTCTCCATTAAGATTTTGCGACGCTAAAGTGAATTCAATTTCTTTTTGATCTTTATCAATTTTCTGAGGAGCAAGAATATTGAGCGTCATAGCATGATAACCAACATTAACAATTGTAGATGTTGAACGCGTTTCACCGTTGATATCTGTAATATCTGCTGTGATTTCATAATTAAAAACAGGGAGATTTTCTTTAGAGACACTTGCATCCGGAAGTGCTTTAAACATAATTTCAAACTCTCCTTTATCATTTGTCTTAGTCTCACCAAAAGTGATTTCTTGGGCTTCCACATTAAAATATGGACGTCTCCAATAATACCAACTAGGAAATCTTACATTTCGTTTTACACGATACACCACTATAGCATCTGTAATGGTGCTCCCAGCAAACGCGATTGCCGTTCCGTTTACCGTAATGCTGTCGTTTACTTTGTAAGTTTCTGTTATGGGTTGAAATTCTGGTTTAAACTTTGGTCGCTTGTATTCTTCCACAGAAATATTCGTATAACTATTAGTTCCACTAAACATATTAATAGTGTAATTACCCGTTAAACCATCGTTTGGTAGTAATAATTCTCCATGAACCGAACCGAACTCATTAGTTAATAAATTTAGTTCCTTGACAATCTCTCCATTAACATTCATTAATTTGACTATTGCAGTTGCGTCTTCTGAGACTGTGGTCTTTTCGTCTTTAGATTTGGTAGCAATACCTTTAAAATAAACTATTTGTCCTGGTCTGTAAATACTTCGATCTGTGAATAAGAAGTTACGGTACTGTGTATCGTTGTTTTTATTTTGGTTATAAGTTCTGTTAATGTAATAGTCGCCAAAATAAGCCGTATCGTTTTTAGAGTTGACATTTATTTGAATGCTATTGTAATAGTTATTGTCTTTTGTGAATTGAAATTTTCCAAAATGGTCTGTTGTAAATACTTTCGTGAATTGTTTGCTGTTGTGAGTATTATAGGAGAGTTTCACCTTAATGTTAGCTTGAGGTTTTCCATTATGTCTATCAATAACTTGATAAACCTGTACATCATTTTCTAAACTTTCTACTAATGCTAAATTCGTAGCTTGAATATGCGCTGTAGCAAAAACATTCGTGTAGTTGTCAGTATTAGTATCGGCTTTAACGATGTATAAACCATTATTTAGATTTGGTAATACAATTTCAGTGCTATGATTTTGGTAATCGCCTTCGGATTTTAATGTGCTCGAAAACGTTTTAACCGGATCTAGTTTTTTGAAGAACTCCATCTTTTTATCATCACTATACGTGCGACTGTAAAGCTCTAATTGCTTTTGTGAAACTTTATAAACTTTAAATTCTAAGCCTTCTAAATTCTTATACGTCGCTAATAATTTTGAAGGTGAATTGATACCAATAAATTCTTCGACTTGAAGCTCTAAGTTGGGTTTACCAATTTGCGCTATTAAAAACTCACATTTTTGAGCGCCAATGCTATTCGGGAATTTAGAAATTGCCACATTACAAATTGCTATCGCTTCCTTTAGTTTCCATTGGCTTTTGCTGTTGATTTCATTTTCTCCTGGTGTATGATTGAATAAATTACCTTGTTTTTCATGCAGCTTAGCAATTTCATAATCATATAACGTCGATAATTCTGAAGCTTTTAATTTTTTTGATGTCGATTGTAACGTATTCAAAAGTTGATCTTCTAAATTTGAAAACGTGCCATGTTGCGCTACAAAATTTAAACGTTCAATATCTACATCTGCAAAGGCCTTTGAAGTTTTGCCTTTACGATGAAATTTCAATAAATTTTGATAGATTTTTAAAGCATTACGTTGAAGCGATAAGCTGTCTTTAGAGCTTAAATCTATCCTTGTGAAAATTTCACTATCAGCAATAAAGTGATTGTTATCAATAGTGAATTTGTAAGCAGGTTGTGTAATGCTGTTTTCGTCCGTTTTATAAAAACTAAGTGCATTATGACTTAACAAATCAAATAATGTAGGTCTATATATTTTAGAATTTTCAGATTCATTTAAAAGTAGCGCATAATCACTTAGTGATTCTTGTTGCAATAAATCTGAATTTTCAAGTGAACGCTGATAATACAAATGAATTTCATTGAACAAAGTCTCTAAATCCCAAGTTCTAAAGTCATCACTTATCTTTTCTGACGTTTTAGTTCTGTTATAAAATTGGTAACGACTTTGTTGAAAATATTGCCAGTACATGGTAGCTAACATATTTTCTAAGAGGTGTTTGGTGATCTCGTTTTTAGTCGCGTTGATTTCGGCTTTGTACCGATTAACAATAGAGAGCTGAGCATCTTCTTCTAGTATGAGCATATACTTACTGATATGTAATAATGCTTTGATGCGCTGCTGCGTATTGTCAGCGTTAACGGCATTTTTATAAATGGTTTCAACCAAATCGGCAGCACTTTTTGTAAGGCCGTCATATTCGAGTTTGTCCACTTCTTTCCATTGATCTTCAAAATCGTTTTGAGCATTAGAAAAGGAAACGATGCATATTAGCATGAGTATAGATATATAGTTTTTCATAGTTTTTCCGCAAATGCGGTAATATTTGATGAGTCTGTTTCGGTTAATATAGAGGCGAACAGATTCTGTTAGCTTTGCCAAAATACATTCAAAATGTATTCCAAAATAGGCATAATGAGTTAACGACTCATTTCGATGAGTGAAGTTAACAATTTGTTGAGGAACCTGAGCGTTTAATAATTGTATTTTTGTCTAAATTGCCCATATTATATGAATAGATTTTTGTTTATTTTATTACTATCGTCATTCTGTTTTTCTCAAACATCAATAGATAATGCAGAAGCATTTATTGCTAAAAAGGAGTTTATAAAAGCTCAAGACGAAATGACATTGTTTTTAAGTTCTAATCCTGATGATTTAAAAGCTATTGAACTTTTAGGTGATGCCTATGGACATCAAAAGAAATGGGATGAAGCTATTGAACAATATCAGATTTTAAAACAAAAACGTCCTCAGAACGCCAATTATTATTATAAATATGGTGGAGCTTTGGGGATGAAAGCGTTAAGTATAAGTAAGCTAAAAGCATTAGGTATTATTGGTGATGTTAAAGATTCGTTTCACAAGGCAGCCCAATTAGATCCAAATCATATCGATGCACGTTGGGCTTTGGTTGAGTTGTATGTATCTTTGCCAGGTATTGTTGGAGGAAGTTTCTCTAAAGCTTTAAGTTATGCTGAGCAATTAGAACAACTCTCTAAAGTAGATGGTTATTTAGCAAAAGGCTATGTTTACGAATATGATGACGAACCAGAATTGGCCGAAAAATATTATAGACTAGCTATAAAAGTTGGTGGCTCTTTAACCTGTTATGAAAAATTGACCAATTTCTACGAAGGTCAGAAGCAACCAGAAAAAGCCATCGGAAATCTAGAAGAAGCTAAGGATAAACACCAACGTAATGCCATGCATTATCAAATAGGTAAAGTCTGTGCCGATTATAATATTCAGTTAGATAAAGGTGAAGGCATGCTGAAAGTTTATCTTTCAAACCATTCAGCAAAAGACGGTGTTCCCAAAGAATGGGCTTATTACCGTTTGGCACAAATTTACAAGCATAAAAACAATAAGGCTGAAGCCTTGATTTGGATCAATAAAGCAATTTCGGGTTTGCCAGATATTGATGTATTTCAGGAGTTTAAGGGAGGTATTTAGTCCACCGTTTGAATTATAATGTACTTATGAATTCGATTATTTTCAAGTACACCCCAAACTGAATATTGTATATGGCTTTTAGAGTAGGTGAGAATATGCAACTACTATAGCTCTTGTTGAGGTTTCGTGCTTTTTCAATCGATATCTTTTTTTAATTTCTCAGGATGTTGTCTTGTATCAAATATTGTGATGATTTCTATCTCTTTCTTTTCTTCTTTTATTCGATAAAAAAATGATGTTTGTTTTGTTACAACACATTTGTAAAGGTTATCAAATTCCGATGATTTTTGACAACTATTTGGCTCAATTGATATTTGCTTAATCTTTTCAGTCAGTTTGGTAATAAACTTATCTCTTGTTTTTAAATTCCAATTTTCTGATAGATATTCACATAGTTTTAGAAGTTTTGTTTCGGCAAGTTCAGATAAGAATACTTTCATTTTCTATGAAATTTTCTTCAAAAAAGAATCATAAGAAATTCTTTTACCTTGGTTAAGATCTTCAATGCCTTTTTCAATTTCATTTTGCTCAGACGAACTTAATTCATCCCAAAAGTCTTTTTTCTCGTTTTTTACGAAATCAGATACACGTTGAATAAATTCAGAATTTTCATTTTCTAATATGATTTTCAATAATTCCAGTTTTGTTGCTTGAATATCCATGTTGTAATCTTTTAAACAAATTTACGAAAAAACTTTCTTTTACGTCCGTTTCAGTATATAGCTCAATATAGTGTAATCGTAGGTTGATGTTATTCACACATATTTAATTCCATCAATTAACTCTCTTAAATCAACAGAGAGGTAAAGCTTTTAGTTCTTCTAATTTCAAAAAACTTATAGTATTTTTACGGTATACATTTAAGGATACTATGAACGTACATTTTATCGCTATTGGTGGTGCAGCAATGCACAATTTAGCCTTAGCACTTCACAATAAAGGTTACAAAGTTACAGGAAGCGACGATACTATTTTCGAACCTTCAAAATCGAGATTAGATGCTAAAGGGTTATTGCCTGAGGCTTTTGGTTGGTATCCTGAAAAAATTACTTCAGATTTAGAAGCTATCGTTTTAGGAATGCATGCTAAAGCTGATAATCCGGAATTGCTAAAAGCTCAAGAACTCGGTTTAAAAATCTACAGTTATCCTGAATTTCTATTCGAACAAGCCAAAAATAAAACACGTGTGGTTATTGGAGGAAGTCATGGAAAAACAACGATTACTTCCATGATTTTACATGTAATGCATTATCACGATCGTGATGTGGATTATATGGTTGGTGCACAATTGGACGGTTTTGATGTGATGGTAAAACTCACGGAAAACAATGATTTTATCGTTTTAGAAGGAGATGAATATTTAAGTTCACCAATTGACTTACGACCAAAATTTCATTTATATAAACCTAATATTGCCTTGTTAAGTGGTATTGCTTGGGATCATATTAATGTGTTTCCAACGTATGAAAATTACGTGGAGCAGTTTAGCATATTTGTAGATTCTATTGTCACAGGTGGAAGTATTAATTATAACGAAGAAGATCCTGAAGTAAAGCGTGTCGTGGAAGCTTCCGAAAATCAGATTCGAAAAATAGCCTACAAAACTCCAGAATACACCGTTGAAAATGGTGAAACCTTATTAGAAACTCCAGAAGGGCCAATGCCAATTGAAGTCTTTGGTGCGCACAACTTAAATAATTTAGCTGGTGCCAAATGGATTTGCCAACATATGGGCATTGATGAAGATGATTTCTACGAAGCCATTTCAACCTTTAAAGGAGCCAGCAAACGTTTAGAGAAGATTGCTGAATCTAAGACAAGTGTCGCTTATAAAGATTTTGCGCACTCACCGAGTAAAGTAGAAGCCACAACGAAAGCGGTTAAAGAACAATACAGCGACAGAACTTTAGTCGCTTGTTTAGAATTGCATACCTATAGCAGCCTTAATGCCGAATTTCTAAAAGAATATAAAGGAGCTTTAGATGCTGCAGATGTAGCGGTCGTTTTCTATTCTCCACATGCGGTTGAAATTAAGAAATTAGAAGAAGTTACCAAAGAGCAAATCGCGAATGCTTTTGAGCGCGATGATTTAATCATTTACACCAATCCAGAAGATTTTAAAAACTTCTTATTCGAACAAAATTTTGATAATAAATCGTTGTTATTAATGAGTTCTGGGAATTATGGTGGTTTGGATTTTGATGAGGTGAAGAATTTGATTAAATAGATTTGTCATTCTTATCCTGTAACAGAATATCATAATCATTGACTTTTTGAATCGTAGGACGTAACAATTATTCTTTTTATAAGACTGATATGTTAGAACTTATTATTTATGAAATTTAATCGTATTTTCTATGATTCACATGTAAACTTCAAATCAATTTCTAAGAAGAGAATTGTTTTGTCATTTATTATTGGATTATTATCTGCGATTATACTCTACAGTTTTTATGATGTTTTGCGAGAAACGGATAGGATGCTATTTCTTAATTTTGAGAATAGACCCGTTATAATTCCTGAATCTGAAAGACAATTATACAATTTATTCTTCGCTGCAATTTCAATGGTTATAGGAAATTCTATTGGTATTAGCTATTTGTTTTCTAGGCCTCAAAAAGCATTTTCAAGAAGAAACAATAAGCGCAATAGAGTTCTTAATGACCAAGCTTTTTTAGGGGCAACTTTTCTTCATTGGTTTACAAAAATTTGGTTTCTATTTTGTGTTTTTGCTTCTCAATTTATGGGCTCGAAATTTATCGATACATTTTTATGGCCTTCAATCTTATTGGTCATAGTACTTTATTTAGATAGTTGGAAAACACTGATAACCGTTATAAAAAATAACCGTTGGAAAATTCAAAGTATTCATTTGATAGTTTTTGTAGTGCTTACTTTTATGCTTAGTCGTGTTTATTTTATAGATTATAAATCTTTGGATGCGTCCATGATGGCTTCAAACCCAACAGTGGATGTACCGTCTAGTGTATACCTCAATGATAACTATCGTAGATACTCTTATGATAATTTAGTCATTAAAATGGATTTTGATTCGAAGCATCTCGTTTGCTTATTTAATGAAGCAAATGAACAAATAGAATGGTCTGATTTATATAGATTAATATTAGATTTTAATGAGGGCCAGTATTATTCTAGTCGAACGCTAGTACGATTACGGGCAAATAGAAATATACCTATTAAGTATATTAAAGAATTTGAACTTCAACTTTTGGAAATGAATCAATGGAGATTGGTCTATGAAGTAGCTAATAATGATGAATTGACGGAAAGCTATTATAATAATGAATTGGACAAACGTATTTCTCCTTCCTTACAAGAAGCTTTTACAAGAATCGGAAAACCACCTAGAGTTCCAGGTTGGGATTTTTATAAAGATCAGAAGTTTCAAGATACATTAAGCGTTTATATTTCAGAAGGGATTAAAATTGATAATCGTGAGATTCCACTATATATGCTTCCTGAAAAGCTCAAAAGTCATATTAATGAATCATCTATTATGGAATATATTTATGGAGATAATGTAACCTATCAAGATTATATTGATGTGTTATCTGCTCATAAAATCTCAGTATGGGAATTAAGAGCGACTGAAAATTATGAAGAGATAGATGCTCAGATTCGAAAAAATATATTTAGCCGTGATGATAAACTTTATGAAGAAAGAGATAGAATTACAAAGGAGTATCCGTTTCGCATTACGGAACGTTTTGAATAAGTGCTTGTAATTACAAAGCTTAATATTTTAAAGCAACAAAGGAGCTTTATTGAAGCTCCTTTGTCATTTAGTAAATCATTTTCTTTTTCAATAGATACTTTATTTATAAGTCACCAAAACATCAGCCACCTTTTGTAAATCTGATTCTACAATTTCAGTTTTTGGTGCTAATGGAAATAATTGTTGACCAGGTCTGCTGATAAATGCAGCTCTCCAACCAGCCCAAACGGCTCCGGCAACATCCCAACCATGTGCTGCGATTAGCATACATTCTTCTGGTTTTACACCCATTTTACGTGCTGCCCAAGTGTAGGCATCTGTAAATGGTTTAAATTTTCCTATATCTTCCACGCTTAAACGTTCATCAAAAAAGTCGGTTAATCCGGCACTTTCAAATTGTTTTTTTACACCTTCGTTAGATGAATTAGTGAAGGACACTAATTTATAACCGTCTGCCTTTAGTTGCGTTAGGGCTGCTTTTACGTCTGGATGTGCTGGTAATCCTCTTAAAGAATTTACGATGACGTTTCGAGCTTCTTTTTCAGAAATTGAAATGTCATTATTTGCGGCCACCATTTGTAATGCTGCTGCACCAATATTACCAAAGTGTTCGTATTGTCCACTTGCGGTAGTTACTAATGAATATTGTAACATCGTAGTAAACCAAAGCGATAATAAATCTTCTCTACCATTTAGCGCTTCACCAACTTGCTTTTTCATTTGGGTAAGGTCTAAAAGCGTTTCGTTAACATCAAAAAATAATACTTTAGGTCGTGTTGTGTTTGTCATAATGTTTTTATTTTCTTGTGTGTTTCCTAATACTAAGTTAGGCATTAACATTCCTGTTGTACCCATAATTCCTAAATTTTTAATAAAATTCCTTCTGTTGTTTTTCATTATTATGCTTTCGGTTTTTATATAAATAATTTGAATATAGCGAACTGCTGCGTTAGATGGATTTCTGCTCAGCAATTAATTCAGTTAACACTTGTTTAAAGGTATCTACAGGTTGCGCACCGGTAACGGCACTTTTTCTGTTAAACACAATTGTTGGAACAGAGTTTACACCCAAATTTTTCCAATAATCTTGTTTTTCTCTTACTTCTAATCGTGCGTCTTCGCTATCCAATTTTGCTAAGGCTTCATCTGCGTTTAAACCAACACTTAAAAGTGTCTCTTTTAAGACGTCTTTTTTAGACACATCTTTTCTGTCGCTAAAAAACGCTTTAGTGAATGCCATTTTTAATTCGGTTTGTTTCCCGAAGTCTTTAGCATATTCTAATAAAATATGAGCATCAAAGGTGTTAACCATACGCATCTCATCAAAATAGTCGAATTTAAAACCTAATTCTTCACCAGCATCTGCCATATGTTGTTGCGATGCTCTTTGTTGATCTAAAGTCGAACCGTATTTTTCAGTAATGTGTTCTATCACATTCTGACCTTCGGCTGGCATATTAGGATTCAACTCAAAAGGTTGCCATTCTATATCTATTTGGTCTTCAATTCCTAATTCTGAAATCGCTTTTTCTAAACGTTTGTAACCAATGGTACACCAAGGACAAACGACATCTGAAACGATATCTATTTTTAATTTATTTGCCATGTTTTTATTTTTAATTAAACTTTATATATGTATCCGTTATACTAATTTTATTATTTGCTAATTAGATTAGTATTTAGAAAGCTATTTTCCCTTTGTTCATCTTCTGTAACTTGATCTTTTTGCACTACATTTAAAACCATAGAGTTAACTATTCTGCTTTTATTTAAATCTTTATTTATAATTAGAGCTTTATGAAAAACACCTAACGTATCGACATCAGGTTTCGGACTGCTATTATTAATTATAAGAATAAAATAATTATTCATATTAACTAACTTTAATTTTGAAATAAAAGGTAATAATACGTCCTCATTATCTTTAAAAACAGGTGAAAAATTATTGAAATAATCTTCAGGTGCTTCAAAGGCTTTATTAGCGTAAGTATAATAATCCGCTATGTGCAATTCACTTTTAATAGCGCTAGGTTCGTAACCCAGCATTAATATAGATTGATCTGCAGCATTATCTACATGAAAAGGTGTAGTCACCTGCTGATCAAATCGAACTAGCCAATGATAGCTTAGTTTTTTATTGAATTTTGAAACACTAAGTTTTGATAATTCTTTTTTTAGGTCTATCATAATAGACCTGAATTCATAAGGTGTTAATTCTTTTTTTCTGAAAACTAGGTGGATAAAGCCAGGCGTTTCCGTAGTAGTTCTAAAAACGGCTTGGAAGCTCTTATTGGCTATTTGTTTTATCGTTTCCCCTTCAATTTTCATTTAAACACCTTTATAATTACTAGTCTTTAGTTTTAAAGATAACCAATTTACTAATTTGAAGCTCTGCCTGTACATTACTATAATTTTTTACATCAGCAGCAAAGGTCGCTGCATGAGGGCCAAAAGCCTCTTGAAAAGACGCTACATCATCAAATAATA
The DNA here is from genome assembly GCF_000427335.1 of Winogradskyella psychrotolerans RS-3. GTDB lineage: Bacteria > Bacteroidota > Bacteroidia > Flavobacteriales > Flavobacteriaceae > Winogradskyella > Winogradskyella psychrotolerans. The sequence continues at coordinate 73,032 of NZ_ATMR01000095.1, read as the reverse complement.
AATGTGCAATAGCAACATAAGGAGCAGATTCTCCTGGAACTCTACTTGCGATACCCAAATCTAACTCTAATCCTTTTAAGGCGTTACCAATAAGTTTTGTAACCATTGGTAAGTGCTTATTTTGGTAGTAGTCCGTATCAAATTGTACGTCTTTACTATTAGGGTACATTACAGAAACTTTTATCATAATATTAATTTTTAAAGATTAATAAACCTTCCGAATCAACGGAAGGTTTAAAGCTATTAATCAACCTGTGGCTTGGTTTATAGGGATTATTTAGCCACATTCTCTTTAGACCATGTAAATGCTTTAAATCCGGCATCTACAGGTGTATTTGCAATATGATTTACATAGTTACTTATTGTTTTTTGAGATAAGCCTAAGATGATCTCTAATACTTGTGCTTCACCATAACCAACAGCATAAAATGCATCTAAATCATCTTGAGTTACATAACCACGATTTCTAACAATAGTTAATGTTAAGGTACGTAAAGCTTCTAATTTTGAACTTTCAAGTGGTGTTTCATTACGTAATGCTTCTGTGATAGCGTCATCTACTTTCATCATTTTTGCGATACCTGTATGTGCAGGAACACAATAATGACAAGCGTGTTCTACGTTGATAGTTTGCCACACCACTGTTAATTCTTCTTCGTTAAATGAAGAGTCAACAAATAATTGGTGTAAAGTTTGGTAAGCTTCTAATATTTTTGGTGCTCCAGCTAAAACGCCATGTAAACCAGGAATCATTCCGTAAGCTTTTTGAGAGTTCTCTAATAATGCTTTACTGTCTTCTGGTGCGCTTTCGATATTGTGAATTTTTAAAGTTGTCATAATTTTTCTTTTTATTATTTGTAAATGTTAAATTTATCTAAACGTTCGTTTAGTTATTTGCCAAAAAAAGGATTATAAATTTTTGAATGTCATTTCAATATAATCTTCAATTTCTTGAGCTGTGTTAACTCTTGCTGCAGCTGCTAAGCCGTGTTTTGCTAAGAGTAAGTAATTTGCTTGTTTTAAAACGGTGTCTTCATCTTTTGAAGCATCCATCTGTAGTTTTTCTATAATAAGAGCTTTTAAATTCCCCATAAAAGATGTCATTTCGTCTTTTATAAGTTGGTCTTCGTTCTCAGAAAATTCGTTGTACGTATTAGTCACCAAACAACCTTTTTGATTGCCAACTTTAAAATTGGAATTTATAGAGTCGTGAAAAAACTGCTTAATGTCTTCAACTCCATTCGTACCATTTTTAAATTTTAATAACGTCGCACTGACTTTGGTTTTATAGTGTTTTAAACTTTCAAGAAACAAACCGTGTTTATTACCAAAACTAGAATATATCGAAAACTTATTAATGCCCATTTCTTTTTCGAGCATTTGCATTGATGTCGCTTCATAACCATTTTTCCAAAAAAGGTTCATGGCTTTTTCTACGACGTCGTCTTCATTATATTGTTTTTTTCTTGCCATTATTTCTAACTACAGGACAAAACTAAACAATCGGTTAGATATAAAATAGTATTTAACGTTTATTTATAGTTTTGAAGCGATTTTTCCGGTTTGAGAGTTATCTATTTCCTTAAGAACGTTAGGTTTAGTCAAGAAAGTGCTAATCTTCGTTTTCAATTTTTTCAATCATCTCTCTAAAAAGATTCAGTAGAAACGTTAATTTACCAGCATCACCAGCTGCTCTAAACCGTTGGTTTTGAATTTTAACTCCATACCAATCTTGTTTTCCGTTTTCGTTAAGAATCCATTTGATTTCAAGATTTGCAATAGATGTTTTTGAGATATCAATTTCAACATCCCAACCCAATGGACTGTCTAAAGTGGTAATTTGAATGGCATCGCCTTTTTCCCATTCGCCATCAGCATTGTCTTTAAGCCAATCTTGTATCCATTCTAGTATTTCCATTTGTGTTATAAGGTATTGAATTTGATTATTTGTTATTACGTCAGTTCGAGTGATTTTTCTTTTTTGAAAAATTGTATCGAGAACCTGCAGTAAAACGAATGCTTCTCGATACATTTTTTAATTCTTCGTTGCACTTCGAATCAATAAACACTCGAACTGACGTGCTAGAAAACTTGATAACCTGCAAGGTTTCTTTTTAACCTTGTAGGTATGACTTGTTAGCTTTATAGACCTACAAGGTATTCAAAACCTTGCAGGTCAAGGCTATTTTAGTTATCAATAATTAATGATTTAGTTCCAGTTTGTAATTTTTTAAATCTCAGAAACAAACTCCAAAAATACCGCTTTATGCTTTTCTAAATCTAAATCTGGAGATAAAGACACACGTGCAATATAATCTTTGTCTCCTTCTTTTGTGGTACCTTGTGTTGAGGTTGCAGGAATTGTCCAATAACAGCCTTTTAATTGTCCGTAACTCACGCAATACTTGCTTTCACTAGGAATCTCAGTAATCATTAAATTGATTAATCTATGATTTAATTTTCGTTTATAGGCTTCCTTCTCTTCAGGTGTATTGCCTTTTGTTGGAAGATCTAATGAAAACACCGAAGGAGTAAATCCTTGTGCTGCCAATTCCTCTGAAACAAAATTGATTTTCGCTTCTGGTAAGGTGTCATGAATAAAATTCACAAACTCACGGGTGTTTTTATACGCCTCCGCAATACGCTGATTCATGGATGGTAATTGCTTTGCCAAAATCTCGTATTGAAGCGCAGTCGCCTCATTATCGCAAAGCGTCAAATGCAATGCAATTTTATCCATTAAAGCGTCTGCTTTTGTATTTCCTACAATATAACCCGCTGTACATTTTCCACCACTCGGGAATTTAGAACCACTAGCATAAGAAATGGTACGCATAGTAGATAGTATTTCACCTTCACCTAAAAAGTGCACATTAGGACAAAACGTTTGATCTAATATAAACACAGGATCTATCGCGATGTCTCCAGAAGCCGTTTTACGTTCTTCGGTCAAAGCGTCTTTTAACTTTTGTAAATCCGGAACTTCAACACGTGGATTGGTTGGAATTTCTGCAATGATATACGGAATCGCGTCCTCGTGTGCAATTTTATCTAAAACGGTATGGATACTTTGCACCATATCATTATCACCATCTACAGGTAAATCTACCACTTCCACATTATCTAAACAGGCAGCCACACGTCTGGCTTGGTCATTGGTGCCTCCATAACAATTTGGTGGCACCACAAATTTAATCGCTTTGCCTTTATGGTGTTCTAAGGAATAGTCCACCAAGCCCATCATAATAGCATACTGAACCGATAATCCACTAGAACCGACTAAAGGCTTAGACGTTGTGCCATTAATCTCCTTAATAGAGTTTAAAACACTTGCTTTATTGGCTTCAAAATGATTGTCTAACTTAGTAATCGGAGTATGTGCTGTTAACGCTTGTAAAGCCACTAAACAATTCGATGGAGTCATCGCAATCGTTTCACGACGTCTCACATGCTGAATATCTGAAATATAATGATCGTTATGACTGCCATTAACGATGAGTACACTTCCAAGGTGTCCATGAAGATTGATATAAAAATCAATATTGACATTGTCCTCAAGATGTGAAATGTCCTCTTGCTGCGAGATAAAAACAGTACTGCCTTTAAACTCTAAAATAGCATCTACACTATCTACTTTTATGACATCGAAATGATAACCGTAGACCTGCTTGATGATCTCAGCATCGAAAAATTCTGGAAGTTCGCCAGTATATACAATTTGGGTCTTTTTGTCTTCTAATAAATTTGTTCTTAAAATAGACAACACAGGCACCGTTTGTGACGAAAAACTAATCACGTTGTCTGCTTTAATGTCGTTTAAATTCGCAATTCCCCATTCTAAAATACAAGATAAGGGATGTCCTAAACGAATATAATCGTAAGCGGTTGGTAATTCGTTTAATGCCGATGGCTCAGTGCTATTGGCATTAAATAACAACTCGAACTCATCTAAAAACTGTGTTTTAGCTAATTTCTCGTTGTAAATATCTAAACGATGCGTGGTTAGACCTAACCAGTCTGTTGGCATGTTTTTTAATACGTCTTTTATGTAATTTAGGGTTTTATTGTCTTGCATAATTCTCAATTTTCAATATGCAAAAATATGGATTAATTAGATGGATGAAGAAGGTTTAACATGACGTTTTGATATGAGGTTTTAAAATTATATAAGGTTTTTGTGAGATGATTCCTTTCAAGTGTTTGCATGAGATTATTTAAATATTTTTGTGTATTCTCTGAACAAATATATCTTTCCTCTTTTAGCACCAGTGATTTCAGTTAATATTTCAAGCTTTTCAAGTGCTTCGATTAACTTATAAACAGAAGGGGAAGACAAGCCAGTTAATTCTTTAGCCTTTTGAGCATCTACAATTGGTTTTTGAAAAAGATGGTTTAAAATTAATTGTGCATTGTTTGAACGACTTCCCAGTGTTTGTAATTTAACTTCAACTTCTTTTTGCAATTTTAAAATACTATCAAATGTGTTTATTCCATTTTTTGCAGTTTCTATAACTCCAACTAAAAAGAATTTTAACCATTGGTTTAAATCGCTTTTTTCTCTAACTCTTGTAAGATTGTCATAGTATAACGTTCTGTTTCTTTCAAAAAAATCTGAAAGATAAAGTATAGGTTTTTTTAATATTCTTTTTTCTACCAAATACAATGTAATCATAAGCCTACCAACTCTTCCATTTCCATCTAGAAAAAGGTGAACTGTTTCAAATTGATAATGTATTAAAGCAATTTTAAGCAAGTCAGGGAAAAAGGATTCTGTGTTATGGGCGAAATTCTCTAAGTCTCCCATATAGTCGTTAACACTTGTGTGAGTAGGGGGAATAAATGTAGCATCATTAATGCTCGCTCCTCCTATCCAGTTTTGACTACTTCTGAACTCTCCAGGCAGTTTATGTTTTCCTCTTACTCCTTGTAGTAATATTTTATGAGTTTCTCTTATCAGCCGCGAAGAGAAAGGTAACTTTTCTAAACTTTTGATAGCAGAGTTTAAAGCTTCTATATAATTTTGTACTTCTTCCCAATCATCCCTTTTTTCATCATTTACATCTTCTTTGTCTAATAAAGCATCTTCTATATTTGTCTTTGTTCCCTCTATTTTACTTGATTGTGTTGCTTCTTTTAACACGTGCATACTGATAAATAAATCAATGTTTGGAATGTACTCTGAATACATGTCAAGTCTTCCAAGTTGTCTGTCTGCTTGACTTAAAAGACTTAGTACCTCCATGTCTTCAATTGCCCATTTTTGATTTATTTTGGTGGGTTGAAAACTTTTATAAGTTCCTTGATTTATATAATTACCAGCGTTGAATGTTTTCATTTCTTTCAATATTCTTAAACAAAAGTACTTCTTATTTAAGAATATTAAAAAAAATTAAATAAGGAGGTTCTTAAATTAAATATATATATGAAATCTTAATTAGTAAGGATTGCTGTTTAATGTGATTTAACTTAATTATATAAAGACTTATATCCTATAAATAAGGTTCTCTTAAATTTTTCAGAAAGTCAAGCCTTACAACAATTAATGTAAGATTTTAATAAACAGAGATTTAAAACCTATTCCCCAGAACCAAAAACCGTCTCCCAAACCAAAACAACCTTACGCCTAATTTTAGCAGAATTCGATACCACAAAAGCAAAACCCATAGTAGTCACTAAAGCAATAAACGCAAGTGCGCCAAGTGCACCTCCATAACCATCAAAGACATGGCTTTTCGTAATGTAAATCCCAGTAAATAGCGTTCCTGCTATGGCAAGCAAGGTGTAACTTTTTAAAGTTTTAGCAGAGACCATCCCAATAAACGAGGTGCCAACAAATACAATAGGGAGATGTTCGGTTAAATAGCCATTGAGTACGTTAGGAAAGGCATAAAAAAACAAACCGACTATTAGCGATAGCAACGCAGAGGCTTTTACAGCTCCAAAGCGTAAGTGTTCGCTAACAAAGTGGGTGAGTGTAGCGCCTAAAATTCCGGTGATGATGAGGATACATATATTCATACTAATAACGCATACATTAGAGTTGCTGTGATGACACCTGCAAATGCCATGGTGCCTAGTTTTCCGCCAACACCAAGAAATAAGTTTTTAGACATCATAAAAAACAGTCCTGCAAGTGTGCCTGCAGCAAGTGCAAAACCAAGGGAAGGACTAGTTTCTGCACTAGACATGCCAACAAAAGCACCACAATAAATGCTTGCTGGTAGTTGTTTTAAGTAGTTCGATTTTTTATTTAAAGATGGTAAAAATGACGCTAATGTTCCCACAATGCCCATGGCTAAAATGGGGCCCAAACCACCAGGAACATTTAAGAGGTAACACAATACGGCTCCAATTGGCACCCAAATCACGACGGATATTTTTTCGTAGGCGTAATCCTCGTGGTGTAAATCTAAGTAGCGATAGCCAAAAACGATGGTAAGTATAATAACAAGTGCCGCTATAATTATAGCTGCGTTGGTTTCGTAATGCGCGTTTACAATCATGGTTAAAAAGGTAACCTGTGTAAATAAAACAGTAGCGACCATTAAAAATCGAATGGCTTTATGTTTTCTCATTAAGAAATTTTTGATGTTTTGTTTTTGGGCTAATTTGGCTAACGCTGTATTAGAAGGTGCAAAGGTCTAAGAAAATTTTTAAGAGGCAAATTGTTTTGTGTGTATTTAGAATTAAACTGTTATAAAACTAAAAGCCCAGAATCTCTCAAAATGTTTATCGGTTTAGCATACCAAAACAATTCAAAATCTTCAAATTGGGTTTCAAAACTGGTTTTTAACTGCTTAAACGATTGTGGTTTATGTTGAGGAGTGATGTCTTCTAAAATATCTAAAAGCCAAAGGCCTTTCTCTTTTTCTAGTGTAATCTGAAAGCTGTCTGCCGTATCATGAAACGTGAATTCTAAGAAGTCTTTAGTGGTTCCTTTTTAGTTTTTGAAAATTCAGCCACTAAAGGCATGCTGCCTAACCACACAATTTTTGCGGTTGGTTTAATGTTGAAAACCGGTTCTTGTGCTAAGGAATTATAAATAAAATCGGGATCGATATCGGTTTCTGGAATGTCGAAGTCGAACCAATCTTGCAAAGGAATGTCAAATCCAATACCATGCATAAAATTAAAGAGTGATTTCTTTAATCCGTAACTAAATTGTGAATGGTCAATACCAGTTGAATCTGTAAAATCAACATCATTATTGGCAAAACTGATGTTTTTGTAATTGGGAGTAATGCCATAGTCGCTAGGATTTAATCCCACAGGACTATGCGCTGTTAAAGCAAATTGATGCCAAAAGCCCGATTGTAACACACCAACTTCAAACAACTGACGCACCATTTCTAAACTATCCACCGTTTCTTGAACCGTTTGCGTTGGGTAACCATACATTAAGTACGAATGCACCATAATATTCGCTTCGGTAAAATTGCGTGTCACTTGCGCCACCTGCTCAACGGTAACTCCTTTATCAATCAATTTTAACAAACGATCTGAAGCGACTTCCAAGCCACCAGAAACGGCAATACAACCAGAGGCTTTCAATAAAATACAAAGATCTTGAGTAAAGTTTTTCTCGAATCTAATGTTGGTCCACCAGGTGACGCTGAGGTTGCGTTTTATGATTTCGAGCGCCAAGGCTTTCATCAGCGATGGAGGAGCCGCTTCATCTACATAGTGAAATCCGGTTTCGCCAGTTTGTGCAATGAGCGTTTCCATGCGGTCTACTAAAAGCGATGCAGCAACAGGTTCATAAATTTTTATATAGTCTAAGGATATATCGCAGAAGGTACATTTTCCCCAATAACAACCGTGTGCCATGGTGAGTTTGTTCCATCTGCCATCGCTCCATAAACTGTGCATTGGGTTGGCAATTTCTATAACAGAGATATATTGGTCTAATAATAAATCTGAATAATCAGGAGTGCCAACATCTTGCTGTTTGTAATCGGGTTTGGTGGCGTTATTTTTATAGGTAACAATTCCGTTTTCGAGAATGAATGTGCGTTTGAATTCGGTTCCGTTATTGAGGACTGCGTTGTGCAGTAATTCAATAGGCAGTTCACCATCATCTAAGGTGATAAAATCGAAAAACTCAAATACGCGAACGTCAGTTACTGAACGTAATTCGGTATTTGGAAATCCGCCTCCCATGGCTATTTTAATTTCAGGATGATGTGCTTTTATATATTGCGCACAACGAAAGGCGCTGTATAAATTTCCTGGAAATGGTACTGAGAAACACACCAGTTTGGGTTCTGTATTTTTAAGCTGAACGTCTAATAACTCTAATGTGATTTGGTCGATATAGGTTTCGTGATCTTGTAATTGTGCATAGAGTTCATCAAAGGCATTGGCACTTTGTCCTAAACGTTCTGCATAACGACTGAATCCAAAATCGGGATCAATACACTCCACAATAAAATCGGATAAATCCTCAATATAAAGTGTGGCTAAATGTTTGGCTTTGTCTTGCATTCCCATGGCACCAAATGCAAAATCCATATCGTCTAATTGGGCAAAACGCGAAGCTTGTGGTAAAAAGTTGGTGGTGCAAATCTGTCTGGCAAAGGTTTGATTTTTGCCTTGTAAAAATAAGATGATATCATCTAAAGACTTTAAATAATGGTCTTTTAAAGCATAAATGCGTTCGCAATTTTCGGATTGAATACGATCGTTTTCAAAAGCCAATTGAAAAATTTCTTCAAAGGTTTCTTTTTTGAACAACTCTAAAATCACTTCAATACCCAAATCCATTTGAAACGCACCAATCCCTTTGGTATTCAAAAACCCTTTAAGATAGGCGGTTCCAGGATACGGAGTGTTTAATTGGGTAAATGGAGGTGTTATGAGTAAGAGGTCTTTCACTTGTTGGATTTATGTGTTTGCAAATATAAAGGTAATATCGTTGGTTGGTTTTAATTTGAATAGAAGTTGATACGTCAGTTCGAGTGATTTTTGAGGTACGAGAAAATTGTATCGAGAACATTTGTTGTACCGGAGGTTCTCGATACATTTATTCTTTTTCGTTAAACTTCAAATGAATAAACACTCGAACTGACGCTGTAGGTTTATTTTAGATTTTATAACTTTAACTATGAAAATATCATATGTCTATATTTTAAAATGCTCAGATTATACGTACTACACTGGTGTTACAAGTAATTTAAATAAGCGATTATTTGAACATAAATCAGGAGCACATATAGATAGTTATACGTACAAAAGGCGACCTGTTGAATTAAAATTCTACGCGGAATTTACCGATATTAATCTCGCCATAGAAACTGAGAAACAAATTAAAAAGTGGTCTAGAGCTAAAAAGGAAGCTTTAATTAATAATGAATTTGATAAGTTGCCCAATTTGGCAAAAAAGAATTTTAAATAAAGTTCTTTCCGTCAGTTCGAGTGATTTTTGAGGCACGAGAAAATTGTATCGAGAACATTTGTTGTACAGAAGGTTCTCGATACATTTATTTATTCTTCGTTTCACTTCGAATAACTAAACACTCGAACTGACGTAGGTGGTTCGCTTGAGTGGTTTGGATTTTCAATTTTATCCTTCTGTCAGTTCGAGTGATTTTTGAGGTACGATAAAATTGTATCGAGAACAATTGTTGTGCCGAAGGTTCTCGATACATTTAGTTCTTCTTCGTTTCTCTTCAAATAACTAAACACTCGAACTGACGATTGTGGTTTAAATAAAGATAAGGTATTTATACCTACCCATTCTTCAAAATCTCACTAACAGCTTGTTGGTATGCTCTTGGATTATTCGCTTTTTTAATTTTCTTAAATGCTTTCTGCGGATTTGAAAACGACTGTGCAAAGAATTCCCAGAACCCTTGCATTTTCATTTTAATCGGAGTAGGGCCAGAAAGTGCCGCATCGTATTGCTGATAAATGGTATCATGAAATTCTCTAAAAATGTCCCATCGGTTTTCTGGATATTCTGTCGTGTCATTTTTAATCATGCTTGGTAAAAACGGATCTGCAATTAGTCCTCTACCAATCATAAAATGATCGATACTCGGAAAACGGGTTTGCATTTCTTTCAGTTTGGAAACAGAAGTAATGTCACCGTTGTAATATAATTTGTGTTTGGTGCTTTCTATACACTTTCCAAAAGCGTCAAGATTCACACCTCCTTTATAAAGTTGTTTGCCAATACGTGCGTGAATGGCAATATTCTTAAGAGGATAAGCGTCTAGAATAGGAAAGGTGTCTAAAATTTCTTCAGGATTTTCGTAACCCATGCGCATTTTCATAGACACCACAATGTCCGTTTCTTTATGCACGCGTTCTAAAATATGATTGATTTTTTCTGGGTCGCAAATGAGTCCAGAACCCATGCCTCGATTCGTCACCATGGGATAGGGACAACCTAAATTCCAGTTCAATTCTTTATACCCTAATTCCTGAATATAATCGACTACGAATAAAAACTCATCAGCACTATTGGTCATAATTTGTGGAATGACTTCGAGTTCTGTATTGTTTTCGAGTTGTAAATCGAGTTTATAAGAATTTTTAATAATCAACTTATTATTAAAACGAATGTAAGGAGCATAAAACGTGTCAATGCCTCCAAAATAATGGTTAAAGGCATTCCGAAATCGGAAATCTGTAAACCCTTGTAAAGGTGAAGATAATAACGTTAATGGCATTTAGAATTGTGTTTTATTAGTCTTGTAAAACGAAGGTGGTTTATTTTTTTGGGACTGTCAAATAAAATGAGGATATGCTATAAAAAAAATAATATTTGAATTATAGCATCTTAAAAAAAAGAGTGAATTTGCGTACTAAAACTCTTTAATAAGTTGAATAATATAGACGACAAAAATACTAACAGCCAGACCAATATTTACTTTTGCAAAGTCTTTAGCTATAAGTTTATAGGAATTTTTTAGTTGTTTTTTATTGAGCATGTAGTTTATTGCAATTTCACGTCCAGCAAGGATACCTATAAATGTCCAAGTAGTGCTCATCGGGATAGCATTATAGTTTCCGTATAAAAAGAGAATCATGCCATAACAAAAATCAATAATTGTTGCAGAACGAATATTTCTTGTATTTACCTTCTGGTTAACAATTTCTTGAATTTTTCCTCCACGGTTTTTAAACAAATATGCCATTATGGCTAATATCGCTAAGAGCGATCCAATGAACTCATAGATGGACAGTCTTCGCGGCAAAAAGACAAAGATATTAGCAAAATCTTGTATTAACCATTGCGACCATAAAAAAGCAGTAGAAACCCATTGCGCAAAGATCCAGTACTTTTTTTGCTTGGCCTCATTTACTTTAGCAATAGATTTTTTAGATTCGAATCTTTTCGCAATTATAATATAAAGTAGAAAGGCCGAGATAACAGAAAGGCCATATCCATACACTGATTTTATTATCATTTTTTCGATGATCTGCTGGCTCGAAAAAACACTTAGAATCATAAATGTCGTACTGACAGGGATTCCCAATCGTGTTATTATTAATAGTGTAAGTGGTGCTAATAAATGCCACCATCTCAATGTTTCAGGAAGCGGAATTTTATCTAGTCTATTGTATGAGACATCTCCATTGTAGAAATACCAACCATAGAATAAAGTCACAGTTAAAATTGTGGATGCAAAAGCCCATAGTATAAGCCAATGCGTTTTGTCATTAGACGTGAGAAATGTGCCTAAGGTCTGTATTACATCATTACCTATTACTGCATAGGCTGCAAGTAAAAATCCGATATAAAGAATTAACATTTCCATCGGCAACTTAAATTAAAATTATCACTTAAGATGTTTCTTAAAAAAAGCAATAGTACGTTCCCAAGATAAAGTTGCCGCTGCTTTATCATATCTTGGTGTGGTGTTATTGTGAAACCCATGATTCACTTCAGGATAAATATAAGCTGTATGTTCAATATTATTGGCTTTTAAAATTTCTTCAAAAGCCGGCCAACCAGCATTGACTCTAGTGTCTAATTCACCATACTGGAGTAGAAGTGGAGCTTTAATTTTTACAGCATCTTCAGCTTCTGGTTGTCTGCCGTAATAAGGCACTGCTGCTCCTAAATCTGGTAAGCGTACGGCCATCATATTTGAAATCCATCCGCCAAAACAGAACCCAACAACTCCGACGTTGCCATCACAATTATCATGATTTTTAAGATAATGATAGGCTGCAATAAAATCTTCAAGCATTTCTTGTTGGTTACGCTCTTTTTGCATCGTTCTACCATCGTCATCATTTCCAGGATAACCACCAAGTGGACTTAGTGCATCTGGAGCTAAAGAATAAAACCTTCTTTTGCGGTGCGTCTGCCTACATCTTCAATATATGGATTTAAACCTCTATTTTCATGTACTACAATAACACCCGGTAATTTGGTTTTCTTATCATTTGGTTGGGATAGTAAGCCTTTTATAGTGCCACCTCCTTTTGGAGATTCATAAGTTATATAATCTGAATTTAAAGTAGGATCATTAGGTGCGACTAATAAATTATCGATGTAATTAGGAGATACAAAACTCAATAATGAAGAAACGGTTAAGCCACCTACAGCGTATATTGATAGCTTTTCAACAAATTGTCTTCGGTTGAGTTTGTTGTGGGCATAGTCATCGTATAAATCGAAAACTTCTTGTTTAATGTCTTCTTTTTTTAAGTCTTTCATAAGTGGTTGTTTTAATTAATGATAAACCAATGTGTTAAATTACAAATTTCGAAAATTATAAACTCTTGTTTTGTAATTATTTAACACGTTTAAGGGTAATAGAATTATCTCCAAACGCAGTAGGTCTATCATTATTAAAACTCAGGTCAAAAATGAATGTATCTACATCTGTAAATTCTGCGATACCAAGAATTTTATTAGATTCTCCAGATTGTATTTTTGTAATTGTAAAATCAACTTCAATAGGGTTGGTGTCGTAATTAATGGTATAAGTCATTTTTCCTTTTTGACCTTTGATGTAAAACTCCTTGCCACCCATAACTTCGCCGTTGATTTCAAAAGCAGCATAACCGTCGTTGTCAAATGTTATATACCCAATTTGGTTTTGGTCTTCACCAGCCCATTTGCCTATGAAATTTTCTTTTTTAGTTGTAGTATTGAGTAGTAACAGTGGAATAATAAATAATGTAAACAGATACTTCATGGTCTTTGGGTTTAAAATACTTTATTTAAAAATTGAATAACACTTTCTTGATTAGCTCTAATTAATTCTTCACGAGCAGCTATTATATCGTTTGGCTCTTTGTCTTGTGATAGTTTAAATTTTCCTTCCCAATGGGTAATTTCAATTTCAAACATTAAAATATAATCGAGATATTTATCTAATCGCGGATTATCGGTACTTAAAATGTACTTATGGTCGGGTGCTTCCAAAAATTTAGTCATGCTAATTAAAGACTGTTTTAACGCCATTTTATCTAGGTTTTCTTGGGCTTTTCCTTTAAGATGCACCTTAATATAATTCCATGTTGGGAGTTGCGTACTCGAAAAAATACTTGGAGAAATATAACACTCTGGTCCACTAAAAATAAGCGTCACCTCTGTGTTGTTTTGCAATAATTGTGCGTGTGGATTGTTAATGTCAATATGACCAATCAATTTTCCATTGCTATAAATTAATGGTAAATGCGTAATTAGCGGCTCATTATTATCAATTGAAATAACAGTTGCTAAAGGATACGTTTTTATCACTTCAATCATATGATTGATGTCGTTATCTTGATGATGTTGCGGAGGATAATTCATGTTTTATCTGCCTAAATGGGTTTTAAACCCTTGTTTTAAAATTTATACTAATTTAATGACATTCGAAATTTACAATTTTTTATCTTTAATGCATGTCAGAAAAACCAGCTTCATTTTCAATTAAAAATTGGTCTCAAGACGATCAGCCTAGAGAAAAACTTAGAGACAAAAGTAAAACAACCCTTAGTGATGCTGAGTTAATCGCTATTTTAATAGGTTCAGGAAACAGAGAGGAAAGTGCTGTGGCCTTGTGCAAGCGCATTTTTGCAAGTGTTGATAATAACTTAAATGCCTTGGGTAAACTCACCATTGCGCAACTTATGGAGTTTAAAGGTATTGGTGAAGCCAAAGCCATATCAATTGTTGCAGCTTTAGAATTAGGACGTCGCCGTCGTTTGGAAGACGCTATGCAATTGGATAAGATTTCATCGAGCCGTTCGGTTTTTGATGTGATGCAACCTATACTTGGCGATTTACCACATGAAGAATTTTGGATTTTATACCTTAACAATTCTAATAAAGTGATTCGCAAAAACCAATTAAGTAAAGGAGGAATAACAGGGACTTTGGTAGATGTGCGATTGGTGCTTAAAAATGCGCTAGAAGTTGGGGCAGTAGCTTTAATATTGTGTCACAATCACCCATCGGGCACTTTAAAACCAAGTCAGGCGGATAAAGACATTACAAAAAATTAAAACAGCTGCTCAAAGTCTAGATATTTCTGTTTTAGATCATCTTATTATTACTGAGAGTGCCTATTATAGTTTTGCTGATGAAAACCAAATGGGGTAAACTTTAAAAATAGATCCACAGACAACCGTTATAATTAGAGCGTTTACGGTTGGAATTTGTTATTTTTAACCTTTGGAATTCACAATACTTTATGCTACTCGTTTATACACATAAAATCACACCACGCGTTACCTATACGTTTAAGCATATATGCAAGCGTATTTTAGGTGTTGAGGTGCTTTTTACGTCTAAGGTTGAAGATTTTATTGCGCACGATAGTCTTAAGATGTCTTATACAAAACAACCATTAAGTAATGAGTTATTTATTAGAAGTAACGAGTTATTATTTGAAACAGGTCTATCGGATATCGATATTAATGTATTGCAATGGGAAAACACAAAAGGATTTTTTGCTACCGGGGAACGAAGTGATTTGCCTTTCGATATTTTTGCAGCATCTTTTTATTTATTAAGTCGGTATGAAGAGTATTTACCTCATGTTAAGGATGATTACGGACGGTTTTTAGCCTCTGAAAGTCTAGCTTTTGAAAACAAGTTTCTACACCAACCCGTCGTAGATATTTGGGCGTATAAACTCAAAGATGTTTTAGAAGTGCGCTTTCCAGGTTACGAGTTTCCTAAAAGGCAATATAAAGTGCAGCCTGTAATTGATGTGCCAATGGCATATTATTTTAAATACAAAGGTTTTTTAAGAACCATCGGTGGCACGTTAAATGACTTGAGGCGTTTACAAATAAAACAACTGTATTCTCGCTATTTAGTGCTTTTTGGTTTTAAACGCGATCCTTACGATACGTTCAAATGGATTATTAGGAAACAAAAACAACATCCTTTTAAATTTATGGTATTGTTTTTAATAGGTGACTATTCAACCTATGATAAAAATATAAACACCAACAAAAAAGAGTTTGTCTCTCTGATTAAGTCCGTTGCCGACTATTGTGATGTAGGCTTAAAAGCGTCCTATTTTTCTTTAAATGATATTTCGATTCTAAAGAAGGAAAAAACAAAATGGAATCCACAACACATACCGATTTAAAAGCCGTGCGTCATTCGTTTTCAAAGTTGAATTTACCAACATCGTATCGTAATTTAGTCGAATTAGAAATTCATCAAGATTTTACAATGGGTTACATTAATACATTAGGTTTTAGAGCCGGTACTTGTACGCCTTTTCAATTTTACGATTTAGATTACGAAGTGCAAACACCATTGCAAATTAATCCATACCATTGTTTAGATTTTGCATTATTGAAGTATAATTCGCAATTAGACAAAACCGAACATTTACAAAAAATAATTAATGAAGTAAAAGCGGTGAATGGTACTTTTACAATGGTATTTCACAACTATACGTTCAGTGATTTAGAACGCTGGAAAGGGTTTAGATCGTTATTTAATTTAATATTAGAATCAGCAGAATGAAAACCCAAATTAAACACGTTTTTTTCGATTTAGATCATACGCTTTGGGATTTTGATAAAAACTCAGGTTTAGCGTTTGAAAAGATTTTTAACCTGAATAAGATTGACGTTAAACTTAATGACTTTTTATCGGTTTACGAACCTATCAATTTTAAGTATTGGAAGCTTTATAGAGAAGAGAAAGTCACAAAAGGAGCATTGCGTTATGGAAGATTAAAAGAAGCTTTTGATGGAGTAGGAGTTAAGGTTGAAGATGATATGATTCACCTTTTGTCTGACGCTTATATAGATCAATTAACAACTTTTAATCACTTATTTGATGGAACTTTTGAAATTCTAAATTATTTAAAAGATAAATATCAGCTTCATATTATAACTAATGGATTTGAAGAAGCACAAGAGAAAAAATTGGTGACTTCAAATATTAAACAGTATTTTCGAACAGTAACAAATTCGGAAATGGTTGGGGTTAAAAAACCAAATCCTAAAATTTTTAATTTTGCTTTAAATTTAGCTAAGGCAGATGCCAATGAAAGTGTTATGATTGGAGACAATATTGAAGCCGATATTGAAGGTGCGCATAAAACAGGCATGCAAACCATCCATTTTGATTATAATGATTCGTATAATAATCATAGTTATAATCGCATCACAAATTTAAGAATGCTTATTAATCACCTTTAAAATTTAAACCCATGTTAAAGAAAATAATATTTACCATTTCATTTGTTATCATAAGTTGTTTAGGATATGCACAAAAAAACATGAATGATTATAAATATATAATTATTCCGAAAGCGTATGAATTCTCTAAAAGTGATGATCAGTACCAACTAAATTCTTTAACTAAATTTTTATTCAATAAGTATGGATATGACGCTTATTTTGTTGAAGAGTTACCCGATGATTTAAAGTCAGATCGTTGTTTAGGATTAATTGCTGAGGTGTCTAATGATGAAGGTAGTTTGTTTAAAACTAAATTAGAAATTATACTGAAAGATTGTTATGATGTGGTCATTATGAAATCTCAAATAGGTGAATCAAGAGTAAAGGACTATAAAAAGGCTTATAACGAAGCTTTAAGAGAAGCGTTTGAAACCTTCCAAAACTTAAATTATGAGTATGCTTCTAAAGAAAGTGTTGAAGCTAAACCTAAAGAAGACAAGCAGTCTTTAACGTATGTTGAAGTTAAAGAAACTAGTAAAATAGTGAAAACTAAAGTTAAGCCTAAGGACGTAACTACGAAAACTGCAGCCATATCATCTAACGAAGTGAAGCAAGAGCTGTATTATGCTCAAGCCATAACAAATGGATTTCAGTTAGTAAACTCAGAACCAAAGGTTGTTATGATTTTGTTGGATTCTTCAGCGAAAGACGTCTTTATCGTTAAAGATAAAAATGCCATTGTTTTTAATAAAGAAGGGCAGTGGATTTATTCTGAAAATAATGGAGCTTCAACAATAGAGAAAAAATTGAATATTAAATTCTGATTTTTCAACAACCAACAACCAACAACCAACAACCAACAACCAACAACCAACAACTAATACCCATACTTCTCTTTCCAAAGCATCTTTAAATGATTGCGTTGGGCTTGCTCGCGAGCATTATTACCTGGGTTGTATAATTTAGTGTTGGCTATTTCTTCAGGAAGAAATTCTTGAGCCGCGAAATTGTTTTCGTAACTGTGCGAATATTTGTAGGTATCACCATAACCGAGCTCTTTCACCAGCTTCGTTGGTGCATTTCTCATCGCAATCGGAACTGATAAATCTCCAGTGTCTTTCACTAATTGTTGTGCTTTTCCAATAGCTTCATAGGCCGCATTACTTTTTGGAGAACTTGCTAAATAGGTGGCGCATTGACTTAATATAATTCGAGATTCAGGATTACCTATAACAGATACAGCCTGAAACGTGTTATTCGCAATCACTAAAGCTGTCGGATTAGCATTACCAATATCTTCACTAGATAAAATTAATAATCGTCTGGCAATAAACTTAACGTCTTCTCCTCCTTCAATCATTCTAGCTAAATAATATACAGCAGCATTAGGATCGCTACCACGAATCGATTTTATAAATGCCGAAATAATATCGTAATGTTGTTCGCCAGCTTTGTCGTAACGAGCGGCTTTGCTTTGTACTTGTTTGGTCACTAAATCATTAGTGATAATAATTTGATCACCTTCAAACGACGCGACTAATAATTCAAAAATATTAAGTAATTTTCTAGCGTCACCTCCAGATAAACGGAGTAAAGCTTCGGTTTCTTTTAGTTCAATATTTAATTTAGAAAGTGTGGTGTCTTTTTTTATGGCACGTTGTAATAAGGCTTCTAAATCAGCTTTACTAAAAGCATTTAGAGTATAAACTTGGCAACGCGATAATAATGCAGAAATAACTTCAAAACTTGGGTTTTCTGTGGTTGCACCAATTAGCGTTACCCACCCTTTCTCAACAGCTTCTAAAAGTGAATCTTGTTGCGATTTGCTAAAACGATGGATTTCATCAATAAACAATATCGGGTTTTTTGTAGTGAACATACCACCACTTTTCTTAGCTTTATCTATAACTTCTCTAATGTCTTTAACACCAGAATTTATAGCACTTAACTTAAAGAATGGACGGTCAGATTCATTAGCAATTACATTGGCAAGTGTTGTTTTTCCGATACCAGGAGGGCCCCAGAGTATAAGAGAAGGAATCACGCCATTTTTAATTTGCTGATAGAGCATACCATCTTTACCTACTAAATGTTGCTGACTTAAATAATCATCTAATGTATTTGGTCTTAAACGTTCTGCTAGTGGAATATTCATAATTCAAAATTACGAAATGCTTTTGTGATGGATTAATGAAATCTATGAAATTCATGTTAAAACTGAAGGGGATGAATTTTATGTTTCTGCCATTATTTCAGACAATTCAATTTTGGCTATAAATTTGAAAGACTTTAGTTAAATTTGAATATGAGCAAAACGCAACATTTTAAATACTCTAACACTATTATTATCTATCCTTTGATGATTTTATTTGCTATTTGGTTGGTGTTTTGGTATCAGGTAAGGATTGATAGTGGTATAAAGGCTTTTGGTATAAGGCCTCAGAGGTTAGAAGGGCTTTCAGGAATTATTACAAGTCCATTTTTACATGGAGATATTAATCATATTTACAATAATTCAATTCCTCTCTTTGTGCTGAGTGTAGCCTTATTTTATTTCTATAATAAAATAGCGTGGCAGGTTATCGGCTTTGGTATTTTACTTTCTGGTTTTTTAACGTGGCTTATCGCGAGTTCAGGAAATCATATTGGGGCTAGTGGATTGGTTTATGTCTTAGTCAGCTTTATGTTTTTTAAAGGCATTTTTGCCAAACATTACCGGCTTATAGCGCTATCGTTAGTTGTTATATTCCTTTACGGAAGTATGATTTGGTATGTGTTCCCTATAAAAAGTGGGATGTCTTGGGAAGGCCATTTAAGCGGTTTAGTTACAGGTTTGGTGTTCGCTTTAATTTTTAGAAAACAAGTAGCAAAACCCGACCGTTATAAATGGGAACAACCCGATTATAACGAAGATGATGATCCGTTTATGAAACACTTTGATGAAAACGGAAACTTTATTGAATTTGAACCTGAAGTCGAAATCGAAAATGAATCTGAACTCAATATTGAACCTAAAATAAATCAAGCTCAAAGCATCAATTATATCTTTAAGAAAAAGGAAGACTAAATTTTATCAGCAAAAGAGCAGCTAATGTGATTCAAGGTAAAAAATGATTTAAGTTCAATTTTACAATTTTTGCTAAAGGCTAAAGGCTAAAGGCTAAAGGCTAACTAACTACGTTGCCTAACAGCTTCATACAAAAACGCACCACAAGCTACAGAAACATTCAAGGATTCTATTTCGCCTAATATTGGAAGTTTGGCTTGGTCATCAACTACTTTTAATACAGACGGATTAATACCTCTATCTTCAGAACCCATTATTATAGCACACGGTTCTTTAAATGATACATCGTATAAATAATGCTCTGCTTT
The DNA here is from genome assembly GCF_000427335.1 of Winogradskyella psychrotolerans RS-3. Taxonomy (GTDB): domain Bacteria; phylum Bacteroidota; class Bacteroidia; order Flavobacteriales; family Flavobacteriaceae; genus Winogradskyella; species Winogradskyella psychrotolerans. The sequence continues at coordinate 53,055 of NZ_ATMR01000095.1, read as the reverse complement.
TTCTGTTGCTGCAATAACTCTAATTCCAGAAGATTGCATATGAAAAACGGCATCCTTTATATGATCAACTTTACAAATTGGCATTTTAAATATAGCACCAGCACTTGTTTTAATCGTATCTCCATTTATAGGAGCTCCACCTTTTTTCTGAATAATAATACCATTAACGCCAGTACATTCTGCAGTACGGACTATAGCACCAAAATTTCTAACATCACTTAATTGATCTAGTAAAAGGAATAACGGTGTTTTTCCAGATTCAATAACGCTCATTACTAAGTCGTCAATATCATGAAACTCAATTGGCGAAATTTGAGCAACAGCACCTTGATGATTTCCACGTGTTAAGCGATTCAACTTTTCGATAGGTACGTATGATGAATTGATACCTGCAGAACGAATAGCTTGCTCTAGTTCTTTAAACAATTCACCTTGCAAACCTTTTTGCATAAAAACCTTGTCAATGGTTTCGTTAGATTTAATAGCTTCTATAATTGCTCTAATTCCAAAAATGGTAGTTTCGTTTTTCATGCTATAAAAGCTGGGTTTTATTTAAAAGTTATATTGCAAAATTAGTTTTTAATAGCTTAATAATTTAATATCTTTCACTAAAAGTTCTTGATTATGAAAATTAAAGTAATTTCTATATGTTTCTTAGTTGTAATTGTATGGTCATGTAATAAAGATGATAGTGATACTACAACTGAAATAATAGAAGAAGTAGTGCTTTCAGAGGAGGTAGAATTATACGATTCAGATAAACTTGAAAACAGCTTAGTTCTTGGTGTTATAAATGGAGGTACGTATTCTTTTTTAATTGATAAAACAGGACGGAAACTAAAGGAATGGAATTTTGAAAATAACTTGGGTAATGATTTAGTAATATTGCCAAGTGGCAAACTATTAGGTATTTTTAAGCCAGATGGTGATCTTGAGTTTTCATTTGGCGGATATGGCGGTGTCATTAAAATCATAAATACTGATGGTTCTATTGATTGGGAGTTTGATTATCATTCTAGTACATATTTAGCACATCATGATATAGAGATTTTACCAAATGGAAATGTTCTAATTTTAGTATGGGAGAAAGTTGTTAAAAGTGAGGTTCAATCGTATGGGATTAATGCTGTTGATGATGTTTATCCTGAAATGTTAATCGAAGTTAACCCAAGTAGTAATGCGATAATTTGGGAGTGGCACTCTAAAGACCATTTTGTGCAAGATATTGATGAAACTTTACCTAACTATGGCATTATAGCAGATAACCCACAGCTGATTAATCCTAATTACGCCTTAAGTGATAATGGAGATATTATGCATGGTAATGGAATCGATTATGATCCTGAAAAAGATGTGATTTTTTTAAGTATCAATTTCTTTAGTGAAGTCTGGGTTATCGATCACTCTACTACTATCACTGAAGCTTCTACTGATGTTGGTGGTAATTATGGTAAAGGAGGAGATTTGATTTATAGGTTTGGTAATCCTGGTGCTTATAATAATTTGAGTGGTACACGATTATTTGATAATAATCATTTTCCAAATTTCCTAGAGTCTAATGAACCAGGTGCTGGAAATATTCTAATTTTTAATAATGGTGCAAGTCAAGGACAGTCTATTATTTATGAACTTGTAATGCCGACTAATTATAATTTAGTGCCAAATTCTGATAATGAGCCAGAAGTAGCATGGAGTTTTACTCATGAAGATTTGTTTAATCAAAGAATTTCTGGTGCGGTGCGCCTCAAAAATGGAAATACGCTTATTTGTGAAGGAGATTATGGATTTTGGGAAGTTACCAGAGAAAAAGAAATTGTGTGGAAGTACAATAAAGTCGGTAGTTTTTGGAGAGCTTATAATTATTTGCCTACAGATAGTGCTATTTTAAATTTAGGTCTGTAAAGAAATTATAATCAGGGATATTTTAATGAAACCAAATAAAATGATATTTGATTTTCATTTTATAAAAATATTTAGCCTATAACAACTATTCTTTTTTATAGTTTTTTTAGAAGTATAGCCAAATAAAAAAACCGCTGAAAGTTAATTCAACGGTTTTTATTTTAAGATATAATAAATCTATCTAATTTTATGTCGGATTCGTTTATTCGGCACATAAAATTACCGAAAGTGGCCCTCCATCAGATCCTGCTTCAACAGCTAAAAGAAGCTGATCATCAGGGCCATAAATTTCAAATGAAATCTCACCATATTCATCACCAGGGTAAAACCATACCGCCGTTTCTACACCATTAGGAATGGTTAGAGTTGCAGTTCCATTACTAGATTCGTCAACACAATCATAAGGAACGTCGACATAAGGATTACATAATCCCACTTCTTGATCTAAAACGCCATCCAAAAATAATTGTAAGCCGTTACCTCCATTTGCATCATTTGTTTGCCATCCGTCTCCGTAGCTGTCATGCATTTCAACTCGGTAAGTACCTGGCTGGGGAGCACAACTTACAGCATATTGCAGGAAGTAAGTGTTGTTGTCAATTTGATTGAAATCCGCTGCATAATAATTTGTGCTCCCATCGCTAGTTAAGGTTTCTACTACAGTACCGTCGCTTAAAGTAAATGCAGGATAAAAATAAAGGATATCTCCAGCCATCAAGTCTGAAGGACCAGTCAACTCAGCGAAAGCGTTAATAACTTCTGCACCAGTAATAACATAGTCTTTAGGAAAGGTTGTTACACCTGCGTCTAAAGTAACAGGTCCGTAAAAATCTCCATCTACTGTTTGATATAGCGCTCTCAAATCATATGAATTAGGGTTGCCTATGGCTAAATCAACATTAAATTCAAGATTTAAGGTTGCAAATGTTGTGTTTATAATAGAGGTAGCACTACCATCGACTATTGTTAAATTGCCCAATGCTCCATTTTTGTATCCTATTACAGAATCTCCACCGTCATTTTCACAGGCGATATTGATGACGCAAAATGCTAAAACAAAGGTTATAATTTTTAAATTTTTCATGTCTTTTTTTTTATTAGTTATCCCAAAATATAGTGTACGTCGTTGCATCTTTCTGGTCAGGTGAGTTACGGTTAACCTCCAATTCAGACTGTGGCCAGAATAGTGACACTTGATAAGGTCGATTGCTTTCAGTTTCGCTGTCTACTAAAGGAGCAAAATTACCAGGCACCTTGATATCTAATTGATATTCTGGCGATGGACCATTAGGATCAGCTAAGATAGGATAACCCGTTCGTCTGTAATCGTTATATTGATCAAATGGATCCCCAAAAGTAGCCACCCATTTTTGCGTCATAATAATTTCAAGCCTCTTTTCAGTTGATGTGGTGTCATATTCAGCTAAAATACCATCAATGAAGTCATTTGCGCGAGTTGTGCCTGCTAATAAAGGGACAGTTTGCGACGTTTGAGAATTAGCAACAACTTGATCTACTTTAGTAAATGAAGCCATAATTCCACTTTGTAAGGTTGCTCTAGCATCTCCAGCAACTAAACCTACGTTGATAAGTTCTGCTCTAATAAATAAATATTCATCGTATGTTAATATCCTATGTGGTGCTGCTCCAGTTCCTGCGCTTACATCTGCATTTCCTCCTAGTCCGTCATCATATCTTCCACCAGCAACAAATATTCCTGGGTAAGTTGATGAATTTCTTGAAGAGCCATCTCGATCCGGTCCAACACTACCGAATCTAATTGAATGGAAACCAGAGGAAGAATCAAAGTAATCCGCTTTAGGATCGCCAGTAGTTGGATCTCCAACATCTGGTGGTAGTTGTCCAGGGGTCAATTGGTTAAAATAGTAATAAGGTAATCTTGGATCTGCTACATCATTATGAATTGTTGGATTCCAACCTTTTAAAATTTCATAAAACCATGGGCTTGCATGGTGAGCTGTCTGACCTGTTAAATAAGAATCTCTGAAAAGAGGATGTCTTTCTTCTGCTGGAGATTGTGTTGTTGAATAATTAAATTGGAAATCATCAGCACTGCTAGCCATAAAATCACCCTGAGAAATTAATGTGCTTAATTTACTTGCGTCAAACAATGCTGAAAGTCGAATTTCATTATAAAGTTTCAATTTAAGTGTATTCACAAATTTGTTCCATTTGGTAATATCTCCACCATAATATAAATCTTGAGTTCCAGGATTTGATCCTTCACCACTATTTATATTTGCTAAACCTTGATCAATTAAATCTAAGGCGTTTTGATAAACTGCCATTTGTTCTTCAAACACAGGGCTTAATATGCCAACCTCTAATTGAGCAGCCTCCGTATATGGGGCATCACCCCAAATATCAACAATAATAGTAGTAGCATAACCTTTTAATACTTGTGCCATACCAACAGTAATCATTTCATTTTCAGTAGTACCTTGTGCAATGATTTGATTTGTCGAGGTGAATACAGAGTATGCTACATTCCAAGTATTATTAACGGTAATATTATCTTGTTTAGCACCATATTGATCTTGTTCTTCACGGAACACGAACTGATGAACATAAGCAGAAAGGACCTCCGCCGAGTACAACCTAAATTCAGTAATATTATTAAAATTTATTTCAGCGTCTGTTAATAACTGCACTATTGGTACAGCAGTGGGATTATTGGGGTCTTCATTAACATCTAGATAATCGCTGCAGTTATAACAAATAACAGAAATTAATGTTATACCCAACACCAAAATTCTTTTTGGATTTATTTTAAATATATTTTTCATAATTATTTTTTTTTAAAATGTAACATTAAGTCTTATTCCATATCGTTTTGAGTTCGGTGCAGACTGTGTCTCAATACCTTGAAGATTACTGCTGCCATATGCAGTGATATCTGGATCAAAATTGGTGTACTTCGGAACGTTTGGTGCAAAGTACCAAAGATTGTTTCCTATGATAGATATATTTAAAGATCCAATAAATGTTTTTTCTAAAAGTTTTCTTGGAACATCATAACCTAAGGATATTTCTCTTAATCGATACACAGTTCCATCATATATATTCGCTTCATCGACACTATTAATAGCAAAAGTATTAGAATTAGTAGTAGGGGAGAAATATAAATTATTCGCCGTCAGTTGTGTTGTGTTTGGTATTTGATTACCATTTACATCTAAAATTGGCAGACCTGAAGTTGGATCACCGTAGAAACCAGGGATAATATATGTTCCTTCTCTGTCTTCTGTATCCTTAGTTACACCTCTACCTAATAGTGAACTAATTGTAGAAGAAGAGATGTCTCCACCTTCTTTCCAATCGATCTGTGCACCAAAAGTAAATCCTTTGTATTTAAGAGTGTTGATAAAACCAATCTTAAAATCTGGAGTTGGATCACCAATAACTTTATTATCTAAAGCTTGTAGAACACCTCCACCGCCTTCTTCAATTAAGAAGTTGCCGTTTGCGTCTCTCGCAAAAGCCGTCCCATAAAACACTCCAAAAGGTTGCCCTTTTTTAGCATACGCAATTTGATTAACATCAATGGCAAACTGGTCTAAACCTTCGATTAATTCGTTTACAACATTTTTGTTTTTAGTAAAAGAGGTAAACATGGTCCATGAAAAGTCGTCTGTACGAATAGGAGTTAAAGTTAACCCGATCTCGTAACCTTTGTTTTCCATTTCTCCAATGTTTGTTAGAAACGAAGAATATCCAGTTGAGTTAGGCACATTTACACCAGAAATTAAATCTGTTGTCGTTTTCGTGTAATATGTAAAATCTAGAATAATCCGCTTATTAAAAAACTCCAAATCAGCTCCAATTTCAAACTCTTCAGTATTCTCTTTAGTTAGACTAGGGTTTCCTAGTGTCGCAGGAATAAATACATTTGGTTGACCGCCCCACACAGAACCTATACCAAAAACCTTATTAATTTGATAAGGTTGTGCATCACGACTCACGTTAGCCCATCCACCACGAATTTTACCATAGTTTAAAATTTCATTATCAATACCTAACGCATCCGTGAAGACGAAAGATGCAGATACTGAAGGGTAGAATGAGCTGTTATCGTCTAGCGGTAATGTTGAGGACAAATCATTTCTAGCTGTAGCGTTTAAAAATAAATAATCTTTAAAACTTAGCCCTAGATCTCCAAACATACCAACTAATCGTCTACGCGTAGTAATATCATAATCGGATGTAACATTAGCGGTGTTGTTAATAGTAAAAATATCATCTGCAATTAGTTCTGTACCTGTATAACCTACATCATGGGTAGATTGCTGATTGACGTTATTTCCTACAATTAAATTCAAATTTATGTCGTCAGATAAGTCATAATTAAAGTTTATCGTAAGGGTAGATTCGATTTCTTCACTGTCATAATCTTCTGTAACAATACGTCCAAGAGTCGCAGCTGCTCTAGAGCCTTTATCCGTAATTTCAATTCTTCCTAGACTATATCTGTTGACCCCTAACTGATATCGTGCACTAATGTGACTATTGAAGTCATATGAGAAATTTACGTTAGCAACGGTTCTGTTTGTTCCAGTTCTGATTTGATTATGTTCCCAAGACCATAATGGATGATCCCAACCACCATTAGGTATTACAGGGGCGCCATTAGCATCTTCGTATGGTAGATTTAGATCCCAATTACGACCTAATACCAAAGTTCTAGCGAAAGAAGAAGCTGCACCAGCAAATTGATTTTCACCAAAGAAAGCACCGACTTGGTATCCGTCGGAATAACTTAAATTACCTCCAATAGTTAAGCCATTTTCTAATTTGGTATTTCCACCTACAGAAAAATTGGTTCTTTTGTAGGTGTTAAAAGGAATATAGCCTTCTTGATCTAGGTTCGAAATAGTAACATTGAAATTAGAATTTTCTCCATTAGAACTGAATGATACTGAATTATCTCTTACGAATCCTGTTTTAAATAGATCTTTTACATTATTTGGTCTAGCTTCATAAGCTACCGTCGGCCCAAATTGATCAGGGAAAGCAGTGAGTAAAGTGTTCCATGTTGGAATTGTTTCACGCGAGTCAAAACGAGCACCCCAAGATCCATTGAAATTACCGTAGCTGAAGTTGGTTCCAGGGCCATAAGTGTTTTGGTAATCTGGTAGGTTTGCTATTTTTTCAAAATATGCACCACTAGTTAAACTAACCTCAAACCCTTTTCTAGAATTTCCTCCGGATTTTCCAGATTTAGTTGTGATTACAATTACCCCGTCCACAGCCCTAGATCCGTAAAGAGCAGCGGCAACTGAACCTTTCAAGACTTGTACATCTGCAATGTTATTTGGGTCTAAGGTAGATATACCAGACTCATAACCACCACCGCCAGTAATTTGGCTTGATGTTGTGATTTGATCGTTGCTGTAAGGCGTGCCATCAACAATAAATAAAGGCTGGTTGGTTCCTTGAAAGGAAGTAGTACCTCTAATCGTGATTTTGTTGGAAGCTCCGGCAACTCCAGTGGAAACGTTAACGTTTACACCAGGGACTTTACCGTTTAATGAACGGATTAAATCTGGTTCTGAGTTGTCTACAATTTCTTCAGATGTAACTGCTTTAACAGAATATCCTAATGATTTTGCGTTTCTTTTAATACCGAAAGCTGTTACAACTACTTCATCCAAGGAGGATGCGTCTTCTTTTAGTGAAACATTAATAGTATTTGAACTACCTACTTCAACTTCTTCAGTTTTAAGTCCTATGTAGCTAATTATTATAATATCGCCTACATTAGCCTTCAGCATGAATTTACCATCGAAATCTGTCTGTGTGCCAGTTGCGGTCCCTTTAATAATGACATTAACTCCAGGTAAGGGAAGCCCTGAGTCATCAGACACCACGCCCGAAATTGTTTTTTCTTGCGCAAACGTGAGTTGTACAAGAAACACTAATAGAAGTGTTAAAAGTCCTCTGAATTTTGTTTTCATATTTATTATAGATTAGATGTGATTGTTATCAAATATGATAAAATTTTGTTAAAAAACCTATAATTATGAGATAAATTTTATTTTGTTTAATGAAATGTTTTTTTTAATAAATTGTTAAAAAAAGCTTTTATAATTAATGCCAGGTTGCTTTCTCTTAAAAGTACTATAGTAAAAGCGAATTTGTTCTTTTGACTGTAAATATTAATAATAGAGACAGTTACTAATTATGTAAGAATAACTTTCGATTGTTTCATAACTGTTTTTTTGTTTGAGATAGGATGCCATGAATTTTAAAAATAAAGACACTAACGTGTTTTAGTAGATCTAAATTTATGAATATAGTTGTATCTATATTTTTTGACTTAACTACATAATATAAGGTATGAATATTAATTATATATCTCTTAATTGTATGACCTCGTGGCTTTATTCAGTTTGCTGACATAAAGCTTTTTCTGATTCGTCTTAGTAAAGTTCTCAGAAAGTGGCGGTTAAACTAAGGTGTGCTTTCGAATCCGATAATTTAAACTGTCTATTTTCAGTTTTTCCGCTAGAGTAATTAAGACGAAAAAGTCCAGCATTGGTAAGTAGGCCAAGTCCAAAACCAAAACCAAAGAGTTTTTCTTTGTTGTCTGTAAGTTTGTTTTCAAAATATGCCGCATCTAATACAGAATGGACATATAGACTAGTGCTTAATCGGTAACGATATTCTGTACTAAGAACGCCATACAGATTAGCCACTAAGCTATTTTCTTCAAACCCACGGATAGAGTTGATGCCACCAAAACGAAACAATTCGTTATCTAAATAATTGTCAGAAGCTAATGTTGCACTGTTTATTCTGGTGTAGAAGCTGTTCTTATTATTAAGGTTAAAAATTTTATACGCGTCTAAGGTGAATATAGTTTGGTTTTCTTTTCCTAAATTATTGGTTCTGCTTCCAAGTCCAGATGAAAAATCGAACCAAAAATTCACAGGAAATAAAGGATCGTAGGGCTGTGGCTTAGTGTAATTATAATGAAGTGTGTAGTAATTCGATTTATAATCGTTTAAGATATCAGTATCATTTTCTAATAAATTAGTTGACGTAGTGGTATTGATTCCAACTCCAACTTTGTGCTGTGCATTAATGAGGTAATTAATTTTAGCATATTGTTTAGCATTTAAAAACGTTGAATCTTTTCTAAAAATGTTCAGGCCAACTTGAAGTCCTATAGGGGAGCTAAATAAATAAGGTAAATCGGCATCAACCATAAAGGTTTGTTGATCTATTTCGTCACTTTTGTATAGGAGGTTTAATGTTTCTCCAAAATTAAGATTGTTAATGAGTCGTAAATCTAAATAGCCATCAAATTCAATTTTATTGGTGTTTTCGTTGGTGCCAAAACCTAAAAAACCATCAAAGCTATTCGTTTTGGTTTTTTCTACATATATATATAGTGTAGTCGAATCTTGAGTAAAAAGTACTTCGGGATCTTTTATCTTAGAAGCAAAGCGCAGTTCATTTAATAACTCTACCTTTTCTTTTATGGCATTTAAGTTGAAGGATTTTCCAGTTTTCAACTTCATAAAATGTTTTAGATAAGATTTCGGGAACTTTTCGTAACCTTTGATAATGATCTTATCAATACGTCTTTTCTCGTTGGAAACAATTTTTAAATCTGCTGATAATAATTTGTAAGTCAACTTAGAAATATTAACAAGCTGTAATGTTGAAAACGGATCACCTTGCTCTGCTATTCTAGAATTTAAGCTTTTTAAATAAGTTTCGAGTTCTGTTATTTTAAGTTCGAAGAAATTTTCACCTTTTAAATTGTTGTTTAATTTTAAAAGGTCAACATCAAAATTTGCATCATAATACACTCTAATTTTATGTACTTGTTTACCTAATCTGAATTTCGCTATGAACAATGTGTCATTCTGTTTGCTTACAGTTTCAAGAGTGGTGTCAATATAACCTAGCTTCGTTAATTTTTCTTTTAGTTGGTTGATTTCTGCTTGTAAACCATTGTAGTTACTGAAATATTTTAAATAGCCTATAGAATCAATAACTTTAGTTGAGGCTTCGTTTTCTCCAATAATATTTAAATTAAGTGATTGAGCTATGCATTGATTTGAGAAAATCAGAAGTGAAGTAAAAAAATAATTCGGCTAAAAAACAGCATTGGCATTAAATGGAATAACTCATAATAGTAACGTAAAAATAGGGTATAATATATAGGACTTTAAAAAAAATATATATTTAATTGAAAAATTAATTCACAACTGTTTGAATTATAGATATTAATTTCTACCTTTGCAGCCCTCAAAAGTGAGGGTTAATAAAATTTTATATAGAAATATATGCCAACAATTTCACAATTAGTACGAAAAGGAAGAGCCAAAATAACCAAGAAGAGTAAATCGGCTGCTTTAGATTCGTGTCCTCAAAGACGTGGTGTATGTACTCGTGTTTATACAACGACACCTAAGAAACCTAACTCAGCAATGCGTAAGGTAGCAAGGGTTCGTTTAACAAACGGAAACGAAGTAAATGCATACATTGGTGGAGAAGGTCACAATTTACAAGAGCACTCGATAGTATTGGTTAGAGGTGGAAGGGTAAAAGATTTGCCAGGAGTTAGATATCACATCGTTCGTGGTGCTTTAGATACAGCAGGTGTATCAGGAAGAACACAACGTAGATCTAAGTATGGTGCAAAACGCCCTAAGAAGTAATTAAAAACTTTAAGAAGAAGACATGAGAAAAAGAGCAGCAAAAAAGAGACCGCTTTTACCAGATCCAAGATTCAACGATCAGTTAGTAACACGTTTTGTTAACATGATGATGTGGGACGGTAAGAAGTCTATCGCTTTTAAAGTATTCTATGATGCAATTGATATTGTTGAAGAGAAAAAGAATGATGACGAAAAAACAGCTTTAGAAATTTGGAAAGAAGCTTTATCTAACGTAATGCCTCACGTAGAAGTGCGTAGTCGTCGTGTTGGTGGTGCTACATTCCAGATTCCAATGCAGATTCGTCCAGACCGTAAGGTTTCAACTGCGATGAAATGGCTAATTAGCTTTTCACGTAAAAGAAACGAAAAATCTATGGCGCAACGTTTAGCAGCAGAAGTATTAGCTGCAGCTAAAGAAGAAGGAGCAGCTGTTAAGAAAAGAACAGATACTCATAAGATGGCAGAAGCAAATAAAGCTTTTTCACACTTTAGATTTTAAGAAATGGCAAGAGATTTAAGACTTACAAGAAATATAGGTATTGCCGCTCATATTGATGCTGGTAAAACTACAACTACAGAACGTGTTCTTTATTATACAGGTGTTTCGCATAAAATAGGTGAGGTGCATGATGGTGCTGCAACTATGGACTGGATGGAGCAAGAGCAAGAGAGAGGTATTACAATTACTTCTGCAGCTACTACTTGTGAATGGGTTTTTCCTAAAGAAAATGCAGAGCCTACTCCAGAAGCGCAGAGTTACCATTTTAATATTATTGATACTCCAGGTCACGTTGATTTTACTGTAGAAGTAAATCGTTCATTACGTGTACTTGATGGTTTAGTTTTCTTGTTTAGTGCAGTTGATGGTGTTGAGCCACAATCTGAAACTAACTGGAGACTTGCTGATAATTATAAAGTTCCTCGTATTGGTTTTGTTAACAAAATGGACCGTCAAGGGTCTGACTTTTTAAGTGTTTGTCAACAGGTAAAAGATATGTTGAAGTCTAACGCGGTGCCAATTGTTTTAAACATTGGTGACGAAGAAGATTTTAAAGGAATTATAGATTTAGTTAAGAATAGAGCTATTGTTTGGCATGATGAAACGCAAGGGGCAACTTTTGATGTTATTGAAATCCCAGAGAACCTTAAAGCTGAAGCTAAAAAATATAGAGCATTACTTATTGAAGAAGTAGCAGGTTACGATGAGAACTTATTAGAAAAGTTCATGGAAGATGAAGATTCTATTACAGAAGACGAAGTGCATGCTGCGCTTAGAGCTGCTGTAATGGATATGGCTATCATTCCTATGATTTGTGGTTCTGCTTTTAAAAATAAAGGAGTGCAGTTTTTATTAGATGCTGTATGTCGTTATTTACCTTCTCCAATGGATAAGGATGGTATCGTTGGTATGAATCCAGATACTGAAAAAGAAGAGCTTCGTAAGCCAAGTGTTAAGGAGCCTTTCGCTGCATTAGCATTTAAAATTGCTACGGATCCTTTCGTAGGTCGTTTAGCCTTTTTTAGAGCCTATTCTGGTCGTTTAGATGCAGGTTCTTACGTATTGAACAATCGTTCTGGTAAGAAAGAACGTATTTCTCGTATCTATCAGATGCATGCTAACAAACAGAATGCAATTGATTTTATAGAAGCGGGTGATATTGGAGCTGCTGTTGGATTTAAATCTATTAAAACAGGAGATACACTTACAGACGAAAAGCATCCACTTGTTTTAGAATCTATGGACTTTCCAGATCCCGTAATTGGTATCGCAGTTGAGCCTAAGACGAAAGCAGATGTTGATAAATTAGGTATTGGTTTAGCTAAATTAGCTGAAGAAGATCCAACATTTACTGTGCGTTCAGACGAAGCTTCAGGACAGACTATTATTTCTGGAATGGGTGAATTACACTTAGATGTAATTGTTGATCGTTTACGTAGAGAATTTAATGTAGAGGTTAACCAAGGTCAGCCACAAGTTGAATATAAAGAAGCTATTACACAATCTGCAGATCATAGAGAGGTTTATAAGAAACAATCTGGTGGTCGTGGTAAATTTGCTGATATCGTATTTACGATTGAACCAGCAGATGAAGGTGTTGTAGGATTGCAATTTGAATCTGTAATTAAAGGTGGTAACGTTCCTAAAGAATTTATACCTTCAATTGAAAAAGGATTTAAGATGGCTATGCAAAACGGACCATTAGCTGGTTTTGAAGTAGACGCAATGAAAGTGACATTGAGAGATGGATCTTATCACGATGTCGATTCTGATCAATTATCATTCGAATTAGCAGCTAAGCTTGGGTTTAAAAATTCAGCGAAAGCAGCGAAAGCGGTTATAATGGAACCTATCATGAAGCTTGAGGTGATTACACCAGAAGAAAACATGGGTGATATTGTAGGTGACTTAAACAGAAGAAGAGGACAAATGACAAGTATGGGTGATAGAGCTGGTGCAAAAACTGTAAAAGCTACTGTCCCATTATCTGAAATGTTTGGTTATGTAACTACATTAAGAACATTATCTTCAGGTAGAGCAACGTCAACAATGGAATTTTCACATTATGCAGAAACACCTTCTAATGTGTCTGCTGATGTAATTAAAGCAGCAAAAGGAGAACAATCTTAAAAAGTTAAGAAAATGAGTCAAAAAATTAGAATAAAATTAAAGTCTTACGATCATAACTTAGTAGATAAGTCTGCTGATAAGATTGTAAAAACAGTAAAAAGTACAGGTGCAGTAGTAACAGGACCAATTCCTTTACCAACTCACAAGAAAATTTTCACTGTATTACGTTCACCACACGTAAATAAGAAATCTAGAGAACAATTTCAATTAAGCTCTTACAAGCGTTTATTAGATATTTACTCTTCATCTTCTAAAACAATTGATGCTTTAATGAAACTTGAATTGCCAAGTGGAGTTGAAGTTGAGATCAAAGTGTAATTACACATTAACATGTCCTGAGCTGCGAGCGAAGGAAAACGGTAAAAATACAATTCAAGGCTGAAACGTATTTTCGGCCTTGTATTTTATATACACATAGACAATTCGCGAGTTGTCTTACAGATAAGCTTTAGCTTATCAAAGAACAAAAAGGTTAAGTCGCGACTTAACTAAATAAAATAACATAAGGACAAGTCAAAACTTGTTCATAAATTAAAAATTATGTCTGGGTTAATTGGAAAAAAAATCGGTATGACCAGCATTTTCGATGAAAATGGGAAGAACATTCCTTGTACAGTAATCGAAGCTGGACCATGTATCGTTACCCAAGTCAGAACTGAAGAAGTGGATGGTTATTCAGCCCTTCAATTAGGTTTCGATGACGCGACAGAAAAAAGCGCTACTAAAGCAGACTTAGGTCATGCTAAAAAAGCGGGTACTTCTGTAAAACGCAAAGTTGTTGAATTCAAAGGTTTTGATGCGGAGTACAAATTAGGTGATGCTATTACAGTAGAACAATTTATTGAAGGTGAATTTGTGGATATCGCAGGTACATCTAAAGGTAAAGGTTTTCAAGGTGTAGTAAAGCGTCACGGATTCGGTGGTGTAGGTCAAGCAACGCATGGTCAACATAACCGTTTAAGAGCTCCAGGTTCTATTGGTGCAGCTTCTTATCCTGCGAGAGTATTCAAAGGAATGAAGATGGCGGGTAGAATGGGTGGTGACACAGTTAAAGTTCAAAATTTAAGAGTTTACAAAGTAGTTCCTGAAAAGAACTTACTAGTGGTAAAAGGATGTGTTCCTGGTCACAAGAATTCTTATGTAATCATTGAGAAATAATGAAGATAGCAGTTTTAGATATAAACGGAAAAGATACGGGTAGACAAGCTGAGCTTTCTAAAGACGTATTCGCTATAGAGCCTAATAATCACGCTGTCTATTTAGATGTTAAGCAATTCTTAGCAAATCAAAGACAAGGGACGCACAAGGCAAAAGAAAGAGCAGAAATCTCTGGAAGTACACGTAAGATAAAGAAACAGAAAGGTACTGGTACTGCGAGAGCAGGTAGTATTAAGTCTGGTGTATTTAGAGGTGGTGGTCGTATGTTTGGTCCTAGACCAAGAAATTATGGTTTTAAGTTAAATAAAAACCTTAAGCGATTAGCACGTAGATCTGCATTAAGTATTAAAGCAAATGATAAGTCAATTTTAGTATTGGAAGATTTCAGTTTTGAAGCTCCAAAGACTAAAAATTTCCTCAATGTTTTAAAGGCTTTAGAGGTTGAAAACAAAAAATCTCTTATTGTGTTGGGTGGTACAAATAATAATGTATATTTGTCCTCACGCAATTTTAAAGGTTCTGAAGTTATAACGGCCTCAGAATTAAGTACTTATAAAATTATGAATGCTAATAAAGTGATTCTAATTGAAAGTGCTTTAGAAGGAATTGAATCGAATTTAAGTAAATAGAACAGATGAGTATCTTAAGAAAACCTATAATCACAGAAAAGGCAACGAAACAAAGTGAGTTGTTTAATGCATATGCATTTGAAGTGAACACTAAGGCGAACAAGGTAGAAATCAAAAAAGCAGTGGAAGCTGCTTATGGAGTTTCTGTTGAAAAAGTTCGTACAATAAATGTCCGTCCAGATCGTAAGACCAAGTTTACAAAAACTGGTGTTCAGCATGGTAAAACAAATGCTATTAAAAAAGCAATTGTACAACTGGCGGAAGGTGAAACAATAGATTTATACACTAACATGTAATTTTAGACATTAATGTCAGTAAGAAAATTAAAACCGATCACATCAGGTCAGCGATTTAGAGTAGTAAATGGATTTGACGCCATTACTACTGATAAGCCGGAGAAAAGCTTGCTTGCTCCGAAAAAGAGATCTGGTGGTAGAAACAGTCAAGGAAAAATGACGATTCGCCAAGTAGGTGGAGGTCATAAGAAAAGGTATCGTATTATCGATTTCAAACGTAATAAAGCTGGGATTCCTGGTGAAGTTAAGTCAATTGAATACGATCCGAACAGAACAGCATTTATTGCGCTATTAAACTACCAAGATGGTGAGAAACGTTACGTTATCGCTCAAAATGGTTTACAAGTAGGGCAAAACATAGTGTCTGGTGAAACAGGTATAGCTCCTGAAATTGGGAATGCAATGCCTTTAAGTGAAATACCATTAGGAACAATTATTTCTTGTATTGAGTTACGTCCTGGACAAGGTGCTGTAATGGCTCGTAGTGCTGGTGCATTTGCTCAGTTAATGGCAAGAGGTGATAAATTTGCTACAGTAAAGTTACCGTCTGGTGAAACTAGAATGATTCTAGTAACCTGTATGGCTACTATTGGTGCGATTTCAAATTCAGATCATCAATTACTAGTATCTGGTAAAGCAGGTAGAAGTAGATGGTTAGGAAGACGTCCAAGAGTAAGACCAGTAGTGATGAACCCAGTCGATCACCCAATGGGTGGTGGTGAAGGTAAATCTTCAGGTGGTCATCCAAGATCTAGAAACGGTATTCCTGCTAAAGGATTTAGAACACGTTCTAAGACAAAGGCGAGTAATAAGTATATTGTAGAACGTAGAAAGAAATAATTAAGATAGTATGGCACGTTCATTAAAAAAAGGACCTTATATCCACTATAAATTAGATAAGAAAGTTGCAGAAAATGTAGCTTCAAACAAAAAGACGGTGATCAAAACTTGGTCTAGGGCTTCAATGATTTCTCCGGATTTCGTTGGACAAACTATAGCAGTTCACAATGGTCGTCAATTTGTTCCAGTATTTGTTACTGAAAATATGGTAGGTCATAAATTAGGAGAATTTTCACCAACAAGATCTTTTAGAGGTCATGCAGGTGCTAAGAATAAAGGTAAAAAATAAGAATCATGGGAAGTCGTAAAAAACAAATGGCGGAAGCTATTAAAGCCGAGAAAAAGCAGGTTGCTTTTGCAAAGCTAAATAACTGTCCTACATCTCCAAGAAAAATGCGTTTAGTAGCGGATTTAGTTAGAGGTGAGAAGGCGGAGAAAGCTCTTCAGATTCTTAGATTTAGTCAAAAAGAAGCGTCACGTCGTTTAGAAAAACTTGTAATGTCTGCAATTGCAAACTGGCAAGCTAAAAACGAAGATGCTGATGTTGAAGAAGCTAAATTGTTTATCAAAGAAATTAGAGTAGATGGTGGTTCTATGTTAAAGAGATTGCGTCCAGCACCTCAAGGTAGAGCACACAGAATTAGAAAGAGATCTAATCACGTAACAGTGATTGTAGATGCAATAAATAAAACACAAAGCTAAGATAGAGATATGGGACAAAAGACAAATCCAATCGGAAATCGCTTAGGAATTATCAGAGGATGGGAGTCTAACTGGTACGGAGGAAACGATTATGGTGATAAACTTGCCGAAGACGATAAGATTAGAAAATACGTTCACGCGCGTTTATCTAAAGCTAGTGTAAGTAGAGTAATTATTGAGCGTACGCTTAAACTTGTAACCGTTACTATCACTACTGCTAGACCTGGTATTATTATCGGTAAAGGTGGCCAAGAGGTAGATAAGTTAAAAGAAGAGCTTAAGAAAATTACTGGCAAAGAAGTTCAATTGAACATCTTTGAAATTAAAAGACCTGAACTAGATGCATTTTTAGTAGCAGCAAGTGTTGCTCGTCAAATTGAAAGCCGAATTTCATATAGACGTGCAATAAAAATGGCTATTGCCGCTGCCATCCGTATGAATGCTGAAGGAATTAAAATTCAGATTAGTGGTCGTTTGAATGGTGCTGAAATGGCACGTTCTGAACACTATAAAGAAGGACGTATTCCTTTGTCTACTTTTAGAGCTGATATTGATTATGCTCTAGTAGAAGCACATACTACTTATGGTAGATTGGGCATCAAAGTTTGGATAATGAAAGGCGAAGTATATGGTAAAAGAGAACTTTCTCCATTAGTCGGTTTATCTAAACAACAAAAAGGTAAAGGTGGACGTGGTGGAAACAAGAACCAATCTCGTCGTAGAAAGTAATTTTTTAAAGAAAAGACAAAATGTTACAGCCTAAAAGAACAAAATTTCGTAAGCAGCAAAAAGGACGTATGAAAGGAAATGCGGGAAGAGGTCATTTGTTATCAAATGGAACTTTCGGTATTAAATCATTAGAATCAACTTTTATTACTGCACGTCAAATAGAAGCAGCGCGTATTGCCGCTACTCGTTACATGAAAAGAGAAGGATCGTTATGGATTAAAATTTTTCCAGACAAGCCTATCACAAAGAAACCTCTTGAAGTACGTATGGGTAAAGGTAAAGGTGCCGTTGAATATTGGGCAGCAGTTGTAAGACCAGGACGTATGTTATTTGAAATAAGCGGTGTGCCATTAGAAACAGCTCAAGAAGCGCTTCGATTGGCAGCACAGAAACTTCCTGTAAAAACTAAGTTTATCATAGCTAGAGATTACGAAGCTTAATAGAAAGATATTATGAAGCAATCAGAAATTAAACAGCTTTCAATAGCTGAGTTACAAGAGAAACTTAGTGAATCTAAGAAGAGTTATACGGACCTGAAAATGGCTCATACAATTTCTCCTTTAGATAACCCAATTCAGTTACGAGTAGCTCGTCGCACAGTAGCTAGAGTAGCAACAGAATTAACTAATAGAGACGTACAATAATTGTATTCTGCTGAAAGATGGAAAAAAGAAACTTAAGAAAAGAACGTATAGGGATCGTAACTAGTAACAAAATGGAGAAATCTATTGTTGTTTCAGAAGTTAAGAAGGTAAAACACCCTATGTATGGAAAATTCGTGTTAAAGACTAAGAAATATGTCGCACACGATGAGACAAACGACTGCAACGAAGGAGATACAGTAAAGATCATGGAAACACGACCTTTAAGTAAATCTAAATGTTGGAGATTAGTAGAAATAATTGAAAGAGCGAAGTAATTATGTTACAACAAGAATCAAGATTAAAAGTAGCTGATAACACTGGTGCAAAGGAAGTTTTAACTATCCGTGTACTAGGTGGAACCAAAAGAAGGTATGCTTCTGTAGGGGATAAAATCGTAGTATCTGTAAAAGATGCTGCACCAAACGGTAGCATTAAGAAAGGTGCTGTTTCTACAGCAGTTGTTGTACGTACAGCTAAAGAAGTAAGACGTCCTGATGGATCTTATATTAGATTTGATGACAATGCATGTGTGCTTTTAAATCCTCAAGGGGAGATGAGAGGAACTCGTGTCTTTGGTCCTGTAGCAAGAGAACTTCGTGATAAACAATTCATGAAAATAGTATCATTAGCACCAGAAGTGCTTTAATTGATAAATAAAATGACAAAGCTTAAAATAAAATCAGGAGATACAGTAAAAGTAATCGCTGGTGATCATAAAGGATCAGAAGGTAAAGTACTTAAAGTATTAATAGATAAGAACAAAGCCATCGTGGAAGGTGTAAATATGGTTAAGAAACATACTAAACCAAGTGCACAAAGTCCTCAAGGTGGTATTGTAGAGAAAGAAGCATCTATGCATATCTCTAACTTATCGTTGTTAACTTCTAAAGGAGAAACAACTAGAGTTGGTTATAAAATGGATGGCGATAATAAAGTGAGATTTTCTAAAAAATCTAATGAAGTAATTTAACTATGGCTTACGTTGCAAGATTAAAACAAGAGTACAAGGACAAAATTGTTCCTGCTCTTACGGAAGAATTTGGATATAAAAATGTAATGCAAGTACCTAAGCTTACTAAGATAGTAATATCTAAAGGTGTTGGTGCTGCTGTTGCGGATAAGAAATTAATCGATCACGCAGTAGAAGAACTTACAAAAATATCAGGACAGAAAGCTATACATACAATGTCTAAGAAAGATGTTGCTTCTTTTAAGTTACGTAAAGGGATGCCAATTGGTGCCAAAGTAACATTAAGAGGAGAGCAAATGTATGAGTTCTTAGATCGTTTAGTAACTTCAGCTTTACCACGAGTAAGAGATTTCAACGGAATTAAAGCTACAGGTTTTGATGGACGTGGAAACTATAACTTAGGTATTGTAGAGCAAATTATTTTTCCAGAAATAGATATTGATAAAGTCAATAAAATTTCAGGAATGGATATCACATTTGTGACTTCTGCTGAAACCGATAAGGAAGCAAAGTCTTTATTAACAGAACTAGGATTACCATTTAAAAAGAATTAATTATGGCTAAAGAATCAATGAAAGCCCGTGAGGTTAAGCGTTCTAAAACGGTAGCTAAATATGCAGAGAAACGTAAAGCTTTAAAAGAAGCTGGCGATTATGAAGCATTACAAAAGTTACCTAAAAATGCATCACCTATACGTCAGCACAACCGTTGCAAACTTACAGGAAGACCTAAAGGTTACATGAGACAATTTGGAATTTCTCGTGTAATGTTTAGAGAAATGGCTAACCAAGGATTAATTCCTGGTGTTAGAAAAGCAAGTTGGTAAAATTATAAATTGGTTTCAGGTTTGGCAATAGTGCTGAAAACCGCTACCGCAAATTAATACATATGAACACAGATCCAATAGCGGATTATTTAACGCGAGTTAGAAACGCAGTAAAGGCAAATCACAGAGTGGTTGAGATTCCTGCATCTAACTTAAAAAAGAAATAACTAAGATTTTATTCGATCAAGGATTTATCTTAAGTTATAAGTTTGACGATTCTTCAGTACAAGGTACTATCAAAATTGCTTTGAAGTACAGCAAAGACACTAAAGAGTCAGTCATCAAAAAAATTCAAAGAATCAGTAAACCAGGTTTACGTAAATATGCTTCTTCTAACGAAATGCCAAGAATCCTTAACGGTTTAGGTATTGCAATTGTTTCTACATCTCACGGAGTGATGACAGGAAAACAAGCGCAGAGAGAAAATGTTGGTGGTGAAGTTATTTGTTACGTATACTAAAAACAGGAAATTATGTCAAGAATAGGTAAAAACCCAATAACAGTTCCTGAAGGTGTAACACTTGAGATTAAAGACAACATGATTACCGCTAAAGGTAAACTTGGAGAGTTAACTCAGGAGTATTCGGAGATTGAGATTACATTAGAAGACGGAACTATTACTTTAGATCGTGCTTCTGATAAGAAAGATTTAAGAGCAAAACATGGTCTTTACAGAGCATTAATTGCTAATATGATAGAAGGTGTTTCAAAAGGCTGGACCAAAGAACTAGAATTAGTTGGTGTAGGATATAGAGCATCTAATCAAGGACAAAAATTAGATTTAGCCGTAGGATTTTCTCATAATATTGTTTTGGACATCGCTCCAGAAGTAACAGTAGAGACAATCTCAGAAAAAGGTAAGAATCCAAGAGTTAAATTAACGTCTTTTGACAAACAATTAGTTGGCCAAGTTGCTGCAAAGATTCGCGGTTTTAGAAGGCCAGAACCTTACAAAGGAAAAGGTATCAAGTTTGTTGGTGAAGAAATTAGAAGAAAAGCAGGTAAATCAGCTTAATAATTAAGTTATGGCATTGACAAAGAACGAAAGAAGATTAAGAATAAAGAGCAGAATCCGTAAGGTAGTATCTGGTACTGAAACAAGACCAAGATTGGCTGTTTTTAGAAGTAATAAAGAAATTTATGCTCAAGTTGTAGATGATGTTACTGGTAAAACTTTAGCTGCTGCATCTTCAAGAGATAAGGACATTGTAAAGTCTAAAGGAAATAAGACAGAAGTAGCTACTTTAGTAGGTAAAGCTGTTGGTGAAAAAGCTAAGAAGGCTGGTGTTGATACTATTTCTTTTGATAGAGGTGGTTACTTATATCATGGTAGAGTAAAATCATTAGCAGAAGGTGCTAGAGAAGCAGGACTTAAATTTTAAGACATTATGTATCAAAAATATAAAAACGCAGAGCTTGTTAAACCAAGCGGATTAGAATTAAAAGATCGCTTAGTTGGCGTTCAGCGTGTAACTAAAGTAACAAAAGGTGGTAGAGCATTTGGTTTTTCTGCAATTGTTGTTGTAGGTGACGAAACAAATGTTGTAGGACAAGGTTTAGGTAAGTCTAAAGATGTTGCTACCGCAATTGCTAAAGCTGTTGAAGATGCTAAGAAAAACTTAGTGAGAATTCCTATTCTTAAAGGAACTATTCCACATGAGCAAAAAGGTAAATACGGTGGAGCAAGAGTTAACATAATTCCAGCTGCACCTGGTACAGGAGTTATTGCAGGTGGTGCGGTAAGAGTTGTTCTTGAGGCAGTAGGTATACATGATGTATTATCTAAGTCACAAGGATCTTCTAACCCTCACAATGTAGTAAAAGCAACTTTTGATGCTTTATTACAATTGAGAGATGCTAAGTCTGTAGCTAAAGAGCGTGGTATTTCACTTGAAAAAGTATTTAACGGATAATCGATAGGATAAGATGGCAAAGATTAAAGTAAAGAAAGTAAAAAGCGCAATCAATCGTACTAAAAGACAAAAGCTTACATTAGCAGCTTTAGGTCTAAAGAAGATTGGTCAAGTTGTAGAGCACGACGCCACACCAAACATCCTTGGTATGGTTAAGAAAGTTGAACACTTAGTTTCTGTAGAAGAAGCTTAATAATATAACTTAAAAATGGATTTAAGTAATTTAAAACCTGCAGAAGGTTCAGTAAAAAATCAAGGAAAACGTATTGGACGTGGACAAGGATCTGGTAAAGGTGGTACTGCAACTCGTGGTCACAAAGGTGCAAAGTCTCGTTCAGGTTATTCTAAGAAATTAGGATTTGAAGGTGGTCAAATGCCATTACAACGACGTGTTCCTAAATTTGGATTTACAAATATTAACAGAGTAGAATATCAAGGTATAAACTTAGATACTTTACAAAAGTTAATAGATGAAAAAGTAATTAAGGATAGTGTTAGTTTTGAATCTTTCGTAACTATGGGATTAGCTGGTAAAAATGAACTAGTTAAAATTTTAGGTAGAGGTGAGTTAAAATCAAAATTAACAGTAACTGCTCATAAATTTACTGCTACGGCAAAGGCTGCTATTGAAGCTGCTGGTGGTGAAGCTGTAACTTTATAAGATTATAGGATGAAAATAATAGAAACATTAAAAAACGTTTGGAAAATCACAGAACTTAAGGATAGAATTATTCTAACCTTAGGTCTGTTATTAGTGTATCGTTTTGGTGCTCAGGTAGTATTACCGGGCATTAATATTGATGCGTTAGGTGGTTTGCAAGCTGGTATGGATGGTGGTATATTAGGGTTGTTAAATGCATTTACAGGTGGAGCATTTGCTAACGCCTCAGTATTTGCTTTAGGTATTATGCCTTACATTTCTGCTTCCATTGTTGTTCAATTAATGGGTATTGCGATTCCTTATCTACAAAAACTTCAGAAAGAAGGAGCTAGTGGTCAGAAGAAAATCACACAAATTACACGTTGGTTAACCATCGGTATTTGTATGGTTCAAGCTCCAGGCTATTTGGCTAGTATTCCAGGATTATCAGGTTCCTCTTCAATGAGTGCTATGTTAGTTCCTGGTTTTAATGAAAATATATTTTACTTTTCTTCAGTAATTATTTTAGTAACTGGTTGTGTATTCGCAATGTGGTTAGGTGAAAAAATTACAGACAAAGGAATAGGGAATGGTATTTCATTACTAATTATGGTTGGAATTATAGCAACATTACCACAATCATTTATTCAAAATGCTGCTTCTCGTTTAGAAGGTGGTAACGGTGGATTCATGATGATCTTAATAGAAATGGTAATTTGGTTCCTTATTATATTAGCATCTATATTCTTAGTAATGGCAGTTAGAAAGATAGCTGTTCAGTACGCAAGGAGAACTGCTTCTGGTGGTTATGAAAAGAATGTATTCGGTTCACGTCAGTTTTTACCTTTAAAGCTTAATGCTTCGGGTGTAATGCCAATTATCTTTGCACAAGCAATTATGTTTGTTCCTAGTTTAATAGGTGGTTCTGCTTGGTTAAAAGATACTAGCACGGGAGTTTGGATGCAAACTAATTTTCAAGACATGTTTGGGTTCTGGTACAATTTAATATTTGCTTTATTAATTATAGTATTTACCTATTTCTATACGGCAATTACAGTACCAACAAACAAGATGGCAGATGATTTAAAACGTAGTGGTGGATTTATTCCTGGTATACGTCCAGGATCTGAAACCTCTGAGTATTTAGACAAAATTATGTCACAGATAACCTTACCAGGTTCTATATTTCTAGCTTTAGTTGCTGTTTTTCCAGCATTCGTTATGAAATTAATGAGCGTGCAAGCAGGTTGGGCATTATTCTTTGGTGGTACATCTTTATTAATTATGGTTGGTGTGGCTATTGATACTATGCAACAGATAAATTCTTATTTATTGAATAAGCATTATGATGGCTTGATGAAAACAGGAAAGAACAGAAAAGCGGTTGCGCAATAAGATATAATTATGGCAAAACAAGCGGCAATAGAACAAGACGGAACAATTATAGAGGCATTATCAAATGCTATGTTTCGTGTTGAATTAGAAAATGGTCATATAGTGACTGCACATATCTCTGGTAAGATGCGTATGCATTATATTAAATTACTACCAGGAGATAAAGTGAAATTAGAAATGAGTCCTTACGATTTAACGAAGGCTCGCATAACATATAGATACTAATACGATGAAAGTTAGAGCATCAGTAAAGAAAAGAAGCGCAGACTGTAAGTTGGTGCGCAGGAAAGGTAGACTTTACGTCATTAACAAAAAGAATCCTAGATTCAAACAAAGACAAGGGTAATTATGGCAAGAATTGCAGGTGTAGACATACCAAAACAGAAAAGAGGAGTTATCTCTTTAACTTATATCTACGGAGTAGGTAGAAGTAGATCTCAAGAAATTTTAGCAGCAGCTAAAGTTGATGAGAACACAAAAGTACAAGATTGGACTGATGACGAAATTGGAGCAATCCGAGAAGCTGTTGGAACTTTTAAAATCGAAGGTGAATTACGTTCGGAAACACAGATGAACATTAAGCGATTAATGGATATTGGATGTTATAGAGGTATTCGTCATAGAGTTGGTCTTCCATTAAGAGGTCAACGTACTAAGAATAACTCACGTACAAGAAAAGGAAGACGTAAAACAGTTGCTAACAAGAAGAAAGTAACTAAGTAATAATAGTCTTTAGTCTATTAGACGTTGGAAAGAATCTGTTTGAAATTTAACGGTTTAGGATTCTAGCGACTATAAACTAATACTAAAAGCTAAAATAAAATGGCAAAAGCAAGTACTAAAAAACGTAAAGTTATAGTTGATGCAATTGGAGAAGCTCATATCACAGCATCTTTTAACAACATCATTATTTCTTTAACAAACAAAAAAGGTGACGTAATTTCATGGTCATCAGCTGGTAAAATGGGCTTTAGAGGTTCTAAAAAGAATACACCTTACGCTGCGCAGTTAGCTGCAGAAGATGCGTCGGCAGTAGCTAAAGAAGCTGGTTTAAAGAAAGTGAAAGTATACGTAAAAGGACCAGGTAACGGTAGAGAATCTGCAATAAGATCTATACACAATGCTGGTATTGAAGTTTCAGAAATCATTGATGTAACTCCATTACCACATAACGGTTGTCGTCCGCCAAAAAGACGTAGAGTTTAATCTGAATTCTATTCAGTTTTCTAATTATAACAGTTAGAAATACTTACTTAAATTTATTAATAAACTAATATCTCACATTTATGTGCTGATATTAGTTTATTTTGTATAAATTTGCAAACTGAAAAATATTAACAAGTATCAACAAGAGATCAACGATTTTTGAAGGATAAGATTAAGACCTTAATTCATTTATCACTCTTAAAAAACAATTTAAAATGGCAAGATATACTGGTCCTAAAACTAAAATAGCTCGTAAATTTGGACAAGCTATTTTCGGAGACGACAAAGCCTTCGAAAAAAGAAATTATCCTCCAGGACAACACGGAAACGCAAGACGTCGTGGGAAAAAATCTGAATACTCAGTTCAGTTAATGGAAAAGCAAAAAGCTAAATATACTTATGGTATTTTAGAAAAGCAATTCAGAAACATGTTCAAAAGAGCAACATCTGCTAAAGGAATTACTGGTGAAGTTTTACTTCAATCATGTGAGTCTCGTTTAGACAACGTTGTTTATAGAATGGGAATCTCTCCTTCTAGAAGTGGTGCAAGACAATTAGTATCTCACAGACATATCACAGTAAACGGTGAAAAGGTAAACATTCCTTCTTACCAATTAAAAGCTGGTGATGTGGTAGGTGTTAGAGAAAAGTCTAAATCATTAGAAGCGATACAAAATTCATTGTCTAATTCTAGCAATGTTTTTGAATGGATTACTTGGAATACAAGCACAATGGAAGGTACTTATGTTGCTGTTCCTGCAAGAATCCAAATTCCAGAACAAATCAACGAGCAATTGATCGTTGAACTTTACTCTAAATAATAACTAATCATATTGGTATTTAGCCAAAGGATTTATTAGTCTTCTTCATACTTTTAAATCGCGCAACTAAATAACAATTAAAACGAAGAATAATATGGCAATATTAAATTTTCAGAAACCGGATAAAGTAATCATGATTGATTCTACTGATTTCGAAGGTAAATTTGAATTTAGACCTTTAGAACCAGGATACGGATTAACAGTAGGTAATGCTTTACGAAGAGTTTTATTATCTTCTTTAGAAGGTTTTGCAATTACTTCTGTGAGAATAGAAGGTGTAGATCATGAGTTTTCTACTATCGCTGGTGTTGTTGAAGATGTTACTGAAATGATTTTGAACTTAAAGCAAGTTAACTTTAAGCGTCAAATTGATGAAGTTGATAACGAAACTGTTACAATTTCTATCTCAGGACAAAATCAAATTACAGCTGGTGATTTTCAGAAGTTTATTTCTGGTTTCCAAGTATTAAATACAGATTTAGTAATCTGTAACTTAGATCCTAAAGTAAACATCAATATGGAATTGACTATTGAAAAAGGAAGAGGTTATGTTCCAGCAGAAGAAAATAAGAAAGCTTCAGCAGCAATAGGAACAATCTTTACAGATTCAATTTTTACACCAATCCAGAATGTAAAATATGCTATCGAAAACTTCCGTGTTGAGCAAAAAACGGATTACGAAAAATTAGTTTTTGAAATTAGAACTGATGGCTCTATCAATCCTAAAGATGCTTTAACAGAAGCTGCTAAAATATTAATTCACCACTTCATGTTATTCTCAGATGAGCGTATCACTTTAGAAGCTGATGAAATAGCACAGACTGAAACTTATGATGAAGAATCTCTTCACATGAGACAACTATTGAAAACTAAACTAGTTGATATGGATCTTTCTGTACGTGCGCTTAATTGTTTAAAAGCTGCAGAAGTAGATACTTTAGGTGACTTAGTATCATTCAATAAAAACGATTTAATGAAATTCAGAAACTTCGGTAAGAAGTCTTTAACTGAGCTAGAAGAACTAGTGAATGTAAAAGGTTTAAACTTCGGAATGGACTTAAGCAAATATAAATTAGATAAAGACTAAATATAGTTTGCCATTGCTGTTTTTATGGGAGTGGCATTCATATTTTAAATAATTATTAATAATCATATTTTGCTCCTCAATAAAGAGTTTAGTAGCAAGATGATAAAACAAAAGTCATGAGACACGGAAAAAAATTCAACCACTTAGGAAGACAAACAGCACACAGAAAGTCAATGTTAGCAAATATGGCTTGTTCTTTAATAGAGCACAAGCGTATTAACACTACCGTTGCAAAAGCCAAAGCTTTAAAGCAGTTTGTAGAACCTATGATTACAAAATCTAAAACAGATACGACGCACAACAGACGTATTGTTATGGCTAAGCTAAGACAAACAGAAGTGGTTGCAGAATTGTTTAGAGATGTAGCACCAAAGATTGGTGATCGTCCAGGTGGTTACACACGTATCATCAAATTAGGAAACAGATTAGGTGATAACGCTGATATGGCAATGATAGAATTAGTTGATTACAACGAAATCTACAATGCTGATAAAGCACCTAAGAAAACAACTCGTAGAAGTAGAAGAGGTGGTAGTAAAGCTGCTGCGGCACCAGCTACTGAATCTAAAGCTTCAAACGAAGAAGAAGAATAGTAAATATGCTAACGAAGGTTCGAGAAGATTTTCAATGCAATATGTATAAAAAATTTATACTGGCTTTCGTATTATACAAATCTCGATTATCGAGTGTTAATAAGCATTAATAAATAAAAAGGATAGACTGTTTCAGTTTATCCTTTTTTTTGGATTTTTGCAAAGTATAGAAGAATGATTTGGGCGTTACCCAACAAGTTTTTAAGAAAACTTATTCGGTCACGCTTTCACTACTCGCTCTCTGCGAGGAGCTCAAACAAACCGTTCAATCACTAACGCAAAACATAGGTTATAAAAGCCTACAAGAAACGAGTAACAATATCGATTTAACAGCAATAAACGACTCAACGCAACGACAATGAAATACAAACAAAGAAAAAAAGCCTTTATTCTTTTAGCAGACGGAACAATTTTTCATGGTAAGTCCATAGGAAAAGAAGGTTCTGCTTTTGGTGAAGTTTGTTTTAATACTGGTACAACAGGTTATCAAGAAATATTCACGGATCCTTCTTATTATGGTCAACTCATGGTAACGACCAATGCACATATTGGTAATTACGGAACCAAAGAAGACGAAGTAGAATCTGATGACGTAAAAATAGCAGGTTTAATTTGTAAGAACTTCAGTTTTAATTATTCTAGACCAGCAGCAGATGCGTCCTTAGAAGAGTTCTTTGAAAAGCATAATACCTTAGCCATTGCAGACGTCGATACAAGAGCATTAGTAAGCTACATTAGAGATAATGGAGCTATGAATGCCGTAATTACTACTGAGGTTGATAATATAGACGCACTAAAAGAGCAATTAGCAGAATTCCCTTCAATGAAAGGTTTAGAATTAGCATCAAAAGTGTCAACCAAGGAACCTTATTTTGTTGGTGATGAAAACGCAACATATAAAATTGCAGCTTTAGATATCGGTATCAAAAAGAATATTCTTAGAAACCTAGCTAAGCGAGATGCTTACATAAAAGTGTTTCCATACAATTCAAAATTTGAAGAGTTAGAAGCTTTTAATCCAGATGGCTATTTCTTATCTAACGGACCTGGTGATCCAGAACCATTATCTGATGCTATCAATTTGGCTAAAGAGATTATTGCAAATAACAAACCCTTATTCGGAATTTGCCTAGGACATCAAGTCATTGCTTTGGCCAATGGCATTTCAACTTATAAAATGCATAATGGTCACAGAGGTATCAATCACCCTGTAAAAAATTTGGTGACAGGTAAAGGTGAAATCACCTCTCAAAATCACGGATTTGCTATCAATAGAGAAGAAACTGAAGCCAATTCTAATGTTGAAATAACACATGTGCATTTAAATGATCATACTGTTGCGGGTATCAAACTAAAAGACAAAAACTGTTTTTCAGTTCAGTACCATCCTGAGGCAAGTCCTGGACCAAATGACTCCTTGTATTTGTTTGACCAGTTTATAGAAAATATAAAAAATAATTAAAACAATTTCATTTTCTAAAATAGACAACGCAATAAAATTTAATTTTTATTGCGTTTTTTCGTTACTACAAACTAACAGTAAAAAGTATTTTGTTTATTCTTATATCTAGAAATAAATATCTTATTTAGAAGTAGATTTAAAATGTTAAATATCAGTTTTTATGATGATTATGATTTTTAAAAACGCTATATTTAATACTGATACTCAAACTTATGGCTAAATTTTATACGACATTTCTTCTGTTTTTCGGCACACTAATCTTCGCGCAAAGTCCAATGAACTCTGCGGATAATGAACTATTTGAAAAGTACAAGTCGTATTTTGAATTGCCAAGAGAATCCATTTTTGTACATCTTAATAAAACATCGTTTATTGTTGGAGAAAGTGTGTGGTTTAAATCCTATGTTTTTGACAGACACAACAGTTTACGATCTAAAAAAACAACCAATGTAAACGTTGGCATTTATGATGAAAACGGGGTGCTTGTAAAAAATTATTTGTGGTTCTGCTATGACGGATCAGGAAAAGGTAATATTCAAATTGATTCCACATTTAAAACAGGTGAATATTATATAAAAGCGTCTACGAATTGGATGAAGAATTTTGAAGAAAATGATGCCTTCATTCAAAAAATAAGAGTCATAAGTAACGACTTACAAGAGCATAAACCAGACGTTATAAATACGGAATATGATATGCAGTTTTTACCCGAAGGAGGTCACTTAATTACTGATGTTAATAATAACGTAGGTTTTAAAATTATTAATACTAAAGGTCAAGGTGTTAAAGTTATAGGAACTATTTATGACGATTCCGATGTGGAGATTACCTCCTTTAAGAGTAATACTTTTGGAATTGGTAGTTTTTTATTTAATCCTAAAAAAGGAAAGCAATATGTAGCAAAAATAACAACAAGTAATAGTAGGGAAATCATTCAAGACATTACTAACATAGAGCCTACAGGAATTGCAATTAAAGTAAATAGTCAACATCCAGAAAAGGTTTATGTTACGGTAAGTACCAATAAGGAAACGCTGAAATCTATTAAGGACAAAACTTATAGATTGTTGTTACATAAAAATGGTAAATTAAAATCTTTACCATTTTCATTTCAGGATAAAATAACTCAGATTTTTGAGTATTCCAAATCGGATTTATTTAAAGGGGTAAATACATTTACTGTTTTTGATGAAAATAACACACCATTATTAGAGCGTTTAATTTATATTAATAAGAGTATTGACGATGGTAATGAGATTTTAATAAGTGCTCTCAATTTAGCTGAAGACTCTGTAGCTGTTTCAATATCTACAGCATTAAACAAAACATCAGGGGAATTTAAAGAATATACCGATTTAAGTATTTCAGTTTTACCTGAAAGCACTGTGGGTTATGATCCTGATCATAATATTATATCTGCAAATAGACTCAAACCGTATGTAAAAGGCTATGTAGAGAAGGCTAGTTATTATTTTACAGATATCACGATGAAAAAAGAGTTTGAGTTAGATTTATTACTGTTAACTCAAGGTTGGAGCAGATACAATTGGCATTCTATTTTTAATAATGCGCCCAAGGCCTTATATGAATTTGAAAACGGTGTGGTTTTAGAGGGGAAAATACATTCTTCAGAAGAAATAACCAAAATACGAATTCAAGAACCCAAGCTTATTGGATATAATTGGACTACAGTAAATGTAAAAGAAAATAATAATTTTAGAGTAGATAATTTTTTCGTGATAAAAGATGAAGCTATAAGAGTTTCTTATATGGATAAAGAAGGAAAATTGATTAAACCGAAAATTTATCTTAATGCGAAATTGAATGCTTTCAACGATTATATTTCAAATGAAGATTTAAAATATAATAATTCAATATTTAAAAAATCGGAATTTATAAGTAAAAGCTCTTTCGAAAGTTTCTTTTATAATGATGTGATAGAATTAGATGAAGTTATGCTGGAGCCTAAGTCTAAAGCGCCTGAGAAAAAACTTAATTCTTTTGGTATAAAAATGAATTTGTTATCAGGGAAAGATAATTTTATTCAAGTAACGGAAAGTTTTGTTAGAAGCTTTCCTAAAATTTTAGACTACATACATACTCAGGGTTACCAGGTATCGCGAGCGTCACAGACAGGTGGAGTTGATATTGTTAATCTTAAGCCTATTACTATTGATGCTAATAAATCTCCAGCGGTTTTTTTAGACGATGTACAATTGACGGACTTTGATTTATTGCTCAATATGTCAACAGCAGATTTTGAAGGAATAAATGTTGATAAAACGGGTTTTGGAACAGGAATGATAGGAGCAAACGGAGTTATTAGATTATATACTCGTAGAACTTCCTTTGAAGACATTCCAAAAAAAAATGATGAATTTGCTTTTACAAGATTAGCGAATAACGGATTTACCGAATCCAAGAGTTTTTATGCACCAAAATATAAAAGTTATCGCATAGATATTTTTAAATACTATGGCGTTATAGCTTGGTTTCCAGATGTTTTTGTCGGAGGTAATAAATCTCAGATATTAAAATTTCCTGATACAAAAAGTGACATTATTAATTTTTATATTGAAGGTTATGATTCACAAGGGGAATTTGTATCACAAATTTCGACACTAAATTTAAAGACTTCATTAAAAGAGTAATCGCTCATTTCGAAACGAAATAGAATAATATTTCATTTTAAATATTTTATTACTTTACCAAAAACGCAATAAAACACCCTTTTTATTGCGTTTTTTTAGTTACGAAATCATTATCGTAATCATTAATCATAAATATGATTTTTGTCAAGTTTTGCGCTGTAGATTTTCGTAAATTTGGATGACCTGTAAGGTTTTATAGACGTTATAGGGTTTTGAAATTGTTAACTTAAAAAAATATATAATGAGCATTATAATTAATGTACACGCAAGACAAATTTTAGATTCCAGAGGAAATCCTACAGTAGAAGTTGATGTTACTACAGAAAATGGCATCATGGGAAGAGCAGCTGTGCCATCTGGTGCATCTACTGGTGAGCATGAAGCTGTTGAGTTAAGAGATGGTGGAGATACTTACATGGGTAAGGGAGTTTTAAAAGCCGTTGAAAATGTAAATTCTACAATTGCTCAAGAATTATTAGGTGTTTCTGTTTTCGAACAAAATGCTATCGATCAAATGATGATTGAGTTAGATGGTACGCCAAACAAATCAAAATTAGGTGCTAATGCTATTTTAGGAGTGTCTCTAGCGGTTGCTAAAGCGGCAGCTAACGAATTAGGTATGCCATTATATCGATACGTTGGTGGAGTTTCTGCAAATACATTACCATTACCAATGATGAATATCATTAATGGTGGTTCTCATAGTGATGCACCTATTGCATTTCAAGAATTTATGGTAATGCCTGTAAAAGCTAAAAACTTTACACATGCAATGCAAATGGGAACTGAGATTTTCCATAACCTTAAAAAAGTATTACACGATAGAGGTTTAAGTACAGCTGTTGGTGATGAAGGTGGTTTTGCACCTAACTTAGCTGGTGGAACTGAAGATGCTTTAGATACTATTAAATTAGCGGTTGAAAAAGCAGGTTATATCTTCGGGGAAGACATCATGTTGGCATTAGATTGTGCTGCAGCCGAATTTTTTGTAGATGGAAAGTACGATTACAAGAAATTTGAAGGTGATTCTGGAGTGATAAGAACAAGTAAAGAACAAGCTGATTATTTAGCTGAACTTTCTGAAAAATATCCTATCATTTCAATTGAGGATGGTATGGATGAAAACGATTGGGATGGTTGGAAATACCTTACTGAAAGAATCGGTGATAAAGTACAATTAGTGGGTGACGATTTATATGTAACTAACGTAGAGCGTTTATCTCGTGGTATTGAAAATGGTATTGCTAATTCTATTTTAATTAAAGTAAACCAAATTGGTACGTTAACTGAAACTATTGCAGCTGTAAACATGGCACATAATGCAGGTTATACGTCAGTAATGTCTCATAGATCTGGTGAAACAGAAGATAATACTATTGCAGATTTAGCCGTAGCATTAAACTGTGGACAAATTAAAACGGGTTCTGCGTCTCGTAGTGATCGTATGGCTAAATACAATCAATTATTACGTATTGAAGAAGAATTAGGTAGTGTTGCTTATTTCCCTGGAGCGAATGCTTTTAAGGTGAAAGCTTAGTTAAAATAGTTTTTTGTAAAAGATTGTCACATTGAGCGCAGTCGAAATATCTTACTTATACTAAACCATCTAAAATATTAATTTTAGATGGTTTTTTTATGGACTAAAGTTATATACTATTATAACTTTAGTATAAAAATTAAGTTAGATATATAGAAAAATATAGTTCAACTACACCTTTATTATTATTATTATTTGTGAGAAAAAAGTATTAGTTTTATACAAATTCTTACCCTAAGGATTAATTAATTCATTGTTGATTACACATATTTAATTTTTTGATAGCCTAAACATTAGGCTCTAAAAACTGAGCAATATTGATGAATAAAAAATCCGTTAACGTCTTAATCATAGATGACCATCCCATTATTATTGAAGCGGTTATAAATACACTTCAATATATGCAAGATCAATCAGATAAGTTGTGTTTTAAAACCGAAAGTGCTAGGGATTGCGAAACCGCTCATCAAAAAATTCAAAGCTATTCTATTGCAAAACCTTTAGATTTGATCATTTTAGATTTAAGCCTCCCACCAGCACCACAACTTAATTTACATTCTGGTGATGATTTGGGTGTATGCATTAGAGGACAATTTCCAAATACTAAGATATTGGTGATTACGTCATATACCAATAGTCATAGAATTAGGCAGACTATTAATGCCTATAATCCTTTGGGCTTTTTAAATAAGCAAGATGTAGGTTTTACAAATTATATGATTGCTATCAATAAGGTGCTATTAGGAGAAACACATTATAGCAAAACTATAATAAACGCTATTAAGCAAAAGTCGCTCAATAATATTCAATTAGATACTTATGATTTTATAATACTTAAAGAACTTGCTAATGGCTCTAATATGAGAGATTTGTTAAAGTTAGTGCATTTGTCTAAATCTGCGATAGATAAGAGAAAACGGCTTTTAAAACGAAAATTTAATATTGATAGTAATAGTGATAGAGACTTGGTTTTGGCTGCTAAAGCCAAAGGGTTTATTTAGATTTCCGTTTTTGCTTACTTATTGTGCGCATTTGTATCCTGTAAAATATGCTCATTGTTCTAATTTTATTGTAATAAATTTCTTATATGAGTAATATAAAATCACTTTTTAATTATTTAGAAGCAGAAGATATATATATATCGATAAAAAAGAATTTAATTTTCAGTTTAATTCGCATCCAGATTTCCCTACGCTTTTAGCATTAAGCGACACTTTAACATTCTTCAACATTAAGAATGGTGCATTTAATGTAAATAAGTCAGAGATTGAATTATTGCCAAATAAATTTTTTGCAAGATTAAATAAGAGTAACTCAGATTTTTTATCCTACGTTCAAAAAAAGGATGATACTGTTATATATTCTAATGGAGTTGAGAACAATTCAATAGCAAAAACTGATTTTGAGGCTTTATGGACCGATATTGTATTATTGGTGGAGAATGAAAATATAGTTCCAAAAGCGAAATCAAAGCCAAAATACAATTACATAATACCAATAGTTACTATAGCACTAATTATTGCAGTTATAGTATTGACCGCTCCAAAAAAATGGTTTCTATTGTTCTACACATTGCCAATCTTAGGGCTGTTATTTTCTACAGCTGCACTAAAAGATCTAATTATTACAAAGAGTGAACTCTTCAATAAATTTTGTAATGTAACAGCTAATACCAGTTGTAAAACTGTAGTTAACTCAACTGAATGGAAATTTTTTGATACCATAAGCTTTAGCGATCTAGGCATCCTTTTCTTTTCTACGCAACTTGTTGGGTTGTTCTTGATGGGGCTTTTAAATCTATACTCTGCGTATTTCTCATTACAGATTGTAGTGCTGCTCTTTTCGGTACCTGTTATAATTGCCTCCTTGTATTATCAAAAATATATCGAAAAAAAATGGTGTCCAATATGTTTATCAATCATTGGTGTTGTCATTTTGGAGTTTATT
The DNA here is from genome assembly GCF_000427335.1 of Winogradskyella psychrotolerans RS-3. GTDB lineage: Bacteria > Bacteroidota > Bacteroidia > Flavobacteriales > Flavobacteriaceae > Winogradskyella > Winogradskyella psychrotolerans. The sequence goes on along the minus strand of NZ_ATMR01000095.1, from coordinate 17,785 downwards.
GCTGTAATTTTAATACATTCAAATTTTGGCTTTAATATAGGATTGCTTAGCATATTGTTGTTCTTCGCCACAATCTCACTACTAACAGCAGTATGGTTGCCATTAAAAAAAATCTTAAAAAAAGTAAATGATTTAAAAACTGTTGAGTTAAAAGCCAATAGGTTTAAGAGGAATTATAATACGTTCAAATTGCTTTTAACATCAGAAGATCGATATAACCTCCCAGAAACGAAATTAGTTTTTGGTAATAAAAATGCTAATTTAAAGATAAGTATCATCACCAGTCCATATTGTGGATTTTGTGAAGAACCTCACTATCTACTCAAATCTTTATTAGATAAATATGAACAACAACTAAATATTTCAATTTTTTATAATGCCAGTCTAAATAATTTGATATTAAGAGATTTTGCTATTACTATTACACAGTTGAAATTAAAAAAAGGTAATGCTCATTATTATGAAGCTATGGATTATTGGTATCAAGTAAAAGAGCATAAGAAATGGTTAAATAAATATCAAATTAATATAAATACGAGTGAAGGTGAAATACTTTTAGACAAACAGAATAGTTGGTTTGAAGAAAACAGTCTCAACTTTACACCATGCTTATTTATAAATGGTTACCGTTACCCAAAAGAATATGATATTGCCGATTTACCATTTTATATAGAAGAACTGTTGGATGACAAATCGTTGTACGTTAAAAAATATAAAATAGCGATGCCGAAAAGCTAAAAAAGAGTAGGCAATAATTTAATACTAATTATTATGATAAATTTTAGTTTGAAAAAGGAGCAGCTTTCAAGAGGTGAAATGCGCTCTATTAATGGAGGTGGAGGAGCAGGAAGCGTATGTAAAGTAACTTGTAACAATGGCGACCTTGAAGGTGTATCTGGCTGTTCTAGTACTGGGGCTTCTTGTAGACAGGAAGGGCAAATGGGAGTTAATTGTTGCAGTTGTGATTATCCAAATCCTTTAGACCCACCAACTAAAGAATTCACACCATAGTTTATTAACTGTTTATTTAGCCATCTTTGGCAAAAGGTGGCTAAATTTAAAAACGTATTTTTATATAAATTTCACAAAAAAAATAATATTATGATAAGAGCCCCAAAAAGAGTCTTAACAATTTTACTTGTCGTAATTGTTATTGGGATTCTTGTTTTTAATCTAAAAAAAGAAAGATCAAAACTAATAGAAACTTCAAAGCAAGTTTACTTGTTTGCAGAACAACCAGGAGACACTTTAATAGAATCAGTATTGCTTGATGAAACCCATATTGAATTTAATAAACAGTCTTTTTTGCTTAAAGCAAAGAATGAACATGAAAATTTAAACTTTAGTTTTAAATTGGAATCACCAAGACTATTTAGGTTTGCTAGTTTTAAACCTAGCTCAATTGCGTTTTTTATATATGTAACTCCAGGTGATACGCTTAGTTATAAATTGGATAATAGCATAATAACTTTTAATGGCAATAATGAAGCCCATTATAATTTTTTTAAAGAACTTTATAATTTAAACCTAAATTACCCAAGATATAATGAGCAACTTGGAATTTCTGAATATAAGAAAGTTCATGAAAATTATTATAAAAATAAGCAACAGTTTTTAGATCAGTATGCAAAAAACAAAAATGTTTCAGATTTGTTTTATAATAAAATAAAAGATGTTTTTAAATTTCAGTATATCAATGGGATATTAAATCAGAACAGCATTCCTAAAGGCGCCATAACTAATTATACAGAATATTTAAAAGGTATATCTATCAATGATTTTAATAGAAATGACCAAGATGATAATGTGAATTTTTATCTTGCATTAACAAAATATCTAAATATTGTATCTGAAGAAAAATTTGGCAATAATACATATTCAATAGAATCACTAGATTTTCAATTAGATTTAATCAATAAAAATTTGGTTGGTAACACTAAAGAATATGCGATTACAAAAATGATATTTGAATTTGATAGTCATTCGATTACAAAAAATTCAAAGAACCTACAAGATAAAATTATGATTTACTTGCCGCAAATAAAAGAAGAAAAATATAAAGTTGTGTTAGAGAGAATAAATGAACGATTAAATAAGATTAATAATCGATTAGCAGAAAATGTTTACGGTTCTATTTTATTAGATATTGATGGAGAAAGAATTACATTAAAAGATATTTTAAAAAATCAGGGCAATACAATTAAAATAATTGATTTTTGGGCAAGTTGGTGTGCACCATGTATTAAAGAAATTAAAAGTAGTCATGAGTTTAGAAAAAAATTAATTCAGAATAAAAATGTAGAATTCTACTATTTTTCAATAGACGAGAATCAAGAAAGTTGGAGAAAAAAAGTTGCCGAATTACAAGAATTTGGGATGGATAAAAATCAATATGTGATTAGTAAAACTCAAAGCAATCATTTAATAGCATTTTTTAACGTGAGTACTATTCCTCATTATGCTATTTTAGATTATAATAATAATGTTGTTTTGATTAATTCGCCCTCTCCAAATGATACTTTGGAATTCAATGATATTATTAATAAAATTGAAATATCAGAATAGAAATAATTTTCCCTCTTAAAAAAAATAAATCTATTTGTATATAGGAGTATTGTCAATAAACATATATTTAATATTGAGAGTAATAGCGATAGAGATTTAGTGTTGGCTGCTAGAACAAATGGTTTTATTTAGATTTCCGTTTTTGCTTACTTTAAAGTAAGCTTTTGTGTACTAGCTTTTGTTTTTAATGCCTTAATTTTAAGCTTCTTAAAAGATTAAGGATTTGAAAGATGCATCTGTTTTTTTACTTGCACAGCTTCTAAAAGAATATAAGTATTCTATTAGTAAGCAGCAACTGGCATTGCGGCTTCTTAGTGATTCAGATAATTTAGTTTTAAGTTTTACAAATACTTTAGATTATTTTAATGTAGAACACATTGCGGCTAATGTTCCAAAAACCGCATTAGAGCAACTGCCTCATCATTTTATTGCACAAGTAAGTAATGGTAAAACGGAATATATTGCTTTAGCATCTAAAGAAACTAACAACACCATAAAAATACAGTTAAGTGAAGAGAAAATAGTAACGCTCTCAGAGAATCAATTTTTAAACGACTGGACAGGTTTTATAATTGCCATTGAAGAAAACAAAGCGATTGGTAAAGCTTCTTTATCAAAGGATTCTATTACTAAAGTTTTTCTGCTATTGTTTTCCTTATCATTTTTGGGATATGTATTTCTCGTCACAAACTCAATATTGTTAACTACATATTTTGCATTATCGCTTATTGGTCTCGGTTTAGGGTATCTTATTATTAAGGAGAAAATTGGGCAACAAACCTTTGCTTCCAAATACTGTAAAATAACAACAATTACGAATTGCGTAAATGTACTTAACTCAAAAAGTGCCAAGGTTTTTAAAACTATAGACCTTAGTGATACGGTTATAATGTATTTTACAGTTATTACTGTCTATAGCCTTTTACGGCCTTTTAGTATATTGGCTTTAATTATCTCAGCAATTGCGTTACCTGTAGTTTTATATTCAATTTACCAACAATATTTTACGATTAAAAAGTGGTGTCCTTTATGTTTAGGTGTGGCTTTTGTTTTGGTATTACAATTTTCTACACTCTTAGCAACTTATGAAACGACTCTATTTCAATACAGCGATATTTTATTGCTAACAACAGTTTTAGCTATAACAATAATAGGTTGGTTAGCACTTAAACCACTATTATTATTAGAACAAAAAAATATTACGCTCGAAATTGAAAATCTAAGTTTTAGAAGAAATCATAAATTGTTTATTCCTTATTATAACGCGTTAACACAACTTGACACAGAAGATTGTACTATACCGCAAATTGTACTAGGAGCTGAAAACCCAATCATAAAACTTACAATTATTACCAATCCTTTATGCAAAAGCTGTATCGAAGCTCATAAAACATATATAGATTTATTACAAAAGTATAAGGATAGCATTCAGTTAAACTTTAGGTTTTTAGTTCCAAATAAAGATAGAGCAGACAATAAAACTATAATCTCAGAACGCTTACTGCAATTGTATTTTGAAAACGATACAAAAGTTTTTTTAAACGCTTTTAATGATTGGTATAGCAATGGCAATACAAAAATATGGACTAAAAAATGGGGGAAATGTAAAGATTTAAAGTATAATAAAATACTAAGTCAACAAATATATTGGTGCTTAAAACAAGGGATAGAAAGCACACCTATAATTTTAATTAACAAAAAACTTTTTCCAAAAAATTATAGCTTTAAAGACATTGAGCATTTTGTTGAACCAATCTTAGAACAAGAGATGTTAAAAACTAAAAAAGAGATTAATAATATTCATGCATGAATGAGACATAACTTGAGTGTCTATAACGGTTCAAGTATTTTTTAACAATTAAATATTAAAATTATGTTACAAAACATTTTAAATTTAGAAGGAGTTACTGTGCTCGGTAAAACACAGCAAGGCGCGATAAATGGTGGAGGCAGCTGTAGGCTAACCACTTTAACTAATAATGATTCTGAAGAGTATATCATTATGGGAGGAAGTGTAGGTGAAACTGCTGAGTCGCAAACAGCAGCTGCGCAACAAGCATGTGGTCAACTATTAGAAAATGCCGATAGATGTTTTTATGATTGTTCACATGATGGGCCAGGTTAAAATTAGTAAATCTATGAATAGAATAAAAAACTTAAACTGTAAATCTTATATGGGTTTACAGTTTATTCTCTTGCTTTTCTTCTCATGTGTTCAAGAAAAAGAGAGAGAAGTTTATGTTGAAAAAAACAATACGACCCAAAAAGACTCAATAGTAGTGTCTATTGAATTTATCGGAGTAGGTGAGGTAGGATTTAATATACCTGATGATTATTTAAATAATAATTTCTTAAGTTTTAAAAGTGAGACAAACGATAGCACCTCAATCATAAAAAAAATACCTATCACAGAGAAGTATAAGGTTATTAAATATAAAGGGTTGGTGTATAACAATAATGAATTTCAAAAAATTACTCAAGCTTATCTTTTAACGGATAAAACGGATACTCTTAAATTGACATTCCTTGCTGATAATTATGTTTTTTCAAAAAGCATGAACAATATTGATTATGTTTTTGAAAATTATAAATCTCTAGTAAATGAAAAATGGGATGTATCAAAAAGCAATGAAAAAAAATCAATATTAAAATTAGACACGTTGTATAGAAAATTTGTGCAAAAGTATTCATCTGAAAATAAAAGCGGCTTGTTACAATATAATGATATATATTATTATAATAAATTACAGAATTTAGATTCAACTAATGAAGAAGTTGATAATTTTCTAAAAAGAACGATTGATCCTGTAGCTAGTAAAGAATTGTATTCGTTGCTATATAATTATACAAAGACAAGAATTAAGATGTTTGACTACAACACACTTAATGAAAAGAAATATGGAAAAAAATATTTAGAACTTATAGCAATAGGACACTATAATTTTTTAAAAGACCCAGATAATAAAAGAGACAAAAAATATCAATCAGCAATTGATTGGTTAAAAACCACAGACTTTTACAAAAAGGACTCTTTACATATCAAGAAAAAGATCACACCTTTAGACAGTAATTTATTCAAAACAAAAATACATAAACTAATCTTAGCTGATACCGAGCAAAATGATTTGAGTATAGCTCAAGTCATCAAGCAAAACCCTAGTAGTTATTATTTGTTAGATTTTTGGGCGACGTGGTGTGCACCATGTATAAAAGGCGTTAAAATAATGAATAATATGCAGTTACCGAAAAACATAAAGGTAATTAGTATAAGTGTAGATAAAGAGAAGGATAAACAGAAATGGAAAACTAAGACTAAAGAATTAGAGCAATCTCTTTCTTATTGGATAGATGAAACAGATAGTAACACTAAGGAATTCATAAAATTTATCGAAATGCAATCTATCCCAAGATATATCTTAATAGATAAAGGTATGAATTTAATAGACCAAGCATTTTATCATCCACAAGAGCCTCAGTTTTTGTCAAAGTTAAAAGATGTTAAGAATCATAAGTATTGGTAAAATTCTAATCGGAAAGATATAAGGAAACGACACAACTTGAGTGTCTATAATGGTTCAAGTATTTTTTAACAATTAAATATTAAAATTATGTTACAAAACATTTTAAATTTAGAAGGAGTTACTGTGCTTGGTAAAAAACAGTTAGAGAACGTAAGTGGTGGTGCACAAAAATGTATTATTACGCATTCCGACGGCTCGTCATATATGCTTATCTTAAGAAGTTTTTCTTCTAGCGATTCAGGTGCTTCAGGTGCCGCAAATAATGCATGTGTTGATGATATAACTAATGGTGAAACCAGTGGTTGTCATTATGATTGTGAACATGATGGTTTTGGTCAATAATTTTATGATTAAAATTATTAAACATAATGCCAAATTTTGGGGTAACAAGCTGTACAGCTTGTTACTTCTTTTGTTACTAGCTTTATTGTTTAATTGTAAAAAAAATAATAAAGAAATAGTAAAAGAGGAAATCTCGAATAAAATTAATATAGAAAATGATTCTATATATATATCAGTAAATTTTAATCAAGATGGTAGGGCAATTATTAATGTCCCTGATGCTTTATTACATAATTATTCACTAACTTTTAACAATGAAAAGCACGAAGAAAGAAGAGTAACTCATGTTCTGTCTAGTGCTTATAGTTCAATGGTTGTAGGGTATGGTGTATATATTTCTGGTCAAAATAAAATTGAAAATATAAAGCAAAATTATTTAATTTCGAAAGGAAATTCTAGACTGGTTTTAGAATATGATTCAGAAAAATATATTTTCAAGCATAATAGTTCAAATATAGATTCTATAACAGAAAACTATAGAAGATTAAGATCAAAAATTTTTCAAACTGAAAACAAGGAAATCTATCAAAAGGAGTTAGATTCATTATATCTTTTTTACAATAACTTATATACTGAAAAAAATAACACAAAAAAGGTTCAATTAAATGATATTTATTATTTTGAAAAACTACAAATGATAAACCCTTTAAGCGAAAAAGTAGATCATTTTATTAAAACTTTGTCAGATCCAATTGCTAGTAAAACCTTAAGGAGATTGCTTTTTAGTTATGTTGAAAATAGAATAAATATTTTTGATTATAAAAATTTAAATATCATAAATTTTTCTGAAGAATATATTAATCTGTTATCTATAGGTGTTTTTTCTTTTTTAAGATTTGAGGATAATAAAGGTAATGATAAATATCCGGCAGCAACAAAATGGCTTAAGAAAACTAATTTATATTCTAATAATAAAATTATAATTGACAAGGAAATTGAGCCAATAGACAATGAGGATTTTAAAAAGAATTTGTCTCAACTTCAGTTTTTTGGTAAATCGGATGAATCAATTGATTTTACAAATATCATTAAACAAAATCAAACAGATTATTATTTAATTGATTTTTGGGCCACATGGTGCGCACCATGTATAAAAGGTGTCAAAACCATGAAAGAAATTGACATGCCAAACAATGTATCCGTAATAAGCATCAGTATAGATAAAGAAAAAGATAAAGAGAAATGGAGGATTAAAACAAAACAATTAGGGCAGTCAATTTCATATTGGCTAGATGAAACTGATAGTGACACTAAGGAATTCATGAAATTTATCGAAATGCAATCCATCCCAAGATATATCTTAATAGATAAGGATATGAATTTAATAGACCAAGCATTTTACCATCCGCAGGAGCCTCAGTTTTTGCGTAAATTAAAGGATGTTAAGAATCATAAGTTTTGGTAGTAGTTTTAAATAAAAATTGTTAAATGCTAAAAAACTTTCCGCATTACAAACAAAGGGATGCAAAAGACTGCGGACCAACTTGTTTAAAGATAATAGCTAAGTTCTATAATAGAACTATATCCATTCAAAAGCTTCGAGCCATAAGTGAAACCACTAGAATTGGTAGTAGTCTTTTAGGTTTAAGCGAAGCATCTGAAAAATTAGGATTTAGAAGTCTAGGAGTTAAACTTACTTTAGAGCGTATTGAAGAGGCTCCTCTACCTTGCATTCTACATTGGAATAAAAACCATTACGCAGTTTTATACAAGATAAAGAAAGGAGCTTTTTACATCTCAGATCCAGCACATGGTTTACTTAAATATAATAAAGAAGAATTTTTAAAACATTGGATAGGTAATAACGCTACAGATCAAACCGAAGAAGGTATAGCATTATTATTAGAGCCTACAGCTAAATTTTACAACTCAGATTTCGATACCGATAAAAAAGAATTCGGCTTCATTTTTTTATCCAAATACCTTTTCAAATACAAACGCTTCTTATGGCAATTAGTCATTGGTTTAATTGCAGCCAGTTTACTACAACTCATCTTTCCTTTTTTAACTCAAAGTATAGTAGATGTAGGTATTAAAAACCAAGACATTCATTTTATCTACTTAATCTTATTTGCCCAATTAGCTTTGTTTATTGGCAGAACAGCCATTGAGGTGATTAGAAGTTGGATCTTGTTACATCTTAGTACACGTATCAATATTTCTTTAGTTTCAGATTTCTTTATTAAGTTAATGAATTTGCCTATTGCGTTTTTTGATACGCGAATGACAGGTGATATTCTTCAGCGTATCAATGACCACAAGCGTATAGAGCGCATTTTAACTACATCATCTTTAAATGTGCTGTTTTCTATGGTTAATTTATTGGTGTTTAGTTTTGTATTGGCATATTATAATTTAATGTTGTTTGGTATATTTTTAACGGGTAGTTTTCTGTATTTTTTATGGATTATCATTTTTCTTAAAAAACGTAGAGATTTAGATTATAAACGTTTTTCTGTAGTAAGCCAAGAACAAAGTAAGGTCATTGAACTCATCAATGGCATGCAAGAAATAAAATTACACAACGCAGAAAAACAAAAACGTTGGTCTTGGGAGTTTGTACAAGCACGTTTGTTTAAAGTCTCTATTGAAGGTTTGGCATTGGAACAATACCAAAGTGTGGGTTCAGGTTTTATCAATGAAGTTAAGAATATATTAATAACAGTTTTATCCGCAAAATTGGTCATCGATGGTGAAATTACTTTAGGTATGATGTTAGCTATAAGTTATATCGTTGGGCAATTAAATTCGCCAATTGCACAACTCATTAACTTTATTAGAGAAGTCCAAGATGCTAAAATATCTTTAGAGCGTTTAGCCGAAATCCACAATAAAGAAGACGAAGAACAACAAGATGCTGAGAAAATTACAGACATTCCTTTAGATGCTAATTTAGAATTATCTAAAGTCTCGTTTAGGTATATTGGTTCAGAACAAATGGTATTACAAGATTTAGACTTAACCATTCCATCTAATAAAGTAACGGCAATTGTTGGAGTCAGTGGAAGTGGAAAAACTACCTTGATGAAATTATTACTGAAATTTTATGACCCAAATAGCGGACAAATAAAAATTGGAAACCACGATTTACAAAACGTATCTCAAAAAACATGGAGGCATCAATGTGGAGTGGTGATGCAAGAAGGTTATATATTTAATGATACTATAGCCAATAATATTGCGGTTGGCGAAGATTATGTCGATAAAAAGAAATTAGCACATGCAGTAGATGTGGCTAATATTAAAGAGTTTATAGAGAGTTTACCATTAAGTTACAATACCAAAATTGGAATGGAAGGTGTAGGCGTTAGCACAGGCCAAAAACAAAGGTTATTAATCGCTAGGGCAGTTTATAAAAACCCAAATTTCTTATTCTTTGATGAAGCTACATCGGCTTTAGATGCCAATAATGAAAAAGTAATTATGGAAAAACTAAACACCTTTTTCGAAGATAAAACCGTTGTAGTAATCGCACACAGATTAAGTACTGTAAAAAACGCACATCAAATAGTGGTTTTAGATAAAGGAAAAATTGTAGAAGTTGGGAATCATGAGGCTTTGGTGAAGCAGAAAGGGAATTACTTTCATTTGGTAAAGAATCAGTTAGAATTGGGGAACTAGACATTCAAATTTTTTTAAAACACCCCTAAAGTCCCCTCAAAGGGACAGTCTCGCTGTTGCGGAAAAAAATCTAAAAGATTTTTTTAAAATGTCCCTTTAGAGAATAGGTTAAAAACAAAATATTTTTTTTGATGCTTACAAATTAATGTAAGCTCAAAATAAGCATTATTGCATTTATAAAGTTTAATATAAAAATAAATTTTAATCGTACAATTGTCCCCTTGAGGGGACTTTAGGGGTGTTTTTTGATTGAATACAATGAAATAAATGGAAAACAAACTAGACAACATACAACTAAGAAGCGAAGAAGTACAAGAAATACTCACCAGAGTACCACATTGGATGATACGTTGGGGAAATGTCTTGTTCCTATTTTTAATTCTGATGTTATTGGGTATTTCTTGGTTTGTAAAATATCCAGATATTATTGTTTCTGAAGCTTTGGTAACCACACAAGTGCCACCACAAAAAGAATATGCTAAAATTACAGGAAAGTTGAATACTATTCTAGTTTCAGATAACGAAGTTGTAACAGAAAATCAATCTTTAGCCATTTTAGAAAACACAGCTAATTATAAAGATGTTTTTATACTAAAATCTGTGATTGATACCATCACAGTAAATAGTAAATCGTTTTATTTTCCACTAGACAGTTTACCCATATTATTTTTAGGAGATATAGAATCGCAATATGCATTATTTGAGAACAGTTATATACAATATAAATTAAACAAAGAGTTAGAACCATTTTCTAATGAAGCTATAGCAAATCGATATTCCATTTCAGAATTAAATAGACGTTTACAAAGTTTAAAATCTCAAAGAGACCTTAACAAAACCGAACTAGAATTCAATTTAAAAGATTTAAACAGGCAAACCACCTTATTTGAAAAAGGAGTGATTTCGGCGCAAGAATACGAAAACAAGCAATTGCAATACGCGCAAGCTGAGCGTAACTTTAAAAATTTTGAAGCCTCAATTTCTCAAATTAGAGAAGGTATCAGTAATGCGAACATGACTTCAAAAGGAACAGAAATCAATCGTGTTAAAGAAGAAATGACCTTACTTAAAAATGTAATTCAATCCTTTAATCAACTCAAGAAAGCCGTTAAAGATTGGGAGTTTCAATATGTGTTAAGCTCAAATATTAATGGTAAGGTTTCTTTTTTAAATTATTGGGACACCAATCAAACCGTTAATCAAGGAGATTTGGTGTTTACTATCATTCCAAATGAGAATGCAGCATATATTGCAAAGCTAAAGACACCAGCACAAAATTCTGGTAAAATTAAAATTGGGCAAAAGGTAAATGTAAAATTAGAAAACTATCCAGATACTGAATTTGGTGTGTTAAACGGAAAAGTGAAAAACATATCATTAATTCCAGATAAAGAAGGTTTGTATTTTATTGATGTTTCGTTGCCTGAGAAAATGATTACTTCCTATAATAAAGACATAGAGTTTAAACAAGAAATGAGAGGCACTGCAGAGATTATTACTGAAGACTTAAGATTAATAGAACGTTTCTTTTATCAGTTTAGGGAAATTCTAAACCGAAATTAGTATTTATCCACAATTATCTTAGTTCTATTTGTGCTATCACTTCATCAGTTATTTACATTGGAGTCTAAGTTCTATGATCTAACAGTTGCGATAACGGGACGGTCTAATATCGCTTTTTCAATCAAACGTATAAACAATGCCATTCGTCAACTCATATTGCGTCTTAGGAATACCAATAATAGGACTAGCATCAAAATTATAGGTGAATGAGGTTTTAAATAGTAGATTTTTTAAGACTTTAATACCAAGAGACGTTTGATTAGAAATTCTAAAATCAGAGAATTGTTTCAATAGTGGCTGGTAATATGTAGTGCTCACTATAGATATATTTTCTAAAGGATATAAGCTACTAGAAAAATAGATACTACCTCTAAAATCTCTTAGAATATCGATACTTTGATCCGAGGATTCTTCGTGTTCAAACATTAAAAGTGTTCCTAAATAAAACCTGTAATTGTCATTTTTAGAGAGTTTAAATCGTGGTCCAACACCTAATAATCCTCTAAAATTTATATCGGAAATAGCATCGTACTGACTTTGCGCAAAAACTTCAAGCTTTAAACGTTCTGTAATTTTTCTATTATATCTTAAATGCTGAATACCTTTATTTACAAAAGAATTGTTTTCAATTTGTTCAAGTTTTAAATCATTAATAAAAAGATAGAGGTTCTTTTCAAAATTATATTGAAGCCTCAAATTATTAGTGATCTTAAAAATTGACTGTGTGTTTTTTATGAGTCCAATATCTAAACTTGCAGATCCAGACCATTTCGATGTATCAGAAACACGTCTTAAAGATTCTACATTCACAATTTGTGAATACATACAATTAAAACTAAATGTCAAAAAAAAAGTGGTAAGATGAAATGTTTCATATTCAAAATAACTGGCAAAAATAGGCCCATTTTTTATATTTCAATAGGCTAAAATTATAGTAGTTTGATAGAACACCCCGAAATTGTTAAAACCATTATAAATCTGCTTTATAAATCGTTTGATATTTTGTAAATTTACAATCCTTATAATTTATTAAAATCCGAAAAGAAAATATGTCAGATAAAGCTACATTAGAAATTAATGGCGAGAAGTATGAATTTCCTATCATAACTGGAACAGAAAAAGAAGTCGCTATTGATATTAAAAGTTTAAGAGGTTCAACAGGAGGTGTTATTACCTTAGATCCGGGCTATAAAAATACAGGAAGTTGTGAAAGTGCTATTACGTTTCTAGATGGTGAAAAAGGTATTTTAAGATATAGAGGATATTCTATTGAAGAATTAGCTGAGAAAGGTAGTTTTTTAGAAGTCGTGTTCCTTCTTATTTTCGGTGAATTACCAACGAAAGAGCAATTAACAAAATTTGATGCCGATATTAAAGCACATTCAGTTGTTGATGATGATATTAAAAAGATTTTGGATGCATTTCCTAAATCTGCACATCCAATGGGAGTGCTATCTTCTTTAACTAGTGCGCTTACCGCATTTTTACCCATCTACAGTAGATGTTAGTTCTGAAGAGGAAATGTATAAAGCTATTGTTAGAATTTTAGCTAAATTCCCTGTTTTAGTCGCTTGGACATTACGTAAAAAGAATGGTCTTCCTTTAGATTACGGAGATAATAAATTGGGTTATGTAGAGAATTTATTAAAGATGATGTTTAAAAGCCCAAGTGGTGATTACGAACAAAATCCAATTTTAGTAAATGCCTTAGATAAACTTTTAATTTTACATGCAGATCATGAACAAAACTGTTCTACTTCTACAGTAAGAATTGCTGGTTCTTCTCATGCTGGTTTATTTGTATCATTGGCATCTGGTATTTCGGCACTTTGGGGACCACTTCATGGTGGTGCTAACCAAGCCGTTTTAGAAATGCTTGAAGCTATTAGAGCTGATGGTGGTGATACTAAGAAGTATATGGCTAAAGCTAAGGATAAAAATGATCCTTTCCGTTTAATGGGCTTTGGTCACAGAGTCTATAAAAACTTTGATCCTAGAGCTCTTATTATTAAGAAAGCAGCTGATGAAGTATTAGCAGATTTAGGTATTGAAGATCCTATCTTAGATATCGCTAAAGGCTTAGCAAAAGAAGCATTAGAAGATCCTTACTTTGTGGATAGAAAATTATATCCAAATGTAGATTTTTACTCTGGTATTATTTATAGAGCTATGGGAATTCCGGTAGAAATGTTTACTGTAATGTTCGCTATGGGTCGTTTACCAGGTTGGATTGCTCAATGGAAAGAGATGCGTATGCGTAATGAACCTATTGGTCGTCCAAGACAACTATACATAGGAGAAACTCATAGAGATTTTAAATCTATTGATAAAAGATAATTCTCTGAATTTATAAATAAAAGCTTCATAGATATTTATGGAGCTTTTTCTGTTTTTAGACATTTGAAATGGCCATAGTAAAGTGTTTTAATACATCTATAAGATCGTAATTAAGATATAATACATGATCGTTGAAAAGAATAAATAATACTTATGAAACTTAATATACAAAACGAAACTTCACGTCTAAGATCAGTTATTCTTGGTACAGCCGAAAGTATTGGTTCTATTCCTTCAATTGACGAGGCTTACGATCCTAAATCTATTCTACATATAAAGGCAGGCACGTATCCTAAAGAAAGCGATATGATTAAGGAAATGGATGCTGTTGCTGAAATATTTGAAAAATATGATGTTACGGTTTATAGACCAGAGGTTATTAAGGACTACAACCAAATATTTTCTAGAGATATAGCTTTTGTCATTGATGATAAATTTATAAAAGCTAATATATTACCAGATCGCGAACGCGAGTATGAAGCAATTCATCATGTGATAGAGAAAATAGGGGATGAGAACATTATCATTCTTCCAGAGGAGTGCCATGTAGAAGGTGGTGATGTAATGCCATGGAATGATTTTGTGTTTATAGGAACCTATTCAGGTGAAGACTATTCAGATTACATTACAGCGAGGACTAATATGGATGCTGTAATTGCTATTCAGGAATTGTTTCCGCATAAAACCGTGAAAGCATTCGAACTTCGTAAATCAAACACGGATCCTAAGGAAAATGCGCTTCACTTAGATTGTTGTTTTCAGCCTATAGGGAAAGACAAAGCTATACTTCATAAAAATGGATTCTTAATTGAAAGGGAATATGAATGGTTATTGAATTTTTTCGGGAAAGAGAATGTGTTCGAAATCACAAAAGAGGAAATGTATAGTATGAATAGTAATATATTTTCAATTTCTGAAGATGTTATTATTTCGGAAAAAAACTTCACGAGACTGAATACTTGGTTACGAGAAAATGGCTTTACTGTTGAAGAAGTCCCTTATGCAGAGATTGCAAAGCAAGAAGGTTTATTAAGGTGTTCTACACTGCCTTTGATAAGAGAATAAATTTGTTATATTTTTAGAATCAGGAATATCGAACAAAGACGTAGGACATAAAAAGGTATAATACGTATTATTTATTATAGGGTTAAATTGCTAATTTTGATCGATCAGAATTGAGTAGTTTGTCCCTTGAGCGATGTTTTAATAAAACAAAAACATAAATTGCTAAACTATTATGGGGCTATAGATATTTCTGATTGTAGCAAACAGATTTGTCTCTTATTCCAATTATTATTTATAACTCATTTTAAATAATAAATGGTATTGATTGATTAAATAGGAAGTCCTGAGGTGGTCAGTTAGTTGCTCTCAAGTTTTTATCTTATTTCTAACAACAGCAAAGGGAGCTTAAGTCTTTTGAAATCTTTACTTACGATATAAAAAATAATTCGTAACAAGATTGATATACTCTTTTTTAGCTTCATCTTTAGAGATATCCTTTACTTGAAATAAAGCATTTGCCTTAAACGCATTAATTATGGGCTTACGACTGCTTGGCTGATCGTAATTATTGGTTGCTTTTTTAAAATAGGCGTATAGGCGAAGTAAAAAATCCGCAGGAAAAGGTTCAGTATGATCGTTTACACGATCTACTGCGTCTTGAAATTCTATGTTTAATTCTTTGGAAGTCATTTAATTTCTGCAATGATGCTTTCACCACCGCGAACTTTTTGATTAAGTTCTACTTTAATATCTGCATCTAAAGGTAAGAATAAATCAACACGCGACCCAAATTTTATAAATCCAGAATCAGATCCTTGTTCGATTTTAGTATCAACTTTAGCATAATTTACAATACGTTTCGCTAATGCACCAGCAATTTGTCTGTATAATACTTTACCAAAATATTCATTTTCAACCACTACGGTAGTGCGCTCATTCTCCTCACTTGCTTTTGGGTGCCAAGCGACTAAGAACTTTCCTGGATGATACTTGCTAAAAGTCACTTTTCCCGAAATTGGGTAACGCGTAACATGTACATTTATAGGAGACATAAATACTGAAACTTGAATACGTTTATCTTTAAAAAACTCAGTCTCTTCAACTTCTTCAATAACCACAACTTTGCCATCTACAGGAGATAACGCTTGTTTTTCGCTAGAATGCGTGTTGCGTTTAGGGTTTCTAAAGAACTGTAAAATTAGAATGAAGAATACTAAAATTGCTAGCATCAATCCTTTTCTTAACCATTCATTAATAATAAATTCATCAATTAAAAAAAATGAACCGATAACTATTACTAGTGTAATAAATATAATTTTATGGCCTTCTTTATGAAACATAGTTTTAATCTCTTAAAAGTGTATAATTCTTAAAAATAAATATATAAATGGAGCAGCAAAGATAATACTATCTAGTCGATCTAAAAGCCCTCCATGTCCTGGCATTATAACTCCACTATCTTTAACGCCTGCTTGGCGTTTAAATTTAGATTCTATTAAATCACCAAATGTACCAAAAACACTAACGATAATGGCTAATATTAACCATGGTGTAAACGTAAGCGTTTCTGAGTAAGAAGCAATAAAATAACTGGAAATACAGGCAAAAAATAAACCACCTAGGAACCCTTCAACTGTTTTCTTTGGTGATATACTTGGGAATAATTTCTGTTTACCAAAATTCTTTCCAACAATGTATGCTGCACTATCGTTAACCCAAATGAGTATAAATCCACCTAATAATAAAAGTGGCGTAAATTCATTATGGTAGTTAGCAATGAGTAACATAAACACAAAACCACTAGCCAAATAAAAAGCAGCCACAATATACCGCTTAGATTCAAAAAGAGGAATCCGTTTTGAGGCAAATAAATCCTTGATTAAAATAAGATTGACAAATATGGTAATTACTAGTAGAATTTGAATGGCTTCATCGCTCATTAAATTTGTTGAATTATTGACACTTAAATACCAAAATCCTCCATATAAAATAAGAAATATGAGATATTGCATAAAAGATTTAAGCTTTATAAGACGGCTTAATTCTGTTAAACAAATGACACCAAATACTCCAATTAAAATAACAGAAGCTATTTGTGAGTAAAGTGAACCTATTAGAAGTAAAACATAGATAGCACCAGAAATGGCTCTTATGGCTAGTTCTTTCATTATAAGTCTTCTAATAAAAGTAGGTATAGGTTTTTTGAACTACTTCCGTAAGTTAGAAAGTCTTTATCGTCAGCGGCTTTGAAATGCTTTATTGTAGTAATGTTTGTTGGTATTTTTGTTTTACTTTTAGCTTTAATACCTTTTAAACCTTCGCCAATAGTTTCTACAAACTGACTGGTTGTAGCATAGATTATAAAATGATCTGGTAATTCTATTAATTTTTTTCTGCAATTTGATTTGAAGAAATCAATAATGAGCCATCGTCAGAAATTAAATACTCGCAGGTAGATAAAAAATAAGCAGTTTCAGAGAGTTTTGTACTACTGTTAAGATTAAAATCTTTAAATAATTCTGTTAAACGTTGATCGATTAGAAAAACTTTATCATTATGCCAATTATTCTCCTCTAAAATAGAATTAAAACTTTCCTTAACTTCTTCTAAATTTTCACAATATAGAAACTTACCACCATTGCGTTTGAAGTTGATTGTAAAACGTTCATCTACAGGTAGCTTTACTTCTGGCATATATTTGCCACGTTCATGATTTGGTATGTTTTCTTCAGTTTGTTCAGATTTTTTTCCGAAGAATTTACGAAATAAGCTCATTCAATAATTGCGATTAATCCTTATATAGGTGTAATTCTCAAATATAAAAAAACATA
>NZ_ATMR01000094.1 GCF_000427335.1 Winogradskyella psychrotolerans RS-3 | reverse complement strand
TTTTAAATCACCCAAAACTAATCACTTAATAAAAGTATTCATACACTTAATCCCAACTCTACACTTGTAGAATTAAAATATATACTCTACATTTGTAGAGTTAATTCTAAAAACGTAGAGCATGCAACTTTCAAAAACCGAAGAACAACTAATGCAACACCTCTGGAAGCTAGAAAAAGCTTTTATGAAAGATTTGTTAGACATCTACCCAGAGCCAAAACCAGCCACCACAACTATTGCGACCTTACTAAAACGCATGATAGGAAAAGGCTTTGTAGATTATAAAACGCACGGTAAATCGAGAGAGTATTTTCCGCTAGTAAAAAAGGAAGATTATTTTTCTAAGCATGTTAATGGGCTCATTAAAACCTTTTTTAATGATAGTGCTTCGCAATTTGCATCATTCTTTACGCGTAAAACAGATTTAACAACCGAAGAGTTAGAGGCGTTAAAGAAAATCATAGATACAGAAATTAAAAACCGATAATTATGGAAACGTACTTATTAAAATTTTCCGCATGCTTATTTGTGTTTTGGTTAGTCTATGTGCTCTTTTTAGAACGTCAGAATATGCACCGCCTTAAACGTTTTTATCTACTAAGTGTTTTGATCTTGGCATTAGTAATTCCTACCTTAACCATAACAGAATATATAGAACCTGTAATTGCCACATCAGAAACCGCACCTGTATTTTTTCCAATGGAATTAGTATTAGAAGATGTAACCATTGAAGAAGCCCCTTTCTTTAATTTAGAAACCACACTTTGGTTAATTTACGGATTTGGCGTTTTAATGTTTGCTTCACGGTTTATTGTAAATCTTATAAAAATGCAACGACGTATTTCTAAGAATGACAACATCAAAAAGCGCTCTTTTATTTATGTTTTACTGCATGAAAATACAATTCCACATTCCTTTTTTAGATATATCTTTTTTAATAAAACAAGGTATGAATCTGATAACATTCCGAAAGAAGTCTTACTTCACGAAGAAACCCACGCTAGGCAATTACACAGTTTAGACATTATTATTCTAGAGGTACTTCAAGTTATATTTTGGTTTCATCCCTTAATTTACATTTTGAAACATCATGTAAAACTTAATCATGAATTTTTAGCAGACCAAGCCGTTTTAGAACAAGGAACGGACACTAAAGTTTATCAACATATTCTATTACAATTTTCATCAAACACTCAAAATCATCAACTATCGAGTGCCATCAATTATTCATCAATCAAAAAACGATTTACAGTTATGAAAACACAAACATCAAAAACCAGAGTTTGGCTAAGTACGGTATTAGTATTGCCAATTATTGCGATTCTTTTTTACAGTTTTGCTGAACGAGTTGAAGTTATACAAGAAAAAGAAAAGCTTCAAAATAATAGTATTGTAGCTCAAGAAAAACCATTAACAGAAAAAGAAATTTCCGCTTATAATGCTTGGGCTAAAAAGATACATAGTGAAAGCACAAAACTTTCAGACGATGCCACATTCTATCCACCTATTAACGAACAAGACTTTATAAAATTCTCAGAGATATATAAAAGAATGTCAACCCAACAAGAAGATCAATCTATTGAATTTCCGTTTCCAGGTCTTGTAGTAAAAGATAGCGAACAAGAAAAAGCAACAGCAAAACAAGTTGAAGAATACAATGCTTGGGCTAAAAAAATAAATACCGCTATGGCAAAAGCAAGTGCTAATAACGGTAAAATAAAGGAGTATCCTATTGTAAAACAAAGAGATTTAGATAAGTACAAGCATATCTATAATATCATGACTGATGAACAGAAAAAAACAGCAGCGGCTTTTCCTCAAGGACCACCTCCACCTCCACCAGCTAAGCCTCAGAATACAACGACTATAAAGCCTGTTGAAATACTAATCAAAAAAGATAACAGTATTATTTTAAATGATATGCCAGTTGAGTTTGCAGATTTAGCTAATGTTGCGATTAAAATCAACAAAGACCTTACTATTGAAGAACGTAGAGATTTTGCTTTTGCATCTGTTTTAATTGAGTATAACGACAGCTTAAGTTTTGCTCAAAAAGTACAGGAGGAATTAAGAAATGCAGATATTTGGTCTTCTTCCATTGGCTACTTAGAAAATCAAGAAAAATCCGGTTTACCTTCTAAACATTTCAATCTTTATGCTGGCTTAACGCTTGAAGAAGCTAAAATTGAAAAAGAAAAATCATTAAAAGAATATAAAAATAGAGATACTATAGTAAAATCACCATGGAAGGTAACGATGGGTTCAGCGACTTATATTGAGCCAAAGGACACCCAACTAAAACAAGGTCCAATAGAAATCAACGGAGTTAACTATTACTTTACACAGCAAAACGGAAAAACAACCTATTTTGATAAATATGGTAAAACAGTAGATATTAATAAAATTCCGCCGCCTCCACCAATTCCTAATAATGCAACGCCAGAGCAAGAAGCTAAAATGAAAAAGGCTACTGATGCTTATATGAAGGCAAATCCGGATAAAGTAGGAACAGCGACAACAACAGAAGGAGAAGTTCTTGAAGTTATTGAAATCCCTGATGACCTGCAAGGTACTATAGCTATTAATGGTGAAACATTTTATTACACCACAAGCCATGGTAAAACCACATATTATAATAGTTATGGTACAGAAGTGAAAATGGATAATTTACCGCCTCCACCTCCAGCCCCTGAATCAACTTTAGATTTTATAATTAGAATGGCAAAGACCAATGCAAAATTCTTTAATGAAGGAAAATCAATTTCATCTGATAAAGCAATTGATTTATTAAAAAAGAATCCCAAACTTAATGTTAATGCTCAAAAAACAGATACTAAAGAACCATTAATTTATATTTCTAAGAAGCCAATTCTTATAGGAGTGAATGGAAAAATTGGCGAACAGAACTGAAAAGAACAAAAAAAATTCTAATTATTATTAATGGCAGAGTAATTAAAATAGAGAAGATAACTATGACCAGAAATGAGTTTAAAGATTTAAAACTTGTAAGCTTCCCCTTTTTAGGACACCTTAAAGTTCGATAAATAATTATTATTTAGGTCAGATTTGGTGAAGAATTTAAATTCTTCACCAAATCTGGGCATATATTCTTTAGGGGATTTGTTCCCTAGTGATTTATGTGGATGGTTAAAATTATAGTCTTCCCGCCAGTTATCGCTTATGTTTTGCAACTGATGTGTGTCATTAAAGTAGTAAGCATCTAGTATATCTTCTCTAAAGAAACGATTAAAACGCTCTATGTATCCGTTTTGCATTGGTTTTCCAGGTTGTGTATACTTGATTTCTATAAAGTTCTTTTTACACCAGTTCATAAATGTTTTTGAGATAAACTCAGGACCATTATCACATCTTACATACTTAGGCACTCCTATTTCCTCTTTTAGGCATTCAAGGGTTTCTACAACAGCTCTTG
Source organism: Winogradskyella psychrotolerans RS-3 (assembly GCF_000427335.1). Lineage (GTDB taxonomy): Bacteria > Bacteroidota > Bacteroidia > Flavobacteriales > Flavobacteriaceae > Winogradskyella > Winogradskyella psychrotolerans. Next base: position 151,602 of record NZ_ATMR01000094.1, on the reverse strand, counting down.
CTGGATATGATAGTCCTGCTTCAATAGCTAGTGCTTCCCGATTGCAGTCGTCTATAACATTAAAGACTCTAAGCTTTCTGCCATCGGTAAGGGCATCACTCATAAAGTCCATACTCCAGCACACATTGAGTTCTTCTGGTGTTTCTAAAGGTTGTTTTACACGTTTAACTAAACGCTTTTTATGCTTGCGTCTTAAACCAAGCTTCATCTCACGATATACTCGTAGCACTCGTTTTCTGTTCCATTTTAAGCCTTCACGACGGATTTTGTGGTAATACTCATCAAAACCTCTGGTGGGATAAGATTCCGCAAGTTCTGTTAGTTTATCAATAACTTCACTATCGTTTTTCTTGCTCTGATAGTACCACATTGACCTACTTAACCCTACAACCTTACAGGCACGTAAAATAGGTACGGTAAACTCTTTAACAAGGTATTTGACACGAACTCGCTTGTCGGAAGGCTTTAGAACTTTTTTGACAATATATCTTTTAACATTTTATTGTCTAAACTAACATCAGCATACATTTGCTTGAGCTTGTTATTCTCTGCTTCAAGCTCTTTGAGACGCTTAAGCTCTTGTTGTTCCATACCGCCGTATTTCTTACGCCAGTAATAAAACGTACTCTTGTCGATACCTAATTCTCTTGATATATCGCCTACGGATCTACCTTGTTGATTCTCCTTGAGAGCCTTGATGATTTGACTCTCGCTAAATTTGCTGTTTCTCATTGTGACAGTTTGAATTTAAAGTTAGTAAATTCGAATTATTAACTGTCCTATTTTTAGGGAAGCCTACAAACTCACTACTAAAAATGGAAAAGTTATAAAGTTCAAATTCAAAATTCCTAACAAACCCACTCAACTAATAAAAGTTGATACTATCGATGCTGTCGCCTAAAAAAATCTTGAAACGATTAAAGCTAAAACACAAGTCATTATATTTAATATTAAAGATGGATCTGATTCTAATATTGAACCCATTATTATTACTATTTCAGATTAAAAAAACCTAGCTTATTTAAAAAACCTCGATATTTTTCGAGGTTTTTTGTTTTAAAGTGTAACAAAACCAATCCTTTAGCGTTCTAATAGTCAATCAATCAGCCTAAATTTTAGGTCAATCAAAAAACAAACACTTATGTTAAAGCAATTCTTCATCCTTTGCTCTGGCGCTGACACCGATATTTTAGAAAACTGTTCTATCGGAGAACAGAATAAATATGCAGGTATAGGAGCAACCGTTTTCTTTACAGCAGTTATGGCAACTATTGCCGCCAGTTATGCACTTTACACCGTTTTTGACAATCTTTATTCCTCAATTTTCTTTGGACTCATTTGGGGTTTACTCATTTTTAATTTAGACCGTTATATTGTTTCGACCATAAAAAAAAGAGATAATATTTTAGATGAAATCCTTCAAGCGACTCCACGACTCTTTTTAGCCCTTATTATTGCTGTAGTCATTTCAAAGCCTTTAGAATTAAAGATTTTTGAAAAGGAAATTAATCAGGTTTTACTTGAGCAAAAAAATGATTTAACGCTTGCTAATCAAAATCAAATCGCTGAACAGTTTAGTCCTAAAATTGCGGCGCTTGAAAGTGAAATTTCAAGCTTAAATGCTCAAGTTGATGCCAAAGAAGCGGAAGTTAATGGATTATATAACACTTACATTTCAGAAGCTGAAGGCACAGCGGGTTCTAAACTTTTGGGCAAAGGTCCAGTATATAAGGAAAAGCGCGACAAGCATGATGCTGGATTAGCCGAGTTACAAGAATTAAAATCTGATAATAAAACTAAAATCGAAGCGCTTGAAACCCAAATAACAACGCTTCAAGCAGATTATACTACTAATGTTAAAGCATCACAACCTATTATTGATAATTTTGATGGGTTAATGGCACGTATCACCGCTTTAGACGAATTACCTTGGTTACCATCCTTCTTTATTTTTCTATTGTTTTTAGCGATTGAAACCTCTCCAATCATTGCGAAACTATTGGCGTCAAAAGGAGAATTTGATTATAGATTACAAGACCAAGAAACCACTATTCAAACGTGGACCATCCAACAAGTTGCTGAGCGTAAACTTCTCGTTAAAACAGATAATGACATTAACAATAAGGTTTATACAGAGATTGCTGATGAAGAAGAGGTAATGAATTACAAACGAAAGAGAGCTAGAGAACTTATGCAACACCAAGCAGATGCTTTCTTTAAAAAACAGAAAGGCGTGCTTTAATTTGCTGATTTGGAGACCTGACAGGTCTTGTAATTAACAGATAAACCTTATATTAAAAAACACTTTGACTACACTCAATGTGACAGTTTTATTAAAAGTCATTACATTTAGAAAACTTAAAACTAACTGTAATGAAAAACATTTATTTCGCATTAATAATTCTACTATTTAGTTGTGGTACACAGCAAAAACCAAAAGACGATACTCTAGAAACTGCTAAAGCGAGTATCGAAAAAGTAATGCACGACCAAGAAATTGCGTGGAACAATCACGATTTAGAAGGTTTTATGCAAGGCTACTGGAAAAGTGATTCACTAAAATTCTACGGAAGTAACGGACTAACCAAAGGATGGAAGCAAACATTAGCCAATTACCAAAAAGGATATCCAACAAAAGCAGAAAGTGGCACCTTAAAATTTGTAATTAACGATATTTCGAAAATTGAAGGGGATAATTATTGGGTGATGGGAGAATACCACCTCAATCGCCAAGTTGAAAATGCCAATGGGGTTTTCATTATTATCTTTAAAAAGATAGATGGAAAATGGAAAATTGTCGCTGATATGTCTTGTTAAAACCGAAGTCAAGTCCACAAGAATAAAAAACAAAGCATCTCATAAATACCCATCTATCATCATAGATACTTAGGAAGTACTTTGTTTGTATGTTGGTATAATTACTTTTGGGTTAAGCAGCCACAACTACATTTTTAGCGATCATGGTCTCTTTTGGCTCTTCAGATTTAAAATGCTGAAACAACTCTTTACATCCAAAACCTATTATTGATAATCGTTTTGATTTTGTAATAGACTCATTATGCAATTTTGCTAAGGCCATAACTCCTGCTCTGTCTATACTGCTTACCTGTTCGATATCTAATAAGACATCATCAAGTTCATCAAATATATTAGAAAATTGAGCATTGAATGTTTTAAGATTTAGCTTGTTTAAAGTTCCTTTAATCTGAAAACGATTATTGTAGTTTGTAATCTGTAAATCCATAATAAATAGTGTTTAAAAGTTCATACTAATTGAGGCTATTAATCAGTATACCTTATACATTAATTAGAGGGATGACCACAATATCGGATATAACTATCTGTCTTTGTGTTATTTTCGATAAAGGGTTAATTTGAATAGACTATTCGAAACGTTATGTTCTTTTTTTCGATAAACAACAAGTTTTAAAATGGTGCATTTGTAGGAAAAATAAAACCTGAATCAATTAAGAATCAGGTTTTTGAAATTATTTTAAACACTAAATTCGAACTTAATTTAGTCTCTAAATATTTAGTTTTTCTTTACGTATTCTGTAATAATTACAATTTGCTGTCCATCGACTCTACCTTCAATATAAGTTTCGTTTTCGTGATCTAGTCTTATATTTCTAACAGCAGTTCCTTGTTTAGCAACCATACTAGATCCTTTCACTTTAAGATCTTTAATTAGCACAACTGAATCCCCATGTTCTAAAATTACACCATTCACATCTCTGTGAATTAGCTTATTCTCATCATCTTCACCATCGCCAGAAGCTTTTGCCAATTCTAAGGTTTCTTCTTCCATGTACATCATGCCTAATAAGTCCTGAGTCCAATCGTCCTTAATTCTGTTTAGCATTCTCCAAGCCATAATTTTCACAGCATCATGCTCGCTCCACATACTATCATTAAGGCACCTCCAATGGTTGGCGTCAATAGCGTCTGCATCATTCATTTGCTCTGTACACACATTGCATGCATATAGAACTGTTTTTAATCCGTTTTCTTTAATATCCGAAATTGTATATTCCGATAATTTTTCTTCGTTGCCGCATAGCTCACACTTGGAGCCACTGCGTTGTTGTAGTTCTCTTTCTAATGACATAATAAATATTGTATTGTGCAAATGTATAATTAATTCAGACTTTCTCGTAGTTTTTTAGATAAGCCTTTTACAACCATATCATAAGAATGGTCTATTAATTCCGTAATAAGTTTTACTGAAAGCTCTCCAGAATGCACATAGACACTATTCCATTGTTGTTTATGCATATGGTAACCTGGTTTTATACTGTCGTATTCTGCTCGTAATTCTTGAGCATAGTCGGGATCACATTTTAGGTTTATAAAGGCTTCTCCTTTTTCCCATCGTTTTAAAGATGCTAATGCAAACATTTTCCCAAGCACTTTAAATACAAGTGCATCATCATCAAAAGGAAAATGTTCGGTGACTTCTTTTTTACTTAGGCAATAATTTCTGTAGTCCTCTATATTCATAAAAAAACACGTTCAAAAATTTAGCGTTTGAACGTGTTTAAAATTACTGAATTTTATAGCATCTTAAAAATACTTTCCTATCCATTTACAATTTGGAATGTCTTCTACGTTGGTTACCGAAACTTTATTTGGAAAAGAAGCTATTACATTTGGATCAGTTTTATGAATACTTTCAATTTTATATTCAACAAAATTAAAACCAGCTTTTAAGTTTAAATTATACTCAAACGTGATGTTTGCATTGCCCTCATCTAGCATTTGTGTCTGCGTACATTCTCCTTTATACTTAAAGGGTGAAGCCACATAAATCAATTCGAAATACGATTCTAAAATGGGCTCGTTGTAACCTGGATCTTCTATCCAAGGTAAGAGCTTCTCATCCGAAACTGCAATAATCACTCCGACATAACGGTTGTCTTTTGTCCAAAGTGAAAGGGCCCCAGTTTCAAAGGATTTAATGTTGTCATTTCCAGAAACTAGGTCACTACCATTATCACAAACATCAAAAAGCGTATAGGCCACATCGTTCATAAAATTGTCTTCCGCTTCTTTTGATAGTTTAGGAAGCTCTTTGGGAATCTCAAATTTAATTTCCCCAGATTTTGACATACTTCCTATTTTTATAGGATGTTCCATACCAAAAGACATTACTATAACATCAACATCTAAACTTCCAAAAGGATAGTCTTCAATTTTTGGATGGCTTTGGGATTGTGCAAAATTGAATACTAAAATGCTAATAATAAGCAAGAATATTTTTTTCATGAGTTTTAGTTTTTAATGAATTTTACAGATTGAGAGTTCTCACCTTGTGTGGTAACCGTTAAAATGTAGATTCCTGTTTTTAAATTTGACAGATCTAGCAAATGATTCGTTTTAAAATTAGTATTGGATTGTACAACTTGGCCTAATAAATTATGGATACTAACAGTAAACGGAAGTCCTTCTGTTAATTTAATATTTACCATAGTATTTACAGGGTTTGGCCATAATTTTACGCTATGATTATCGCTATCAAATTGACTGATACTGAGTACGACCTCAACATATTTATTTTGGGTTAAGTTGGTAATGATTGGTGGATTCTGATCAAAATAAATGGCTGCTCTATTTTCCATAATATCATTAACAACAACATCGTCTTTTGCTTTAATCATGTATTTTATATAACCTTGACTTGCTAATTCATCATTTGCTGTATAGTCTAAATAAATATCATTAAAGTTGAATTTTACAATATTCTGATCATTAGACTTAATGGTTTCAATAGATAATGGATGTGAACTTTCTAATAGCGTCAAAGAATATTTATCGAATTTTTCATCTAAAGAATCCACTATAAAAACATCTTTAGCAGAAAAATTACCTTCATTTTGAAACCGAATGGTATAGCTCAACCATTTTTCGTTTAATTGAATTTCATTCAAGGCATCTGGCACTCCAGGATTTACCAATTTATCATTAGGATCATAAGAAGAACGAATTGGTGTATTATATGGACCGTCTGAATAGATGTCTTTTCTTGGTATATAAGGTGGCTCTTCATAAATCTCTTCAGGTGTTTTATAAGGTCCACCTAAATCAGGTAAACCTTGTCCTCCATCGGGCTCTCTTGGAATCAGTTCTACTACGGTTTGGTCTGGCAAAGCATCTCCATAATCATCACTAGCCGTTTTTCCAACTCCATAACTCACCACAGATCCATTGTTGGCTGGTGTAAATAATTCGGTTTTAACTTCAAGCACATACGTGTCTAATGGGCTTATTTGTGGCAAAGTGAAGGACACTTTTGTAGTATCCGCAACCGTCGTTATAATTGGAGTTAAAGACAAAAGCGTCGAAGTATAAGCACTAGGATCTATATTAGTTGACCACTTATGACTTCTAGGTTCAATAGTAAGATTATCTATTATATGGAACGGCTGCAAGGGTTGCAATCGTGTTATTTTTACCTCTTCAATAGCTGGTAATGTATTATTAGTGCCTTCTTCATTATTGAAAAACACATAATCAAAGTCCACATTATTGAACGTTTTAGTATAAGACAAATTCCCTATGGCTGTGGTAAACGTGTTTTCAAAATTGGAACGCGTAAAGGCCCAAGCTCCTTGTTTTGCAGATGACTTTATTAGAAGTGATTCTATATTCTTAGGTTGTAATTGAATATCAGTTACGTTTGTATCCGTATCTAAATCAGTGACGTTTACAAGTCGCTGACGCTCTGGAGCAGATACATAAGGACTTATTACGGGAAGTGTAATATCGTAAGTACCTAAGCCTTCAAAATAGGGGAAATAATAGCTTCCATCAGACTTTGTGTACAATTCATAAATTGCACCTGTACTGGTTTTTAGAGTTAATTTTTGATTAGGATAGGCTTCATTGGTATCAAATTGATTGTTTTCATTGATGTCCACATACACATTTCCAGCGATGCCATACGTGACTCCCTCATTTAAAAACTGAGGAGCTGTATTATCCGTCGTTATTTTCATCCATTTAGTGGAAGCATGCGACCAGAATGCACCATTGGCATCAATTGCCAATACTTTTGGTCTGTAAAATGAATTGTAAGGAATCAATCCGGAACCACCTTCTACTTGAATAGAAGAAAAAACAGGAGTTGAAGCTTCTGGGTTTTCAATACTAATTAACCGAGCAGAATCATTTGTTAACATCCAAATCTTCCCATTGATATCGGAAACTCCAGCAACAATATTATATAATGCAGAAAAGTCATTGGCACCAATACTTGTTAAATCTGTTCCATCAAATAAAAAGATACCTCCTCCACAAATAACAGCGACATTGCCATTTGGTAATGGAATTAATTCTTTAACGCTTCCTAAACTAACGGTGCTAATAAAAGTTGAAGTGGTTTGGGTCGTAGTATCGAACTTTTTGAACTCAATCCCACTCCCCACATTTTTAGCAAAAAAGGCATTTCCGTTGATATCTGGTGTAAAATCGTACCAATTGCTATAGGTCGTTTCATCTAAATTGAACGTTTGTAGTAACTGATTGTGTTTATAGACAAAAATTTTTCTTGCCGAATTACTAAACATCCAAATCTGATCTTTGTATCTATGATATTGGGTAATTGCACTAGAACCATGACTTGGTAAATTTGCGACATAAGGCATATACACTTTTTTCAACGTTTGGTAATTAATTACAGGATTGCCATCTGCATCTAAAACAAAAGAGCTTGTCCCTCCCAAATTGAATTGTTTTTTAAATTCGTCTGTGTTTGAAATGTAACTCAATATGCCTCCATCATAAAAGTTGTAAAACCACATACCATCTGCATCTGGATAGGCAAAATAGTAGGCACTTAACAATTTATTCGAAAGATTGTCTGGTGCATCATCTGTAATACCACTCCAAAGTCCGTTATCATTAACAAAGGCTTCATAATTAATATCAGAAGATGACGACGTGTTGCTAGTGGTGATAATATAAATCTTGTTATTGTACCTATATACTTCTGAAGGTGAATAGGTCATTTTAAAACCTAAAACTGCCATATCTGCTAATGTTCTTATCGTCCAAACTGGGTTGGTTTCATCGGGTTCTAATTCCACAAAACCGGATAAATTATGAGCTGTTGCCCAAACCTTTCCATTATTATCAATGTCCAAATTGTTAAAAGAATAGTTTTGTGTTGGTGTTTTTGCTAATTGAAACGCAGCAATAGCTTCAGTTGCTATATTAAATTTATATATAACACCATTTGTACCTGTTAAATTTGCCAACCATAGATTTCCATTTCCATCATCAGCAACGTCCTGTACATTTACAATATATTGAGATGTATCCGTTAAGTAGGATTCCTCTAAAGCAATCGTGTTTTTATTTAATTTATATAGGCCTGTTGTGGTTCCATAATACAAGGCATCATTAGCAAAGAGTAGCGTGCTTTCACTATTTTCGCCTGTAACTGCTGTTGGTAGGTTTCCTAAAAAACTCAGTGTTTCGTTTTCATGTTTATAAATCCGATGTGTACTTCCATTTCCTGCAACAATATAAGTAGTGTTTGTACTACCATCATAAGCAAATGAATTGGTGTAATTACTCACACTTCCACCAGTTGCTGTGTCATAGGATAATAAATGAAATGTATTTGTGGTTAGGTCTAAATAATGTAAACCAAAATTAAACCCATGAAAAAAGAATAATTTCCCTGTGTGGTCTATAATTGCTCTCCTAGCATCTGCAGAATTAGTTGTCGTTCTTGGTATCACAAAGTTTGGAATGTTTTGCCAAGTACCATCTGTCTTTTTTATTGAAATCCCTGCTTGTGTTATAAATACTTCGTCATCGTTATAGTAATTCGGAACCATTTTTCTAATAGCTCTATAATTAAGTCCGTAACTAGCTTCTACCACTCCCAAATTATTCTGACTGTCACAAAAAGTGACTTTGCCCTGAGCCTCAGGTATCGTATTGCCACATTGGTTAGGATAATAGGTCACTTTTGTACCTACGAGGTAAGTTTCTACTTTTTGCACTTGTGCTTCTAAAGTGTTTATTAGAAGACATAAGCCTATACTGATTAGTAATTTTGTTTTCATGGCGAGGTTTTTTTAATTTTTAATAAATTTTACGGATTGAGAATTCCCGTTTTGAGTACTAACCGTTAAAATGTAAATCCCTGTTTTTAAATCTGAAACATCCAACAAATGATTCGTTTTAAAGCTAGTATTGGATTGTACATCTTGACCTAATAAATTATGGACACTAACGGTAAACGAAATTGCTTCTGTTAATTTTATATTTACCAGAGTATCTACAGGGTTTGGCCATAATTTTACGCTATGATTATCGCTATCAAATTGACTGATACTGAGTACGACTTCAACATATTTATTTTGGGTTAAATTGGTAATGATTGGTGGATTCTGATCAAAGTAGATGGCTGCTCTATTTTGCATAATATCATTAACAACAACATCGTCTTTTGCTTTAATCATGTATTTAATATAACCTTGACTTGCTAATTCATCATTTGCTGTATAGTCTAAATAAATATCATTAAAATTGAATTTTACAATATTCTGATCATTAGATTTAATGGTTTCGATAGCTAATGGATGAGAACTTTCTAATAGTGTCAAAGAATATTTATCGAATTTTTGATCTAAAGAATCCACTATAAAAACATCTTTAGCAGAAAAATTACCTTCATTTTGAAACCGAATGGTATAGCTCAACCATTTTTCGCTTAATTGAATTTCATTCAAGGCTTCTGGCACTCCAGGATTTACCAATTTATCATTAGGATCGTAAGAGGAACGAATTGGAGTATTGTAAGGACCATCTGAATAGACATCTTTTCTTTCCTGATATGGCGGTTCTTCATAAATCTCTTCAGGTGTCTTGTATGGCCCTCCCAAATCTGGAAAACCTTGTTCATTCTCAGGTTTTCTTGGAATGAGCTCATAAACATTTAGTTCTGGGATACCACCTCCAAATTCGTCACTAGCCGTTTTTTCAACTCCATAGCTCACCACAGATCCATTGCTAGCTGGTGTAAACAAGCCGGTTTTAACCTCAAGAATATAAGTATCCAATGGACTAATCTGTGGTAACGAAAATGATACTTTTGTGGTATCTGCAACCGTAGTTATAACTGGTGTTAATGACATTACAGAAGATGTATAAGTACTTGGATTCACATTGGTTTTCCATTTATGGCTTCTTGGTTCTATTGTGAGTTTATCAATGAGATGAAATGGTTGTGTAGGTTGCAGTCTTGTTACTTTTACGTCTACAATAGCTGGTAATGTATTGTTCGTGCCTTCATCTTCATTAAAAAACACATAATCAAAGTCAACATTATTGAATGTTTTAGTATAAGACAAATTCCCTATGGCTGTGGTAAACGTGTTTTCAAAATTAGAACGTGTAAAAGCCCAAGCACCTTGCTTTGCAGAAGATTTTATCAATAGCGACTCTATATTCTTAGGCTGCAATTGAATATCAGTTACGTTTGTATTCGCGTCTAAATCTGTGACGTTTACTATACTTTGACGTTCTGGTGCTACTACAAAAGGACTTAGAACAGGAAGCGTAATCTCATAAGTACCTAAACCCTCAAAATAAGGGAAATAATAGCTTCCTTCAGCAAGTGTGTACAATTCAAAAATAGCACCTGTACTTGTTTTTAGGGTTAGTTTTTGATTTGGGTAACCTTCACCAACATCAAATTGATTGTTTTCATTAATATCCACATACACATTTCCCGTTATACCATAAGTAAAACCTTCATTTAAAAACTGAGGAACGGTATTATCGGTTGTGATTTTAAACCATTTGTCTGAAGCATGCGACCAAAACGCACCATTAGCATCAATAGCTAAGGTCGATGGACTATAAAATGCATTATAAGGCACTAATCCTGAAGTTCCAGAAACTTGAGTAGTAGAAAATATTGGTGTTGCGGTTTCTGGATTTTCTATACTAATGATTTTTCCACTTGAAGATAATAGATAGATTTTTCCATATAAATCTGAAATTCCAGTTGCTATATTAGATAAATCGGCATACACATCATTTCCAATAGCCGTCAACGTAGTACCATTAAATAAAAAGATGCCACTAGAGCAAATAACGGCCACATTGCCATTTGGTAGTGGAATCAATTCTTTGATAGTACCTAAATACGTCGTGCTTAAAAAGGTGGTAGTGATTTGTGTATTAGTATCAAATTTTTTAAACTCTACCTCATTATTACCTAAACGTTTAGCAAAAAAGGCATTTCCGTTAATACCTGGTGTAAAATCGTACCAAGTGTTATATGTAGTTTCGTCTAGATTAAAAGTTTGTATTAATTGGTTATGTTTATATACAAATATTTTTCTAGCCGTTCTACTGAATACCCATATCTGGTCTTTATATTTATGAAATTGTGTGATATCATTGCTGCTCAATTCTGGCATTTTGGAGACATAAGGTGTATATACTTTTCGTATTTCATGTGCGCTGCCTCCTCCAATTATTGGTTTTCCATCATAATCTAAAATAAAGGATACTGTAGTTCCTAAACGATATTGCTTGCTAAATTCATCGGTATTGGAAATATAAGTCATAATACCTCCATCATAATAATTATACCACCATATACCATTGGCATCTGGATAAGCATAATGATATCTGAGCGTCATTTTATCAGAAAAATTATCTGGTTCATCGTCTGAAATACCACTCCAAACACCATTATCATTAACAATAGCCTCGTAATTAAAGATATCTTGTGAATAGCCATTATTGATAACCATAATGTAAATTTTATTATTGAACTTGGAAACTACACCTGGCGCATAGGTCATGTGGAATCCTAAATCATCGATGTCTGTCATAGATCTAACCGTCCAAGTAGGATTGGTTTCTGTTGGAACTAACTCTACAAAACCAGATAGATTATTGGCCGTTGCCCAAACCGTTCCATTGTTATCAATGTCTAAGCTATTAAAAGTATAATTTGCTGTTGTGGTTTTTGCAAGTTGGAAGGTCTTAACAGCTTCGCTTGCCATATTAAATTTATAGATGGCACCATCATTATTGTTTCTATTTGCCAACCAAAGGTTTCCATTTCCATCATCAATAATATCCTGCACATCAGTAGTAAACTGAGACGAATCTGTTAAATAAGATTCCTCTAGAGCAATCGTATTTTTATTTAATTTATATAAGCCTGTTGAAGTTCCAAAATACAGCGCTTCATTGGCAACTATTAATTTACTATAACTGTTTTCTCCAGTTACTTCTGCTGGAAGTCCGCCCAAATAGCTTAACGTGTTGTTTTCATATTTAAAAATTTTATAACCTGAATTCCCGCCTGATTGTGCCATAATATAGGTTACATGGTTTACGGCATCATAGGCAAAGGAATGTGTGTAATTACCGTTACTACCTCCTGTTCCAGTAGCATAGGATAATGTATTATAGGTTTTTGTGGTTAGGTCCAAATAATGTAAACCCCAATTATTACCATGATCAAAAAACAATAAACCATCACTATTAACAATAGCATCTCCAATAGCTGCCGCATTACTATTAAGAGAGCCTCTAGGTGCTGTAAACTCCGGTATATTATCCCAAGTACCATCGGTTTTTCTAATAGAAACTCCCGTGTCCGTTAAAAACATTTCATCAGTATTATAATAATTAGGCACTATTTCATTTATACCTCTAAAATTTAATCCATAACTCGCTTCTACCACTCCCAAATTATTCTGACTATCACAAAAAGATATTTTCCCTTGAGCTTCTGGAATCGTGTTTCCGCATTGGTTTGAATAGTAAGTTATTTTTGTACCTACTAAATAAGTTTCTACTTTTTCTACTTGTGCTTCTATAGAATTTAACAGAATACTTAAAACCATACTGACTAGTAATTTTATTTTCATAATGAGAGTTTTTATAAATTTTTAAACCATTCTAAATATTTGTGTCCTAAAATTGGTAATGGTTTTTCATTTCCATTAATGGCATTTATTAATCCCATTATCCATAGGTATAGCAAAACAAATATTCCAACAATATTTATGAGCCATCCTAGAATGGGAATAAGCCCAATAATCAACAAAGTCAAGCCTGTCAACGCTAAACCAAGTGATTGTTTAATATGATATCTAGCAAATTCGTTCTTTTTTTCACTATTCATTACAAAAGCAATGATTAATCCTATAAGGGTGATGTAAGCAATAATAGCTATAGTTTTCCCTTCGTTTTCGGTGACTGTTTTATTGTGTATTGATGCCATTATTTTCATGATTTTAATACTTATCCAATTTTTTTAAATCCTTTTCTTTGATATAAGACCATAGTTTATCTGAATCTTCAGTCCCTTCCAAAACAATGCTAAAACGTTGGTTATAAACAAACCAAATTTCATTAAGGTTTACCTCTGGCTGCAAAAAAGCGATGGTTTGGTAGCCATTGCGTTCTTCGTAAATATATTCTGTATCTCCTTCTCCTTTATTCTTGTACCTATAGGATGTTTCAAATTCTTTAATTACTGAAGCACCCTTTTTATAACCATCTTCGATACTGTATTCCATATTATTCTTCATATCCTCGCCCTTCAAATAAAATGCACTCGTTATTGTACGAGATAGCACTGTCTCTTCGGAAACCTCTATAAGTTTATAATCTCCAAGTTCTTTTGGAAAAAAATCACTAAACTGTTGTTGCGTAATAATGACATCTATGTCGTTATTTTGAGACGTGTGCTCTTTTTCTAGTGCTGATTCCAAATTATTGCCTTCTTTTTTATTGGATTGGCAAGAGAACATTAACAGAAAAACAGTGAGTATTTTTAAATAGATTTTCATCATTAACTTTTTAATTCTTAATGAATTTGATGATTTCAGTAGTTCCTCTTTCAGAAGTAATATTTAAAAAATAGAGTCCATTTGATAAGCTTGAAACTTTCAATTCTATTGAAGCATTATTATTTTTTTGAGTCAAAACCACTTGACCTAAAGTGTTTATTAATTCTAAATTATAGGCTTCTGAAACTGGTGATTTAATAAATAACACATTAGAAACTGGGTTTGGATAAAGTTTGAACCTGTTATTTTCAAACTGTGAAACCGATAATGGATAATTAACGTTGATTCCGAATTCTGAAGTATTACCGTTTGCATCTGTAGCCGTTGCAACAATGTTGTTATAATCATTTACATCAAAACCTGTAGGAAGATTTAAGGTAATGGTTTTAACTCCTGTAGCTGTATAAACATCAGCATCTATAAATAATTTTCCTTGACCATTATCTGCTCCAAAAAATTCGATTACCAAAGGATATGCAGAATTGGCTATAGAACTTGGAACTGCATAAGTGATTTCTATAACATCTTCTCCTAAAAAAATAATAGAACTAACTTCTGGTGTGTTTTGAAGATTGTTAGGTCCAGTATCTGCATCGCTCACATCATTTGCTGTTGCTCCTACCAAATCAATTCCAATAACTGAATTGTTAAAGATACTGTTCTCCGAAATGGTGACTTGTGTTGGAAAACCTGGACTAGGACTTAAGCTAACTCCCTTTTGATTGTTTGCTATAATATTATGAGTAATTGCATTGTTTACATTGGCATCAAAAATCCCAATACCTACAAACCCATTCCCAAGGCTTGTAACTCCATCTAATCCCACACCTATTTTGTTATAACTTAATACGTTATTATTAGAGTCTAAAATCAAAATTATAGCATTATTGTTATGACTCCCTATAATGTTGCCCTCAGCTGCTGTAAGTCCTCCAATAGTGTTATTACTGGAGTTAAAAAGACCAATACCTGTCCCAAGATTGGTAACACCTGTATTACCATCGGGCAAGGTGCCTATTTTATTATTGAAAAAATGCAACCCATTAGCCGTTAGAAAATAAACATTAAATGCTTGACTAGCTATGGTTCCATTTCCGGAAATTGTGTTTTCTGAAACTTCAGTATCCGTTAAAGTATTATAAAACCGTATGCCTTCTTTCTCATTTCCAATAACACCATCACCTTCAGGATTTAAGCCTACATAATTATTTTTTATCACATTTGCTGTACCAGAAGCATACATTCCTAAATAGCTATTACCTGATATGATATTTCTATCTAGAGGATTATCGCCACCAACAACACAATTTGTAGATGTAGAGGACAATGTGAGTCCTATTGAATTTGCTATAGGACCTGTACCTGTTGCGTTTAATCCAATATAATTACCTTTTATTGAAGACCCATTTGAGGTACTTTCACTAATATAGATGCCATAATTATTACCAGATATAATATTTCTTGAACCTGCAGTTTGTCCACCAATAGTCGTGTTACCACCAGCTACATAAAGTCCATAATCATTGGCGATTGCAGCAGTTCCCTCAGCATTTGTTCCGATGTAATTTCCAATAATTTGGTTGTTATTTCCGTTATTAATAGAAATTCCATCACCCGTATTACCTGAAATAATATTTCTAGAATTAGCAGTTGTACCACCAATAATATTATTATTGTTGTTCATTACATTAAAAACGATACCCTTACCATTTGGTAAAGCCACATTTCCGGTAACATCTACACCTATATAATTGCCTTTAATACTGTTAGAATCTACATGATCCGTTTCACCACCTTGACTATAAATACCATATAACCCATTACCAGATATAATATTTCCTTCACCTGCTTGGTCAGTGCCTATCTCATTATCATGGGCTCCAAAAAGCATAAAAACGCCACCTCTTACATTAGGTAAGGATTGTGTTCCTGTAATATCTGTACCAATATAATTACCAATGACTTTGTTACCATAACATTCAGGTCCTGAGAGTGCTATTCCTGTACCCACATTATTAGCAGTTGCACTATTACTTCCAGAAATAATGTTACGAGCTCCTATACTGTTACCACCTAAAGTATTATTATAGGCATTTAAAAACTGAACATTATAGGTATTGCCTCTTACTAAAGTTCCGGTGGCATCAGTACCTATTAAATTGCCTTGGACACTATTATTTGATGCTGCCGAATTGATTGGTGTGCCCTCAAAGGTAACACCACCTATTAGGTTTCCTGAAATAACATTCCCTTGGTTGGCTAAGATGCCTCCTATTTGGTTTCCTCCTGTATTATTAAAATACAATCCACCTCCTGTATTAGAATTTATGGTAGAACCGTCGGGTTTTAGACCTACATAATTGGATTGAATAATATGATTGCCAGTGATTGCATACATACCCATTCCAAAGCTATAGGGATAAATATCCATTCTTTTAAAACCACCAATACTCAATCCATAAATTTCACTTCCTTCAGAACTACCAATGAGTTGTATGCCATTATGCGTGCCTGCTAAAGTAGAGCCATCGATTTCTATTATTGGTGAGTTTATATAATCTAATTGTGTTCTACCATCTATAATAAGAGGTTGTGCGATAGGAGGTAATACATCTGTAACCGTAATTACAAATGGTGCATTTCCAGAAATATCAAATTCTATGCTATCTTTATTACTTGTTTTATTGGCGTTTTGCATGGCTGCACGCAACGTACAGTTACCTTGGGAGTCTCCACAAAATGAATCGTTCAGATTAATATCTGGCAAATCTGCTGGACTGTTAACTGTATATGTTGTTTGTGAAAATGAAATGAAAGAAAGCTGAATAAAAGCAAAAATGAGTAGTCGTTTTTTCATGGTTAAAATTGTTATTGGTTAATCAATACATTTTTAGATAGCCTAAATTTTTAAAATAAATTGACAAATTGAGAAGTCCGTTCTTAGTTGCAGACAACGGCATTAACCTCGTCTCTATATTCCTCTACATCTTCTAAAAACCTTTGTCTATTAGCATTGGGAACACAATCCATAACATCTTCTAAAGCATCGATATAATTCAATCCAGCAGTTTTATAACTTTGACAATTGGCTACGGACGGATCTGTAGCATAAGCGTTAAATGCTGCGGAATAGGCATTGGCTTGAGCTAAATATAGTTCTGACCAATTATTACAGCCTGAGCTTAAATCATCAGAATCATCCGAGCTACTGCAGCCCATTAGAGAAATTGATAAACTGATAAATAAAATGATTGAGCATGTAACGGATTTTTGAGTTTTCATTTGATTTGATTTTTGGTTAGTGTTTTGTTTTGAGAAATCCCCCTAAAACGATTGTTATGGGTTTTATTCTAAATGGTATTACATAAATTTATACGCTGACTTAGAAATCATTTTTTGGACTTCTTCTAGACCTATACATTCCATTTTTGCATTCATTTTTTTATTCTTGAGGTCTTTCATATCCATAGAAATCATTAGTGTTTTCTCGTTAGGATCAAAATAATCTTTAAGCTGTGCAGGTACTTTGGTGGTTTTGTTTTTGAAGATATCATCAAAACTTACTTCAGTTTCTTTAGTAAAATACATGACCATTTCATAATCGGCATTAGTAGCTTTAACCCCTTTACAGTTATAACCATTAATGGTTTTTTCTGGTAATACTTCAAATTTGTAGCCTTCAGAGTCGTTATTTGCTTCTTCGATATTTAGCTCTGGCATTTGGTTTACCATGCCTATATTATTGCCTTTAGATTCCATAAACATTACGGTGAGCTTGTTTCCATTATCCATAACCGTAAACATACTTTCCATAACTGCAGAAGTGAACCCAAAATAAGAAGCTCCTGGTTTTAAATAATAATCAAAAACTATCTCGCCTTCTTTAGTGGTCATTTTTAAAGAATATTTCCAAGTAAAGTCATAAGAATCGGCAACTAAAGACGCATCTGCTTTTTCTTTGCTACCGCCAAAAGGATTAATATCAAAAGCCTTATCCATAGACTTTGTGGCTTTTTCAGACGCTTTATTAGCCGCTTTTTCAATCACCGCATTTTCTACTTTTTGTTCGACTCTTTTCTGAAGTTTTTTAAAAAATTGAGCTTGAGATGTTGCTATAGAAAACACGCAAAAAAGAATAGATACAATGGCATAACTATTTTTACTTTTCATTTTGATTTGATTTAGAATGATTTACCTTTAGTGAAGGAAAAATTACAGATGTTAACACGGTTATAAAAAATAGTATGGAAAATCATTTTGTAGAAGCCCTCAAACATAATGATGAGCAGATCATAAAAGAACTTTACGATAACTACAGAAATTCTTTCTTAGGTTTTTCAAAAAAATATAATATTGCTAAAGCTGATAGTTTAGACATCTATCAAGAGGCATTTTTAGCCATGAGAAAACATGCAATTTCGGGAAAGCTACTCGAGGTAAACAGCAGTTTTAAAACATATCTATTCGGTATAGGAAAACATCTTATCTACAAAAAACTCAAAGAATATGCTTCTAAGCGATCTTATGAACAAGTCTTACATAAAGTAGAGTCTGACTATGAAGAAATTGTTATAGAATCACCAGACAAGCTTACCAAAGAGCAAGAGTTACTTCGGCATTATTTTAAACAATTAGGAAATAGTTGCCAGCAAATGTTAACATTAAGCTTTTACAGAGGACTAACTAATGAAGAAATAGCAACTTTAGAAGGTTATGAAAATGAAGCCGTTGTGCGAAGTCAAAAATCGCGCTGCCTAAAAACATTGAAAAACCTAATAAAAAATCCCCCTAAATAATGATTAACGAAACACTAATAGAAAAGTATTTTTCTAAGAGTTTGACGCCCAATGAAACTCTAGAATTTAATACACGTTATGAAAATGATAGCAACTTTAAACAGGAAGTCGATTTTCTCGAAAACATAAAATTAGTTTCTGAAACAGAAGATGATGCACAATTTAAAAAGCAATTAGCAGCACAGGAAGCTGAATATCCTGACCCCGAAAAAAGTGTAACGTTTAAATGGCTAAAACCTCTAATTGCAGCGGCAGGACTTATATTGATAATACTAAGTATTAATCTTTTTATGAATTCCAACCTTGATGAAGAAAAGTTATTTTCAACCTATTTTGAACCTTCAGAAAATGTAACCTCCCCAATTGTACGCTCCGCAGATAACGAAACTAATTTAAATAATGCCTTTATTGCTTATGGTGAAGCGGATTACAAGCAAGCCATTTTATTATTTCAAACGGCTTATAAAGATTCAAAAAACTCAGAGTTATTATTCTATGAAGCAAATTCGCTATTAGCCTTAGAAGATTATCAAAATGCAATTACAACATTTGAAGACCATTTGAAGCATTCAGACCGATTAACAAATCGCTCGCATTGGTATTTGGCTTTAGCTTATATAAAAACAACCCAAATAGAAAAGGCAAAAAAAGAGTTGAAAACCTTATTAAATTCAGGTGAAACATTTAAGAAACCTGAAGCAAATTCACTTCTTAAAAAACTGGAATAGTTGTTTTCGAAACAGAATTACAATAATAAAAGGAATAATTAAAAGAAAGAACCAATAGTTGTGCGTCTCTACAAGAGCATCAGTATTACCAGTAATTACAAAACCAGACCAGTAATAGGGATGTTTAAGTAACTCATCATCTGTGTTTTCTAAATAGTCTAATTTGGCGTTTTTAAGCGCTTCATCTTTGAATTCTCCGCACTTTAAATGGCTATAAAAATAGGTCATTATTGTAGCTGTAGCTTCGTCATCCACCTTCCACAAACTCATTACGGTACTTGGGATTCCTGCATAATTAAAAGCTCTAGATAAACTAATGACTCCTTCCCCATTTTCATAAAAACCACTACCAGTATCGCAGGCACTTAATACGACCATGTTTGCCCTTAGGGTTTCGTTATACAACTCAGAAATAAAAAGTTGATTATCATCTACCCCATAAAAACTAAGTGATGAAAATTCGGGATGCACCTCATCTATTTTAGAATGCATAGCCAGATGTAATACATTGAAGTCATTGGCATTGTTTTCAAAATCTGATTTTGAAGCGTTTAAATAGGCGACTCCATCAAAAATGTTAAGAATTGAATTTATTTCACGTGATACTTTAGGCAACTTTGACGTTGTATTTGACGCAGAAAATGCTCCGATTTTTACATCACTGAAAGTCGATGTTATCTTTTTCTGTTCCTGATAAAGAAGCAATGATGACGCATAACTTACCAATGGCATTTTTTGATTTAAAATAAGCGCTTCAAATGGTAAATAATGAATAGCCCCATCTGGAATAATAATTAAGTTTATATAATCTTGATAGTCTATTTGATGAAGTAATAAACTTGAAACGTTACGTAGATTTTCATGGTAATTAGGTGTTCTTTGTTTTAAGACATTTAAACCTTCTTTTAAAGCATTTAAAACAGTTGACTTATCTACAATTGGTAAGATTTCAATGTTAGTATTTGTTATTAAAAAAGCATAAAGATGAGCATCCGTAAATATATATTTTAATACTCCTTCTCTATCTTTTAAATCCGCTTGTAAACTTGTAATATCAAACTTTTGAACATTAAATTGATAATACGTTTGATTTTGCTGTTTTATTGAATCTTGTAGTTTGATTAAATCATTCTTTAGTTCGTAAATCTTATCCTGCCAAAGCGATTTTTTGTCTTCTGAATCGTCTTTAATATCAATTAAAGCTTTTTGGTAAAAATTGAGTTGCGCTTTAACATGGTCTTCTCTGCTAATAAAATTTTCTGGAATTTTTAATTGCTGCCGTTGGTTGTTAAACACAAATTTAGACCATGTTAATTTTGAACCATTATTTTCAATAGTATTCAAAATTTTGGATAACAAACTTATGTCATTAGGTTGTTCTAAAGCGACTTTTAGTAAGCCCTCATTTATAGCATTATAATTTGTAAATAAACTCTCATTATAGCGTTGGCCTAAATATAATTGATTGTAAATTTCAGAAGCCATGATATACCGATGCGTTGCTTTTTCTAGATCTGCTTTTATATTTTCTTTTTTATAAAGCTCAAAATAAAAATCACCCATGGCTAAAAAACCGGCAATAGTTTCAAATGAAATTAAGGGCTTTAAATGTTCTACTGTTAAATCATTAATGTCTTTATTAGAGTTATTCAACAGCATAAAAGCATCATCAAAATAACGTTTAGAAGCTGCTTTCTGATGTAATGCTAGCGCTGTTTTAGCCCTTAGAATCGCTAACTTAAATTGGCTAGACGTCTCTTCATTATCTTTAATCTCTTCTAAGTCATTTAACAAAACAGACGCATTATTAAATTGTCTTCGCTCTAATAATAGTTCTGCTTTATATAATTTATAACCGAATGATTTGGTATAATAAACAGTCTTATAGTTTTCATTAATAGCTATCGCTTTATCTAATAACTGTAATGCTTCTTCTGGATTTTTATGAGTAATAAGTGAGGATTTAAATTTTAATGTAGAGCTTAAAGTATTCACTTCAAATCTTGATAATTTTTTACTAGAATCTATGGTTTTTAAAATTGTGTCTGTATAAAAAACGGTATTAATAGTATCCTTCTTTCGAGAATAATGCAACATTAAATCGTACCAATTAGATAATTTGTCTTCATAAATTTCCTCCTTATTTCTTAATAGAAGATTCGCTTTAGTGGTTTTGGCAATTAGTCTTAATTTATCTTTTTTTAAAATATATTCTTCAGCTTTATCAAAATCTCCATAGTAAGAATACCAATAAAACAAATTACCATAACACCTGTAAAGGAAATGCTGATTACCGTTTTCATCAAGCGTTTCCCAAATCGTTTTTGCTTTTAAAAGGGACTCTAATTCCTTTCTCTTCAATCCCAAGTAACGGTACTCAACAGCAATATTATTGTACGCTTGAGCCACATCAGTGTTATTCTCTCCAATAACACTTTTATATAAATCGAGTGAGGTTTGGTAATTTTCTACGGCTTTAGAATAATCACCGAGTTTACTATGAATAAAACCTATATCATAAATTAAATCTACAAAGGATTTATCTTTATTAGAAAGTGTGTCTTTTAAAACATCATAACCCAATTGGGCTTGCTCTAAAGCATGTTTCCAATTCCCTAAATAAGCGGTTTGATGATATATTCGGTTTTGAATTTGATACTGAAATATCTTATCTGGATATTTCTCTTTACTATATAAATCTCTTGCTCTTATAGCCGATTGTAAAGCACTATCTAAATACTGTTCACGAACCTTTTTAGTAATAGTCTTATCTACATTATGGTAATCATAGCTTTTAAATTCCATACTCGCAGAATTGGTATGAAAAAATTTAACCTTTAGATAAGTTTGATAATCTGCAGAAGCATTATTTTGAGTTTGTATCGCTTGCTTTCTAATCGCTATCGCTTGCTCATACTCGCCCTTTAGATGCAAAGAATCTGCAAGAATCGTTAAGGCATCTTTTTGATAACTATTTTGTGAATAGCCCAAAGAAAAGGACAGCACAAACAGATAGATAAAAATGCAGCGTTTCATTCTCTTGGTTAATTTGCTTTAAATTTAAACAATTAACCCATTGAAATCATGCCTTTTACCTTATAAATGTCGACCAAATATTAAACGTAGAATATTATAGAATTATTTCAACAATTTCTTATCGTCTCCTCCTTCAATCTTCAACGCTGAATAGTCTAATGTCCAACCTATCGTTTCTACTAGATTTTCAATAAGATGAATGGCTTCTAAAGCTTCTTGTTTCGCAATAGTATATAAACCACTTTCTGGAACTTTATCCATAATATGCGCCTTTGCTTTGGTATGCAAATCTGTTAGATCCGCAGCCTCAAACCGATTAAACATACCGTCTTTTTTGTCGTAATAATTGATATCACTTTCAATAGAAAGCACTTCAGGTTGGGGAAAATGAGATAATACTACGGTTTTTGTTTTAGCATTTGAACTCATTTCAATTTTACTTAAATCAAATCCCACATGTGCTTTTGCTTTAATTACAACTAAGGCCTTTTTTCGACTAGAGATTAGTTTTAGAAACTTCGCTTTTACATCCTCATAATGATAAATTTCAGCAAAATCTCCTTCTACCGTTACAAACTTACAAACACGTTTTATTTTGTCTAGCAGCAATATAGATTGCTCATTAGTCACCTTTTTGGTTTTCCATTGTTCGTAAACAGTCACTAAAACTAAAGTAACAAGAATACTAATGATAATTATAAAAAATGTTTCCATATGGATCTAAATATGTGACACTTACCTAAGCTTATAGTCACTTGTAATTACTCTATTATTTTATATAAAATAGGTTTACTTGGGCTTGCATCATTTTCAAAAGGTGCAATTTGAAGGTTAAGCATATATTTACCGTCTTTAATTTTATTAGACACATAGATAAACTCTGTTATTGTAGCATCTAAACGTAATTTTCCGCTTGTATTCCAAAACGCATTATGTGCTAAAAGTTCACCTCCATCTTGCTCTTTGTCTACACTTGGCAAATCGATAAGTAAATGTTTAATGTCTTTACTTTTTAGATAATCTGCAGCATCTTCTAATAAATACGTTGGATTGGTATTTGAGTATTGTCTAGAAAATTTCTCTCGCGTATTTGGCATCGTTCTAATCACAAGAGCATCGCGTTTTTTATTTCCTAAGGCAAATTGTAATTGTTTTCTAGAAATCACATAATCATCACCTAGCTTTTCTGGCGCCACAGTGACCACCTCAGCCAAAAAGAAAAATTGTTTTAAATACTGATTTATAGAATACATTTCTTCTGTGATATGACCAACGGTCTCCGTATGCGTACCATGCGAATGCGGGTTAAAACTTATCGTATTAAAATTTACAACCGCTCCATTAGCAACGCTAATTATTTCACCATCTATAACTTCAGGAGTTATTTTTGGAGGATCTAAATACCAGGCATTAACATTAGTTGATTTTCCGGTAATAGGAATTGAAAGATCTAAAGGTAGAGATAAATCTATTTTTAATTTTTTCGATTTGTATTGTATTGTTGCTATCAAATTTAATTAAGTTTAAAAAGTTCTGAAGCAATACCATCACATAAAAATTGTCCCTTCGTTGTGACACGTAAATGCTTATCATCAATATACAATAATTGTTGATTTATAAAAATTTCTGATTGTTCAATTAAGTAATCTTTAAAATCCATACCAAAATCAGTTTCAACCCTATCTAATGCTACTCCCCAAACAGTTCGTAAACCAGTCATTACATACTCGTTGTATTGATCTGTATGTGTTAAGGTTTCAATTTCTATCGGTAATTCGTTTTGCTCAATGGACTTTATATATTTTGCATTATTACTCACATTCCAACCGCGTTGTTTTCCATTAAATGAATGTGCTGAAGGTCCAATTCCCAAATAGGATTTTCCTTGCCAATAGGCTGAATTGTTTTTACTAAAATAACCGTCTTTTCCAAAATTAGACAATTCATAATGTACAAATCCTGAAGCCTCCAATTTGTCTTTCAACATATGAAATTGATCATGTGCTTGCTCATCATCTACATTATCAATAATACCTTTTTTAATGAAAGATGCTAAAGCTGTTTTAGGCTCAACGGTTAAAGCATAACTCGAAATATGAGGCACTCCAAAACTTAAAGCCATTTCTATATTCTCTAACCACTGTGCGTTTGAAGCTCCCGGAATTCCGTAAATTAAATCTAAAGAAATATTATCGAAATGCTTCGTTGCTTCTTCTAAACACGATTTTGCTTCATTAGCATTGTGTGCACGATTCATCAGTTTTAAATCACTTTCAAAAAACGATTGAATACCGATAGATAGCCTATTGATTGGACTTTTAGAGAGCTCTATGATGCGTTCTTGAGATAAATCATCTGGATTGGCTTCAAGCGTAATTTCTGGGTGGTCTGAAACGTTATAAGTTTTATAAACCGCATCAATTAAAAACTCTAATTCTTTATTAGTTAATAAACTAGGTGTTCCGCCTCCAAAATAAATAGTTTCAACTATTGTATTTATGAATTCATCTTTTCTGAGTTCCAATTCTTTAGCTAAGGCAGGAATGAGATCATCCTTTTTCTTCATGGATGTTGAAAAATGAAAGTCGCAATAATGACACGCTTGCTTGCAAAATGGTATGTGGATGTAGATACCGCTCATTTTAGTTTTTTGTTTGGAAGGATTATTACATCTCATTAGTCTAACATAAAACAGAAAACAGTTTTCATAATAAGTGGATTCCTGCCTTCGCAGGAATGACAATGGTTATTTCTTTACTCTATCTTCATTCTGCTTCACAAAAGCACCCCAACCAGAATAACTCTTCCCAACCTCAATTCTACCTTCATTATAAAAATGACAAACAGCTGCTGCTAAACCATCCATAGAATCTAAGTTCTTAGGGATCGTTTTAAGACCTAACATGCTTTGTAACATTTTAGCGACTTGCTCTTTACTGGCATTTCCATTTCCGGTAATTGCCATTTTAATCTTTTTGGGAGCGTATTCTGTAATCGGAACTTCGCGAGACAAACCTGCTGCCATAGCCACACCTTGTGCGCGTCCTAATTTGAGCATACTTTGTACATTTTTACCAAAGAAAGGAGCTTCAATTGCAATTTCATCTGGATGATAGGTATCGATAAGCTCTATGGTACGTTCAAAAATGAGTTTGAGCTTAAGATAATGATCATCGTACTTTTTTAACATAAGTTCATTAAGTTGCAGAAATTCCATTTTCTTACCAATCACCTTTATGAGTCCAAAACCCATAATTGTAGTACCAGGATCAATACCTAAAATAATTTTTCTTTACTCATGCTTTTAATTACAGTATCGGCAACCATCTAACGCGACTGCCAAGCCAAAGGTAAGGTTAAAAACACTACCATTAAAAGCACCTAAACCATTTAAAACAGGATTATAATCCTCTAAAGATGTTAAACCATAGATATAAGAGACATCTGTATACACTGAGACTTTTTCATTAATAGCATAGTGTACTTCTAAACCGGCTAAAAGGTTTACAAAAGTCTGTTTATTATCTCCCAATGTTCCTAATGGTTTTACAAAAGACACACCTGGACCTGCATGTGCAACCGTACGTAATCTCATTGGTAAAAACGTTAGATATTCCGTAGGATCATACACAAATTGCGCATTAATTCTTGTATAATTTATTTTAAATTCTGGTGTGTCATCAGCATTTTTAAAGCGATTAAAACCAAAATCTAATTTTACCCCGTATTGCGGTGTTAGCTTATGTTGAATCCCTAAATTAATTGTCGGAAAATTCACAGGCTTCGCATAAGAACTTTTTACAAATCCATCTGTTGTTGGATAATTAAAACCAACAGCAAAAAGGGCTTTCCACTTCGCAGTGTCTTTCAATTGCGCCTGACTATTAAACGTTATAAAAACGATAATAAAAACGAAAAGGTATTGTTTAAAATAGTATTGCATCTGTTAGTTTTTGATTTTATTTGTAGTATGCGTTACAATGTACCCTACAAAATTAAACAATTCTTATTTGTGCTTATTAAGTTGAGTATTGTTGTTAGTGCATTTTGTTTTATGTATTCCAAAATTGTTCAAAACGAAAATTTAGAATTCAACAAATTTGTCGCTTTTTTAAATGAAAATGACGTTTTTTCAGTAAAAAATAGCCTTATTCTAATCCTTTTAAGCAGTTTTAATTGGTTTTTTGAAATTCTTAAATGGCAACATCTAGTAACAATTATAAAGCCTATTTCCTTTAAATCAGCATTAGAACAAAGTTTAGGAGGCTTAACAGCATCATTAATAACACCAAATCGTATTGGTGATTATGGTGCAAAAGCGATTTACTACGCTAAACCATTTAGAACAAAAATTGTATTACTCAACCTCTTGGGTAATATGGCACAGATGACCATAACGATGCTTTTGGGTGCTATCGGTTTACTACTTTTTATAAACCGTTATCCAATTGCTATTAATTTTTATAAAATAGCAGGTATCGGAGTCCTAATTATAGCGCTTGGATTGTTAGTGTTCTTTAGCATAACCCAAAACGTTTTAAATAAAAGGGTTTGCCTTCGCTTCTATTATTCATTTTATAAAATCAATTCCAATAAAAGCGCATAGTTTAAATCTGTTATTCTCTTTGATTAGATATCTTATATTTTCATTTCAATTTTACTATCTGCTAACTGTATTTGGTATAGAGATTACGTATTACGATGCTATGTTGATTATAACGAGTATGTATGTATTGGCTTCAATTTTACCTACTATTTCAATTTTTGATGTGGTAGTAAAAGGCAGCATCGCTATATTTTTGTTTAGTTACCTAGATGTAAATGAGTTTATTGTTTTATCTACGACAACCTTAATGTGGCTGCTCAATTTTGTAATTCCGAGTATCTTTGGAAGTTATTTTGTGCTTAATTTTAAACTTCCAAAACCGGTAGAATAATGCTAACATTTTTATTCATTTTTATCATAATTATGTATCTATTTATTATAGGTTGGCTAAGCTATGGTTTTGATAAGGTTGATGATTTTAAACTACAAGATTTACCTCCTAAAACGAAATTCTCTGTTATTGTTCCGTTTAGAAATGAAGCTAAAAACCTTCCCGAATTATTAGATTCTATTTCAAAATTGAATTATCCGAAGTCTATGTTTGAAATCATTTTAGTTGATGATGATTCTGAAGATGGTTCAGCTTCCATAATTGATAGGCTAATTAAAGATAAGTCTGTAGACTTTGGTCAACTTGATATTCTAGTTATTAAAAATGAAAGAGCATCAAACTCGCCAAAAAAAGATGCGATTACATCTGCGATTAAAGTTTCAAAATTTAATTGGATTGTGACTACAGATGCGGATTGCATCCTTCCAAAATTTTGGCTCGATACTTTTGATGAATCTATTCAATTAAAAAGCTCAAATTGTATCGTTGCTCCTGTGACGTATCATGGAAAACAATCATTTTTAAATCGCTTTCAAACCTTAGATTTTTTAAGCTTACAAGGCGCAACTATCGGTAGCTTTGGTATTGAGAAACCCTTGATGTGTAATGGTGCTAATTTTGCCTATCGTAAATCTCTATTTGTTTCGGTTAACGGTTTTGAAGGCAACGATACTATCGCCAGTGGAGATGATGTGTTTCTTCTTGAAAAATTCATAAAACAAGATGCCAAAAAAGTCCATTACTTAAAATCTAATAACGCGATTGTAACCACAAATCCAGCAAAGAATAGTAAAAATTTAATTCAACAACGTTTGCGTTGGGCTTCTAAAACACGCCATAATACCTATTGGTTTACTAAAGTCGTTGGATTAGTCGTTTTATTAGGGAATTTGGTCTGTTTAGGATTAATCCCAGCCCTTTACTTCAATGTTACAACCTTGAACGTAGCGATTGCTTTATTTATAATTAAATGGAGTATTGACTTCTTATTACTATTTAAAACAACTCGTTTTTTCAAACAGGAAATACTTTTATTTTCTTACGTGTTTTCAAGTCTTTTATATCCGATTTTTAACGTCTCTATCGCCTTATTATCTTTCTTTAAATCATATGAATGGAAAGGTAGACGGTTTGCTAAATAATAGCTTGGATTACTTTTAGTTAACCTATGACTACCTCGATTTTAATTAATTCTAACAAT
This sequence comes from Winogradskyella psychrotolerans RS-3, assembly GCF_000427335.1. GTDB lineage: Bacteria > Bacteroidota > Bacteroidia > Flavobacteriales > Flavobacteriaceae > Winogradskyella > Winogradskyella psychrotolerans. Next base: position 123,066 of record NZ_ATMR01000094.1, on the reverse strand, counting down.
CACTGGCAACTCAAAAGCTGTAGTAACTTGTTGGTTTCTTTTAATAGCTGGATATATTTTAGGAATACCTTTTAAACTCTGACGTAGCAGACTATCAATCTTAGGGATTTCTTGAACAGTTTCGGGATGCATATTTATAGATTCTACTTCTAAAAACCCCATGCGATCAATTTTTATTTTGAGTATAATTGTATCATTAACATCATTAGAAACTACTAAGTTTTGCGATTCTAAATAGTGATTAACGTTACCAATTAAGGTGTTTTGAAAACAGATTTTTCGCTCTTCTTTTTCCGATAAAGTTTCGCAATTGGTAAATGTTGGATAGGTATCCACTTCATTCCAATTAAAAGTTTGCAGCTCCTCCTCAAGAAGCTCTTCAGGATAAACTTTCTTCTTTTCAAAATAATCGCAAGAGGTTACGATAAGCAAGATTAAAAGACAAACAATTCGATTCATTACTAGCATTCTAATAGCGAAAAGTACGATATTTTATTCAAAATGAGGCTAGACAGCTTCGCTTTTAGACAATAAAAATGACAATGGTGTTGGTTGTATTTCGTATTGGAAATTTCAGTCTCCTTCTAAAAACTTTTCCTCCTTTAATTCTTTGAGTCGGCCTTCAGCATAGCCCAAAAATGGACTTTTTGTATTCTTTTCAATAAATTGCTCGTACAGCTTAATTTTACTGTCAACATCGGCATAATATTCATCTTTTGTTCTCAGTAAGAAAAACTCAGACATCATATTAGTAGGATCTTCTTTTAACGATTTTTGAAAGGCTTTAATCGCTTGGTCATATTTTTTCTGGCGATTAAAAATAGTACCTAAACGTTGGTACTCATCTGAAAGTGGAAGATCTTTCAATAATAAAGCCTTTGTGATATATTCTTCAGCCATTTCAAAATCACTTAAACTCTGGTAATACGCACCAATCACAAAAATAGCATTCGCATCATTTGGGCTATATTTTAAGGCTTGTTTCCTGTGAAAAATAGCATCTTTATAATCTGAATTTTGCGCATAACTCAGACTTAATTTCTCGTGAATAAACTCCGATTTCTCACCTAAATCTAACAATTTATTAAACCAAACAACGGCATGTGTATAATAGTCTTGATGGTAATAGGTTTGCGCTTTTAAACTGATAAGCTCTACATTATTTTCATAACTTTCTAAACCGCGATCTATATAACCATGTGCCTCAATAAAATTACGTTTTATTAAATGATGTTTCGAAATCTTAAAAATGGCCTTTTGGTGCGTTTCATCAAGTATAAATGTTTTCTCAAATTGTTGTAATGCGGTAGTGTCCTTTTGCTTTTCTAAAACCACACCTAGTTCATAATAGTAATTAGGGTTTAAGCTATCGGATGCAATTAAGTTTAAAAATCGCTGATTGGCATCTTTATAATGTTTAGTTCTTGCTAATAATTTTGCATATTCATACTGTAACAGAAGGTCATCTGCATTGGCTCGTATTGCTTTTTCATAATTATTTAAAGCTTCACCATAATTACCTATCGCTATATACGCTTTTGCAATATCATCGTAAACCGCATCTAAATTAGGAAGTGTTTTATACGCATCAATGGCTTTGGAAAAATTACCATTCACATAGAGATGATCTGCTTCCGCTTTTATATTTTGAGCATTTAAATGGATCACAAAAACACAACACAAGAACCCTAAAATTAATTTCATAAGTAATTATTAGTCTTTTTTTGAATCATGAATTTGAAAAACAATTGGTAAAGCATACGATACAGCTACATCTTCACCTCCTTTTTTAGCAGGAGTAAAATTTGGTAATAAGTTTAAAACTCTAATCGTTTCCGCTTCCAATTTTGGGTGTGGTCCTCTGGCAGTAATGCTAGTAACATGGCCTGTTTTATCTATTATAAACTGCGCGTAAATTCGTTTTTGACCTGCTGGTAAACCTAAAGAATTTGCTAAATTGGTATTAAAATTTTTACCAACTAGCTTATTAATAGCGCTAGCTAAACAATCTTTTTGTTCCGCATCGTTAGAAATAGATTTACAATCGGGATGAATGGGAACAACTTCCACCTCACTAAAAGGAATTGCCCCATTTAAACGCCTCTTTTTAGCAGCTACCCTTTCTTCTGCATACTTTTCCATGTCTTCAATAGACAACACCTTTTTATTGGTCTTTAATTCATTAATCTGTTGATTTAATTGCTCAACCATTGGGTTTTTATTTGTGGAAAGCTTTAAAATACTATCGCGCTGAGCAACCAACTCATTATATTCTTGCGAATTAGCATCTGCTTGAACCTGAAAAACAATGGGCACAGAAAAAGGGACCACTACCACTTTTCCTTTTTGTTTCCCTGGAATAAACTGAGGCAAGGTTGCTAAAACACGTTTGGCTTCTGTTTCTAATTCTGGACTTGGGCCTCTAGCTACAATATCTTTAACACTACCATCGGTGTCAATTTTAAACTGCACAAAAATTCGTTTTCTACCAGGACTCAAACTATCTCCTATACTTGTATTAAAGTTTTTACCAATATGCTTGTTCACAAAACTACTAAAACAGTCTTTTCGTTCTTTATTGCTTTCTAAATCTTGACAATCAATTGTTGTTGGTGTTTCTTCTACTACTGAGAATGGGACTTCCACAATTTCAACCTCTTCTTTAATTATTTCGACACCATCATTTGAAATATATGAATCTAATACTAAAGTTGAACTACCGTCTGTTACTACGAGTTTATTAAAAAAATCGTCGTTTTCTAATTGTTTCAACAACCCATTAAAACGCTTGGTTTCTTCATCTGTTTTGTTTCCAACATCTTCAACATAAAGTTTTAAAATACCATCTTGGGTGTTTGATTCCCATCGTTCTTTTTCTGCTTTTGTATTTTTAAACGCCTTAAAATCTGCATAAGTTTCAAACTTATCTAATCGCATTAAACTTACAGTATTAATATCTTTCTGAGTAAGTGTACCTTCTTCCGATTTTCTTTGAATTATACCGTCGGAAATATATTGTCCATGAGCTTTCATCTTTAAGAATTCTGTTCTAGAAAGCAAATATTTACCTGAGTCATATGTATTAATCCCAGCAAAATCAGAGATTTCAAAAAATGTCGCTCCATTTTTTTTCATGGTGACCATTTTATTATAGTACTTTTTAATTAATTCTGCATCTGTTAACTCTTGATCTGCAACTTGCTCTTGTTGCACTGTTTTTTGCTGCGCTCTAACTTCTGTAGATGTATAAATTAACATCCCAAAAACCATAGGAATTAATAGTGCATACTTAAGAAGATGAAGCTGTTTTGATTTTGATTTTTGTAACATAGCGATTCGTTTTTTGATTAATGATTTGTTGAAAAATGTATTGGTAAAAGACACCTGATTAACATCTAAAACCTGATTGAGTAAACTTGTATAATAATCGACTTTACCGCTTTGTTTTACCGCTTTGGCGTCGGCGATATATTCGTGTAATTCTTTGATTCTATTTTGATAGATATAGACCAAAGGATTAAACCAAAACACAACTCTAAGCAATTCGAAGAACAATAAATCTACCGTATGGTATTCTTCAATATGTACCAGCTCATGCTTATAAATCGTTGGTTTTTCAGACTCTGAAATATGTTCTCCTAAAAATATGGTGTTGAAAAATGAAAATGCAGCACTACTTTTTATGAGCTTAACAATAAGAACATTGCCTTTCCATCGTTTTGGATTTTTATGTTTTAACCAATATAATTTGGTGATTTTAGCTAGAAAAATCAATGATGCTATCGCGATACCCGTTACTGCAATTATTTGCCAAATTGAGGTTTGTGGTTGCTCTAAAATAATACCTGCTTGTTCTGCAATTTGTATATCATAATCCGTTGGCGGTTTTGTACCAATAAACACTTCTGGTAAGTGAATAACCATATCCTTAGTTGCCATCGTTTTTAGTTGAGGAAATTTAAGAAATGGTAATACAAGTGATAAAACCGATGTAATAATTAAATACGCTCTGTTATAATTAAAGAAGGTTTCTCGCTTTAAAAACAAATCGTATATCAATAAAAACAAGGCTTGAAATGCGATAATTTGAAGAATAGAATACAGCATAATTATTTAATTCGTTACTATTTATTTTTTTAATGCTCTCATTGAACCTTGTAAATTATGTACAGTTCAATTTTTAAACAAAAGACCTACTGCGGTTTGTTTTTATTTATTTCATCGAGTAAAATTTCAATGTCTTTGACATCTACATCATTCTTCTGAACAAAAAATGACACCATACTTTTAAAAGACCCTTGAAAATAATTATCCACTAATTTATTTATGGATTGGTTACTGTAAGATTCCTTAGCAACTATAGGAAAATACACATGGCCTTTTCCTTTTTTCTCATAGTTTACAAAACCTTTACTTTCTAAAATTCTTACGATTGTAGACACCGTATTATAAGCAGGCTTAGGCTCTGGTAACATTTCAATTATAGATTTTACATTGGCTTTTTTAAGCTGCCATAAGGTTTGCATAATTTCCTCTTCTGCTTTCGTCAGCTGCTTCATAGAACTCCATTTTTTAGATTAACTCATCACAAAGATAACTAAATAATTAGTTGAAACTAATTGTTTAGTTATATAATTGTAACAATAGCTTACTTAATGCGTCCTATTAATGAATTTAATTTTTTGAAATGGAACTATTTATAGTGTGTATAGCACTACTTTTAATGATATTAGGTATTCTAGGTAGTTTTCTTCCCGTACTACCTGGACCACTTACGAGTTGGGCAGGCCTTTTGGTGCTTCATTTTACGGAAGGCGTAGAATTGAGTCAGACCTTTTTAATTGTCACTCTAGTATTTGCTGTTTTTATTTATGTCTTAGATTATATTATTCCTGCTATCGGCACCAAACGATTTGGTGGTAGTAAAGCTGGAATGATTGGGACGACCTTAGGTTTGGTTATTGGGTTGTTCTCACCTATTCCGTTTGGTATTATAATTGGCCCTTTTGTTGGTGCACTTATTGGAGAAATGATGCATCGCAATGATTTTAATAAAGCATTGAAAGCTGCTTTTGGATCGTTCTTAGGATTTATAGCATCTACCTTTTTAAAATTTATTGTGGCTATAATTTACTTAGGCTTTTTTATTGTGAAATTATCGGAACACAATGTAAGCTGGTATTAATCTGTTTCGAACCTCCTTTAATAGAAAAAAACCTAGCCACATACTATGTGATTAGGTTTAATTTTCTTGCTATTAATTCAACAAATACTTAATAAGGGATTAATTAACTCTTGCTGACAGGTGTAAATATATTGAAGTCATTTAACTTTTTGCTGTGGAAAAACCGTACACTTGCTGTGGAAAAACCGTAATTCCCTTAATTAACGGTGGTTTCAAAGGTTTTAAAAACCGTATAAAATACGATATTTCTCTACTTTTATTACAAATAACCCTTTTCTCTTGCTTCTTTTAGCAAGGTTTCATCCTTTCCGTCATCAATAGAGAACAAAATTTTAAGCTGTTTTTTACGTTTTTCAATGGCACTTGTAGAAATGTCTATATATTCATTGAGACTTTTAGTTTTTATGCCTTGAGACAATAAATGTAAGATTTTTCGATTTATATCATCTACGTAGATATCACTAGAAATTCTTTTTTTAGTGTAGTTACTAACCGTACTACTATAGTAAGGTGGAAATTTTAAAATTTGCTGAAAACCATCAGCCAATTCCATAGAGGTTAAATCACTTTTAATAAGAAAACCGTCTGGATCTATCTCTTTTATAATATTATGAATTCTAAACGTCTCATTAAACATGGTTAGAATTACAATCTTGGCCCTTGGCATTAAACGCTTTGCTAATAATGCTAAATCCTCACCAGAAGCATATCTACCGTCTTCTGAACCTGGTAAACTAATATCAAAAAAGCAAACATCGTATGGGTATTTTTTTGATTCACGTTCTATCATAGCTACAGCTGTATCACAATTGTTAGCTGTATCAATATACAAGGTTTGATTGTCTTTTTTTGTTGCCATTAACACATTCTGGTAGCCTTCTATAATAATTGGATGGTCGTCTACCATTAAAATTTTGATGTGTTCCATGTGAAATTAATTTGTATAGGGAATTTTTACATTAACTGTTGTACCAGTATCGGATTGCGACGTAAAGCTTATAGTGCCGTTGATATCACTTACTCGAGAACTCATGTTTTTTAAACCAATGCCTTTTTTACTTTTTGAAGTATCAAAGCCAGAACCGTCGTCTACAATATCTAAGCAAATTAAGCCTTTTTCTAGTGAAATACAAACTGAAATGACTTTAGCATTGGCGTGTTTATAGATATTTTGCATAGACTCTTGAATGATTCTATAAATATTAATTTTCACTTTATTAGACACTAAATCCCAATGAATATCATCGGTATAATCAAATTCATGTTTTAAATTATAAGCTTGAGTTTGGTTCTCAATGAGTTCGGTTACAATATCTATAAAACTAGATCCTGATATAAAATCGGTATTTAACTCGTGTGATATTTTCCGAATGTCATGTTCTATCGTTTTAAGCTGACTAATATACTTTGCCCGCGACATCATCGCCTCTTTTCCTTCATTAAAATTAATGCTGTCTAGGCTTAAACGCACTCCAAAAAGCCCTCCTAAAACTCCATCGTGCAACTCTTTTGACACTCTTGTTTTTTCCTTCGCCCTAGCTTCATCTACTTTATCTTGCTGACCTAGCATTAGGTTATAGATATCTTCGTTTGCTTTTTGCTGTACTTGTATTAGCTTTAACTTTCTGTTCTTTGCGCGTTGGGAAATTAAGACGTAAACTAATATCGCAGTAATTAAAAGTCCAATAGATAAGATTAGTAAATATAAATTCTCTTTAGATATTTGTTTATTTTCCGCTACCAATTGATCTGTTTCGAGTTCAATTCTAGCAAATTTATTTCTTACGTTTCGTTCTACATATAATAAACTATCGGTAAGCTTTATATGATCGTACAGATACCGTTTACCTTCCTCTCCATCTTTTAACTCAGAAAGCAGAACCATGGATTCTAATAATATATCTGTTGACGATATTTTCTTAGCCAAATTATAAGCCTTAACCGTATATTTTAGAGTGGAATCCTTAATTGCTAAATGCTTATAATATTTTGACAAATCAATTGTTACCGCAAGTTTAGTTACGTCATCATCAAGACTAGAACTAATATTATATGCTTCATAGAACATATTATCTATTTTATCATAATCGTTATGACCAGCAAGTACTTTAGTAAAAGCAAGATTATTAATAATTAACGGATAGAATGTTGGCTCTTGCGCTTCGTAAACTGGTCGTAATTCAATGAGATCATTAAAAAGTTCAATAGCTTTTTCATAATCATGTAATTTAATATACATGTTAGCTTGATTATGAAGTGAGATGGTTTTGTTCCGTTCACCATTTCTCATGTCATTAGCTATGTCAATGGCTTTAGTATGATATTCTAAAGCTTCAGTATAGCGACCTAGATGTCCCGATATTTGACCTAATAGATTATTTACAATCCAAATATCATCTACAATAGATTCCGTTTTTGGCAGCGTATTATATAATCTTAATGCTTTAATTGCATTTTCTTCACTACTGATATAAACTTTCTCATTTAGTTGAATTTCGGCAATATAACTATATAGTGTTGCCACAAGTTCTGTATCGCCTAATTCATCATAATACTTTAATGCGCCACTGTAGTAATAAAATGCGCTATCATATTGAATCTCATAATACTGTTTTGCTATACCAATATTAAGATTAGCTACAGCTAATGCCAATGTATCAGATAATTTATGCGCTAGTTGTAAATTATTTTTATTTTGTTGTCGCCACAGATCAGTTTGACCTAACACATCATATAATAGACCTAAACTTCTTCCACTTTTAAGAACTGTGCTGTCTTCAGAAGTTTTATGTGATAACACCATCGCTTTTTTAGCATAAACAACCCTTAAACTATCAGATAAATCATCATCAAACGATAGGCTTCTTAACTTAAAAATACTATCGTATGTATTTGAATAGTGTTTTTGAGCAAATGCGTTTCCAAACAAGAATAAAAAAATTAAAGCAAGATAAATACGCATCCAAACGAAGTCATTAATTAGTCACTCAAATATATACTAAAATATCAATACTATATTTTAATAATCGATAGGTTTCAGACTAACGCAAAAAGCCCACTCAATGAGTGGGCTGTGAAGTCTTATTAAATAAAACGTTATATTATCCTTGAGTTTTCAATTTTATTCTAGTCTTATCATGAGCCAATAGGTCATAACTCGTTTTTTCTTTGTAAGTAGGTTCTTCATCATTAACTGCAACGTTGTCTGATTGGATTCCAGATACTGTTAATAATAAAACAGCTAGTAATGCAAAAGTAATTTTTAGGGTTTTCATAAGTATTATATTTAGGGTTAAAATTAGTCAATATCAAAATCGGTAACGCTTCGCGATACACTGAGGGAAGGGAATGGATAATTAACTATTTTAGGGAAACCTAAAACAATACTAAAACTTAAAACGAGGGACGTTTTTGTAGACAATTACTTGCCTCTAGTAAAATGGATTAAAATTCTCCTTTTTAAGCGTTTTCAAAACTTAATTAGAACTGCAAATATACACGTATTTTTGAATATTCCTAACGAATATCCGACTAAACGCTTTTATTACCCGATTAACCGTTAAATTAATGTTCATAACCTGTTGAAAACTCGCGCCCTAGTTAACATTATTGCTTTATTAAATTCTTTAAAGTTTATGAACTAAATAACCTTTAAAAACAAAAAAAGGGCACCAATTTCTTGCTGCACCTTTTTTTTATTGATTAATAGCATTTATAAGACACATCCTTTTCGATAAAGTCACATAAATTAAATCCACTATATTCTAAAATAAATAAAAACTCCACATCAGCATTACCACAAAAAATATTTAATATTCCGCAAAATGAATACAGCCACCTACAGTTCTTTTAAACTTATTTCCTCTTAACAAATCACTCTAAATTAAAAGCCTAACAATCTTGTAATTATGTCGATAAAACTACAAGCGAAATACAGTCTAATAAACAAAAAGATTATTCTAGAACTAAGGATGAGAAACTAATGAAACAGACTCAACCGACACTAAAAGCTATACCTTTTGAGACGTCATAAAATTGATACACCAAAAATTAATTTTGAGTGTGATTATTATATATATTTAAGATTTTTTAAGCAAATTCGTACAAAACATTTAAAAACCATTGATAAGTTTCTAATCTAAAAATTTTATTTTAAAATTTAGCTCACTATTAAACCACCCTATCGACTAATGCTTCACCATTATTTAAAAATTGTTTTTTACTTCTTTCCAATTCTAATTATCGCACAAAATATTGATCCCGTTGCTCTAGAAGACGACATTTCCAAACTCAATGATCAGCAACTATATGAAACCTCTTTATTAAAATTAGACAAAATCATTCAAAATCCTAAGTCGGATTCATTTGACAAAGCTCACGCTCATATACAAATGGCCTATACATTTAAACGCGTGTATAACTATGTCATGACCATAAATAAGCTTGACCTAGCCGAAACAGAAGCCAAAACATCCATTCATAGAGAGGAATTAGAAGCACAAATATTGGCAGAGAAAATGTTTGTTTATTTTGACATGCAGGATCAATCAAAAGTGTCAATGCTTCTTAAAAAATTGGCTGACAATAAAGTAAAACACTTAACGCGAGAAACGCTTGCCCATTACTATACAGTATTAGGCACAGTAGCTTTTCAGGAAGAAGATTATGTAGAAGCAGAAGAGAATTACGACCTAGCCATTTCGATTTTAGAACAAGACAACCCCAAACACTTACCTAATATATATAGAGCAAAACTAGCACTATACTCAACACTGGGTGATTATACTAAAGTAATGAAAGCTTTTGAAAAAGGTTTATATTATGCAGAAAAACATAATGTGCCAATCTATGATATTATCATACACGAAGGTCTAACTAAACATTATGAGAACATTGGCGATTATGAAAATGCTTTAAAAACGCAACAATTAGTTTCTAAGAAAAGAGATGAGTACAAGGCCACTAACAACAGCGAAAAGCTTTTAACTTTACAAAACAGCCTCAAACAAGAAAGATTAAAAATTGAACTAGAAGCTAAACAAAAACAACAGTTTTATTTAATTGTTATTTCGATAACCGTTATTACCTTAATTATTGTGCTCTTAGTATTACTACGTGTTTATAAACAAAAGAATAAATTGATATTACATGAAAATCAATATATCCGTAAAGAGGTCGAACGCCTTACTACCGAAATAGACACAAAAAATAACCCTAAGACTATTTTAGAATCACACAATTTAACCGAACGACAACTCGAAGTCATTAAATTAGTACAAGAAGGAAAAACGAATAAAGAAATTGGTGGCGAACTTTATATTTCCGAAAACACTGTAAAATATCACTTAAAAGCCATTTACGAACTTTTAGGTGTAAAAAATCGAATAGTTCTGCGTCAAACCTATGAGCTATAATTAAAATTCTATATAGCCTTAAAACAGAATAAATACAACACTGCCATAAAAGAGTAACATAAGAAAACCGCCAAAAGCGGTTTTTTTTTATGATAACAATTTTACAGACTCTATGCGAGAAGTTATTCTGGCCAGCAGGATAAATCTTTCCCTAATTAAAACACCGTTAATTTAAATATCTAAGATTAACCAAGGATAATACCTATAGATTAATAATCCATTTTGCACCTAAAAATTATTAAGAAACAGTGATTACAACCCATTTTTAAGAGCTTTCATCGATAAAATTAAGTCGAAAAATTGAATTATTCACGAAATAAAATTCAAAACAACACTTTCAAAGTCATAGTTGCTTTTAATCCAATACTAGATAATCACCTAAAAAACAACAAACTACACAACACTACCCTATAGGTAGTTTGCAAAACTACACACTTACTACCCGCTGAATTTTCAGTTTTGCAGAAAAATCCAATCATATTTGCCAACACCAAATCAAAAATTATGACGAACCTAAATCTTTTAAAAAACCAAAGAATCTCACCCCCTATGAAAAGCCACTTCAGCTTAAAGGATTCTAAGCCACAACTCAAATTTTTGAAACTTCAAGTCAATTAAAAATTTGACATAGCTAGCAATTCGCAAATTATAAGAGCTAACCAACAACAAAAAAGCATCTTCTAAAAAGCACCAACAAGTTGAGACAATTAGAAAAACAAATTATTAATAACACAGAACAATTCAATTAAAAGAAAGGACAACAATCCTAATACTTTTTAAACCACATTAATTCTAACTTAATATAATATGAAAAATACGATTACATTTTTATGCTTACTGTTTTCAATTTTGGCTATTAAAGCTCAAAACAGAACCACTATTGCTTTTCTTCCAATGTCCTATGACGAAGCATCTATTAGCAGCAATGAAGCAAGAATAGTTCAAGAAACAGTAATAAATGGCTTTGTTTCCTCCAAAAGATTCACCGTAGTAGATAGAGAAAAATTAGAGGAGATTGAAAAAGAAAAGAGCCTTCAAAGAACAGAAGCTTTTATGGATAGCGATAATACCGTCGCAGATGGTCTAGGAAAAGGAGCTAACTTTTTAGTTGACGGAAGTATTATTGCTATTAGCAACTCTGAAATTAAAAAGAATAAATGGACATCCAATATCAGTGTACAAATTAGAATGCTAGACGTTTCTACCGGTGAAATTCTATCTACTGAAACGGTAAATTCAACTTTTATCTCATACAGTGGAGACGTTAAAAAAGTGATGAAATCTTATTATTCAAAAGATGAATTTAAACGAGTAGAAGAAAAAGAAGAGCGATTACAAGACCCATCACCTACAAGCTCAGAGGCATTTAATGTTGCCTTAATCCCCTTAAGTGACAACATCATTAAAATCACAAGATCTCTTTTCCCTATGGCAGCCCAAATCATTAGCTGGGACAAGAAGAAAAAAGATGAGTTTATACTTGGAGCAGGCCATGCTTCAGGGATACAAATCGGACAAATTGTAGATGTTGTTAAGCCCTCAACAGTTGTCATTGGAGATAAAGACTTGCAAAGAAATGAGATCGTAGGGTCTGCTTGGATAATTAGAGTAGATGACCAAAACTTTTCCGTGGCCACATTAATAAATAACCAAAAAGACATCAAAAAAGCCATTAAAAAAGGAGAACCAATAGGAGTATTAATCAGATAAATAACCCATCAAATATTAACCATTAAATTTTAACAATTATGAAAAACACGTACTTATTATTAATTCTTGTTGCTATACTAGCTACAAGCTGCGGATCACAAAAAATAACAAACCCATACTCTACTTCTGAACTTATAGCTCATGACACGCAAGGTATTGTGACGTTACGAGGTGTTAGCGATGAATTTAAAGGAGAATCTGAAGCTGAAGCTAACGCACATAAAAAAGCTATGCAACATTTATTTTACATGGGCTTCCCAGGAACTGACATGAAAAACCCTATGATCCAAAAAGGACAGCGTATTGAAACTGAGAACAAAGCTTTCTTTGATGAGTTTTACAAATCAGGCTACAAACAATACATAACAAGCAACAAAGTTGATTATTACGGCTGTCAAACTGAGACTAAAAACTGCGTAACTGCAGCGTCAACTTTTACTCTTAACTATAATCTTTTGAGAAGAGATTTAGAACGTAACAAAATTTTAAATAAAATAGGATTTTAAACATGACTAAAAGAACAAATATTATAAAAACAGGAATTTTAGTGATGTGCTTTTTGCAAACCTTTTCTACGTTTGCTCAGATTGCATCAACTAGAAGTGATGAAGTTGAAAGGGCACAAGCTAAATTAATGGTTGTACCCTACACCAAGGAAGGTGAAGAAGTGAAATCAATCCTAGACGACAATCCATACATTCGCTCTGCCATGTCTATGGTTAAACAGTCTTTTGATCAACGCGGATGGACTACTGTAGATTTCGTTGCAAGTCTTAGAGCTGCAGAATCTAATCGTGCTTTTCAAATGGATAGACAAGCAGACTTTAAAGCCGATTTAATTGCTGGTTCTGGTGCAGATATCTATGTTGAGGTAGATACACAACTTTCTACTGATGATTCTGGATCCGCAAGTGTAACGTTGGTCCTTCAAGCTTTTGAAGCCCATTCGGGAGCTAGTTTTTCTAATCAATCAGAAAACAGTGGGCGATTCAACACTCAAGATTACGATAAGCTAATCGAAAAAGCCTACGACCGTATTAGAGAAGAGTTCTTAAACATGCTGCTTATAAAAACAGATGAAATTAGAGAAATAGGACGCGCTATTAAAATAGAACTGAATTTGCATGAAGATGCTGAAATTGATTTTGATACAGAAGTAGGGGAAGGTGACTTTCTTAACGAAGCTATCGAAGATTGGATTTATAAAAATGCCTATAAAGGAAGAGCTAATTTAGCTGGCATTTCAGAAAAGACAATGGCATTTGACCAAGTGAGAATACCGCTTTTTGATCAAGAATCTGGCCGACCATATAACCCAAATAGATTTGCGAGCGAACTGATTAGATTTTTAAAATCTAATCAGGTATCAGCCTCTAGAAACATTAAAGGACAGAACCTATTTATTACAATTAAATAATGTTTATACAGCGTACAACATATAGTTTGTTTTTGGTTTTGTTTTTGGTGTTCTCTAGTAGCATAATTTTTGGTCAAGATTCTAGTACCATTAACTTTAGCTACAAAATGCCAAATACAAAGACTAAAAACGGTGTCAATAAGGAGCATTACAAATTGCTGGAACAAAAAATTGAAGGGATTTATAATCAAAGAGAAAATAACTTCCTTTCTACTCAAACTCCCTTTGAAATTGTTCCAAGAATAGAAATCGTTGACGAAAAGAATGCTGGAGATATTCAGACGGTTAAGGTCGTTAAAGTTGCAGTGTATTTAACCATTACAGAAGCAGAACTTCAAACGCTATTTAATCAGTTTAAAACAACGGTAATAGTAACTGATAAAGTCTTGGAAAAAGCAATAACAAAAGCAATCAAGCAAATAAAAACTTCAGACCCAAAATTCAAAATCTTTTTTACCAAGGCTGAAGCGAATGTTTTAGCTTATTATGAAAAGAATTGTGCCAAAATCCTCAAATCAGCGAGCACACATATCGAAAGAAAAGATTATAATAAGGCTTATGGATTGCTAAAGTATATCCCGGAAAACATGAGTTGTTTTACTGATGTTGAGCACTTAATAACCAAGATTTATACCGATAATAAAGATGACAATTGTAAAAAAATACTTGAACAAGCACGTAATCAAAAAGCATATAAGGATTATTCTTCAACCTTATACAGTTTAGTATTTATTGATTCCGAAAGCTCATGTTATCCTGAAGCCTTAAAAATGGCTCAAGAGGTAAAAACACTAATGGACAAAGAGGATGCAGAAGCATTTATGCCACCACATGAGGAGAGAAAAGCGAATTTTGCTAAACTTTCACATTTAGAAAAGATTAGAATGTTAGCTGCGCAAGCTCGTATTTTAAATCTCAATTTCATTCAAGAATAGATTTAGGGAGTCTATTAATTCTAAGTAAAGCCGTCTCAATGTCATTTTTAGAGTCGGCTTTCTTGTTTCTCAATTTCGCTACATATTTCATTAAAACCCATCTTAATTCAAATTACTTAGACCACTTATCATTAAGTAATCTTAGTTATACAAACCAACCATACATGACATTTTAAAAATTTATAAAAACACCTAATTATGAAAATCAGATTTTTAGTTTTACTACTATTTGTTGCAAAAATAGGTTTTACACAAAGCGAAACGCTTGATGAGCAAAAAAGAACCAACATCAACACAATAACAAGCTTGTTTAAAGCCAAAAACATTGACCAATTAGCTAAGCACATCAATTACCCTTTAAACCGAGAATATCCTCTACTAAGCATACAAAACGAAGCCGATTTTAAGCAGCGCTTTTCCGAGGTTTTTGATGATAAACTAGTTGCACTAATCACAAATTCTAAAGCTGAACAGTGGGAAGAAGTTGGTTGGAGAGGTATTATGCTAAATGATGGAGTAATCTGGATGGATAGCGACAACGGAAAAATAAAAGCCATAAACTACGAAAGCGAGACTGAAAGAAAGAACAGAACCGCATTGATAGCCAAGGATAAAGAAAACCTGCACAGCTCTTTGAAAACATTTGACAACCCAACGCTTAAGCTAAAGACTAAAAAACACATCATTAGAATAGACCAGCTCGCTAATAACACTTACAGATACGCATCTTGGAACATAACTGATAAAGAATCTTCAAAACCCAATTTAGTGTTGAGTGACGGAGACTATGAATTTCAAGGTAACGGAGGTAATTATGCTATTACATTTACAAACGGACTATACACTTACACAATATACAGAAATAGCATATCTAAAGATGATGAACCCGAAGCTACGCTCGAAGTTTTAAAAAACGATCAGATTGTTTTAACAGAGAATGGTAAATTGATATACTAAAAACGAAAGTTAAAGACGGCAACGACCTCTAAATTTAAAATAGAAACTAATATTGACGCTACTCAAAAAGCCCCTAAAAACAAAAAGCATCCCGATCTTCTTATACAGAAAAAAGGAAAGCTTCTCATTGGTAAGAACTCAACAACAATGAGTTTCTTACAACTACTCTAGGATCTCTCCTAGAACAACACAACGTCATTATATTGCTAAAAAAAAGCCTCAATTTCTTGAAGCTTCTTTTGCAATTTTAGCGGTCTGGACGGGACTCGAACCCGCGACCTTCGCCGTGACAGGGCGACATTCTAACCAACTGAACTACCAGACCGTTGCTTAATTGCGAGTGCAAATATACACTGCATTTTCAATTCCACAAACAAAAAACAAAAAAATAAAAAATATTTTAAATAAATTTTTGTCGCTCTATCATGTAGGTGGTTAATATACTATTAAAACCAGCATTAATATCAGCCTCTACATACTTAATTCGGTATTGACCACACCTTAATTTTAAGTCTGTAAAGTATTCTTTTACAGATTTTTCGTAGTTCTCTTTGATGTTATCGGCGTACAAATTTATATGGTCACCAGTCTCAACATCTATAAATCGTGTTGGTATATTATTAAAATTAAAAGATTGTTCTTTTTCTTTATCAAAAACATGAAATAAGACCACTTCATGCTTATTATGCTTTAAATGTCGCAACGCTTCAAACAATTTTTCATCCTCTTCTGAGGTTTGAAACATATCTGTAAACACAAAAATCAAAGATCTACGATAAATTTTTTCTGCAATCTGATGTAAATACCGATACGTTTCTGTTGTTTTAGTCTCAGATTTAGAAACTACCGCGTCACTCAACTTATGTAATAGCATTTGATGATGACGCTCACTACCCTTTTCAGGGGAATAGAAATCATAAGTATCACTATAAATACTCAAGCCAACAGCATCGCGTTGTTTTTTAAGAATATGCATCATAGATGCACTTGCCAGAGCCGAGAATGCGATTTTATTAAGATTATCTATAGAAGTTCCAGCCGATTCAGGATAATGCATAGAACGGCTATTATCTAATATAATATGGCAACGCAAATTGGTTTCTTCATCATAACGCTTGGTATACAAACGGTCTGTTTTCGCATATAACTTCCAATCTATATGTCTCGTGCTTTCTCCCGGATTATAAATCTTATGCTCAGCAAACTCAGCAGAAAACCCATGAAATGGACTTTTATGCATCCCAGCAATAAAGCCTTCAACGACTTGCTTCGCTAATAATTCGAGATTTTTAAAACCTCCTGTTTTATTGAGTTCTTGTTGTAAATCCATCAGTTACCGAAACTAAAAAAGGTTTGCCGTATAGGCAAACCTTTTATCATTTCTTTTAGAGTATTGACTACAAAAGTGCGTCGATAGCGTCAGAATATGCCTTTTTAGGCGCAACTCCAACCTGGCGACCAACAACTTCACCACCTTGAAAAACCAAAACAGTAGGGATGTTTCTAACACCATACTTAGCAGCGAATTCTTGATTTGCATCAACATCTACCTTACCAACTACAGCTTTACCTTCGTATTCTGTACTGATTTCATCAATGATTGGTCCAACCATACGACATGGTCCACACCAAGCAGCCCAGAAATCAACTACTACTGGTTTGTCACTCTTTAATACTGTCTCTTCAAAATTTGCATCTGTTATTTCTAATGCCATAATATTTATTTTTAATTGTATTGTACTTCGTTTTTAGTGCACCTTTTACTGGTACAACTGCAAAATTAGTCAAAATATTTGGCAAACCTTACAATGGCTGTATATGTTTTGGTTATAGCCATATAGATGCCTTATATATTTACTTTGTTGGGCGCATAAACCAGGCTGTCCACTATATCTTTTTTGCTTTTAATGGCAAAAAAGGATGCCGTTACCATCCTTTGCGCAAATTTAGGATAACTACAAGCCTTTACCTTAAATATGATTTATAAAGTAGGTTTCGCACTTTTAACTCTTTATCTTATCTCATTCTTAGACAAAAATTCTAAAATAAGTATTGCAATATCCTGTGTCTTTTCTTCTGCTGCAAAATGGCCAGCATCTAATAAGTGCAACTCTGCATTGGGTAAATCTCTTAAATAAGCTTCCGCTCCTTTATAATTGAATTTCAAGTCCTTTTTACCCCAAGCTATTAAGGTTTTTGGTTGGTTCTCTCTCAACATCTTTTGCCATTTCGGATAGCGAATTAAATTGGTATTGTAATCTTTAAATAGCTGCACTTGAATTTCTCTGTCTTTCTTAGACCTTAAAAATGTTAAGTCGTGTGTCCAAGCATCCGGACTCTGAATATTGATACTTGTAGCGTCTAAATCAAATAAATACTGCTGGTTTATTATCGCATCTTCACCTGTTAAACGATATAAAAAATCGTGCTTTACTTGTGAGGTATCCGTTTGTGCTGTTCTAAAAAAAGCTTGTCGTTTAGGCGTTAAACCGTCTAAATACGCATTCGCATTTTGAACAATTAAAGCCTCAATCCGTTTTGGATTTCTCATCATCATTCGGTAACCCACAGGAGCCCCAAAATCTTGCATGAACATTACATAATTCTTAATTTGAAGTGTATCGATTAACTTCTCCGTATAATCAGCCAAGAGATCAAAAGTGTATGTCGTCGTTGCAGGATCTAAATGCGTGCTATAACCCGACCCTAAATTATCTGGTGCAATTACATGATAATGCGTCGCCAGCATCGGAATAAGGTTTCTATACGAATGTGAAGATGACGGATAACCATGCAGCAATACTATCGTTGGATTGCTTTTATCTCCTGCTTCTCTATAAAATAGTTTTACACTATCAATTTCTACATAATTATAGGTTGTCGTTGGTGGTAAAAAGAACTGTTTTTTAGTCTCGTCTGTTTTACCCTGACATCCAAATAAGGATAATATTACCAATAAAATTATTACAAATTGCTTCATTCTAGATGTTTATTTATTTTGATTTCTCATGAAGTTTCTAATGCTTTCAATAATGGCATCACCCTCTTCTTCCAAAGCAAAATGCCCTGTATCATAAATGTTATAATCAATGTCTTTTACGTCTTTTTTAAACGCTTCGGCACCACTTTCAGGAAAAAAAGCATCGTTTTTACCCCAAACTATTAATAATGGTGGTTGGTTATCTCTTAAATAATCTTGCCATTTTGGGTAAAGCTTCACGTTATTTTGATAATCGTAAAACAAATCTAAATTTACGGCATGTGCATTGGGTCTAGACAATCTTAAGAAATCTAAATTGTAACTATCAGGATCTACGGTTTCAATATCTCTAACACCATGTGTGTATTGCCATTTTAAACCTTCCAAAGAAAAAGCAGTCAATAAAGCATCTTCGGTTTCTTTTGTTCTATTTTTCCAAAGTGCTTTTATTCCAGCCCAAGCATCGCCTAGACCTTCTTCGTAAGCATTTCCATTTTGATTGATGATTGCTGCAATTCTTTCAGGATGTGCAGTCGCTAATCTAAAACCAATAGGAGCTCCATAATCTTGAATCATTATAGCATAAGAATTAATCTCCTTTTGCTCTAAAAAGGAATCAATAGTAGTCGCTATATTATCAAAGGTATACGTATATGTTTCAGCATCTGGAAAATCACTGTTCCCAAAACCTGGATAATCAGGTGCGATTAAATGAAACTCGTTAGATAATTGTGCTAACACTTTTCGGTATTGGTACGATGATGCCGGAAAACCATGTAGTAAAACAATAGTCGGGTTTTTGGGATTACCAGCTTCTCGATAGGCAATATTTATCCCGTTTACAGCTAATGTTTTATATTTTAATGTTGATTTTTCACTAGTACTATTGGACGTTGTAGTTTTAGACATACGGTCCGTTTCTGATGTTACTGTCTCTTTACAAGAAATAAACAGTAAAACGATACTCACGGTTAGGACTAAATTTTTCATAGTTTGAATTCAAATTTAAATCTCAAAATTATTTTGAGATTTATAAAATAGAAAAGCCATAACCAAAATGAGTTAAGGTTATGGCTCAATAATTATTTTTAGTTTTTTAATTTCTACCAGCCATAACACCACCATCGGTATCCCAAATGGCACCTGTTACCCAAGCTGCTTTGTCTGATAATAAAAAGATAATAGTATTGGCTACATCTTCAGATTCACCAAAACGACCTATGGGGTGAAATCCGTTAAAACCAACCAACGCTTCTTTAGCCGCTTCTTCACCTCCAAAAACACCATGATAAACAGGAGTATTAACTAAGGCAGGAGACACTGCATTAACACGAATGTTATCTTCTGCTAATTCCATAGCCAAATGTTGTGTTAGCGAATGCAAACCTGCTTTCTGCATAGAATAGGCCGTAGAAGGTGTTGCTTTTACGGCTTGTTTTGCCCACATAGAACCTACATTTACAATAGAGCCTCCTTTAGTTGCTTTCATTTTTTTAGCGGCACTTTGTGTGATAAAGAAGAAACCTCTATTTAAATCTAAATACGAATTATAGTCTTCCATAGTGTGATCTAAAAACGGTTTAGGGCCAAAAATCCCTGATGCATTTACCAAATAGTCCAAGTTATCTAAATCCTCAATTTTAGCGATTAAAGCATCTACATCTGTTGTACTAGATATGTTTGCCGTGTGTTTAACCAAGTTTGGTGCATCCGCAATTTTATCTGTATTTCTACCTACAACATGTACTATTGCTCCTCCTTCTAATAAGGCGTTTGTAGTGGCATTACCTATTCCGCTTGTTCCGCCAATGACTAAAGCTACTTTGTTTTCAAATTCTTTCATTATATTTTTATTAAATTATTAAAATTAGACAGACAAGTCTGTCTTTGTTTGTTCAAATTTTTTTAAGCTATTATTTTTTCACATAAATTTTTAGACTCAACAATAGGCCAGTCTTCTCGGTGCAAGTGACTTTCTCCAACGGCACTTTCATACAGTAAATAAATCTGTCTTGCGAGTGAATTTACTTGCTCACTTTTCACTTGTTCTAAATTGTTGGTGATCAGTCTTGCTATAATCGCGATAAAGTCGTTTTTTTGAGATTGAATTTCATGTCTAATAATCTCATTATCTTTTGGAATTTCCGAAACGGTTTTTATACACCAACACCCATTAAAATCTTTATCCTGATAAAACAGTTGAAGGAAATCGAATATCGCTAGGATTTGCTCTTTTCCTTTTGGTTTAGACGTTGTAAAATTTTCAAAATCTTCTAAAAAATTGACATTCTTGTATTGGAGATACGCCAAACAAATGTCTTCTTTAGATTTAAAATGATTATATAACGTTGCCTTAGCAATGCCTGCTTCCGCAATAATTTGATTGATACCTGTAGAATTATACCCATTCTTATAAAATAAAAATGAGGCCGTTTCTGTAATTCTATTTTTTACTTCGGCATGTTTCATGGTGCAAATATATAAAATAATTTTATAAACAGACAAGTCTGTCTATTTTATTTATTCAGTATCTTTAAATTCTTCTTTGATTTTTTTCTCGACTTTAACGATTAATAAAACTACCATTAAAATCATTAAACCTAAGCCTAACATAGTAGAAATACTTTCAGATGGCTCGTACACCAAACCAACTAATCCAAATACTGAAAGTAGAAGTCCGTATTTTATCATTTGTTTAGATGAATATAGTTGTGCAAAATCCCATCTCACTTGATTTTTCATAGAATTTGCTGTCCTATAACCATAGATTCCGTTAATCTTCTTTGGTGGAAATTTATACATAAATAGTCCTACAACACAAAAGATGAGTCCGCTACTGAATGGAATTAAAAATAATGGATTTTCGAACAACATGTTATTAATTTCTATTTAGGGTTTTTACCTATAGTATAAACACTTCATTTATAAATAAGTCATAGTGAGAATATTTTACAGCAATGTTAGCAAGTTGACATTGACTAAGCAATTAATTATTCAAGGTGTTAGATAGCGTTATTATTTAATTGCGTCTTCAAAAGTTGGTCTTTTTCGTTTACCAGAAATAACACCATTTATAATCAATCTGATGTTTTTATTTACAGCGTCATTAGACTTTATTTTAATCGCATTGTCGATAGTATTTTTAGCTTCTTGGTCTTTATTGGCTACAAGTAAATTCATTGCGTGATTGCCCATCAATGCATAATCATTGGGTTTTCGTCTTAGAGATTCTACAGAATAATACAATGCTTTATCAATGTCTTTCAAGTGCATAGCTTCCAAAGAGGCCTCCATAGCAATGATATGATTTTCCAATTCAATTTTACAAGCATTTTCTAAATGTTCAAGAGCTTCAGAATGTCTTTCTAATCGTTGAAGCGCCTTGGACATTAATATCATACTTTGCCAATGTTCAGGAATTATGGCAAGACATTTTTCAAATTCTATTACAGATTCTTCTAGTCTTGATTTTTCTGATTTATTTAATTTTTTAATATGGTATCCATCAAGCAAAATCAATCCTTCTTGTTTATTTCCTGCTCGTTCAAATATTTCATTAAACTCTTGAAATTTAATATCCTCTATTTCCTGTTCATCAATCTTGTCATAGAGTGTTCCATCCATGAGGTTTTCAATTTCCTCTGGGATTAATTCCTTTACATAGTTTGAATTAGGATTTAGAATAAATGTTGCTCCTTTCGCAATACGAAATAAGTCCTGGCCTTTAAGACTCACATATGGAACTTCTTCTTTTATTACTCCTTTATCAAAAATTCTATTTGTAGAAGTAAAAATTGGAATTTGTCCTTCTTCAAACGTTACAAATCGCACAATTGTATCCTCTTCCAATGTTTGAATTCCTTCTTCCGAATCCATATGTTCGTCGGTCAAAACAAACAATTGACTCCATAATAATTTTTGATAAAATTCCTTTTGAGCAGCTATTTCTTGTGTAGCTCGTAAGAAAATTTTCTCTAATTCATTTTCTGGAAATGTTGAGTCGGTTGTCTTCTTCTTAAATATATCAAATATTCCCATGCGTATTGTTCCAAATTGTAACTAACTATTTTGTGTATAGCTAGTGACGTGGTTAAGCAACTAATTTATTAAATAAATCTCAGATAGAATATTCTGTAGGAATGTTTGTAAGTTGGCTAGAACTAGCAATAAATTATATAAAGTGTTATGCGCTTTAATATTTTTTTACTAATTCAAATTTCTTAGATTCCAATCTGTCAATTGGGTCTTTTCCTATTATTTTTTCTCTTATCATTTCAATCAATTCACTATCGCTAAATTCAAGCAACAGTTTTCCATTTCCAAATAATTCAGATTGTTCAATTTTTGCTGTTTTGTCAATTCCTTTTCTTGAAAATACAATAGCAAAATCCCCAACATTTTTTTTGGTGTATTTCGAAACGCTGAAAAAATTTGTTGAATTAAGTTTGCCTGAATAATTTTTAAAATCAATTATAATTGCCGAACAATTATAATTCCTTTTAGTGTCTGACCAAAAAGAAGTTAAATCAGAGGGATTATTATTCACTAATAAATCTCTTCTATGGTTTTTTAAGTTATTCTCTATTTGTTCCTCGCTCAAATATTTTTTGAAGTTGTCTTTAAATAAAAACCTAAAAATATTTACACCTATAGATTCATATTCTGACCAGTTTTTTTCGCCAGGAAGACATTTTTCAAGTTTTGCAATTAGGTTTTCTCCCTCAAATTTCAATTCAAAACTGTTTGATTTAATTCTAAGATTGGATATTTTAGATTTAATATACCAATGAATAACTTGACTATTTTGTAACTCAAAATGTTCCCTAATTAGGTCTTGTAGAATAATTGTTTTAATATTTTCTTCTTTTAATATTTTATAAATTTCTTCTCCGGGAAATGAAGTGAATATAAAAGAAGGTATTAATTCTGATGATGTTTTACTTATGTTCGTAATTCTAGCCTTAATTTTTGAGATACTCCTAGATTTATGGTGAAATATCTCGAAGGAAAATGATTTTTTTTCTTTTGACGCAGAAATATCATAGTTAAAATCCTTATGTAAGTCTTCATTGATTTAGTATCCTTTGCACTTTAATAGGAATGTAGTAAATTCTTCAATTCCATTTCCACTAGAGTTTTGAATGAAAATTTCAATTAATTCACGATGAATGTTGTTTATTGAAAATGGATTTCTAAAACTAAAATCCTCTTTTTTTAGACTTGTAATATGTGCTCCTGCAAATTT
This sequence comes from Winogradskyella psychrotolerans RS-3, assembly GCF_000427335.1. Taxonomy (GTDB): domain Bacteria; phylum Bacteroidota; class Bacteroidia; order Flavobacteriales; family Flavobacteriaceae; genus Winogradskyella; species Winogradskyella psychrotolerans. Next base: position 99,223 of record NZ_ATMR01000094.1, on the reverse strand, counting down.
GTCTATTATTTCTTCAAGGTTGTGAAAATAGGAAGGATAAAAATCATAAAATTGATGGTCAAGTTTTACTGAATTATCACCATTAGTTGTCATATATGAGTGAATTCGAAATTCAAAAATATCAGATGACATTGCCTCTGTAATATAAGCTAAAACCTTTTTATTGCAAAAAGAAAAATTGTCGGATAAAGATGGATAATGTTCCATTATATAACTTCTATAATTACTTATATCAGTAACAATTTTGTTTTCTAACTTAGTGTAATCTTTTTTCTTTATGATTAATTTTTCCTTTTTAGGACCAGTTTTCGAAAAGGCTCTAATTTCTTTGATTCTTTGAGTTTTATCCTTGTTGTTTTTAAAATTGTAAACTTCAGGGAAATAATTATGAGTCGGTTCAGTTTTATTTTTTTCAAATAATTCTAATTCCTTAATATTTAGATTTAATAAAGCAATTTTAATTTTTGATATATATTGGATTAATTCTCCACCAAAGCGCAAACGAGTTGTCCAAAGACATTCAATTAATTCAAAATGCAATTCATTTATCAATTTGATTTTCTGATTATCAAAATCCTTTATTGATTCTGATTCTAACAAATCAAAAAAATCATTAGAAAATGTTAATGGAAATAAATCAAATTTTAGTATTCTATTAATTAAATTACTTATTTCTAATTTAGCCTCAAAGTATTCTTTAGGTTCGTTTACGTTCGATTTGTTAATTCGAATGAAAGCGTCAATTAAGGATTCATAATATTTTCTAGTTGTTGTCATTCTATTTGTTTATCCTTATTGCGCATAACACATAAATATACGCAAGTCAAGTTCTAAACATCTAATTCAACTTATAAATTATATCATGCTCCTTCAAACTATTTAAGAGTTGTTGCGAAATCTTAACTTTATTTTTTCGACTTGGCATCTGTACTTTTATCTTTTCAGCATTATCATAGACCACAAAATTTAAGGTTTGAGTGCCTTCGTGGAATTTTATTAAGTCATACAACACAGAAACTGTTTCCCTTTCTAAATCTTTAATGTTTAATTGAATGGATAACTTTTTAGCATAGGTATCCATCACATCATGCAACAACTGGAAACTATTAAATTGAATCCTTGGATCTCCTTTTTTACCTGTGTCTCTGTTTACCCAACCTTCGCGCACAAAGGCTCTGACATAGACAAAAGAGTTAATCACAAAAAAGTGTCTAAACTTTAAATAATCTTCACCAAAAATTCGAAACTCAAAACTATCGGTATAATCTTCAATCGTAAAAATAGCCCAACCTTTTCCTTGTTTACTCACACGATGTTGCACATCGGTAACAACGCCACCAAAAGTAACTTCCTTATTTACGATGGTTTCCAAATCATTAAAATCCTCCACCACTCCGTTGCAGAAAGTTTTCATTTCAATATTAAAATCATCTAGTGGATGACCAGAAATATAAATCCCAACCACTTCGCGTTCTCGCGATAATTTCTCCATCGTTCCCCAATCTTCACATGGAGGCACAATAGGTTCTGCGATCTGAACATCACTAGCGGCCCCAAATAAACTGACTTGCGCCGAGTTTTCATTTTCCTGATGCTTGGCTCCATACTTAACTGCTTTTTCTAAAAAGCTGACACCATCACCTTCGTCTGCAAAGTATTGCGCTCGGTGTGTATCTGCCCAACAATCAAAACCACCTGCATTCGCCAGCCCTTCAAAAGCTCTTTTATTGGCAGCACGCAAATCAATACGTTTGGCAAAATCGAAGATAGATTTATAGTGTCCATCTTCTTTTCTGTTTTCTACAATCGTCTGAACAGCTCCATGACCAACACCTTTTATCGCTCCCATTCCGAAACGAACAGCATTATCTTTATTTACTGAAAACTTGTAAAAACTTTCATTAACATCGGGTCCTAAAACTGGTAATCGCATCCGTTTACATTCTTCCATAAAGAAGGTAATGGATTTAATATCATTCATATTATTAGATAATACAGCAGCCATATATTCTGCTGGGTAATGCGCTTTTAAATAGGCTGTTTGGTAAGCAATCCATGCGTAACATGTAGAGTGCGATTTGTTAAAGGCGTAACTTGCAAAGGCTTCCCAATCCTTCCAAATTTTTTCTAACTTTTTAGCGTCTAAACCTTTTGCACTTGCTTGTTCAATGAATTTTGGTTTCATTTTATCCAAAACCGCAATCTGCTTTTTACCCATCGCTTTTCTCAAGACATCGGCTTCACCTTTGGTAAAGTCAGCCAACTTTTGAGACAGTAGCATTACTTGCTCTTGGTAAACCGTAATTCCGTAAGTTTCCTTAAGGTACTCTTCCATTTCTGGTAAATCGTACACAATCTCTTCATCACCATGTTTACGCGCAATGAAACTTGGAATATATTCCATTGGACCAGGGCGATACAGGGCGTTCATGGCAATTAAATCATCAAAAACCGTAGGTTTCAGATTCTTCATGTGTTTTTGCATGCCTGGCGATTCATACTGAAACACACCAACTGTTTCGCCGCGTTGGAATAACTCATATGTTTTCACATCATCGAGTGGAAAACTATCAGGATCAAGTAAAATATCGTGCTTGGCTTTTACAAGTTTTACGGTATCCTTAATTAAGGTTAACGTTTTAATCCCAAGAAATCCATTTTCAACAACCCTGCATCCTCAACAACAGAGTTATCAAATTGGGTAACATATAAATCGGAATCTTTAGCCAGCGCAACAGGCACATAATTGGTAATATCTCCTGGTGTGATGATTACACCACAAGCGTGAATCCCTGTGTTACGAACCGAACCTTCTAAAATCCGTGCTTGGTTGATGGTTTCGGCTTGTAAATCGTCACCATCAGAAATATTGAGTAATTCATTAATTTTCTCTAAATCTTCAGCTCTAAATTTACTTGCTAACTCCTTTTCCGAAAGCCCAAAAATCTTGCCTAATTTAGACATCAACGGAATTAACTTCGCAATATGATCGGCTTCATTTAACGGTAAATCTAAAACTCTGGCGGTATCTCTAATTGAAGATTTTGCAGCCATGGTTCCGTAAGTAATAATCTGCGCTACTTGGTTAGAACCATATTTATCAATTACATATTGCATTACACGACCACGACCTTCATCATCAAAATCGATATCAATATCGGGCATACTTACACGATCTGGATTTAAGAAACGCTCAAAAAGTAAATCGTACTTAATAGGATCAATATTGGTAATCCACAAACAATAGGCCACTACCGAACCTGCTGCAGATCCACGACCAGGACCAACGGAAACATCCATTTTTCTGGCTTCGCGAATAAAATCTTCTACAATTAAGAAATAACCTGGATATCCTGTTTTTTCAATAACGCTTAACTCAAAATCGAGACGCTCCTCAATGGCTGGTGTAATCTCACCGTAACGTATTTTGGCACCTTTGTAAGTTAAATGTCTTAAAAATGCATTTTCACCACGTTTACCGTTATCTGCTAAATCTTCTTCAAATTTAAATTCTTCAGGAATATCGAAAGCAGGTAATAATACATCTCTAGCTAATTCGTAAGGCTCAATCTTATCGACTACGTCGCCGATATTCACAATCGCTTCTGGCACATCTCTAAAGAGTGCTTTCATTTCTTCTGAAGACTTAAAGTAATATTCTTGATTTGGTAAACCGTAACGATAACCACGACCACGACCAATTGGCGTCGCCTGTTTTTCACCATCTTTTACACATAATAAAATATCGTGTGCATTGGCATTTTCTTGATCGACATAATAGGTATTATTGGTAGCGACCAATTTAACATCATGCTTTTTTGCCATTTGAATTAATACCGGATTCACCCGATTTTCATCCTCTTGGTTATGACGCATTATTTCAACATATAAATCATCTTGAAACGTTTCTTTCCACCACAATAAGGCTTCTTCCGCCTGATTTTCACCCACATTTAAAACCTTACTTGGCACTTCACCATAAAGGTTTCCGGTTAAACAGATTAAATCTTCTTTATAGTGTTCAATCAGTTTTTTATCAACTCTTGGTACGTAATAAAAACCATCTGTAAAGGCCGCAGATGATAATTTTGCCAAATTGTGATAGCCCTTTTTATTCTTGGCCATTAACACAATTTGATACCCATTATCTTTTCGGGTTTTATCTGCGTGATTTTCGCACACAAAAAACTCACAACCAATAATTGGTTTCATGATTTTGCCTTTCTTTTCTAACCCGGCTTCTTCTGCTTGCTTGTGCTGTGCTTTTACCCCTTTATTATGATTGGAAACCGCAGTCACAAAATGAAATGCTCCCATCATATTTCCGTGATCAGTCATCGCGACTGCTGGCATATTTTCTCTAGCAGCTGCAGCCACTAAATCTTTAACACTAATCGTAGATTGAAGAATGGAATACTGTGAATGGTTATGTAAATGTGCAAAATCGACATCCTTAATTTGCGATGCCGCTTCTTTATCAATGGTTACAGGTACCGCTTGTTCTTTTTGAAGGCGTGCGTTAATTTTAGCACTTTCCTTCTTAAGGTTGATGTGTTTTAAACCAATAAGCTGAACTTCCGCAGGATTTTCTTGCGTGAAATTCTCAAAATATTCTGGCTCTACATCTAACTGCTCTTTGGTATATTGTTTACGTCTTATTAATTCTAAAAAACAACGTGTGGTTGCTTCAACATCGGCTGTGGCATTGTGAGCTTCAGAAAATGGCTTATTAAATAAGTACTGATGTAATTCCGTTAGGGTTGGCAATTTAAACTTCCCGTAACGTCCACCAGGCAATTGACACAAACTTGCTGTATGTTCTGTACAGGTATCTAAAACCGGTAATTCTTGAAGTGGATTTGTGACGTTTTCACGTACAAATTCCGCTCCCATAATATTTAAATCGAACTTTACATTCTGACCAACAACGAATTTTGTTTTAGCTAAAGCCGCATTAAATTTCTCTAAAACTTCAGAAAGTGACACACCTTGTTCTTGCGCTAATTCAGTTGAAATACCATGAATTTTCTCAGCATCATACGGAATATTAAAGCCTTCTGGTTTTACCAAATAATCTTCGTGCTCAATACAATTTCCCATACCATCATGCAATTGCCAAGCAATCTGAATACATCTTGGCCAATTATCAGTATCTGTAATTGGTGCATCCCAGCGTTTTGGTAATCCTGTGGTTTCAGTATCGAATATTAAGTACATGTAGTGTTCTGTTGTTTTTTATTAAGTGCTGCGCATTACCGCAAGGACATCAAAGTGTAAATTACTCATAATCAGCAAAAACCACAATTAAAGCCCTCAAAAAGTTAGCTCATAAAATTACATAGAATTTGAACTTTTCTGAAATGAAATTACAAAGAGTTTTGAACATAAAAAAAGCCAGCTTTAAAAGCTGACTTCAATCTTTATTTTAAATTAATTACGATATTAACTCCTCTTGCACTTTCTCTGAATTAATTGCGGCTTGGATAGCGTTTTTATGCTTTAACAACAAGGCGTCAATACTTGGCGGCAAGTTACGTTCTTTAATTAAATCGTTATAAACGTCTAAACTCGCTTCTTCACCTTTAATAGCCTCTTCTAAAATAGTCTCTTCGTTATTAGAACTAAATGCAGACTTTAAACTCATCCAATTTCTATGCATTGCACCTTTAAAACTTCCAGAATCTTCTGGAATCTCACCATACTGCAATATCTCAGTTCTTAGTTCCTTTGCAAATTCACTGCGTTCTGAGGCTCTACGCTTAAAAAACATTTCTAATCGTTTACTATCCACATTGTCAATGGCATTTAAATAGCCTTTTTCGGCATCGTAATTCTTAATTAATAATTCGTTTAATTTATTTGAAATTTCTTCTGTATACTTCATTATATCTTGTTCATTTAAGATTTCAATAAGTTCTTTTAGGTTGCGTATTGTTTCACAACCATAATTAATATAACAGAAATGATAGGAAACACAGCACAACTTAACATCTTTAACAAAGACTTATAAGTCTTTAACAAAAAAAAGCGTCACTCATTATGAGTGACGCTTAAATATTATTATATAATGATTAATTTATGCTTGCAAATAATCTGGAACTCCATTACCGTCAGTATCTACAGCATCATCAGGGTTACCATCACCATTTGGATCCGCATTTTCATTTATAGTCAATATTGTATCTCCGTCATCATCATTATCTAAATAATCCACATCACCATCACCATCAGTATCAATAGGATTTCCGTCTGCATCTTTAGCTTCATATTGCGTTAATATGCCATCACCATCATCGTCATTATCTAAATAATTTGGAATTCCATCACTATCCGTGTCATCATCCTCAAGATCACCATTACTATTAAAATCTTCATACGCATCAGGCACACCATCTCCATCGGCATCACCACAATCTAAATTATCAATTTGCAACTGAATACTTCCATCAGCGTCACCACAAATTTCTATTTGTTCTTGTAAGTAAAGGATAAACTGTGCACACTTTTCATTATAATTACCAATAGTTGCCGTTGTATATTGTGAGTTTGCTTCTACAACATTTGCAGTAGCAATTTCGCAAGATATTTGGCAGTCAGCTAAACCATCTATTATATCTTGTAAAGCGCCATCGGAATCACCACAATAGATACGTTGATTTGTTAAAGCTTCCGAATACGCACTACATGCCGCTAAATAAGCCGCACTATTTACAAATTCTAAATCAGAAGAAAATGTATTTTCATAAGCTATCAATGCAACATCAGAAGCAACCTCTACATCTATACACGTTATAGGGTTTGTTGGAAACTCACCAGATAGCAAAGGTACTTTATAAAAAATACCATTGGTAAACCCAACAGAGTTTAATCCAGAAGCATCAAAAGCTAAAAATCTATACGTTCCTGTAAAGGTTTTATTAACTACATCTATTTCCTCAATGATAATTTCACCAAGTTCAGGATAGATTGAAACACTTTCATCTGGTTTATTGGTCGTAGAATACGTTGCACCAAAACCATCACTATATTGTGCTTCAACAATATCTATATCACCCACAATAAAGGTTGATTCAATTACAGAAGGAACAATCAGTTTTACAGTTTCAGAATTGTTAATTCCTGTAATGGTCAAAAACCCAAATGCGTCAATACTAGCTGAGAAAGCCTTAGCTCTCCACAGTTCATTTTCACGATCACCTTGAAAAGCAGGCGTATTAAACTGTACTTCGTCACCACAACTGAATGCTGTTAAAAAAATAAGAGATAAGAGGATTAGTTTTTTCTTCATTTAAAAAAGGCTTTTGTCTGTGCTCCAAATATAACGAAACAACAATGTCAAAAGTATAATAATTTTTAATAATGAGCATAACTCCACTTTTTCTTTTAGTTAAAGTACACTTAGCGCTCGTTTAAAACAAATTAAACCGTTGCAAATTAAAAAATTATAGTATCTTTGCGCCCTCATTAATAACAGAGGTCGAGAACCTCATTAATTAATTATTATGCCTGTAAAAATTAGATTACAAAGACACGGTAAGAAAGGAAAACCTTATTACTGGATCGTAGCAGCGGATTCTCGCGCTAAAAGAGATGGTAAATACCTTGAAAAGTTAGGTGCTTACAATCCTAACACAAATCCTGCAACTATCGAATTAGATGTTAATGGAGCTGTAACATGGTTACAAAACGGTGCACAACCTACTGACACTGCAAAAGCAATTTTATCTTATAAAGGAGCAATGCTTAAACACCATTTAGCTGGTGGAGTTAGAAAAGGTGCACTTACTGAAGAACAAGCACAATCGAAATTCGATGCTTGGTTGGAAGAAAAAGCAGCTAAAATTGAAGCTAAATCTGACGGTTTATCTAAAGCTGATGCTGATGCTAGAGCTAAAGCATTAGAAGCAGAAAAAGCAGTAAACGAAGCACGTATCGCTGCAGCTGCACCAGTTGTTGAAGAAGAAGTAGCAGAAGATGTTGCAACTGAAGAAACAGCAGCTAACGAAGAAGAATAAAAAAATTATTTTTTATACTTTTAACCCAGACTATTTTAGTCTGGGTTTTTTTATGTGAAATTGTATATTATTTTGAATACCATACGTTATTAAACAAATTTCGTCATAAAGAAAAACCTTACTATTACTAACTGAGATCCTGAAACTAGTTCAGGAAGACAAATAAATTTGTCATGAAAAAAGAAGATTGTTTTTATTTAGGAAAAATTGTATCGAAATACAGTTTTAAAGGAGAACTTTTAGCAAAGTTAGATACCGATGAACCCGATTTGTATGATAACCTCGATGCTATATTTATAGATCTGAGAGGAAACTTAGTGCCTTTCTTTGTTGAATCATCACAATTACATAAATCGGATTTACTACGTTTAAAATTTGAAGACGTCGATACGGAAGCAGATGCTGATGCTTTAATAAAGACTGAATTATACTTGCCATTAGATTTGCTTCCTAAACTTGAAGGTGATAAATTCTATTTTCATGAAGTTATAGGCTTCACAATTAAAGACACCAATTTTGGAGAGGTAGGTATTCTTCAAAGTATTAATGACACCACAGCCCAATCTTTATTCGAAATTGATAGAGATGGTATTGAAATCTTAATTCCTATGAACGATGAATTTATAGTTAAAGTAGATCGGAAAAATAAAACTATAGAGGTTAATACTCCTGAAGGGTTAATTGATTTGTATCTCGAAGAATAATGAGTTCTCTTCCTTTCAAATTCAAAGAATTTACAGTCCATCAAGACCGTTGTGCTATGAAAATTGGTACAGATGGAGTGTTACTTGGTGCATGGACTTCTGTTGATAAAAATCCATTCTCGGTTTTAGATATTGGATCCGGAACCGGAGTTTTAGCCTTAATGATTGCACAACGAAGCTATGCTGAAAATATCGAAGCTTTAGAAATTGATGCAGATGCTTATGAGCAATGTTCTGAGAATTTCGAAAACTCACCTTGGGCAGATCGTTTATTCTGCTACCATGCGTCTTTGTTAGAATTTGTTGAAGAACTAGAAGATGACTACGATCTTATTATTTGTAATCCTCCATTCTATTCTGAAGATTACAAAACCGAAAACGAAGCTAGAGACCTAGCGCGTTTTAATGACGCCATGCCTTTTGAGCATTTAGTTTATGCTGTTGCGAATTTACTTTCAAACGATGGACTTTTCTCTGTTGTAATTCCTTATAAAGAAGAAATTAAATTTAAAGATTTCGCTTTAAAAGCTGGTTTACATCTTAATCGCTCACTTTATGTGAAAGGCAATCCTGAAACTGAAATTAAACGCAGCTTGCTAGAATTTTCTTTTCATAAATCAAAAATTGAACATTCAGAATTAATTATTGAAACTGCTCGTCATCACTACACAGAAGATTACATTAATCTCACCAAAGATTTTTATTTAAAAATGTAAAAAACATAAACCTAGTATATACTCAAAACAGAGCAGTATAAACCTTTAGATATACATGGCTTCCTCCCTTCTATTAATTTTTATTCTGCACCGACTCTATTCATTTCATACCAAATAAAAATCGTTTGGTTTTAAAATTTTGATGTATTTTTAAGATATCTAATTCTTAAAAAACCTGACGTGAGCACTCCAAAAATAGAAATTTCTACAAATAATTTAATAAAAACGCTTTTACTTACTGGCGGTCTATTAGTTTTATTTTTCTACGGAAAAGACCTAATAATTCCTTTATTAGTTGCTGCAATCATTGCTATTTTACTAGATATACCAGTTCAAAAACTCAAAAGTTGGGGATGGCCTAATTGGCTTTCTATTGCCTTAGCAGTTTTATTTATGCTACTATTTTTTTTATTGATTTTTTGGCTTTTAAATTCCCAAATAAATACCATGGCAGAAGATTGGCCAACTATTAAAGACAAGGCAAATGAAAAATTAAATTCATTATCGCAATGGGCAAACAACCAGTTAAATTGGGATTATAAAGACTATATAGAAGGCAATAAAAAACTGGTTGAAAAAGCGGAAGGCTTAGCTAGTACTTTCTTAGCTTCACTTATGAGTCTATTATCGCAATCCCTTATTATATTTGTCTATATTATTCTTTTTTTGATGCAAAAAAAGCAGTTTATAACATTTTTTAAAAAACAATTTTCAAATGAGGCCGCGATAAGTTCATTATTAAGCAAATCAGCTCAAACCATTAAAAATTACTTCGTTGGTAAAGGAAAAATAATGGTATTCTTATTTATCATTTATTATATTGGATTCTTATTTGGCTCTGTGCCTTATGCGTTATTTTTAGCTCTATTTGCATCGCTGTTTTCCATTATTCCATATGTTGGTAATTTAATTGGTGGTGGAATTGCTGTAGCGCTTTCTTATCTCTATGCCGGATCAACGCCTGCCTTAATTGTTATTGGTGTGATTTCCGTAACTCAACTCGTAGAAAATTATGTACTAACTCCTTGGATTATTGGAGATGAAATTAATTTAAATCCCTTCATTACTATTTTCGGAATCATTTTATTCTCTGCATTATGGGGAGTTGTTGGAGCGGTCATATCTTTACCATTAATTGGTGTTTTAAAAGTAATATTCGATCATACCAAAGGCATGGAAGCGTGGGCTTATTTATTAAAAAAAACAGACTAACCGTCATGATATTAACGCGGTTAAATTTTACTCCTATTTCTAATTTTTAGATATAAAATATACCACTAACCACTTCTAAAAATCACACATTAAATTGTTAACCGCAATCGTATTCGCTATTTTTGTAATTCATTTAAACTAAATATAACATTAGGAGGAGACCTCATTATATATGCTTAAAGAAACGATATCTTTTATCAGTAATTTAAGCACAGTCGTCACCTCTAATTTTTAATCTCTATAAAATCTAATTCCATGAAACCAGATTTATTCGAAGCACCAGATTATTATAATCTTGATGAATTACTTACAGAAGAGCACAAGTTAGTACGTGATGCAGCAAGAGCATGGGTAAAACGCGATGTCTCACCTATTATTGAGGAGTATGCTCAAAAAGCAGAATTCCCTAAACAAATCATTAATGGTTTGGCCGAAATTGGAGCTTTTGGCCCATATATTCCAGAAGAATACGGAGGAGCAGGATTAGACCAAATTTCTTATGGTTTAATTATGCAAGAAATTGAACGTGGAGATTCTGGTGTAAGAAGTACAGCATCTGTTCAATCTTCTTTAGTAATGTATCCTATTTGGAAATATGGTAACGAAGCACAACGCCAAAAATATTTACCAAAATTAGCTTCTGGTGAGTGGATTGGTTCTTTTGGATTAACAGAACCAGATCATGGTTCTAATCCAGCAGGTATGGTGACTAACTTTAAAGACATGGGAGATCATTATCTTTTAAATGGTGCTAAAATGTGGATTAGTAACTCACCTTTTTGTAACGTTGCTGTGGTTTGGGCTAAGAACGAAGAAGGACGAATCCACGGACTTATTGTAGAACGTGGTATGGAAGGTTTTTCTACACCAGAAACACATAACAAATGGTCACTAAGAGCATCTGCAACCGGTGAACTTATTTTTGATAATGTAAAAGTGCCCAAAGAAAATTTATTACCAAACAAATCTGGACTAGGTGCACCTTTAGGTTGTTTAGATTCTGCTCGTTTTGGTATTGCTTGGGGAGCGATTGGAGCTGCAATGGATTGTTACGATACAGCGTTGCGTTACAGTAAAGAACGTATGCAATTTGGAAAGCCGATTGGACAATTTCAACTACAACAAAAGAAATTAGCCGAAATGATTACCGAAATCACAAAAGCACAATTATTAGCTTGGAGACTTGGTGTAATGCGTGAAAACGGTACAGCAACCTCAGCTCAAATATCTATGGCAAAACGAAATAATGTAGATATGGCTTTAACTATTGCCCGCGATGCTAGACAAATGTTAGGTGGTATGGGAATTAGTGGCGAATATAGCATTATGAGACACATGATGAACCTTGAAAGTGTGGTTACTTACGAAGGCACACATGATATTCACTTGCTTATTACCGGACTCGACGTAACGGGCTTAAACGCTTTTAAATAGTCGTTAAGCGACATTTAAGTATTGCACTCGGAAGAGTTCGTTTCGAAACATAGCAAAACGAAAATTAAAAAATGCTTCTCATTATTGAGGAGCATTTTTTGTTTAAATTAGTCGAACAGAAAAATTACATGTCCTCAAAAACAAGATTAGATCGCGCATATGAGAACGCCAAACGACTTCAGTTTGATGATTCCTCTAAGTACATACTATTTAGCGATTGCCATAGAGGTGATAATAGTTTTGCTGATGATTTTGCCAATAACCGCAACATTTACTTCCATGCATTACGACATTATTATACGGAAGGTTTTAGCTATTGCGAACTTGGAGATGGTGACGAACTGTGGGAAAATCTCACATTTGAAAGCATCTTCTATGCGCATAAAAATGTATATATGCTAATGAAACAATTTCATGATGAAGACCGTTTACACATGATATGGGGCAACCATGATATGGTATATCGCGATACCAAATACGTAGAAAAACATTTAGCTACGTTTTTTGATCCAAAAACAGGAAATGATGAAGATTTATTTTGTGGTATTCAATATCATGAAGGTATTGTTTTAGAACATTCTGAAACCAATCAAAAGTTATTCTTAACACATGGTCATCAAGCAGATTGGTGGAATTTTCTGTTTTGGAAATGGAGCCGATTTATGGTTCGTATCCTATGGAAACCATTAAATGTTATGGGCATTGCAGATCCTACAAGTCCTGCTAAAAATTATACAGAACTCATTAAAATAGAAAAGAGAACCAAACGCTGGATTATTGAAAACAACAATTTAATCACCATCGTTGGCCATACACACCGACCGCGTTTTCCAGAACCTGGAGACATTGCTTATTTTAATGATGGCAGTTGTGTACACCCAAGAAGTATTACTGGTCTTGAAATTGAAAATGGTGAGATTTCATTAATTAAATGGCAAATTATAACTTCTGAAGATGGTAATTTGAAAATTGATCGGTTTTTATTGGAAGGACCCACAAAATTATCAGAGTATAAAACGGAATGATTTTTATGGGGTTATTAGAAATGTATTTCTGGATGATAATTATTATTTGTGGTGTTTTGAATTTATTCATAATAACTACCAACGAAGATTTAAAAGATGAAAAGCGATTTAAGAAATATTTGAAAATTTCTTTTTTCATTGGTCTTTTTGGAATAGTAATGGTTTCAACTGATTGGAATTTCCTCTGTGGGTACCAATGTTTAGTTTTCACATTCTCACCATTTATTACATTACTAGTCTGTAAAGTAGTAATGATACTTTCTAAAAAAATCACAAAGAAAGAAGGCTTCTATATTAATAAAAAACCATAAACCTATGGAAGTTATAAAACAGAGCTCGCTGACGGAATTTATCAAAAAAATTATGGTGAATTAAAACATGAAAAATACTATAGTTGGTACACCGGTTTTATAACTGCAATACCAATTATCATTTTCTTTTCACTTTTTATTCTTATTAAAGAGTGGACCTGTTGATGTAATTATGAGATTCCTGCCTGCGCAGGAATTTGTTTAAGACTCAGGCGCTAATTCCACCTCTAAACCTTCCATTTCTGGTGTCATTTGAATTTGGCAACCTAAACGCGAATTCTCTTTAACATCAAAGGCTTCTGAAAGCATCGCCTCTTCATCGTCTTGCATTTCTGGCAATTCTGTTTTGCTTAAGACATAACATTGACAAGAAGCACACATAGCCATACCGCCACAGATTCCTATGGTTCCTTCTGGAGCTAGTTCGTAAGAACGAACAATCTCCATTAAGTTCATGGCCATATCTGTTGGAGCTTCAATGTTGTGTTTTACCCCTTCTCTATCAATGATAGTTATATTTATATCTTGTTCCATAATCAGTTCCCAAGAATGCGGAAACATCCTCTTTTAAGATTCGTTAAGTCTATTTTACATTAATCGAAAGCTTTAACAACTGCTTTCGGAGCTTCCTTTCGCGTACCATCAAAGCCATCAACACCAGCAACCGTTGTATATTTTAATACATAACGTTTTCCTGGATTAATAATTTTATAAGCAGACTGACACATTAATGTAGCTTCGTGAAAACCACAAAGAATTAATTTTAGTTTCCCAGGATACGTATTAACGTCTCCAATAGCAAAAACACCAGGAATATTAGTTTGATAGTCTAATGAATTATCAACCTTAATGGCATTTTTTTCTATCTCAAGTCCCCAATTTGCAATTGGTCCAAGTTTAGGAGATAATCCAAATAATGGAATAAAATGATCACATTTTACTTCAAATTCCTTTTCAATATGTTGCGCTTGTTTTACAACTATAGCTTTCACTTTATCATCACCAACAATACCTACAACTTCGGCCGGTGTAATAAGGTTTATTTTTCCTTTATTCTTTAATTCTTGTACTTTTTCAACAGAATCTAAATGGCCTCTAAATTCGTTTCGTCTATGAATTAAAGTCACACTTTTAGCGACATCACTTAAAAAGATACTCCAATCTAAGGCTGAATCTCCACCTCCTGCAATCACCACATTTTTACCGCGATACATTTCAGGTTCCTTAATCATGTACTCAACACCTTTATCTTCAAAATCAGCTATATTATGGATTAAAGGTTTACGAGGTTCAAAACTTCCTAATCCACCTGCAATTGCAACTACTGGAGCTTGATGTTTTGTACCTTTATTGGTGGTAACGATAAACGTACCGTCCTCTTGCTTCTCTATAGTTTCTGCACGTTCACCTAAAGTAAATCCTGGCTCGAACTGCTTACATTGCTCCATTAATTTATCCGTTAAATCGCCAGCTAAAATCTCTGGATATGCCGGAATATCATATATGGGTTTTTTAGGGTAAAGCTCTGTACATTGGCCACCTTGTTGTGGTAAAGCATCAATTAAATGGCATTTTAATTTTAAAAGTCCGGCTTCAAAAACCGTAAAAAGTCCTGTTGGGCCAGCGCCAATAATAAGTATATCTGTTGTAATCATGAATGTAAAATTGAATACAAAATTACTAATGTCATTTTATTCAGAATGTGATAAATGTCACATTATTTTTCAACATTAATAACTTTTTCGATTTGTGGAGCATATTTTTTAATAGTCATCTCTACACCAGATTTTAAGGTCATCTGATTAACGCTACACGATGTGCAAGCACCTACAAGTTGTACTTTTACAAACTTACCATCGTCAATAGATAATAAATTAATATCGCCTCCATCACTTTGTAGAAACGGACGGATTTCATCCAATGCTTTTTCTACGTTTAATCTAAGTTCTTCTGTGCTCATTTAATTTTTTTTAACAGCAGAGCAACCTGCCATTGTTGTAATTTTTATCGCTTCCGTAGCTGGTAATGCGTCATTACGATCTACCACCTGCTGAACAACATCTCTTGTAATTGCTTCAAAAGCTGCTTCAATCGGAGTTCCTGTTTGCATTGCTGCTGGTCGTCCTAAATCACCAGCTTCTCTTATACTTTGAACCAATGGTACTTCACCTAAAAACGGCACATTTAAATCTTCCGCTAAATGCTTAGCTCCTTCTTTTCCAAAAATATAGTATTTATTTTCTGGAAGCTCCGCAGGTGTAAAGTAGGCCATATTTTCTATAATACCTAAAACAGGTACATTGATACTATCTTGCTGAAACATCGCCACTCCTTTTTTAGCATCTGCTAAAGCTACATTTTGAGGTGTACTCACCACAACAGCACCTGTGATAGGCAAAGCTTGCATAATACTTAAGTGAATATCTCCCGTTCCTGGAGGTAAATCAATTAACATAAAGTCTAATTCTCCCCAAGCCGCATCAAATATCATTTGATTTAAAGCTTTAGAAGCCATTGGCCCTCTCCAAATAACGGCTTGATCTGGCTTTGTAAAAAATCCGATAGATAATACTTTTACTCCGTAATTCTCTACAGGTTTCATCTTAGATTTTCCATCAATGGTTACAGATAGTGGTCGTTCGTTAGCCACATCGAACATAATCGGAATTGACGGTCCGTAGATATCAGCATCTAAAATACCAACTTTAAAGCCCATCTTTGCTAAAGTCACAGCCAAGTTAGCTGTTACCGTAGATTTACCTACTCCACCTTTACCAGACGCAACTGCCACAATATTCTGAATACCTGGAATTGACTTTCCTTTAATCTCGTTTTTTGGAGATGTTGCTGGTGCATCAACTTTTATATTGACTTTTATCTTTGCTTTTTCGTACACTAGCTTGTGTATTGTTTGCAAAATTTCAACTTCTGTCTTTTTACGTGCTTGAAGACTTGGGTTTCTTATGGTGATGTCTACGATGACTTCATCTGCAAACGTCACAACATTAGTTACCGCTCCACTATCTACCATATTTTCACCTTCACCAGGTGCTGTTATAGTTTTAAGCGCGTTAAGTATATCTTGTTTTATTAATTTCATATCGTTTAAAGACTTAAGAAAATAGAGACTAGAATAAAGACTCGCGTTTTTTCTTATTAAGATTAATTCTAAACGCAAAGATACTTAGAATAGTTTAGAATTTGAACTAGATAAATTGAATTGATTAATGCCTGAATTCGAATTTTAAATACATTAAGCGTTTGCAATTATTAAGAAAAACTACTCAGTAAGAAATAGGCCATTCAATTTTCTAATTAATGTTATGGAATCTTTATACTTAAAATTAGATTTTGTTTGATTTACTATGGGTTCAGAATCAAACTGACTATAGTTTATATGGCCTTCAAATGTATTTGAATAATATATTTTATTAAAGGACATCAACTTAACTCTTAATTTCGTTTTGTAATTGCCTTCATATCTTTTCACTGTAGAAAAAATAAAATGTTTAGGTTTCAATCTATAATCTTCATGACCTGTACCACATAAAAAACTGTATTGTTTTAAATACTCTATTGGTTTCCATTCTTCATTTTTATCTTTTGCTTCCAATAACATAAACAAATCGCCAGCGATAGGTTTTTGTATTATTGTTTCCTCTTTACCATAATTATAGACATAAACAGGAAACGTTTTAAAATGAATTTTACTCCTTTTTTCTAATTTCTCTAATAACTTGTTTTCGTATTTATTAATTGATAAACTATCATGATCATTAGGATTGGTTTCGTCATTTAAATTTAAAATTGAATCCTGAATTATTGGTAGAGGTGGCGGAGGTGGTGGAAAACTTAAAATATCAAACTCATCAGTATGAAATTTAATTCTAGTATTATCTACAAAGACTTTTATACTATCGTGACTATTTAAAGGAATACCGTCATCCGTATAATCTGAAGACTTATATTTCACCTCAAAATTCATATTTAATGAATCCTTTACATTTATGGCATAAACTATAGGTATAGAACGTAACATCGTGATTGATTGCTCAGCCATTATAGTATCACAATCTTTTGGGGTAACAAAAGGCAATGTTATATTGTTTTCACTGTTATAACATGACGTCATTAAAATGAAAATTATACAAAGTTTTTTCATAATAATATTTTAACTTAAAATAGCCTTACAATTCCTTAGCAGGGTCCCAATAAATAGTCTCTAAGTTCTGAATTTGATTTTCAACAACCTCAACACCTTCACTTTCCAAAAGCTGTTGCATTAAATTGGTCCCTTCAAAATGATGTTTGCCTGTTAAAAGTCCTTTTCGGTTTACAACTCTATGTGCTGGCACATCTTTATTATGCGAGCCATTCATGGCATACCCCACAATTCTCGCGCTTTTTCCTGCTCCTAAATATTTTGCAATGGCTCCGTAACTGGTTACTCTTCCGTAAGGAATTTTCTTAGCTACCTCATATACTTTTTCGAAAAAACTAAGCGTTTCAGGTTTCATTACAGTTCTCTTAGAATGGTAATAAACGTAACTAAAGCAACAAGTCCGGTAATTATACCAATACTGAGATTCATACTTTTTTGAGAAGTGAATTTTCGATCTTTAATCTTATCAAAAAAGAAAATATAGAAATACAACATTACAAAGGTACCTGTTGCAGCACCTGTTACGTAAGTGACAATGCTTAATTTTTCGAAATTCATCCAACCAAAAGACACCAAAGTAATAGTCATATATGCTTGAAACGGAATCGGGAAAATATTGAGCGCAGACAACAACATACCATGTAATAATCTCCCGTGTTTACTTTTAATTTCAGTTTCTTGTTTTTGCTCTTTTTGCTTAGACGCTAACATCAAAAAATAAATAGTAATGAGTACAAATATTACAAAAGCGACACGTTTTAAAATCGCTACGATATCTGAGTGACTAGATAAATATCTTGCAAAGATAGCCGCTACATAGGTTTGAATATATACTACAATACAAACGCCTGTAGAAAACATGATACCGCGAGCAGCTCCTTCCTTTAAGCTAATTCTTGCCGCTGTCATATTTAGCAATCCAGGAGGTATAACTCCTACAAATGCCACAAAAAGCCCAAGAAAAAAATGACGGTAATGCTCAATTTTTAGTTGATTTTAAATCTAATATACGTAATTGCTTTATCTTTTTCTAAATACTGACTTTCGTAAAACGTTTGAATTTCAGTTACATCCTCTGGACTGCCTTCTAATTTATAAACATTATGATTGGCATATAACACCTCGTAACCCGAACCATGCAATAAACCTAAGGTATAGCCATGCATAAATTCACTATCGGTTTTTAGATGCATTAATCCACCAGGTTTTAATACCTTTTTATAGCGTTCTAAAAACTGTAGATTCGTCATTCTATGTTTTGTCCGCTGATATTTAATTTGTGGATCTGGAAATGTAATCCAGATTTCATCAACTTCATTTTCTTCAAAAATAAACGCTATTAATTCAATTTGTGTTCTAATAAATGCTGCATTAGGAATATCGTCTTCAATCGCTGTTTTTGCTCCTCTCCAGAATCTTGCTCCTTTAATATCTATACCAATAAAGTTTTTGTTCGGATAGCGTTTTGCCAAACCAACGGTATATTCTCCTTTACCACAGCCTAACTCTAGAACTAAAGGGTTATCGTTTTTAAAAACTTCCGTTTTCCATTTTCCTTTTAATTTGTACGTAGCATCGACCAATTCTTCTCGTGTTGGTTGATATACATTATGAAAGGTTTCGTTTTCCCTAAAGCGTTTAAGTTTGTTTTTACTTCCCACTACATATTGATTTATTAATAATTCGGTAAAATTAAGCAAACATTTTAGGTTTACCTTTGTTTATTACAATCTAAAATTAAGAAACACTAATAAAAGTTGAATACAAAAAAAAGGATTTTAGTTGCGCCATTAAATTGGGGATTAGGACATTCTACACGATGTATTCCCATTATTAATGAATTAATAGCGCATAATTTTGAACCTATTATTGCTAGTGATGGTATCGCTTTAGAATTATTGAAAAAAGAATTTCCAAAACTAAGCGCCTTTGAGTTACCATCCTATAATATTACGTACGCCAAAAAAGCAAATAGCTTTAAAATTAAATTATTGAAAGATTCACCACATCTTTTAAAAACAATTAAACGCGAAAAAAAGGTTGTTGAAAGTTTAGTTGAATCAGAAGGGATTATTGGTATTATTTCAGATAACAGATTTGGTGTTAGGTATAATGCTATTCCGTCGGTATTCATTACACATCAATTACGCGTGTTAAGTGGTAACACTACATGGTTAAGCAGTAAATTGCATCAAAACATAATTTCTAAATTTGATGAATGTTGGGTTCCTGATCATATGGGCACAACTAATTTGAGTGGAGACTTAGGCCATGTTCCTAATTTTATAGCATCGGTAAAATATTTAGGACCATTAACACGATTTAAAAAACAAAATGTAGAAATAGAATACGATCTTCTTGTTTTACTATCTGGACCAGAACCGCAACGTACCTACTTAGAAGAAAAGCTTTTAAGCGACCTAAAGCACTACAGCGGAAATGCGCTCTTTATAAAAGGAAACGTAGAATCTGAACAACAGAAAACGGTTGTAAACAATGTTACTATCTATAATTTTATGACAAGTAACCAACTTGAAATTGCCATTAACAAAAGTGATGTTATTCTAAGTCGGTCTGGTTACACAACCCTGATGGATTTAGCAAAACTTGAAAAGAAAGCCTTCTTTATACCTACTCCAGGTCAATTTGAACAAGAATATTTAGCTAAGAAATTAGCTTCTGAAGGTATTGCCCCTTATTGTAAGCAAGAAGATTTTGACATTAATATGTTATCTGAAATTAAAAATTATAGTGGTTTTAAATCGGAAGACTACCAACTAAATTATAAAAAGTTATTTGGTCTTTTCCAAAGTAAATGAAAACTCACTACCCACACCTAATTCACTTTCAATATATATTTTTTCTTCGTGGGCCTCAATAATATGCTTTACAATTGATAACCCAAGGCCAGAACCACCCTCTTTACGAGAACCACTTTTATCTACACGATAAAACCGTTCAAATAAACGTTGAAGATTAGCTTTAGCAATCCCTTCACCATTATCAGTAACTCGTATAATCGCTTTATTCTTAATGAGGTTTTCTATGCTTACTTCTGTAGTTCCTTTTTCTCTTCCGTATTTAATAGAATTAACAATAAGATTGGTTAAAACTTGCTGAATACGTTCTTTATCTGCATAGACCTTTATAGGTTCTGTATAATCGATATCAAAAGTTAATGTAATCTGTTTTTTAGCTGCTTTCATTTCGAACAGATCAAATACATTTTGAACCACTTTAACCATATCAAAATTTTCTTTATCTAAACTAAGAACACCAACTTCTAATTTGGTAATCATGTCTAAATCCTTAATAATGTAGGTTAAGCGCTCGACTCCTTTAGCCGCTCTAGCTAAATATTTTTTTCTAATCTTTTCGTCTTCAACCCCACCTTCTAACAACGTAAGCAAATAGCTTTGAACAGTAAATAAAGGCGTTTTTAATTCGTGTGAAACATTACCAATAAATTCTTTTCGATATTCTTCTCTAATTTTTAGAGTTTCAATTTCAAATTTTTTGTTTTTGGCGTATTTGTCAATTTCTTTCGTTAATGTTCCCATATCAGTAGTTATGGGTTGTTGCCTTAGACTTGTAGATTCTAGCAGTGTTAAATCATCATAGATTTTTTTAACACGCCTGTATATAAAACGTTCAACTCTATACTGAATAATAATAAAACAAAACGGAAAGCATACAAAGGGGTAAAAAACAAAATGCCAATTAATTATATGATAATAATTCAAAAAAACACCCACAAGAAGAGATGTAAACAACGTAACGTATAGCGCTGTTCGCAAGGCGAATTTATAAGATTTTTTAAGATTTTTATGATGCATTAATCTACAAACTTGTAACCCACACCTTTTACGGTTTTGAAGGACTTGTCCCCTATTTTTTCACGGAGTTTTCTAATGTGTACATCGATGGTTCTTCCGCCAACAACGACTTCATTTCCCCAGACTTTATCTAGAATTTCGTCTCGTTTAAAAACCTTACCTGGTTTGGTTGCTAACAAAGATAACAATTCAAATTCTTTTCTCGGTAATGCCGTTTCTTTACCGTTAACAGTAATTTTGTATTCCTCTTTATAGATTATTAAATCACCGATTTGAATCACCGTTTCAGCACTACTTTCAGAGTGTTTAAGTCGTCGGAGTAAGGCTTTCACTTTACTAATTAAGACTTTAGGCTTTATAGGTTTCGCGATATAATCATCAGCACCAGCTTCAAAACCGGCTACTTGAGAATAATCTTCACCTCTTGCAGTTAAAAACGTAATGATAGTTTCGCTTAGACTAGGCTCCTCTCTAATACGTTCGCAAGCTTCAATACCATCCATTTTTGGCATCATCACATCAATTATAATTAAATGTGGTTGGTGTTTTTTAGCTAATTTAACAGCTTCTTCACCGTTTTCACCTTTAATAACTTGATAGCCTTCTGCCGACAAATTAAAACCTACTATTTCTAAAATATCTAGGTCATCATCTACCAATAAGATCTTAATGTCTTTCTTTTTCAATTGAATAAGGTTTTAAATAATTGTAAATATAAATTATATCCCTGTTAACTATCTACAAATAGTGAATTGATAACAATTCCCTAACATTGAAATTGTAAATTATTGAAACTAAGAAGCACCTGACATTTACCATGTTAACATATTGTAAAATGATAACTATTAACGACTCTGATTCTTAAAACTCACTATTTGTTATTATATTTGTTGTCTAACTTTTATACAATTAAAATTATGAAAAAAATTTACTTTTTATTATTTACATTAATCTCAACTTTTTCTTTTGCCCAAGGCACTGAAACATTTGATGGCTTTTCTGTAGAGGGAAATAGCTACGTTGATGGAACTTTTACAGGTCAAGATGGTTCTACTTGGACTTATACACAATGTAGAGCAGACTATGAAATTACTGGACAATCTATAATGATTGGAAGAAACAGAACACCTCAAGCTGAATTTAGTTCAGGATTAATTTCTGGAGGAGTTGGTACTATTAGTTTTAATTACATGCAGGCTTTTGGAACTGCTGTTAATTTAAACGTATTGGTTAATGATGTTGTCGTTGGTAATGTAACAAGTAATGCAGAGCAAGATGTTATAAAAGCATCTGGAACTATTACAGTAAATACACCAGGTGATGTCGTAATAAAATTCATCAATGCAGAAAATGGTGCTGGTCAAGTTGCTGTTGATGATGTTGTTTGGACCGCATTTGCAGGAACAGCACCTCCAAGTATATCGATTACAAGCCCAAGTGATAATACTGCATTTGCTCCAGGTATGACATCTGTAGATGTAGAATTTATTACTGCTAATTTAGCAGGTGGAGAAAGCGTTACATTAACTGTTAATGGAACTCCAACAGCAAACGCAACAAGCCCTTTTGCAGTTGCAACGACAAATGGTCAAACTTATACTGTAACAGCTGATTTAGTTGATGGTGGTGGTACAACTTTAGATACTGACATGATTACGTTTAGCGTATCATCTATAAACCAAGTCGCTAGCATTACTGAATTAAGAGCTGGTACTCTTGGCGGAACTTATGAATTAACAGGTGAAGCTATTATATCTTACATTGTTACTGAAAATACTAGAAACCAAAAATACATCCAAGATGGTGGTGCTGGAATCCTTATTGATGATGCAGCAGGTATGTTAGCAACTGCTTTAAACATTGGTGATGGTATTACTGGTTTAAAAGGTCAGCTTACTGAATTTTCTGGAACCCTTCAATTTATTCCAACTCAAGATATAGCAGGTACTTCTTCTACAGGAAATACGCTAACTCCAATTGTTCTTTCTGCTTCTGACCTTATTAATAGCGGAGATACTTACCAAAGTAGATTAATTACATTAAATAATGTAACTTTTGCAGACGCAGGAGTATTTGTTGATAACACAAGTTACGACGTAGCTGATGGAGCAGATGTAACCGTTTGTAGAGCTGGATTTGGTGATGAAGATTTAATTGGTTCTGCAATCCCTACTACTGCGTCAAGCATTACAGGTTTAGCTGCTCAATTCAATTCAGTTAACCAAGTTATACCTAGATACGCTAGTGATATCGCAGCACCATTAAGTGTTACTGATTTTAGCGCTAATACATTTAGCTTATATCCTAACCCAACAAATACAGGTTCTGTTTCAATTTCTTCTACAAATAGCGCTGCTATCTCTGTACAAGTTTTTGATATCTTAGGTAAACAAGTTAAAAACCAAACATTAACAAACAACACGTTAAGTGTTGCGAACTTAAAGTCTGGTGTTTACATCGTAAAAATTACTCAAAATAATGCTTCTACTACTAAGAAATTAGTAATTAAGTAAGTATATTTTTTTAATTCATATTAAAAGCGTCCTGATAATTATCGGGACGTTTTTTTATTTTCATACTTTTGCTGCATGAAATTTAAAGACGCCATTTTTAATATAAAATCTGATACTGAATTTGAAGTATTAGCTTTAGATATTTTTAAATTTCAGTTTCATAATAATAAGGTGTATCGCTCCTTTTGCGATTTATTATATAAACATCCATCAGACATAAAACGAGTTTCAGAAATTCCGTTTTTACCGATTCAGTTTTTTAAATCTCGTGATGTTTTAAGCACAACGTCACCTATAGACAAACTATTTACAAGCTCTGGCACTACAGGAAGCATAACAAGTAAACATTTAGTCTCAGATATAAAACTATACGAAGAGAGCTACTTAAAAGCCTTTAAACACTTTTATGGAAATATTGAAGATTATGTAGTTTTAGCTTTACTGCCTTCTTATTTAGAACGCGATGGCTCTTCTTTAATTTATATGGTGAATGATTTAATTGAAAAATCGAACCAAACCGAAAGCGGGTTTTACCTCAACAATATTGAAGAATTAGCGCATACATTAAAATCACTAGAAGCTAAAAAACAAAAACATTACTCATAGGAGTTTCTTTTGCACTATTAGATTTAGTTGAAGCACACCAACTTAACCTGAAGCATACTACAATTATGGAAACTGGTGGGATGAAAGGCAGACGAAAAGAAATTATTAGACAAGAGCTACACCAAATCTTACAATCTGGATTTGGCGTTCCTCAAATCCACAGTGAATATGGTATGACCGAGCTTTTAAGCCAAGCATACTCTAAAGGCCATGGTGTTTTTGAATGTCCACCTTGGATGAAAATAGTAACGCGAGATACAGAAGATGCCCTAACCATACAGCAACCCAATAAAACGGGAGGTATTAATGTAATTGATTTGGCAAACCTTAATTCTTGTTCATTTATTGCGACTCAAGATTTGGGTAAAGTCTATGATAATGGCCATTTCGAAATTATAGGAAGATTCGATAATTCTGATATTAGAGGCTGTAATTTAATGGCTTTATAAATTGAATTTGCATTCAAAATAAAACTAGAATGCTAATGAAATTGCTATCTGCACTCCGCTAGAAATAATCTTATTACTTTTATTGTAAGGAACTAAAATTACTCACGACTTAGTAACAGCTATGAAAAAGTAAGATTTTCAAAAGTTGATTGATTGGTTAGGAGTGCTCAAAATTAATTTTGGGCACTTTTTTTATGCACAAAAAAAAGACCTATCAGTTTTAAAACTGACAGGTCTAAATATATTTTAAGTACTTGATTATTCTACAACCTCTAAAATGAAGTTTGTTTTCTTTCCTCTACTAAGAATAATATACTTGTCATGAATTAAATCTTCAGATGACAACATATAGTCCTCTTTTACTTTTTCTTTATTTACTGCTACCGCATTTTCCTTTAACGCTCGTCTTGCATCACCATTAGAACTTAGGAAATCCGTTTTCGCAGCCAAAGCACCAATCATGTCTATACCTTCATTAAATTCTGCTTTAGAAATTTTAGCATGCTTTACACCTTCAAAAACATCTAAAAACAAAGACTCTGACAATTGTTTAATCTCGTTTTTAAAGTCCTTACTAAATAATATTTCTGATGCTTTTACCGCATTATCATAATCATCTTTACTGTGCACAAATACAGTTACTTCTTCAGCCAAACGTTTTTGCAACAATCTTAAATGTGGAGTTTCTTTATGAGCTGCAATCAAAGCTTCAATCGTTTCTTTATCTAAAAATGTGAAAATTTTAATGTATTTCTCAGCATCTTCATCGGTAGAATTCAACCAAAATTGGTAAAATTTATAAACAGATGTTTTATCAGTATCTAACCAAACATTTCCTCCTTCAGACTTTCCAAATTTAGATCCATCTGCTTTTGTAATTAACGGACACGTCATTGCATAGGCTTTTGCTTGGTCTTCACCATCGTGCATACGTCTAACCAATTCTGTTCCTGTTGTAATATTTCCCCATTGGTCACTGCCTCCCATTTGAAGTTTACACTCCATGGTTTTATACAAATGGTGAAAATCGTAACCTTGAATTAACTGGTATGTAAATTCCGTGAAACTCATACCAACATTACCTTCATCACCACTTAGACGCTTCTTTACAGAATCTTTAGCCATCATGTAATTTACCGTGATCCGTTTACCAACATCTCTTGCGAAATCGATAAAACTAAAATCTTTCATCCAATCATAGTTATTCACTAAAACTGGAGCATTTTGTTCAGTTGAGTTAAAATCTAAAAAACGAGATAACACGCTTTTTATTCCTGCAACGTTATGTGCTAAAGCAACTTCATCTAATAAATTACGTTCATCACTTTTACCAGAAGGATCACCAATCATACCCGTAGCACCTCCGACTAAAGCTACAGGCTTATGACCTGCTTTTTTTAAATGAACTAATAATATAATTGGCACTAAGCTACCAATGTGTAATGAATCTGATGTAGGATCAAAACCAATATAGGCAGTAGTCATCTCACTGTCTAATTGTTCTTCAGTACCAGGCATGATATCGTGTACCATTCCTCTCCAACGTAATTCTTCTACAAACTTATTTGCCATTGCTTTTTAGTTTCAAATTAATTTACGCAAAGATATGTTTCCCCTTTTAAAGACAAAAGACAATTTTAACTCAATTTGCTTAAGCAGATACTGATTAGACCTATTACTTATAAATCGAAAATTCACATTAAGAATAAGGCTTAAAAAACGTAACTTTACACAATGATTTTAGTTACAGGAGGTACAGGTTTAGTTGGTTCTCATCTGCTTTTTCAACTTTTGAAAAGTGATGAACCTATACGTGCTATCTATAGACGAGAAAAAACATTAGCACGTGTAAAAAATGTCTTCTCTTACTTTTCTAATGATGCTGAAACGCTTTTTAATAAAATTGAATGGGTTGAAGCGGATATTAATGATATACCTAAACTTGAAGCCGCTTTTAAAGGTATTACACACGTCTATCATTGTGCCGCCTTCGTCTCTTTTGAACCTGATAAATATAACGACTTAAGAAAAATAAATATTAAAGGCACAGCTAACATTGTTAATCTATCGATTAGTCATCAGGTTAAAAAATTATGTTATGTGAGTACTATTGCTGCAATCGGACATCATAGTAATCCTGAAAAATTAATAGATGAACAAACCGATTGGAGCCCTGAAGATGACAATAGTGTCTATGCGATTACCAAATATGGAGCAGAGCTTGAAGTTTGGCGAGGCACGCAAGAGGGTTTAGATGCTGTGATTGTAAATCCTGGAATTATTTTAGGGGCTGGCTATTGGAATGGTGGAGGTAGCGGCAATTTATTTAAGCGCATATATAAAGGCATGCCTTATTATACAACAGGAGTCACTGGCTATATAGATGTTTGGGATGTGGTTAAAGCCATGGAACAACTAATGCATAGTACCATTAAAAATGAAGGTTTTATTTTAGTTACTGAAAACTTAAGCTTTCAAACTTTTCTTACTAAAACTGCAAAAAAATTAGAGGTTAAGCCACCAACAAAAGAAGCAAAACCTTGGTTATTAGGAATTGCGTGGAGATTAGATTGGCTACAGCATCTGCTTTTTGGAAAACGCAGAAGTTTATCTAAACAAACTGCAAAATCTGCGTTAAGCGTTACAAATTATGATGCTTCAAAAATAATAAATAGCTTAAATTTTGAATTTAAACCTATAGATAAAAGTATAGAAGAAGTTAGTAAATTATTTCTTAAGGATTATTAGGCTTCATTTTTTTTAAAGCAGTCTTATCAAAAGTTTTCCGAATAGAATCTTTAGTTGTTTTTTTTACCATAGCAATTGAATCTCTAAGTTGTTTTATAGAATCAGCCTCTATTTCTCTTATGTCTTCAAAATGTTGTTTTTCAGATTCTAGTCGCTCTTTTACCTCATCAACAATCGCTTTATACGTTTCGGTTTCATAAGCGTAATAGTTGTTACTTTCTGCAAACCGAGTGCTATCTACATTATGTTTTTTTAAAATGTAGAATTCCGGATCGAAATAATTTTTTTCTAAAGTGGATCTGTTAACACCTTTTGATGCATTCACTAAATACAGATCGTAAAGCAAATCCGTCATTTGTGCTTTAGATATCAAATTATCTGGTTTTATTGGTTTGTTAATACCATCGCAGGCAAAAATTAAAATACCTAATACCAATATAATACTGATTCGCTTTAACATCTTATCTATCAAAAGTTAGTCGTTGTCCTGCTTTAACCTCTAAAACATTGAAATTATTATATACCAATTGACCGTTCACAAACGTATGTGTGATTCTGCTTTTAAAGGTGTTACCTTCAAACGGAGACCAACCACATTTGTATAGAATATTACTCTTATTAACCGTCCAAGGACTTTGAGGATCTATAATTACTAAATCTGCAAAATAGCCTTCTTTAATATAACCACGTTTTTCAACATTAAACAGTATAGCCGGATTATGGCAGGCTTTCTCAACAATTTTTTCTACGGAAATTTTTCCTTGGTGATGTGCTTCCATCAAAGCCATCAACGCATGTTGTACTAATGGTCCTCCGGAAGGTGCACTTGTATACTTATTATTTTTCTCTTCTAAAGTATGCGGAGCATGATCTGTAGCAATGACATCTATTCTGTCATCTAATAATGCTTTCCAGAGTTGATCTCTATCTTTCGATGTTTTCACTGCAGGATTCCACTTAATATGGCTTCCTTTTTTAGCATAATCTTCTTCTGAAAACATCAAGTGATGCACACAGACCTCAGCTGTAATCTTTTTGTCTTTTAATGGAATTTTATTCGAGAATAAACTTGTTTCCTTTCCTGTAGACAGATGAAACACATGTAACCTTGCCCCTGTTTTCTTAGCTAATTCAATCGCTTTTGAAGATGATATGTAACACGCCTCTTCACTTCGGATTTTAGGATGCATTTCCATAGGAATATCATCACCATATTCCTCCTTATATTTCGCTAAGTTTGCCTTTATAGTCGCTTCATCCTCACAATGTACAGATATAACCATATCAGTACTCGAAAATATTTTTTCAATCACTTTAGGATCGTCTACGAGCATATTTCCTGTAGAAGAGCCTAAAAATAGTTTTAGACCTGCAACCGTTTTGGGATCCACCTTTAAAATTTCATCCAAATTATCATTGGTGCCACCAAACATAAACGAATAATTAGCGTAAGATGAGTTTGCTGCAATGGCAAATTTCTCTTCTAACTTTTCTACCGTTGTCGTTTGTGGATTGGTATTTGGCATCTCAATGAAAGACGTAATTCCACCAGCAATAGCTGCTCTAGATTCCGATTCTATATTTCCTTTATGTGTGAGTCCTGGTTCTCTAAAATGCACTTGGTCATCTATCATTCCTGGAAAAACATAATTCCCTTCTACATCAATAACCAAAATATCAGCAGACTTAACACTTATTGATGTGTCAATCTCTTTTATAATATTATCTTCAATAAGAATGTCACCTTCAACAATTTTTCCTTCGTTAACAATTCTTGCGTTTTTTATGAGGGTATTTCGCTTCATGTATCTTTACTTAGCAAATAAGCTTTTTAATTTTAAACTAACTACTCCAAATATAGCTTCGGTAATAATACCTCCACTCATTTTAGATTTTCCTTTTGTTCTATCTTTAAAAATAACTGGTATTTCTACAATTTTAAAACCTTTTTGTGGGCTTTGAATTTCATTTCAATTTGAAACGCGTAACCTACAAACTCTATTTTCTTAAGATTTATGGCTTCTAAAACAGATCTTTTATAACATATAAATCCTGCTGTAGAATCCTTAACTTTCATTCGTGTTATTAATCTCACATAACGTGATGCTCCATAAGATAACAAAATACGAGACATTGGCCAATTAACAACTGTAATACCTTTTACATATCTCGATCCAACAGCGACATCTGCACCAGCAACACAAGCTTTATACAATCTAGAAAGATCATCTGGATTGTGTGAAAAATCGGCATCCATTTCAAAAACATATTGATACGATTTTCCTAAAGCCCATTCAAACCCTGCAATATAAGCGGATCCTAATCCACTTTTTTCATTGCGTTCTAACAAAAATAATTGATCCTTAAATTCTTGTTGTAACTGTTTAACGGTATCTGCTGTTTTATCTGGTGAGTTATCATCCACAATAAGTACATGGAATTCCTTTGACTGTGAAAACACAGCTCTGATGATTGATTCTATATTTTCAATCTCATTATAGGTCGGGATTATGACAATTGCGTCAGACATTAACTCACTTTTAAACACTCGTTGGAGCGACTTCTTAGAATTTCAACAAAAATAAAGTTTTTAATGGATTATATACTGTAATTAACTTTTTTGATAGTTATGAATCGTACTTCTAATTGTAAGCTCATTTTTTTATAATTTAGCGGCATGCGAAATTATATAACACACGAGTGGTTTACCATTTTTACAATCATAGGATTGTTTACCATCGTGGTTGCTAAATATTTAAACACACTTCGCTTCAACGATTTCTTGTATGTCATTGGTAATTCAAAATACCTTAAGATATACGCTAAGGATCAAAAATTTATAGATCAATTTGATAGCTTTCTGTTTATTAACCTTTCGCTATCCCTAAGTATTTTTATCTATTTTGCTTACAATACGTTTGTAACACCTGTTCATTTTGAGCTGATGTCATTCTTAAAACTAACGTTTGCTGTCTCTACTGTTATTATTATAAAAACACTTTTGGAACGCCTTATTGGGAGCCTTTTTGAAATTGATAGTTTAATAGATGATTACTTATTTCAAAAGACAACCTTTAAGAATTTTTCTGGTCTCGTTTTTTTAATGGCAAATTTATTTTTACTGTATACAGACATACCTATGAATATTATCATAATCTCAGCAATCTCTATTGTTTGCCTTATAAACGCCATTGGATTTTTATCTTCATTCAAAACCCATCAAAAATCAATAAATCCAAATTTTTTCTATTTTTTATTGTATCTTTGCGCTCTCGAAATTAGCCCTTATATACTTTTATTTAAGGTAATTAGGGAGTATAACGTTTAAAACACCCCGTTTACGTATGAAAGTGAAAACAATTTTAGTATCACAACCAGAGCCTAAAATAGAAAACTCCCCATACTTTGATTTGCAAGAAAAGCAAAAAGTAAAAGTGGACTTTAGACCCTTTATTCATGTTGAAGGTGTTTCCTCTAAGGATGTGAGACAGCAAAAAGTAGATCTTACAAAGTACACAGCCATTATACTTACAAGTAGAAATTCAGTAGATCATTTCTTTAGAGTTGCAGATGAAATGCGCTTTAAAGTGCCAGATTCTATGAAGTATTTCTGCCAGTCTGAAGCTGTTGCCTATTATCTACAGAAATATGTGGTTTATAGAAAGCGTAAAATTTACGTTGGGAAGCGTACGTTTGAAGATCTAATGCCTTTGATTAAAAAATATAAAGACGAATCGTTTTTATTACCAACAACAGATAAAGTTAAACCTGTTATACCTGAATTATTAAACGAATTAGGTGTTAATTGGAAACAAGCTACGTTTTACAAAACGGTTATTAGTGATTTATCTGATTTGGCTGATGTGTATTATGATATTTTGGTATTCTTTAGCCCTTCAGGTATAGATTCTTTATTCCATAACTTTCCTAATTTTGAACAAAAAATACACGTATTGCTGTATTTGGAAACACAACCGTTAAAGCAGTTGAAGAAAAGGGAATGCGTGTAGATATCGCTGCACCAACTCCAGAAACACCTTCAATGACAATGGCTTTACAGAAGTATATTGATTCCGTAAATAAAGGTAAATAGTACAAACTATTAGATATAAAAAAAAGCGATTCTAAATTTTAGAATCGCTTTTTTAGTTTATATAAGTTATGATCTAGAATGCATAACGTTGTGGACCACCACGTCTTACTTCTTCTGAAGCATAAGACTCAAACTTCTTAAAGTTCTCTCTAAACGCATTAGATAATTTAAATGCCATAGTATAATAAGCTTTATCGTCATTCCAAGTCGTTCTTGGACTCAACACTTCTGTTGGTACTCCAGGACAACTTCTTGGTTGTGCCACTCCAAATACGGAATGGATATGATAATCTTCATAAGTATAGTCGCCTAATTCACCATTTAATGCTGCATTAATCATGGCACGTGTATACTTTAACTTCATACGTGTCCCAACTCCGTAAGGACCACCTGTCCAACCGGTGTTGATCAGCCAAACATTAACACCTGCTTCCAGCATTTTTTTGCTTAACATATCAGCATATTCAGTTGGATGTAACGGCATAAATGGAGCTCCAAAACAAGCAGAAAAACTTGGTACTGGCTCTACGACTCCAGCTTCTGTTCCAGCAACCTTAGCTGTATACCCAGAAATAAAATGGTATGCTGCTTGACTTGGAGTCAGTTTAGATATCGGAGGCAAAACACCAAAAGCATCTGCCGTTAAGAAAAATATATTCTTAGGATTTTCACCCACAGAAGGTTTTCTAATATTCTCTATATGGTAGATTGGATAACTAACTCTTGTGTTTTGAGTAATAGAGGTATCAGCAAAATCGACGTTGCCCTTATCATCCATAATTACATTTTCTAAAATGGCTCCTTTTTTAATCGCAGCAAAAATCTCAGGCTCTTGTTCTTGAGATAGGTTAATTACTTTAGCGTAACAACCACCTTCAAAATTAAACACGGTATTTTCTTTTGTCCATCCATGTTCATCATCACCAATTAAACTACGATTAGGATCGGTAGAAAGTGTTGTTTTTCCTGTTCCGGATAAGCCGAAGAAAATAGACGTATCACCATCTTTACCTACATTGGCACTACAATGCATTGGTAACGTATCTTTAAATACTGGAAGAATGAAATTTAATGCTGAGAAAATTCCTTTTTTAATTTCACCTGTATAACCAGTCCCACCGATTAAAGCAATCTTACGTGTAAAATCTAAAATCGCAAAGTTATGTTGGCGTGTACCATCAACTTCAGGATCAGCCATAAAACCTGGCGCGTTTACCACAGTCCATTCTGGTGAAAAGTTTTCTAATTCAGCTTCCGTTGGACGTAAAAACATGTTATACGCAAACATGTTGCTCCAAGAATACTCATTAATAACTCTAATATTTAATTTGTAATCCTCATCTGCACAAGCGTAACTATCGCGTACATAGATTTCTTTTTCAGATAAATAATCAACGACTTTATCATAAAGCTTCTGAAACTTATCACTATCAAAAGCAATATTGATGTTTCCCCACCAAACTTTGTCTTTAGTGATATCATCTTTCACAATAAATCTATCCATTGGAGAACGACCTGTAAACTCACCTGTATTAACTGCTAAAGCACCTGACGACGATTCTACGCCTTGGCCTTTAGAAATTGTTTCAGCATGCAATTCATCTGAAGATAATTGATAATTTACTTTTGCATTTTTAATTCCATATTGATCCAACGAAATCGTTTTCGTTGATTGGGAATGATTTGCCATAATATTTGTGTTGTTTAGTGCTGCAAAATTATAATATTATTTTGAAACAACACCTTTGATTTATATTAATCCATCTTATTTTTTATAATGCCTATTAACATTATTACCCAAGACATTATAAGCAATAATCCACCGACAGGAGTCATTAAAGCAATAGATTTAAAATCGAAGCCAGAAAGTGAATTTGTTGCCAGCCCATATATAGAGCCAGAAAAGAAAATAACCCCCAATAAAACCAAATAAAAATAATCTTTTTTGTTTTAAACTTACAAATGATGTACTCCCTAAAATTAGGAGAAAAAAAGCATGATATATTTGATAGCGCACACCTGTCTCAAAGGTTTTAATCGCATTAGAATCAACCAACTTCTCTAAACCATGTGCAGCAAAAGCACCCAAAATAATACCTAATATTCCTAAAACTGATCCGGTAACTAATAATCTCTTGTTCATAATTAAAAATGTGAATTCGGTTTATTATGCCTCTTGTATTTGTTACATTCGTACGAAGAATTTATTTAAGCATTTTTACTAAAACTCAAAATGCTTGCATAAATTCAATACAAAATTAGTTATATAAACTCATTATGCGAAACATATTAATCATTGGAGCAGGAAAATCTTGTTCTTATCTTATAAAATATTTACTCGATAATTCTCAATCCGAAAAGCTTCATATCACCATTGGAGATCTCAATGTAGACTACGCTAAAAAGCTCGTTGGCGATCATCCTAATACAGACGTTATTCATTTAGATGTATTTAATGCAGAATCTAGAGTTGCTGCTGTTAAGAAAGCAGATATAGTGGTCTCAATGCTCCCTGCACGTTTTCATGTAGAAGTTGCCAAAGATTGTATTACCTACAAAAAGAATATGGTTACGGCGTCTTATGTAAGTCCAGAAATGCAAGCCTTAGACGAAGATGCCAAAGCCAATAACCTCATCTTTATGAATGAAATTGGTGTAGATCCTGGCGTTGATCATATGAGTGCTATGCATGTCATTGATCGTATTAGAGACAAAGGTGGAAAATTGATTTTATTTGAATCGTTTACAGGTGGTTTAGTAGCACCCGAAAGCGACAACAATCTTTGGAACTATAAATTTACATGGAACCCAAGAAACGTAGTTGTTGCCGGACAAGGTGGAGCTGCAAAATTTCTGCAGGAGAACCAATTTAAATACATACCCTACAATCGTTTGTTTAGACGTACCGAATTTTTAGATGTTGAAGGTTATGGCCGTTTTGAAGGTTATGCTAACCGAGATTCTCTAAAATATCAGAAAGTTTATGGATTAGATCATATCAAAACATTATATAGAGGTACCATTCGACGTGTTGGTTTTAGTAGAGCATGGAACGTCTTTGTACAATTAGGAATGACAGATGATAGCTACACTATTGATGATAGTACCAATATGAGTTACCGTGATTTTGTAAATTCCTTTTTACCATACAGTCCAACGGATTCAGTGGAGCTTAAATTTAGACATGCCTTAAAAATTGACCAAGATGATACTGTTTGGGAAAAGTTCTTAGAACTCGACATTTTTAATCCTAAAAAAATGGTAGGACTTGATAAAGGCACTCCTGCTCAAATCCTTCAGAAAATATTAATGGATAGCTGGACATTAAGCGAAAACGACAAAGATATGATCGTAATGTATCATAAATTTGGCTACGAACTTGATGGCAATAAATATCAAATTGATTCTACAATGGTTACCCTTGGAAAAGACCAAACCTATACTGCAATGGCCAAAACAGTAGGTTTACCAGTTGCCATTGCGACTTTAGCTATCCTGAATGGTAAAATAAAAACACCAGGAGTTCAAATTCCAATAACAAAAGAAGTTTATACTCCAATTTTAAAAGAATTAGAATCTTATGATATTATATTTAAAGAGTATGAAGTCCCTTATTTAGGTTATAATCCGCTTAATGCTTAATCTGATTATGTTTTTTTTCTTATTTCATTTAACCAATTACCGTTATTTAAAAAATTGTATATTGACACCGTAATTAACCAAAAATCAAATAAGTACCCAAATTTAAAAAACATGAAAACCCTACACTTACTCAAAATTTTCGTTTTATTGCTTTGTATGACATCTTGTAGCGATGATGATAACGATAACTCGCCTCCGCTTAATGAAAACCCAGGAATGGTTGCAACGATTAACGGAGGCACTTTTAACGATTATAATTTTACAGATGGCACATACCTAATTTCCTCAGGAACAAATGGTAATACCATGAGCATTAATATTGCAGATACTAGTGGAAATCAAGTCACTTTATTTTTAAATGGCACTGGTGGCTTTAGCTCCGGTACAGTAAAGGAAATGGGAGATATCGATTCGAATAATTTTGTGACCCACGGTATTATAAGACAAGCCAATCCTCAAATTAGTTATTACTCTACATCAGGAAATGTTACAATTACTGAAGATAGAACACATCCAACAGAAACAGGAATTCGAATTATTTCTGGAACTTTCAACATTTCTGCAACTACTTTAGATAATGCTAATACTACCGTTTTAATCGGTTCTTTTACGGAATTAGAATACGAAGATTAACTATATATCATCATAATTATATTGAATTTGATTCGTTATTTTTAACTTTCAATTTATAAACAAGAATCCCAATGAAAATTAACGATAACGGTATTTACATCGATGGCATAGATAAAAAAATACTGCGTGCTTTAATGGAAGATGCCAGAACACCCATTCTTGAGATTGCTCGTAATGTTGGTATTTCTGGTGCTGCCATACATCAGCGTTTAAAAAAACTTGAAAAATCGGGACTTATCGCTGGATCAAAATTTATAATTAACCCGAAAGTTTTAGGCTATACCACTATGGCTTTTGTTGGAGTTTATCTCGATAAAGCCATTAGCAATCCTGAAGCTGTAAAGCAATTACAAAAAATCCCTGAGGTGATTGAATGCCATTACACTACAGGTAACTGGTCTATTTTTATTAAAATTCTCTCTAAGGACAATGAACACTTAATGCATGTGCTCAACTCAGAAATACAAAGTATCAAAGGAGTGTCTCGAACAGAAACATTTATTTCTTTACAAGAACAAATTAATCGACAGATTAAAATTTAGTCAATAAAAAAAGCACTCATCAAACATGAGTGCTTTTTTTTAATGAAGCAACTAACTTATGTTGCAGGGTTAGGAATCTCAGCATGCACAGCGTTTATAGCTTCCATAACCTCATCTGATAACGAGATATTAATACTATCTATATTTTCTTCTAATTGTTTAAGATTCGTTGCTCCAATGATATTACTAGTTACAAAAGGACGTTCATTTACAAAAGCAAGCGACATTTGTGCCAATGACATATTGTTATCTTCTGCAATTTTCAAATAACGTTTCGCTGCTTCCGTGGCATTTGCGCTATTATAGCGCGAAAAATGAGAATACACATTTAAGCGTGCATCCTTTGTCGCTGTTCCGTTTATATATTTCCCAGATAAGACACCAAATGCCATTGGTGAATAAGCCAATAAGCCTATATTTTCTCTATGCGCTACTTCTGCCAAATCTCCTTCAAATGGTCGACATAATAGTGAATACGCATTTTGAATCGTAATCATCTTTGGTAGATTATGCTGCCTAGATTCTTCTAAATAACGCATAGTTCCCCAAGCTTTTTCATTAGAAATTCCGACTTCTCTTATTTTTCCTGATTTAATAATATCATCAAGATTGTGAAGAATTTCATTAAAATTATCTTCCCATTTATCTTTTGAATTATAATTATAATCGCGTTTACCAAAGGTATTTGTATCTCTTTCTGGCCAATGCAATTGATACAAATCTATATAGTCCGTTTTCAAACGTTTCAGACTATCATTTACCGCATCGTTAAGCGCTTCTTTACTAAAACCATTAGTTCTAATATGAGCTGTATAATCACCTGTTCCTGCTATTTTTGAAGCAAGAATAACCTTGTCTCTATTTCCTGTTTTAGCAAACCAATTACCTATAATACGTTCGGTTTCTGCATAAGTTTCTTCCTTTGCAGGTACAGGATATAATTCTGCTGTATCAAAAAAATTAACTCCTTTATCTAATGCAAAATCCATTTGAGAAAAACCTTCATTTTGGGTATTTTGATTTCCCCAAGTCATGGTGCCAAGGCATATTTTGCTAACTTTTATTTCTGTATTTGGTAATGTTGTATATTTCATAGCACTTACTGCGAAAGCAGGAATCTCATTTTAGTTAAACTTAATTTTCTAATCTAGGTTTCGACTGCGCTCAGCGGTACATTTATATGCCTAGAATATACTGTAAAAATAAGAAGACCTCACAGGTTTTAAAAATCTGTGAGGTCTAAATGTTTGTTAATATATCATTACGAAAAGCCTTTGGAGTCGAGACAATTCATTTAAATTGAAACTCAAATTCAAAAGATTACTTTGTTCCTGGCAATGACTTTCTAGTTTAAATTTCATTCAACAACTTAGAAATCTCATCCAACTTAGGTGTCAATATCACTTCAATTCGTCTGTTTTTTGCTTTTCCTTCAGAAGTATCATTTGTTGCGATTGGAGCAAATTCTCCACGTCCTGCAGCTGTTAAATTTCCAGGATTAATAGCGTCATTTTCTCTAAGGATGTTTACAATGGCAGTCGCACGTTTTGCAGATAAATCCCAGTTACCACTCAATTGTGCATTCCCATTGTAAGGCACATTATCGGTATGCCCTTCTATTAAAACTGAGATTTCAGGATTTTCAGCTAATACGCTTCCTAATTGTTTTACAGCTTGTTTTCCTTGTGATCCTACATACCAACTTCCAGATTCAAACAATAATTTGTTTTCCATAGAAATATAGACTTTACCATTACGTTGTTCAACAGTTAATCCTTTACCTTCAAAATTAGTTAAGGCTTTAGAAATAGCATCTTTTAATTTATGCATTGCTTCATCTTTTGCTGCAATCACACTTTCTAATTCAGCAACACGTTGCGAACGACTTTCCAATTCTCGTTTTAGCGTATTTAAACGTTCATTTTCTGCTGCTAAGGCTTGTTCCTTCGCTTCTAACTGTGCTAAAAGTTCTCTGTTTTTCTGTGAGTTTTTCGCAATTGATGCAGAACTATTTTCTTCTAATGCTTTGTAGGAAGCTTTTAAAGTTTCAAGATTTGTTTTAGCGGCAGCATAATCTGCTTGAAGCTTATCGCGATCAGCAACAGCAACATCGTAAGCTGATTGAAGCTTACCTAAATCGTTATTTAATTGGGTTTTATCTTTAGATAAAGTTTCTAATTCATCTGACATACTGCGGTTTTCCTTTTTAAGAGTCGCGTATTTATCTTCAAGATCTGTGTAGATTTTCTTAGAGACACAAGATGAGAATAGGGTAAATGTTAATGCTAAAATTGAAAGTTTTTTAATCATGATTTTGAGGCTATTTTATGTTTATTAATCTTTTTGTTAGTGCTTAAATTTAAATCTAGAACTTATAAATCTAATTCGAGCAAAATCGGACAATGATCACTATGAACTGCTTCCGTTAGTATAACGCTGCGTTTTATTTTTCTTGTAACGGAGCACTTACCATAGCGTAATCTAACCTCCAACCTTTATTATTGGCTCTAGAATTTGCCCTGTAACTCCACCATGAATACTCCTGACGCTCAGGATGTAAATACCTAAAACTATCTATAAAACCACTATCTATAAATTCTCCTAACCACTCGCGTTCTTCTGGTAAAAATCCTGAAACCCCTTTCATTTTTGGATTGTGAATATCGATTTCTTCATGACAAATATTATAATCTCCACAAACCACTAAATTTGGTTTTTCAATTTGAAGCTCATTCAAATACTGCTGAATAAGATTCATATATTCAAACTTATGGGATAACCGTGCATCATTAGTACCAGATGGTAAATACATGCTCATCACTGAAACTCTGTCATAGTCAACCCTAATGTTTCTCCCTTCAAAATCCATGGACTCTATTCCTGTACCAAATTCAATATGATTGGGTTCTTTTTTGCATAAAACAGCAACACCACTATAGCCTTTTTTCTGTGCGCTATACCAATAATTAAAATTGTAACCTGCTTCTGTAAACAAATCTAAATCGACTTGTTCTTCCATTGCTTTAATTTCTTGTAAACAAATTACATCTGGCGCTGTTGCTTTTAACCAATCTACAAAGCCTTTCTTTACGGCCGCTCTAATACCATTTACGTTATAAGAAACTATTTTCATGTGTTTATATTTATTGTTTTTCAATGGTCACATGCTGTTCGCTTTTAATCATCCGTTTGGGTAATTAAAGCTTCAACATGCTCGTTTCATCTCGTCATTTTCTGTTTAACTGCTAAATTAAATAATACTGTACTTTTACCCTATAATTTTATACTGCATTTAACGATAAAATATTTCTTGCTTTAAGAAGTTATTATTCTACATGAAATACGCTATACTTATTATAATAATTATCTGTTCTTTTAGTGCTATGGCACAAGAGAATTCCAGTAATTATATAAAAAAGAAAATAGCAGTTAGGGATTCTATTCAAATTGATTCTGTTAATATCAACCCTTCCTTATTTAAAGTCAGGACTAAAGACAACAAAATTATAGATTCCACTTTGTATACAATCGATTTTATAAAAGCCATTCTACGTTTTAAACAACCTCTTAAAACGGATACCATTCAAATTGAATATTTACGCTATCCTAAATTTATAACTAACCTTTACCAGCAGTTAGACGATACGGTTATTATTGAACGCACATCAGAATTTCAGCAATTATACCAACTTCAGAATACCACCTCTAAAAATACCTTTACTCCTTTTGATGGCTTAACAACATCTGGAAGTATTTCGCGTGGAGTAACGATTGGGAACAATCAGAATTCCGTGTTAAATAGTGAACTCGATTTACAAATTTCGGGAAAACTGAGTGATAAAGTGTCCTTAAGAGCGTCTATACAAGATGCTAATATTCCGCTGCAAGAAAGTGGCTATTCGCAACGTTTAGATGAATTTGATCAAGTTTTTATTGAGTTGTTTAGTGACGATTGGAACATACGCGCAGGAGATATCGATTTAGAAAACACTAAAAGTTATTTCGCCAATTTTTCGAAACGTGTACAAGGTTTAATGGTGAATGCTAACCTAAGTGAAAAAACATCAGTTTATGCCTCAGGTGCTTTAGTACGTGGTCAGTTTACAACAACACAATTCACAGCTCAAGAAGGTAACCAAGGTCCTTATAAATTACGCGGCTCAAACAATGAATTATACGTTCTTGTGGTGTCTGGTAGCGAAACCGTTTACGTAAACGGAGTGCCTTTAGAACGTGGAGAAAACAACGATTACATTATTGATTATAATGCTGGAGAAATCATTTTTAACTCTACATTTCCCATTACTTCTGAAATGCGGATTACGGTAGATTATCAATTTAGTGAACGTAATTATTCGCGATTTACAGTCTTTGGAGGTGCAAATTTTGAAACCGAAACTTTAAAGTTAAACGTGTCTATTTATTCTGAAAGTGATGCTAAAAATCAACCATTGCAACAAAACCTTTCTACAGAGCAAACGCAAGTTTTGGCAGACGCTGGAGACAATCAAGATTTAATGTCGGCACCTTCTGCAACACCAACATCCTACTCCGAAAATCGAATTTTATACAGAAAAGAAACTTTTGGAGCAGAAGACATATTTGTGTTTTCTAATACCCCTGAAGATGAATTATTCAGTGTGCGTTTTACCTTGGTTGGTGCAAATCAGGGAAATTATGTATCGGTGAATACAAATGCTATTAATAATATTTTTGAATATGTATCACCAATTGCTGGTGTACCTCAAGGAAACTATGAGCCTATAGTACAATTAATCGCACCAGAACGATTGCAAATTGCGATTGTTAATGGTCAATATAGACCAAGCACAAAAACAGATCTCTTTTTTGAATTGGCAGGAAGTAAAAAGGATAGTAATTTATTTTCGAATTTAGATGATGGCAATAATGATGGTTATGCAGGAAAATTCACCTTAAAACAAAGCATCATTCAAACAGATAGTCTATGGAATTTATCTGCATTGGTTGATGCTGATTTTATTCAAAAAGATTTTAATACCATACAGCGACTTTACAGAGCTGAATTTAACAGGGATTGGAATTTAGAGACTTCAGAAACAGGTGAAGATAATTTTGATTTTGGAAATCAATTATTACTCACAACAGGGTTGCGTTTATCACATTCTAAAAAAGGTTTAGCAACCTATAATTTTGAACATTTAAACTATTCTGAAAACTTCAATGGAAACCGACATCATATTACGGCTAATTTACGCTTAGGTGATTTTAGAATTTTCACAAATTCTAGTGTTTTAAACAATGAAAGCACTATTAACCGTTCTACATTTTTACGCTCATTTAACCGTGTTGTTTATGGTAAAAACAATAAATGGTCTGGTGTAAAATTTGCCACAGAAGATAACGAGCAACGCGTTACTACAACAGATTCCTTAACTCCATTGAGTCAAAAATTTAAATCTTATGAGGCTTTTGTCGGTATTGGAGATAGTACTAGCGTATTTGCAGAAGTCGGTTATATTAAACGTTTTAATGACAGCTTACGTAACAACAATTTGGAGCGTGTAAACAGCTCTAACACCTATTATCTAAAATCTAGAGTAATTCAGAATAAAAATACCAGTCTTCAATTGTTTGTGAATTTCAGAGATTTAAAATCGGAAGACATCACTATTGAAGATGAACAAAGTTTGAATAGTCGCTTAAATTTTAGTCAGAAGCTATTTAACAATCTTATTTTATGGAACACCACTTTTGAAACGAATTCTGGAACCTTACCTCAACAAGATTTTACCTATGTTGAAGTAGAAGCCGGACAAGGAGCTTACACTTGGATTGATTACAACGAGAATAGCATACAAGAATTAAACGAATTCGAAATTGCGCAATTCTCGGATCAAGGTATTTATATTCGGGTATTATTACCAAATCAAGTTTTTGTGCGCACCCATCAAAATCGTTTGAGTCAAACCATCACTTTTAACCCACAACAATGGACTAAATCTGAAAATAAAACCGAAAAATTCTTTTCGCATTTTTATAATCAAACCTCGTATTTAATAGATCGAAAAATAAAACGTGATGGCAATAATTTTAATCTCAATCCATTTAAGGATGATGAAGAAAATCAGTTAGCACTAAACAATAGTGTGCGAAATGTATTGTTTTACAACAGAGGAAAGCAACACTATACAACGAGTTACACCTTTTTAACGAATACCAGTCGAAATTTACTATCTATAGGCTCTCAAGAAAATGGCTTAACCAATCATCAACTCAATTTCAATCATAAATTCTCTACAAATTGGTTAGCAAATATGTTGAGTACGTATGGAAACAATGAAAGTATAAGTGAAAATTTTACAAACCGAAATTTCAATATTGAAGAAACCCGATTTCAACCAAAATTATCATATCTATTTAATGAAAATGCGCAATTCGATGTGTTTTACCAATACACATCAAAAGAAAACACCATCGGAAGTTTAGAAACCTTAGCACAAAATAATTACGGGTTGTCTTTTACGTATAACAATGCTCAAAAAATAGCATTAACTGG
The DNA here is from genome assembly GCF_000427335.1 of Winogradskyella psychrotolerans RS-3. Classification (GTDB taxonomy): domain Bacteria; phylum Bacteroidota; class Bacteroidia; order Flavobacteriales; family Flavobacteriaceae; genus Winogradskyella; species Winogradskyella psychrotolerans. The sequence continues at coordinate 56,044 of NZ_ATMR01000094.1, read as the reverse complement.
TGAATTCAACTTTTTTGAAAATGAATTTGAAGGGAATGCGAACTCTCCTGTAGCTTACCAAATACTTGAAGGTTTACAGCCAGGAAAAAACTTCACTTGGAGCTTATTAGCACAGAAAAAACTGACGAAATATTTAGATTTGAATTTAAATTATTTTGGACGTAAATCTGAAACGTCTAAAATGATCCATACAGGCACGATTCAATTGAAGGCTTATTTTTAGCGAATCGCAAAACACTTTCAAATACATACCCTTCAATTTGTTTAAAACCGTTAAAAACGGTATACTGCCAAAATAACAACAAAACACAGTAATGATAGACTTTGTAATAGTAGGCGCTGCACAAGCAGGTCTCTCTATGGCTTATTTTCTAAAACAAAATCAGAAAGATTTTTTAATAATTGACAGAGAAGACGAAATTGGAGCGTCTTGGCTTAATCGTTGGGATTCTTTAAAATTATTTACACCTACTGAGTTTAATCACTTAATAGGAATGCCATTTCCTGCGCCAAAAGGTCATTATCCAGATAAATATGAAGTAGCAGCCTATTTTAAAACGTATGTAGACAAATTTGATTTTCCAGTGCAATTAAACACTCTGGCGCAACATATTGAAAAAAAGGACACTCATTTTATCATAAAAACGAATCAACAAGAAATTACCTGTAAGCATGTTATTATAGCTACGGGACCATTTCATATTCCATACACCCCAAAGTTTCACAACAAGCTTTCGGATAGCATCTATCAGGTACATAGTAATTATTACAAAAACTCGGATCAATTACAAAAAGGGTCTACTTTAGTTGTAGGTGGTGGAGATAGCGGATTTCAAATTTTGGATGAGATATCTAGAAATACTTCAGAAACCACTTATTTTTCGGGTAGTACAGATATTAGAACACTACCTCAAGAATTTTTAGGTAAAACATTATGGTGGTGGTTTACAAAAACAGGATTTTTAAGTTTTAGTAAAAACTCATGGATCGGAAAAAAAATTAATCAATCCAAGCAACCTATCATTGGGACGGACGTAAAAACGATTATAAAGCGCGCTAATATAACGCTTGTAGGTCATACCATAGACGCTGAGTTAAACACCATAAAAACCGCAACAGCAGAACTTACTGATATTAAAAATATTGTTTGGGCTACTGGGTACAAACCCAATTTTAATTGGATAGACAACTTAGAGCTTACTGACGATGGCTACCCAAAACATAGTAGAGGGATTAGCACCACAGAAGGACTTTATTTTATTGGATTACCATGGTTGCACACAAGAGGTTCTGCTACATTGGGAGGTATAAAAAAAGATGCTGCTTATTTAGCTAATAAAATTTTATAGTGATAACTATTTGGGTGTTTGCCTAATTAAATCCTTTAGAAAATAAAAAACACCCAAACTTTAAAAGCTTGGGTGTTTTAATTTATATAAGATTCCTGCTTTCACAAGAATTTGTAATTACATCTTCATTAGCCAATGCTTCACATCAACTTCTGCTTTAATAATTTCTTTTAAATCTTCAATTTTTACTCGTTTTTGATCCATAGTGTCTCTATGACGAATGGTTACGGTGTTGTCTTCTAAAGTATCATGATCTACTGTGATACAAAATGGCGTTCCGTTGGCATCTTGCCTTCTGTAACGTCTACCAACCGTATCCTTTTCTTCATAAGCAACATTGAAATCCCACTTTAAATCCTCAACAATCTTTTTTGCAACCTCAGGTAAACCATCTTTTGCCAATAAAGGAAATATAGCAGCTTTAACAGGAGCTAACACGGCTGGAAGTTTTAAAACAGTACGTGTTTTACCATCTTCTAATTCTTCTTCAACTAAAGCATTTGAGAAAACAGCTAAAAACATACGATCTAAACCAATAGAGGTTTCAAGAACGTAAGGTGTATAGCTTTCGTTATCTTCATGGTCAAAATATTGTAGTTTCTTACCAGAAAACTCTTCATGTTGTTTTAAGTCGAAATCTGTACGCGAGTGAATTCCTTCCAATTCTTTAAATCCAAATGGAAATTTGAATTCGATATCTGTAGCAGCATCAGCGTAATGCGCTAATTTTTCATGATCGTGGAAACGGTAATTTTCTTCTCCCATTCCAAGAGAAAGATGCCACTTCATTCGTGTTTCTTTCCAATGCTCAAACCATTTTTTCTGTGTGCCTGGTTTTATGAAAAATTGCATTTCCATTTGTTCAAACTCACGCATTCTAAAGATAAACTGTCTCGCAACAATTTCGTTTCTAAATGCTTTTCCTGTTTGTGCAATTCCGAAAGGAATTTTTAAACGTCCTGTTTTCTGAACATTTAAAAAGTTAACAAAAATACCTTGAGCTGTTTCTGGACGTAAATACAAGTCCATCGCCGTTTCTGTAGACGCACCAAGTTTAGTTCCAAACATTAAGTTAAACTGCTTAACGTCTGTCCAATTACGACTTCCTGCTACAGGACAAGCAATTTCTAATTCTTCGATTAATGCTTTTACGTCTGCTAAATCTTCTTTTTCTAAAGATTGACCTAAACGTTTTAAAATAGAATCGATTTTTTCTTGGTACCCAACAACACGTCCGTTAGTAGAAATAAATTCTTCTTTATTAAAAGATTCTCCAAAGCGTTTTTCCGCTTTTTTAACTTCCTTTTCAATTTTAGCTTCAATTTTTAAACAATAATCTTCTACTAAAACATCTGCTCTATAGCGTTTTTTAGAATCCTTATTATCAATTAAAGGATCGCTAAAAGCATCGACGTGGCCAGAAGCCTTCCATGTGGTTGGATGCATAAATATTGCAGCATCAATCCCTACAATATTATCGTGCATTTGTACCATGGCTTTCCACCAATAGTCTCTGATATTTTTCTTTAATTCTGCTCCATTTTGAGCATAATCATAAACTGCGCTTAGTCCATCATAGATTTCACTACTCTGAAACACGTAACCATACTCCTTTGCGTGAGAGATTACTTTTTTAAATTGATCTTCGTTTGCCATAATGTTGCAAAAATAGAAAACCGCTCTGATTAACAGAACGGTTTTACAAAAATTATATGGTTATTTATAAGTATTATCTATTTTAAGTTTAAACTTGTACTACCTAACTTTGTGTTTTGATGAAAAACATTAATAAAGTAGCTACCTTTTAAAAAGGGTTGATCCTCATCATCAGCAACTATAGCTGTACATATTTCTAAGTTTTCATTCTCGTAATTTACAACTTCTTTAAAGCTGTAGTTTAATGAGGTATCACCAAAAAATATTTCGCCTTTATCTGATACAACATTGCCTTGTGGACTCACAATTTGTATGTAAATATCTTTTTCTCCATCTAATGCCAGTGGATTTTCATTTAACGTAATGCATACGTCAATGGCATTGGTACGTTTTGCACGATCCGTAAATCGTTTTTTACCCGACTTTAATTTATACGATTGCGCATTAATATGACTAGCTTTTAATACCGCAGCATTGTCAATGGTTTTATACAACGAGTCGTTAACTTCCTCTAAACCATTAATTTTTAAGGTATTATTTTTTATCGTATTTAAAGCATAACGTTTTTCATTCTGTAATTTTTTATTCGCAGAATTTAGAGAATCCATAGTACTTAGCAGTACTTTATTTCTCGATTTGAAAACTATAAGTTGATCTTTAAACTTAGTGATAATTGATAAATCACTATTTAATAATTTTAAAGAATCCAAAGCATTACTAGCTTCAAGTTTTGCTTCTTCAAGTTGAGAAGTCATAAAATTATAGTCTTGACTTAGTTCGTCATAACTTGATAATAATTCTGATAGCTCTGTTTCTATCAAAATTTTTTCTTGTTTTAAGAAGTCTTCGTAAGATTCAATGGATTTATATTTATTAAAGCTATATATTCCTAAAACAGTTAAAACAACTAATAAAGAACTAATAATCAATCTATAATTAAATAGCTGAGGGTTAACTATCATTATTATTTTTATTAATTTAAGGCGAAACTAGAGTTAATTGAAGTCTAATTTTATTTTAATCGACTAAGTGATGAAAAACTTGTTAAACTTGTTCTTTCCTAAGGTTTGCGAAGCGTGTAATAATGTTTTGGCTGATAATGAAATTGTATTATGTACCTCTTGCAGACACCATTTACCAGTTACCAACTTCCATTTTGATAATGCGGAAGACGTAAAAAAGGTAGTTTATGGACGTGTAAAACTCGAAAATGCAACGGCCTTATTGCATTTTTCAAAAAAGGAATCGTACAGCAAATACTTCATAATTTAAAATATAGAGGTCATGAGGATATCGGAGAATTCTTTGGCAACTGGTTTGGTGCAGAATTAGCAACTATTGAGGCTTACAAAAACATCGACGTTGTTGTGCCAGTACCCTTATATAAATCTAAGTTGAGAAAGCGTGGCTATAATCAGGTGGCAAAGTTTGGAAAAGCCATTGCAAATGCACTAAACGCAGAGTATAATGACACCGTTTTAATAAAAACAAAATCGTCTAAAACACAAGTATTTAAAGGCCGCTTAACACGTTGGAATGACGATGGTGCATTATTTGGTATTTCTGAAAATAAATCTTTAACCGGAAAACATATTTTGCTAGTAGATGATATCATTACAACAGGTGCAACGGTTGAAGCTTGTGCTACAGTTTTGTTAAAAATTGATAATATTAAGTTAAGTCTTGCTACTATGGCAATTGCAGATTAATTTTTCGTTTCTAAATAAATTATATTGTTTCTTTGTGCTAAATTATTTTGAATAGATGCGTTTACCTTTAATGCGAATTTTAATTCTGATTTTAATTGCAATTAGTATAGCTAGTTGCGCCAATCGTGGTACTCCTACAGGTGGAGAAAAGGATATTTTACCACCAGAAATAACAAAATCTGTACCAGCGAATTTCTCGACTAACTTTAAAGGTGACGAAATAAGAATTTATTTTAATGAATACATCAAAATAAAAGACCTTAGAAAACAACTTATTGTTTCTCCTCCAATGGACACAGATCCAATTGTGACACCCATGAGTGGAGCTAGTGATTACATTACAATTAAAATAGTTGATACTTTAGAAGCCAACACAACCTATGCCTTTAATTTTGGAGAAAGTATTGTAGACAACAACGAAGAAAACCCTTATCCTTATTACCGCTATGTATTTTCTACAGGAAACATTATCGATTCATTGTCTGTAAAAGGTTATGTTGTAGATGCTCTAAAAGAAGAACCAGATACATTTATTTCGGTGATGTTGTATGAGGTAGATTCTACTTATACAGATTCTATTATTTATAAACAAAAACCAAGATATATTACCAATACACTTGATAGCCTTACAAGTTTTAACATTGAAAACATTAAAGCAGGAACCTATAAACTGATTGCATTAAAGGATAAGAACTCAAATTACATGTTCAATCAGAAAAACGATAAAATAGGTTTTAAAGAAGGCTTTATTACAGTACCAGCGGATGACTCTTACAAACTCAATCTTTTTAACGAAAAAGTAAATTACAAAGCGGTTAAACCTTCACAAGATGGTGAAACACGAATTATTTTCCCGTATGAAGGTGATTATGAATCCATGCGAATCGAAGTGCTCGGCGATACACCTGAAGATTATAAAACCCGAATTGTAAAAGATCCGAAAACAGATACATTATACTATTGGTACAAACCAAAATTTGAAATTGACACGACATTTTTTATCGTTAAGAACGATAAGCAAATTGACACCTTTAAACATCGTTTTAGAACTATAAAAGGAGATTCTTTAAGTATAAAACCGTCTCTACAAGGAACATTACATTTTAATGAGGATTTTACTATTGAAGCTAATATTCCATTAACTAAAATTGACACGACAAAGATTAAAATTATAGACAAAGATTCTTTAGCTGTGCCTTTAAAAGTGGAATATGATTCTATTTTTAATAAGTATAAATTCCCTATAGATAAGCAAGAAGATCAGAAATACAACTTCACAATGCTTCCTGGCACATTTACTGATTTTTATGACAACACTAATATAGATACATTGACTTATTCTATTAGAACCAAAATGAAATCTGAGTATGGAAATATAAGAGTTAATATTAGAAATGCTAAATTCCCATTAATTGTGCAACTCGTTAATGAGAAAGGAGATGTATTGTATGAGCGTTATGCTAAAGATTCGCCTGTCGTAGATTTTAGAAATTTAGTCCCTAGAAAATACAAACTACGTGCTATTTATGACACTAATGAAAATGGAAAGTATGATACCGGTAATTTCTTATTAGGCATACAACCAGAACGTGTTAGTTACTCAGAACCCATAGAAGAGGTGCGCTCTAATTTTGACTTTGTAATTGATTTTATTCTGTCAGACTAAAGTGATCTCTATCGTTTAGAAAATTTAATTTTTCTCTATATTTTGTAATGAGATCTTTATCTAAAGTCACAATTTCTATAGCATCTTCATTTTCTAAAAAGTTGTCAATTCTAGTTCCTAAAACATCATACGCCACAGAATGACCGGAGTATTCATGGTTATTGCCATCTAATCCTACTCTATTCACACCAATGCAATAGGTCATGTTTTCTATAGCTCTAGCTTCTAGTAAAGCGTCCCAAGCTTTTATACGTACTTTAGGCCAATTGGCCACATATATTAAAAGATCGTAATCTTCAACATTTCTAGCCCAAACAGGGAAACGTAGGTCATAACAAACCAACGGACAAATTTTCCAACCTTTATAGTTAAACATCACTTTTTCAGTTCCGGCTGTATAAACGTTGTGTTCGCCTGCTAATGTAAAGGTATGGCGTTTATCGTAGGTTGTAATTGCACCGGACGGATCCACACAAACCATACGATTATAGAATTTGTTATTTTCAGAAATCACAAGACTTCCCATAATAGCGGCCTCTTTTTCTTTGGCTAATTGTGTTAACCAAATTATGGTGTCTCCAGTCATAGTTTCAGCGACCAATGCAGGGTTCATGGTGAAACCAGAGGTAAACATTTCTGGTAAAACAATAAGATCAACACCTTTTGTAATGGTGTTGATCTTTTCATTTAGTAAACGTCGATTTTCTTTGGGGTTTTCCCAAACCAAAGACGTTTGTATTAAGGCTACGTTTAAAACGTTAGACATAGTTATATTTTTCGTTTTGCCTTTTGTACTTTTTCAGTAAGCTTTGCTAACTTATCTAGCCACTTACTTTCATCAACAGGTGACAATTTACCTTTTCTTTTTAACTTCTCATATTTCTGCTGAGACTTGTTTAATTTATCTTCAGCTTTTTGCAAGTTAGATTCTAGCTTTACTTGTTTTCCCAATGCCTTCTCCGCCTTTTTTTGAGCTTTTTCTGCTTTCTTCTGTGCTTTTTCTGCTTTTTCCTTTTCTTTCTCTAACTTTTTGGCAGCATCATCTGTTTTCTTTATCGCCTTTTCTTCTTCTTTTTTAAGCTTTGCAGCTGCTTTTTCAGATTTCACTGCTTCCGCCTTTACGGTTTCGGCTTCTAATTTTGCCTTCGCTTCAACTTCTTTAACTTTGGCTGCTTCCAATTTAGCTGCGGCCTCCATTTTCACTTTTTCTGCAATTGCAGCAGCTTCCTTAAAAATAATAGCTTTTTCTTCTAAACTCAAAGTAGTTGTCACATCTTTTCCTTCTAAAAAGATTTTCTCACTTTTAACCTCATAGATTTTCCCTTCTTTGGTTACTTCTTGCGCGTTTAAAAACAGCACAAACACTAGGCCAACACAAGTTAATATATATTTCATAATTTTTTATTTATTTAAGTTATTCATTTTTTCTTTTGCTTCTTCAAGCTCTTCTTTTAAATCGTTTAATTTTTCGGACCATTCGTCCTCTTCATTTGGTGATAGTTTCCCTTTTTTCTTTAGCTTTTCATATTTCTTTTGTTGTTTTTCTAACCGTTTCTTTGCCTTTAAAAAATCATCACGAGCATCTTCTTTTGCTTCTAACTTTTCTTTTAATGCTTCTTGCTGTTCTTCAAGCTCATCTTGTTTCTCTTCTACAGCTTCTTCTCGTTCTTTTAACGCTTTCTGTTCCGCTTTAAGATCCTCTTCTAGCGCTTCTGCTTCTGCTTTCGCTTTTCTATTTGCTTTTAGAGTCGATTCAATTTCAGATTTACGCTCTTCTGTCAATGTTTCTGTAATATCGGTTCCATTGTTTTTAATAGAATTTCCTTTTATCTCATAGACGTTTCCGTCCTCAGTAATAACACGTTCAGTGCTACCGCAAGACATCATTAAACCTATTAAAAAACAAATACTTACATATTGAAATTTCATACTTTATTTTATCTTTTGTTTCTATTAATAAGACACAACAGGGTAAATAAAGTCACCGTATTACGAAAGTTTTAACATTAAATGCTGTTCAAAATTTCAGCAGCTTTAACCAAAGTCTCATCTGTTTTCGCAAAACAAAATCGCAACACTTTATCGTCTTGATTGTTAGTATTAAATACCGAAAGTGGTATGGCTGCAATTTTAAACTCTTTTGTTAATCGTTTTGCAAAATCCACATCCGATTCATTTGTTATTTCAGAATAATCCAACACCTGAAAATAAGTGCCTTGTGACGGTTGAAATTTAAATCTCGATTCTGAAATTAAACTCAAAAACAAATCGCGCTTACGCTGAAAAAAAGTATTTAATCCAAGATATGTTTCTACATCTTGCATATAATCTGCAATACCTTTTTGAGAAGGATGGTGGACCGAAAACACATTAAACTGATGCACTTTTCTAAATTCTACCATTAACGCTTCTGGCGCACAACAATAGCCAATTTTCCATCCTGTGTTATGAAATGTCTTTCCGAAGGAAGCGCATATAAAACTGCGTTGTTTTAAATCTTCAAATAAACACGCGCTTTGATGTTGTGCGTCATCAAACACAATATGTTCGTAAACCTCATCACTCAATATAATAATATCGGTATTTATGGTTAATTTTTGAAGTTGAAGCATATCATTCTTAGACCAAATGGTACCACTTGGATTATGAGGTGAATTGATAATAATCATCTTTGTTTGAGACGAGATTTTTGAAGCCACCTCCTCCCAATTCACGCTATAATTTGGAGCAGATAGTTGAACAGGTATTGTTTTCCCTCCGTTAATTTCAACCGCTGGCTCGTAACAATCGTAAGCGGGCTTAAACATAATCACCTCATCATTTGGTCTTATAAAAGCTAAAATAATTGTATAAATAGCTTGGGTTGCTCCTGCTGTAACTGTGATTTCTTTTTCAGGATGATAGGTGCTTTTATAGAGTAATTGATATTTGTGAGCAATCGCTAAACGCAACTCTAAATTACCAGCCATTGGCGCATATTGATTATACCCATTATTCATGGCATTCGTAACCAAATCATTCAACTTTTGAGAACTTGGATAATTAGGAAAGCCTTGCGATAAATTGATGGCATGATGTTCTTTAGCCAAAGCACTCATTACAGTAAAAATGGTGGTGCCAACATTCGGTAATTTTGAGGTAATATTCATGGGTTTACAGGTGTTATTTTTAAACTGTTACATGTTGTTCGCTACTAGCAAACTTTAACATGCTCGTTTCATAAAAAAGAAGTCTTTATCCACTAAAACATTAAAGATATAAAACAAGCTTTTCTATCTTTACAAAAACTAATAAAATATTAACTATGCGCTTTTTAAAAATTCTTTTTCTTTTCGTTGTTTTTCAAGCTTCTGCCCAACAAGGTGGTATGTGGATTCCTTCACTTTTAGAAGGTATGAACGAAGATGAAATGCAAAGTTTGGGCAGTAAATTAACCGCTCAAGATATTTACGATGTCAATAATTCTAGTTTAAAAGATGCTATTGGTCATTTTAATGGTGGTTGTACTAGTGAAGTGATTTCAGACCAAGGTTTAGTACTGACCAATCACCATTGTGGTTACAGTCAGATTCAATCCCATTCGTCTTTAGAAAACGATTATTTAAAGGATGGTTTTTGGGCCATGAATTTAGATGAAGAATTACCAAACGAAGGTTTATTTATTGAATTTATAGTAAGTATTCACGATGTTTCAGATGTTGTTTTAAAAGGTATTACGGATACTATGACGGAAACTGAAAAGCAATCTCTAATTTCTAAAAACAGTAATGCAGCACTAAAAATTTGGCCAAAAGAATCGTGGCAAGATGTAAAAACAAAAGCCTTTTATGAGGGGAATCAGTACTTCCTATTTGTAACTGAACGTTTTGATGATATCCGTTTGGTGGGAACACCTCCAACTAGTATTGGTAAATTTGGAAGCGATACAGACAACTGGGTTTTCCCTAGACATACTGGTGATTTTTCGTTATTCAGAATTTATGCAGATGCTAATAATCGTCCGGCAAAATACAGCAAAGACAACAAACCTTACAAGCCAAAACATTTTCTTCCGATCTCTTTAGATGGTGTTGAAGAAGGTGATTTTACTATGGTTTTTGGTTTTCCAGGAACGACTAGCGAATATTTACCAGCTGTTGCGATAGAACATATCACAAAAGATTACAACCCTACGAACATTGCGATTCGTGAAGCGGCTTTAAAAGTCATTGATCAAAAAATGAAAGAAAGTGACGAAGTTAGAATCAAATACGCCTCTAAACAAGCACGAATTGCTAACTCTTGGAAACGATGGATTGGTGAAAATTTAGGAATCGAAAAAAGTAATGCCGTTGAAAAACGTCGCGAATTTGAAGCCACATTCACCAAGGCCTTAAAAGAAAAAGGACTTGAAGATAAATACGGAAACATTCTTCCAGAATTTGACAGACTTTATAAAGATTTTGCACCTATAAATATTAAACGCAGAAACTTTATCGAAGTCTTTTTGACTACTAACGAACTTATGCAAATGACCTTTAGAGCGTACCAAGTGGAACAAGCTCTAGTTGCAAACCCAGAAAATCTTGAAAGAGGAAAAGAAGTTTTAACGGGCCAATTACAAGGCATTCATAAAAATTATGATGTGGACTTAGATAAAGGTGTGTATGAAAACGTAATGCCTTTATATGGAAAATCTGTAGATGCTACTATTTATGATAATACCGCCTTTACTAATTTAGAATCGGCATTACAATTATTAGAAGGTGATGCAGAAACAGTCATCAAAAACCTTAATAACGATGCTGCCTATGCCTATGCAAAACCTATAATTGCTGAGTTTTTTGACACGCTTAACCCTGAATACCTACAAAAAAACGAACCTATAACGGCTTTACAAACTAAGTATATGACGGCACTTATGGAAGCTTTACCTAATGAGCGTTATTTTCCGGATGCTAATAGTACACTTCGTGTTACTTACGGTCAAGTAAGAGGGTATTCTCCAAGAGATGCGGTGTATTACGAGCCCGTAAGTTATTTAGATGGTGTTATTGAAAAGTACATCCCTGGAGATTACGAATTTGATGTGCCTCAAAAATTAATTGAATTATACGAAGCTAAAGACTACGGACAATATGCTGACAGCAACGGAAAAGTACCTGTTTGCTTTTTAGGAACAAATCATACTACAGGTGGAAACTCTGGAAGTCCTGCAATTGATGCACATGGAAATTTAGTTGGATTGAATTTTGACCGTGTTTGGGAAGGGACTATGAGTGACATGAATTACGATCCTGAAATTTGCCGAAACATTATGGTAGATTTACGTTATGTTCTTTTTATTGTCGATAAATATGCTGGAGCAAAACATCTGATTGATGAGATGGAATTGGTGCATCCTAAAACCGATAGTTCTAAGAAAAAGAAGAGAAGAAAGCGTAAAAAGAAGTAAGCAGTATTATAGTATTCAGTTGGCAGTAGCCAGTATATAAAAAAAGTCCTCGCAAGTTATTAGAACTCGCGAGGGCTTTTTTATGTATTTTTATAAAATACTACACTATAAAATTAAGTTTCGACGTTTTATAATTATGAAAAAAGTACTACTATATTTCTTCTTATTTTGCTTTTGTATAAGTTCTTCACAGAGTATTTACGATGAATGGAATGTTCCAAATGGAAAGTACTCAAAGGGTTTTAACCATAAAAACTATTATTCTTTAGTTGGTGATGTAAAAGAAGTAGAGATTATTAGTGAAACAAATTTTAATGTAGATTCCACTAATAAGATTATATCATCTAAGCATAAAAGAGAATTTAATCGTAATGGTTATCTATTAAAAGAATATTGGGTTCAAAATGATAATTCACTATTTCTAGAAGAGGAAAACATTTTCGATGCTAAAGATAATCTAATATTAAAATCTCAATATGCAAAACGATGGAAAAGAACTAAAGATAGTGTTATATCTACTAATGAAGTAAATAGCTATCAAGAAAAATACACTTATAATTCTGAAAATAAATTACTCACTAAGTATCAAAAAACAAATAAACAGAAAGCATTTTACATTGCGGAAAGGTATTCATATAGAAATGGAAAACTATTAAGAAAGGAAAATCTAAATAATCATATTGAGACAAGTATCTATAGTTTTGCAATGTGCAAAGGGGATGGGTATTCTTTAAATGATTTTGTTACAGAATATAAATATAATAAAAATGGATACTTAATAAATACTAAAAAATACATTGATACATTACAATCAATACGCTATCGAGACACTGTAGTAAGTGTAAATCTACGAGATACAATAATTAAAAATTGGAAGTCTTCAATCCCTATAATTAGAGAGAATCACAATCAAGATTTTTCCAATTTTATTCTAGAATATGAAGACCAATTTCAATATGATAAACAAAATAGAATGATTTCGGAAAAAACCATAAATCATTATAATTATTATTACCATTCTGATGGTGAAGTTATTTATAAATATTTTGGAACCAAAAAACAGAAAATCATAAGAAAACCAAAAAATGGTTTTGAAAGTGCTAAACTAAACCAATACATAATTATTAAGAAAGATACATTATTGCATAAAACATGGTATTTTAATAAAAAAGATGGAGGAAAAAATTAAGCACTGAATTTCTATACAACTTAGATGGAAGCTTTAAGAAAAACTCTTATAGTAATAATGAAATTAGTAGAGTACAATTTTATAATAATAAAAAACATTTAATTGAAGAAATAGATTTAATAAACAATACATCAAGACAAATAAATTACAAGTATGATAACAACGATAATTTTATTGAAAAAATAACTTTACAAAATGGAGTAATCAAAGAGAAAATTACAAAAAAAATAAGTTATTATTAAATTTCTAAAGTAAAATCACTCTATTTAAAGTACTTACGTCACTTCGAGTGAAATTGCCTTTTCTGCAATTTTGTATCGATAATGGATAAAAATAATAAACTAATTACTTCAATATACTCTTCACAATTTTTAAATGGTGATTGGTATGTGCATCCAAGAACTGCACAACTCTATATTTATTTATATTACCAAATAAAGGATGCTTAAAATAAGCATTGTCGTCTAAACTAGATATCGTTGTTATCTTCGCTCTCGCTTCTGTTAATTGCAATATAATATAACTTCAGATGGTGTCACATATTTTGGTGCTTTCGCTTTTCCCCTTGGAAAGAATCTAAACTTTAATAACAACTTACCTATAAAACTAAAATTATCCTTATACAAAGCTGGATCTGAATTCTGCATTGTTGTCACCACAGCGTTAATCACTTTTAAGCTATGATCTAAATGCCAAGCGACATTAGCTTTTGAAACATTAGTATTTAGAATTTCACGTTGTGGAATATAACCTTCAATTTGGTTTAATGCATTATGTAAAACTGTAATATCTAACTTTTTCATTTAAATTTATTTTGTTGAAAGGTAATTAAAATGAATCTGGCTAAAAAGTTTGTTTTGTCATTTGCACTAACGATTGAAACGGCATCCTTTTTTGAGGCACGAGAAAAAGATATAGTGAAAAGCGTGGTTTAATTTGGTGCTAAAAACCAAATTAAAATTGCCCAAATAAAAAAAATCCCAAACATTGGTGCTTGGGATTTTTATAGTATGAGATTCCTGCTTTTGCAGGAATTTGTTAGTATCTGTAATGCTCAGGCTTATAAGGCCCTTCAACTTTTACACCAATATAATCAGCTTGGTATTCTGCTAATTCAGTTAGCTCAACACCAATTTTTTCTAAATGTAATTTCGCTACTTTTTCATCTAAGTACTTTGGTAACATATATACATCGTTTTTATACGCTGCACTATTTTTCCAAAGTTCAATCTGCGCTAAAGTCTGGTTTGTAAATGAATTACTCATTACAAAACTAGGATGACCAGTTGCACAACCTAAGTTTACTAAACGTCCTTCGGCAAGTAAAATAATATCTTTTCCGTTGATGTTATATTTGTCTACTTGAGGCTTAATAGTATCTTTAGTAGCACCATGCTTCTCGTTTAACCAACCTACTTGAATTTCGTTATCAAAGTGACCAATATTTGCTACAATTACTTTGTCTTTCATTGCTTCGAAATGCTCAGCACGTACAATATCTTTGTTTCCAGTTGTTGTGATAATAATATCAGAATTACCAACAACGGTTTCTAATTTCTTTACTTCAAAACCATCCATTGCAGCTTGTAAAGCACAAATCGGGTCAATTTCAGTAACAGTAACAATAGAACCTGCACCTTTAAAAGAAGCAGCTGTACCTTTACCAACATCACCATAACCACAAACAGTAACACGTTTACCAGCTAACATAATATCTGTTGCACGACGAATGGCATCTACTGCAGATTCTTTACAACCGTATTTATTATCGAACTTAGATTTTGTTACAGAATCATTCACGTTAATTGCTGGCATTGTTAATGTACCATTTTTAACACGTTCGTAAAGTCTGTGAACTCCAGTCGTTGTTTCTTCAGATAAACCTTTAATTCCTTCAGATAACTCTGGGTATTTATCTAAAACCATATTGGTTAAATCACCACCATCATCTAAAATCATGTTTAATGGCTTACGATCTTCACCAAAGAATAACGTTTGCTCTATACACCAATCAAATTCTTCTTCTGTTAATCCTTTCCATGCATAAACCGCAGTTCCTGCAGCAGCAATTGCAGCAGCAGCTTGATCTTGCGTAGAGAAAATATTACAAGAACTCCAAGTTACTTCAGCACCAAGAGCTTGTAAAGTTTCTATTAAAACTGCCGTTTGAATCGTCATGTGTAGACATCCAGCAATTCTTGCTCCTTTTAAAGGCTGCTCGTTTTTGTATTCTTCACGTAAACTCATTAAACCTGGCATTTCTGCTTCAGCTAAATTAATTTCTTTTCTTCCCCAAGCCGCAAGCGACATATCTTTTACCTTGTTAGGCACGTAAGCAACTGTTTTATTACTCATATTATTTTCTTTGTTTTTATATTTTAAACACCTTTGGGTTTAGCACTTAAATAGTTAAATTCGCTTATCTAAAAAATGCAAAATCTGCCTTAGGCGATGCAAAGATAATCAATAACATTCAGAATTCTAAATGCCACTATACAAATCCATTAGTATAAATTCACAAACTACTGTTAAAATCTGGAAGATTGAAGAATCTTATGATGCTCTATTTCAGCCTTTAAATCTAAAATCACAAAGCTTACAACGTGTGTTAGGCATGAAAAGTGAACTACATCAACGTGGTTTTTTAAGTGTTAGACATTTGCTACACGAGTTTGGTTATACAGACCAAGATTTGTATTATGACGACCATGGAAAACCGCACCTTAAAGACGGTAAACACATTTCTATTACGCATTCGTTTACATTTTCTGGTGTTATTGTTAGTGATAATGAAGTCGGAATTGATATTGAAAAGCAGCGTGAAAAAATAGAAGTCATAGCACATAAATTTGTCGATTATGAATATAATTATTTAAAATCTACAGACGAAGATTACATTAATAGACTTACCGTGATTTGGGGAATTAAAGAATCCCTTTATAAGCTTTTTGCCACTCCAGGCATGCTATTTAAAGAGCATTTTTTGGTCATTCCTTTTATGCTAAAAGATGGAGAAACTGTCGCTTGGATAGATTATGAAAACAAAAAGTACAGATATAACACTGCTTTTTTAGAATTTGAAGGCTTTACTTGTGCTTATGTGGTTCCGTAATGCATAGTATCTACCAAAATATAACCACTTCAAAGGCTAAAGGCGAAAAACTTTTAGCGGTTTTAATTGACCCTGATAAGATGAAACTCGAAACTGTTTCAAGTTTTATAGCTAAAGTCAACCAATCTATCGCTACACATATTTTTGTTGGAGGCAGTGAAGTTGATAACGGTTTAACTGAAACTTTGGTCATAGAAATAAAAAAACACACGGAGCTTCCTATAATATTGTTTCCTGGAGATGTTATTCAAATTACAGATGAAGCGAATGGCATTTTATTTTTATCTTTAATCTCTGGACGAAATCCTGATTATCTCATAGGCAAACAAGTGGAGGCCGTTTCAAAATTAACCAAGACCAATCTTGAAATTATTCCAACAGGCTATGTGCTAATAGAAAACGGAAAAGAAACCGCTGTACAACGTGTTAGTGAAACAAAACCGATTAAACGAAGTGATATTCAAATTATAAAAGACACCGCTAAAGCTGGCGAATTATTAGGAATGAAACTTATTTATCTCGAAGCTGGTAGCGGAGCCACACACCCTATTGAACCTCATATTATTTCAGAAGTTAAGCGTCAATTAAGTATCCCTTTAATTGTTGGTGGAGGTATTAAAACTAAAATAGCATTAGATTCCGCTTATAATGCTGGAGCCGATTTAGTTGTTATTGGAACTGCTTTTGAAGACGACGAGGCTTTTTTTGATGAATTGAAAAAACAAACGGTATTCAACGAATAATAGTAAAATAACTACAATGAAAATATCCATCGAATTACAATTATCACCATTAAAAGACGATTATGAACCTCATATTATTGATTTTATAAAACACTTACGTGCTTCTGAATTTACGGTTTTAGAAAACCCTCTGAGCACTCAAATTTATGGTGATTACGATACTCTAATGCCGTTTTTAACTCAAGAAATAAAACGCTCATTTTCAGAAATAGATATTGCCGTATTGCAAATGAAGATTGTAAAGACAGACCGAAGTGATTATGAACCACATTTTTGATTTTCTATTTTCACAATACTCAGGTTACGAAACCAGTGATGTTGTATTAGAAATTGTAGCCGTTATTTTTGGTTTTTTATCAGTTTGGTATTCCAAACAAAATAAAATTCTTGTTTTTGCGACAGGAATGATAAGCACCCTCATTTTTGTTTATCTACTCCTAAAGTGGGAACTCCTTGGAGATATGATGATTAACGCTTACTACTTTTGTATGAGTGTTTATGGTTGGTATATCTGGACACGCAAAGTAGATGCAACTCACGTTACTCAAATATCAAAAACCACTACAAAAGAAAAAATACTAAGTCTTGTTATATTTATCGCAACCTTAATATTTGTATTCATTGTTTATAAAACATTTGACAAGTGGAATAGTTGGGTGGCTTATGTTGATACTATAACAACAGCCATATTTTTTGTAGGGATGTGGTTAATGGCAAGACGAAAATTAGAAAATTGGATATTCTGGATTATAGGAGATGTGATTTCTGTACCTTTATATTTCTATAAGGGATTTACGTTTACAAGCTTTCAATATTTAGGATTTACAGTAATAGCAATATTTGGTTATTTAGCATGGAAAAAGAACTTAAACAACAACCTTCAAACTGTATAAAAGTAGTTTTGTTTGGACCTGAATCCACCGGAAAAACAACACTTTCTAGACAGTTAGCCAAACATTACAATACGGTTTGGGCCCCAGAATATGCTCGCGATTATTTGCAAGAAAAATGGGATAATGAACAGAAAACTTGCGAAACAGAAGATCTATTGCCTATAGCAATTGGACAAATGAAACTTGAAAATGAATTAGCAAAACAAACGGATACGGTGCTAGTTTGCGATACTGATTTATTAGAAACTAAAGTCTATAGCGAAGCGTATTATAAAGGCACATGTGACCCAATTTTAGAAACTTATGCTCTAAAAAATTCTTACGATCTTTACTTTTTAACTAATATTGATACTCCTTGGGAGCCAGACGACTTACGAGATAAACCCAATGACCGCGAAGCTATGTTTAACGCTTTTAGGAATGCTCTAATAGAACACAAAAAACCTTATATACTTTTAAAAGGGACTAAAAAAGAGCGACTAGAACTAGCAGTTAAGCATATTGATAACTTATTAATGAACAAGATATGAGTTTTACTGAAAAAGATATTAACCAAATAGAATCTAACGATTTAACCTTAACAGGAATTAAAAAACAAATCGAGATTTTTGAAACTGGAATTCCATTTACAAATGTTTCAGATGCTGCTACATTGAATAACGGAATTATGCCATTAAATAATTCTAAAATTGAAGCGTATGTTGCCCTATTTGAAAATGAGAAAGACAAAAAATCGTTATTAAAGTTTGTTCCTGCTTCTGGAGCTGCAACACGAATGTTCAAATTTCTGTTCAAATTTGTCAGCGAATATAATTCCAATGAGCAATCTTTAAATTCATATATTAATAAAAACAATCTTAGAGAGTTATCATTATTTATGGTGGGCTTAGAGAAGTTTCCATTTTATAACCAAGTATTAGGATTGCTAAAATCTAATGGAATAGATTATGAAGGCTTATCTAATCAAGAAAAGGTGTGGTATTTTGCAAAGGCTATGCTAGATGAAAATCAACTCAACTTTGGAAACCAACCCAAAGGATTACTTCCTTTTCATGATTATAAAAATAACCATATTTCTACAGCATTTGAAGAACATCTTTACGAAGCAGCAATGTATGCTTCAAGCAACGGGTTAGCTAAACTTCACTTTACAATTTCTGAAATTTATGAAAATAAGTTCATCAAAGAATTTAAAAATATTCAGAAACATGTTGAACAAAACACCGGAGTAAAATTCGATATATCGTTTTCATTCCAACAACAATCAACCGATACTATTGCCGTAACGTTAAAGGATAGACCTTTTAGAGAATCAGATGGTTCGTTAGTGTTTAGACCTTCAGGACATGGTGCTTTATTAAAGAACTTAAATGCCTTAGAAGCGGATATTATTTTCGTTAAAAACATTGATAATGTTGTCGTTTATAAATATAAAGATGAACTCGCTAAATATAAAAAGGTATTAGCAGGAATCTTAATCGAATTACAAACTAAAGCATTCGAATATTTACACGAATTAGAATCAAAACAGGTTGATGAAGGTACTTTAGTCGCTGTAGAGAATTTCTTAACGCACAAATTAAGTATCAAAATATCCGATGAGTATAAAAAATATACCGATCGTTATAAGATTGAATATTTACAAGAAAAATTAAACCGACCAATGCGAGTTTGTGGTATGGTTAAAAACGAAGGTGAACCTGGTGGTGGCCCGTTTTGGGTAAAAGACCACAAATCTAACCAATCGCTTCAAATTGTAGAGTCGGCACAAATTAATTTAAACGATCTAAAACAAGAAGAAATTCTTAGAAATGCTACCCATTTTAATCCCGTAGATTTAATCTGTGGTGTTAAAAACTATAAAGGTAAAAAGTTTGATTTAGAAAATTATGTAGATCATAATGCCGCTTTTATAACCCAAAAAACGAAAAATGGTAAGGATTTAAAAGCATTAGAATTACCTGGACTTTGGAACGGGAGTATGGCACATTGGAACACCATTTTTGTTGAAGTGCCAGTCATTACATTCAACCCAGTAAAAACAGTAAACGATTTACTGAAATCACTACATCAAATTAAATAGTAGTGGATCTAACTTTACTTAAATCTGAATTAACCTATAAATACGTCCGAAGCTCAGGCAGCGGAGGCCAACATGTAAATAAGGTGTCTTCTAAAGCCGAATTATATTTTGACCTTCATAATTCTGCAGTTTTTAACGACGATGAGAAACAAAAGCTTTCCGAGTTTTTCAATAAGCGCTTAACCAAAGAAAACATCTTAATTTTAGCCTGCGACGAAAGTCGAAGTCAATTTAGAAACAAAGCCTTAGTCACGCAACGCTTTATAGCATTGATTGAAGAGGGTTTAAAAGAAGAAAAAATACGTATTCCAACAAGAATTCCTAGAGGAGTTAAAAAGAAACGTTTAAAAAACAAACGCATAAATGCTGATAAAAAAGCAAATCGGAAACCGCCAGAACTAGAATAATGAGGATTGGATAGAGAAGCATCTATACATCAATTAAATTTCTCGACACAAATTTTTCAACAAACTTACACTCAGACTTTCAGTTACATAACAATTAAAAAATTAGCAATTATTTACTTGTCAGTTATCAATTGTTATTATCTTTGCGGCGTTCTCAATAAAGGGGTGCCAATAAGTGGCTGAGATCATACCCATTGAACCTAGAACAGGTAATGCTGTTTAGGAAACGAGCTAAGAAAATGTCCAGTGGACATTTTTAGCGAGTGCGATAAGGTTATCAATTATTGTTTTTCCAATTCTGAATTTTGATCTGTTATAATTTAATTATATAGGAACAATTTCAAAAAGGAAAAAAGCAATATTTAACTATCGTATAAGCATTATGCTCACAATAATTAATTATTTACCAAGAATAATGACCTCTTTTTATTCGATTATAAATTTATAGTCGTATGAAAATTTTATTCAACAATCTCTCAAAAAAAAGTAGGCAGAGGTTAACACTTTCAATTGCATTTTTAGGAATTTGTTCAGCTTATGGACAAGAAAAACAACAAGACTCAACCAAAGTTGAAAAACTAGACGAAGTTCTGGTAAGAGCTGTAAGAGTGGATGCTAAATCACCCATTACACATTCTAATGTGACCAAAGAAGCTTTAGCTAAACGTAATTTAGGACAAGACATTCCGATGTTATTGAACTTCTTACCTTCGGTAGTAACGACTACAGATGCGGGTGCAGGAATTGGTTACACTGGCATTAGAGTTCGTGGTGTAAGCTCACAATCTACCAATATTACTATTAATGGTATTCCGTATAATGATGCAGAATCTTTAGGAACGTTTTGGGTTAACCTTGGAGACTTTGCTTCTTCAACGGAAAGCTTACAATTACAACGTGGTGTTGGAACCTCAACAAATGGCTCTGGAGCTTTTGGAGCTAGTATTAATGTATTGACAGATGCTATTTCAAAAGATGCTTCAGGCGAAATTTCTAATTCATTTGGAAGTTATAACACTAGAAAACATACCGTAAAATTCAGTACGGGCC
The DNA here is from genome assembly GCF_000427335.1 of Winogradskyella psychrotolerans RS-3. Lineage (GTDB taxonomy): Bacteria > Bacteroidota > Bacteroidia > Flavobacteriales > Flavobacteriaceae > Winogradskyella > Winogradskyella psychrotolerans. Next base: position 34,753 of record NZ_ATMR01000094.1, on the reverse strand, counting down.
TCATGAATGATCATATTGAAATCGCTGGTCGTTTATCAAATATCGCTTCAGATGGTTATATCGATCGTGCTTCAGCCGATTTAAAGTCCTATTTTTTACAAGGGTCTTATGTCGATGACAACACCTTAATTAAAGCCATCACTTTTGGTGGTAAGGAAGTCACGTATCAATCTTGGAATGGCTTAGAAGATTTAGATAAACTCGAAAACGACCGTACGTATAATACAGCAGGTGAATACACCGATAATAACGGAAACCTTCAATTTTACGATAATGAAGTCGATAATTACAGTCAAGATCATTACCAACTACATTGGAATCAACGTTACGACAACCAATGGTCAACCACATTGGGGTTAAACTACACCAAAGGTCAGGGTTACTTTGAACAGTACAAAGAAGACGAAGGGTTTGACGATTATGGTTTAGACCCATTAGACTTCAATGGTGACATAATTAATGAAACCGATTTAATTAGAAGACGTTGGTTAGATAATGATTTTTATGTTATCAATGCTAACGCTAACTATAAAGACGATAATCTTAATTTAATTTTCGGAGGTTCTTTTAGTCATTATGATGGTGATCATTTTGGTGAAGTGATTTGGGCAGAATATGCCAGTCAAACAGAAATAAGGGATCGTTATTATGATGGAAATAGTATAAAAAATGACTTATCCCTTTTTACGAAAGCCAATTACAGACTCAACGAAAAAATAAGTTTGTATGGAGATTTACAAGTTAGAAATGTCACTTACAAAACGACTGGTACAACCTCTGATCTTGTAGAATTTGCAGTTGATAAAGATTTTACATTTTTTAACCCAAAGGCAGGAATTACCTATTCATTAAATACTGACAATGACTTATATTTCTCATATGCTAGAGCCAACAGAGAACCAAACAGAACCGATTTTGAAAGTGATCAGACTATAAAGCCTGAACAGCTTAATGACTTCGAACTAGGTTGGAGACATAAAAAGAACAATTTGAGTTTTAGCGCAAACACTTACTTTATGTTTTACAACGACCAATTGGTATTAACTGGAGAATCTGACGATGTAGGAAATCCTATTAGACAGAATGTAGATAAGAGTTACCGTATAGGGTTAGAGCTCGAAGCTATTATTCCTATAACTCCTAAATTAACGTTGCAACCAAATATGACAATTAGTGCTAATAAAGTAGATGAGCTAAGCCTTTCTTTTGATGGAGAATCTCAAAATTTAAGCAATACAGACATTTCATTTTCACCAAGTTTAGTTGCGGCTAATGCCATCGTTTTTCAACCTCTTGAAAATCTACAAATGTCCTTATTAAGCAAATATGTTGGCGAACAATTTATGAGTAACACAGAAGCTAAATCCTCTAAATTAGACAGCTATTTTATTAATGATTTCAATATTAACTATACTTTAAAAACAGATTCTATATTTGACGCTATTGTATTTTCAGGCTTAGTCAATAATATTTTTAATGTAAAATATGTGTCTAATGGCTACTACTACACGTATGATGATAGTTGGTCTAATCCAGGAAGTATTGCAACTATTGAAGGAGCCGGTTTTTACCCACAGGCAACGACTAACTTTTTGGTTGGTGTGACGTTGAAGTTTTAATTACTAACATAATAACTATTATTCCCGATAGCTTCAACTCTGTATGGTTTTAACGTACAGGGTTGAGCGTTATCGCCTAGTGCTGTCCCCGTAATTAAACTATACTCATTACCATCTTCACAGCCACAAACCGCATTTAAACCTACTATTGTTAATTTAGAACAAGATGAAGAAGTATGGTTAGGATCTGCACCATCCCAAGCTAAAATTGAATCTGCATTGGTTCGCACTAAAATGATTCCGTTATTCCCATAACCGTTTACTCTAACTGCATTCACAGGGAACAAAAGTTGATTATACTGAGGAAGATTAAGATTCACGGTTAGATTAACTCCAACATCCAATAAATAGTTACAATTATAGATAGGATCGTTTTTACTACAAGCTAAAACGACAATACAACTTAGCATTAAAAATAATTTCTTCACAGGTTTAATTTTTTTTAATAGTTTGAAATTTAGTGAATTGAAAATCCAAATCGTCTAGAGCCACGAGGACACTCACTTTCTTGTTTAGCTTTCAAATTATTAACATTTTTTCTAAATTTTAACTTCAATTTTTGAAGGGCAATTTACTATTAATTCAACAATACGGTAAATATTTTATATATTTGCGTAGTAATCTCGTCAGCGCGAGGTTTTTTTTATGCTAACATTATAATTATACAATAACAAACTTCTAAAAAGCACATAATATCTACAGTCATTTTTGAGCCTGTCTGATTTTCAGACAGGCTCAAAAATGATAAAGAACCTGCTAATTAGATCGCGTTATATTTAAAACGATTAAATTATGAGTAAAGTATCTTATTACACAGCTGAAGGTTTAAAAAAACTAAGAGAAGAGTTAAACCATCTTAAAGATGTGGAACGTCCAAAGGCATCACAGGATATTGGTGAAGCAAGAGACAAAGGAGATTTAAGTGAAAATGCAGAATATGATGCTGCAAAAGAAGCACAAGGCATGCTGGAAATGAAAATTTCCAAAATGGAAGAAATTTTATCTGGAGCACGAGTTATTGACGAATCGCAACTAGATTTAACTAAAGTTTTAGCTTTATCTAAAGTTAAAATTAAGAACCAAATTAATGGTATGGAAATGACCTATACTTTGGTTGCCGAAAGTGAAGCTGATATAGCCACAGGTAAAATCTCAGTGAATTCTCCTATTGGTAGAGGTTTATTAGGTAAATCTGTAGGAGATACTGCGGAAATACAGGTACCAAGCGGTATTATGAAATTTGATATTCTAGAAATCTCTAGATAGAAAAGTTCATATTTAAGGTAGATTATCAAAGTTATATTGCAAAAAAGGATTCCTCTTTACAGGAATCTTTTTATATTTATAAAACACATTAATTACTAGATTATGGCAACACTTTTTACAAAAATAATTTCAGGTGAAATACCATCGTATAAAGTCGCCGAAACTGACGATTTCTTAGCGTTCTTGGATATCAATCCAAACTCTAAAGGCCATACACTTTGCATTCCTAAAAAAGAGGTTAATAAAATTTTTGATTTAGACGAAGCCACTTATTTAGGGTTAATGAAATTTTCGCGTCGTGTTGCAATTGCCTTAGAACAAGCCGTTCCTTGCGAACGCGTTGGCATGTCTATAATTGGTTTAGAAGTTCCACACGCACATGTGCATTTAATTCCTTTGCACACTATGGAGGATGCTCGTTTTACAAACAAACAAAAAGTAACACCTGAAGAGTTTAAGGCTATAGCCGAAAAAATTGGATCGTACTTGTAATACTTATTTTGAAAATACTCCCGTTGCAAATAAGATAATTGCAATTAATACTAAAACAGATAAACTAATTAAAGCCCATGCAATTGGTTTTAACTTAGTAGACTTCGGTTTCCTTTTAAGTCCTCTATTGTGATAATCTACAACGCGCTCAATATCATCTGTCCAGCGAATAGGAAAAATTTGCACCTCACAGTTTAAACAAGATAATTGACTTACTGTTTCGTCAGTTATAGCCTTGTAAAATTTAGTTTCAATTAATTTTTGCTTCAACGTAAGTTCTAAACTATCGTTAGAATAGCATTCAGGACAGTTATTACCTATCCTGGCTTCTTTTAAAGTGAAAAATCGTGAAGAATTCATCGTCAAATTTAAACTAAAATTTCAACATTTCAATTTTAAAGTTTTTTTCAAACGTGTCAAGTTCCTAAAAGGTGCCCATAGTCTTTAAAACAAACTAAACCTGCCTCAACAAAATTTGTATGGTAGTTCCATTTCCGATTTCCGAAGTTAATACTTTTATTTTCCCGTTGTGATAATCTTCTACAATGCGCTTTGCTAAAGACAAGCCCAATCCCCAACCTCGTTTCTTAGTGGTATAACCTGGTTCAAAAATTTTAGTGAACGACGATTTAGGAATTCCTTTTCCTGTATCTGAAATATTAATGAATACTTGATTTTCAAGCTGTGTAAGTTCTAGTTTTAAATCGCCTTTACCTCTCATAGCATCAATAGCATTTTTTACGAGGTTTTCGATGGTCCAACTATAAAGTTCTTCATTCAAGTTAATTGGTATTTCGCGATCTGGTATAACAATTTCAAAATTAATTAACTTCGACGATCTTGATTTTAAATACTCGTAAGACGATTTGGTAACTTCAACAATATCTAAATTTTTAAGTGTAGGCACCGATCCTATTTTACTAAAACGTTCCGTTATAGTTTGAAGCCTATCAATATCCTTTTCTATTTCTAGAATATACTCAGGGTTTACGGCTTCAGTTTTTAAAATTTCTGCCCAACCCACAAGCGACGATAAAGGCGTCCCAATTTGATGTGCAGTTTCTTTCGCCATACCTGTCCAAAGTTTGTTCTGTTCAGCAATTTTGGAACTTCGGTAAAAGAAATAAACAACGGCTCCGAATAATAGTATAATGAGTAGCAATGCTAAAGGATAGTATTTTAGCTTATTGAGTAATGGTGAATTTCCGTAATAAATAAATTGCTTGGACGTCGTCCCCATATTAACTTCAATCCGTGTGTTTTCACCCTTAAATTTATCAACTAGTTTTTGCACCTCTATAGGACTTGATAGCAAGGATTCGTCGATATTTCTAGAAGTGCTAAGTTCACCATTATTATCAATTACTAAAACCGGAGTACTAATTATAGTTTCTGTAATCACATGGCCAGTGACTTCATTAACTTCATCATTTGCCTTTATTGTTCCTATATCTATCAAAGCCATAGACCAGGTTTTCATTTTAGAACGTTCTTCTGCTTTAAAATTTTGAAAAAACGTATAGGTGTTCCAAAGGATAAGTGAAATAATAATAAAAGATGAAATAATAATAATCCAACGGATTATATTTCGGTTGAAGCTAAAGGTCATTGGTTAATTAAATTTCATGTGTTTAAAACAATAAACCACATTCTGTTTGCTATTAATTATTTATTTGGATGCTAAAATTTTTAGCATCCAAATTTCAATTTTAAATATAATGCAATTATGTTGATATTATTGTTCTAATACTGCGGTAAAATACTTTTGTCCCCAACCTAATATAATTATATTTGTTAAAAACCAGCATACTACATGGCTACATTTGACCCTCAAGACCTTACAACAGGCATTTTACACGGCTTTTTATTAAGCGCTGTCGCACCAAGACCTATTGCCTTTGCGAGTACTGTTGATAAAGATGGTAAACCCAATTTATCTCCTTTTAGCTTTTTTAATGTGTTTAGTGCCAATCCACCAATTTTGGTCTTCTCTCCAGCAAGACGCGTTAGAGACAATACCACAAAACACACATTGCATAATGTTGAAGCTACCAAAGAAGTCGTTATTAATGTGGTGAATTACGATATGGTACACCAAACTTCTTTAGCAAGTACTGAATATCCTGAAGGCACAAACGAATTTGAAAAAGCAGGTTTATCTATGCTACCTTCAGATAAAGTAAAACCCTTTAGAGTCGCAGAATCTCCTATTCAATTTGAATGTAAAGTAAACGATATTATTTCTTTAGGTTCTGAAGGAGGTGCAGGTAATTTAGTGATCTGCGAGGTGGTAAAACTTCACATTTCTGACGAGGTTTTAAACGCTGACCAAACCATAAACCAAGAAGCCTTAGATTTAGTAGCAAGAGCTGGCGGAAGTTATTATAGCAGAGCTAAAAAAGGGTTTTTCGAAATCCCTAAACCTCTAGCATCTATGGGTATTGGAGTCGATAACATGCCAGACGACGTAAAAAACAGTATGATTTTAACAGGAAATAACATTGGAATGTTAGCAAATGTTGAAGCGTTGCCAAATACAGACAATGTTAATAAGTTTATTGATGACATTAGTGAGCGATATCCAGACATTAAAACGGCATCTCACAGAGAAAAACACAAGTTGGCTCAAAATTATTTGAGCTATGGAGACGTAGAAAGTGCTTGGAAGTTATTACTTTCGTAGTCTGAAAATATTTAAGTATTATAATAAATTATAGATTAAGCAAAAATGGAAGTACAAGGACGAATTAAGATGGTAGGTGAGACTCAAACCTTTGGCAGTAACGGATTTAGAAAAAGGGAGATTGTAGTGACTACAGAAGAGCAGTATCCACAACATATTATGGTGGAGTTTGTTCAAGACAAATGTGATTTACTTAATAGCTACCAAGCTGGTCAGCAAGTTAAAATTAATATTAACTTAAGAGGTAGAGAATGGGTAAATCCACAAGGTGAAACTAAATACTTTAATTCTATACAAGGTTGGAGAATTGAAGCTGTGCAAGCGCAAGCTGCAAGTGGAGATATGCCTCCAGTACCACCAACAGAAGCTTTTGAGCCTGTTAATGATTTAAACGAAGGTGACAACGACGATTTACCTTTCTAAATAAGGAAGATAGACACATATAAAAAGACTTGTTTTTAATTTAAAACAGGTCTTTTTCTGTATATAGTCTCAAACAAAAAAGTCCTGATGGTTAGTCAGGACTTCATACTTTGGTTTTAGGTTAGACCTTCATAAAAAGCAATGATGAACAAAAAATATTTGATAAAGGTCTACTCAAATATCAACAAAAATCTTTTAACATCAAAGTCAAGTCCTTAATTTTAAATACTTAAATGCCAACTCAATTTTAACTGATGTACTTTTTAACTGATAAAATAGAATTTCCAGATGTATCTGAAGCCTCCGCTGAAGGACTTCTAGCTGTTGGCGGAGATTTATCTCCAGAGCGCTTATTACATGCATATTCTAAAGGTATATTTCCGTGGTTTCAAGATGAAGAGCCTATACTTTGGTGGTCGCCAGATCCACGGTTTGTTTTGTTTCCAGAAGATTTAAAAGTCTCTAAAAGCATGACGCAAGTACTAAAAAAAGACAATTTTAAAGTTACGATAAACAAAGCGTTTAAAGCTGTAGTAGAAAATTGCGCCAAAGCAAAACGGAACGACCAAGATGGTACTTGGATTACGGATAACATGGTAGACGCTTACTACAAATTACATCAGCTAGGATATGCTAAATCTATTGAAGTTTGGCAAAATGATGAACTCGTTGGCGGCTTATATGGTATTGAAATTACCGATTCTGTTTTCTGTGGCGAAAGTATGTTTGCTAAAGTGAGTAATGCAAGTAAAGCGGGTTTTATAACCTTTATTCAAAATTCTAATTACAAATTAATTGATTGTCAATTACACACCAAACATCTCGAGAGCTTAGGCGCTAAAGATATCTCAAGAGCTGAATTTATAAAACACCTTAAACCTCATGATATCTAAAACAAGAAGCTTCATGGTCATTTACCATACCTGTGGCTTGCATCTGTGCATAAATCACAGTAGACCCCACAAATTTAAATCCACGCTTCTTTAAGTCTTTACTTATCGCATCGCTCAGTGGAGTATTTGCGGGAGCCTCTTTATAGATTTTTACGTTATTTTTTATCGGTGTTCCATCTACAAAATTCCATATATATTTAGAAAATGATCCAAACTCTTCCTGAATTTCCATAAAAGCTTTTGCATTGGTAATTGTAGCATTCACTTTTAGTTTATTTCTAATAATTCCAGCATCTTGTAATAAGTCTTCAACTTTAGAAGCATCGTAATTTACTATTTTCTTATAATCGAAATTATCGAAAGCTTTTCTAAAATTTTCACGCTTTTTTTAAAACAGTAATCCAACTTAATCCAGCCTGAAACGTTTCTAAAATTAAAAATTCAAATAATCTAGCATCATCATAAACAGGAACTCCCCATTCTTCATCGTGATAGGCTTCATATAACGGATCACCAACACACCAACCACATCTGTTTTTACTCATCTTGTAAGGAAATTTATTTAGTAAGAATTAATTTATACGTTTTCTGTTTAGGCGAAAATTAAGAATTTTAAAATTAAATGAAAGCTTTTTTCTAGTTGCATAGCATCGCTACTCGACTCTAAAAAGACAAAATTTAAGTTTAAAAGAACAATTTTTTAGCGAATAGAAAGGGTCTAAATTAGTTCTCGACTAATGTAACAACTGTTGCATAAAAAACGGCAATAGATTCTTATTTTTATCCTATGGAAACAGATACACTCACATTAAAAGATATCATCTCAGAAAGTCTAAATAAAAGTATGACTTATGCTGAATACAGAAACTTAGTTACCACATTAGTTGAAGACAAATCAACTACCGGAACCGACCAATCAGACGCCTTGGTTGAATACACATACCTTAACGACAGACGTATGAGACGTTGGGATAAAACCGCAAAAGTTTCGGACGCCGCGAATATTAAGATTGCAAATTTTGATAAAAAATAACCTGGTTAGTTATTTCGGAAAGTTGGTGTGGAGATGCTGCGCATATTATGCCCATAATTAATAAAGTAGCTGAGCTCAATGGTAATATTGACTATAAAGTGGTACTCAGAGATGAAAACGAAGCACTAATGGATCAGTTTTTAACTAATGGAGGAAAATCAATTCCAAAGTTAATTATGTTAGATACCGAAACCAATACTGTTATAGATTCATTTGGACCACGACCTACGGTTGCCACAAATATGGTGCAAGCTTACAAAGCTGAACATGGCATGTTGACTCCAGAATTTAAAGAAGATTTACAACGTTGGTATAATAAGGATAAAGGGCAATCTACTATTGAAGATTTGGTTGGCTTATTAAAATAAGTTAGAAATTTTGGCAGTTAAGCAAAGTCACATTCAGTGCCTGAGAGTAATCGAGGTTGGTAACTGAGCGTGGTTGCTTTCGGTGGCTGAGCGTAGTCGATTTTGGTAGCTGAGCGTAGTCGAAGCCACTATTTTATTTCCCTTTAAATAAAAAGGTAATCGTACCTAATTGCTCTTTCTTGTCTGACGCATCAAACTGAACGGTTTCAGCATAAGAAATCGCATGATTTATTAAACACTGATTATCAGAATTAGAAGCCCCATTAATATAAGCATCAATAACATCACCTGCTCCATTAACTCTAATACTCACTACTATTTTCCCACCACTTTCGCATAAATATCGTGGTGTTTTATAATAGGTTAATGTTCTACCTTTTAAAGAGTAGGTTAGTGTACTTTTTGTTTTGGCGTGCTCGTCTGCTTGTTTTTATTTTTAAGACGCTGTTTTAACTCTTCCTGAAGTTTTTTATATGATTCTGTGTCTTCAGAATTTAAAGCATAAGCATTACTACCTGCATACGATTTGGTAATGCTTGTTTCCTCTTGCACGTCTTCACTTGCCTTAGCTTCTTCCATGGCCTTTGTTGTGCGTTCAAAATCATTAGCGCTAACGGTTTTAAAGTTACGCATCATCTCTTTATACTCTTGGTCTTCGTTAAACGCTTTGTTTGTAGATTTTGCGTTTATAGCTTCTATATCCTGAAGGTCTTCTTTTGCGATTTCAGGCTCTGGCTCCATGAGATAGTAGCTTTCAGAAATTAAATCCTGATGACGTTTTAACTGAATGCTAAACATACCAAAGACTACAATTCCTGCTAAAAGAAATGTAATTATTGCGGCTTTATGTTGATCAACAAAATTCAGTATAAAATAGTTTTAGTCTATTAATAGATACGAATATAATGAAGAAATAGATTAAGCACCAACCTTAAACCCTTGTTAAATCAGTCTTTAGAAGGTAAATTGGCTATAAAATCTTCTGGAGTTAGCGCATCGTCAACTTTAAAATCTCCAATACGCGTGCGTCGTAATGATGATAAATGTGCACCAGAATTTAAAGCTTTTCCGAAGTCGTTTGCCAAAGATCTAATGTAAGTTCCTTTACTACAAACCACTCTAAAATGTAATTCTAGGCTACTTGTACTGAGCGCAGTCGAAGTATTAATTTCAGTGATTTCAAATTCGGTAATTTCTACTTGTCTCGATTTAATTTCGACCTCCTCACCTGCTCTTGCAAATTCGTATAATCGTTTTCCATCTTTCTTAATCGCAGAAAACACTGGTGGAAATTGATCTATCTGACCTATAAATTGTGGAATTGCATTCTGTATCAATTCGTCTGTAATATGATCCGTCGGAAAAGTTTCATTGACTTCTGTTTCTAAATCAAACGAAGGTGTGGTTCCTCCTAAAACAAACGTCCCAGTATATTCTTTTTCCTGGCCTTGAAAAATGTTGATTTGCTTGGTCATTTTTCCAGTACAAATCACCAATAAACCAGTAGCTAATGGATCTAAAGTCCCGGCATGACCTACTTTTATTTTTTTAATATCGAAAGCATGTCTAATTTCCCAGCGCAATTTATTAACCGCCTGAAAAGAGGTCCATGTTAATGGCTTGTCTATGAGTAAGACTTGTCCGTTTATGTAATCTTCTTTAGTTTTCATTTATACGAGAGACCAAATTATAGCAATAACACCAACAACTACACAATAGATAGCAAAATACGATAACTTACTTTTTTTCACTAAAGCAATCATCCACGTACAAGCAAATAAACCGGCAACAAAGGCGGCTATAAAACCGACGCTTAAAGCTGTTATATTAGAACTGTCATAGGTTAATTCACCTCCTAAAAGGTCTTTTGCAATCTTACCAAATATTAAAGGCACCACCATTAAAAATGAAAAACGTGCGGCTTTGGTTTTATCGTTTCCTAATAATACTGACGTCGAGATTGTTGCACCAGAACGCGAAATTCCTGGCAGCATAGCAATAGCTTGAGAAACACCAATTATAAATGCATTAGAAAATGTCACCTTTTTCTGTGTGTCTTTAGCTTTATCTGCTAAGAATAAGAGAATCGCTGTAACAATAAGCATACAACCTACAAGCAAAATATTTCCGTTAAAAAGTTGTTCTAATTCTTCTTCAAAAAAGACACCAACAATAACAGCTGGCAACATGGATAAAGCGATTTTTGAAATAAATTGAAGGTCTTCATTCCATTCAAATTTTAAAACACCTTTTATAATTTGCAGAATATCTTTTCTAAAAATAACCATCGTACTTAATGCTGTAGCAAAATGAAGTACAACCGTAAATAACAAGCTTTCTTTTGGTACAGAATTATCACCAAGAATGGCTTTTCCTATTTCTAGGTGACCGCTTGAGGATACAGGTAAAAACTCAGTAAGACCTTGAATAATTCCTAATATAATTGCATCTATAATTTCCATGAGACAAAAGTATCAAATATGTGCAGATACATGGCAAAAATAAGTAAAATGAGTGTTATTTCTTAAACTATAAATGTTGAGTTTCTAATAATTAAATTACTTCGTATTTCTATCGTTTTATTCATATGGGTATCGTTAGGATTATTTATTTCTTCTATTAAATATTTAACGGACGTCGCTCCTATTTTTTGTCCCGGCTGATCAACTGTAGTTAGCTTAGGTTCAATAATCGTAGAATTTAATGAATTACTAAACCCTACGACTGCGATCTCTTCAGGAATTTTCACATTAAGTTTCTTTAGCGTTTTAATGACACCAATTGCAGCATTATCTGTGATAGCAAATATGGCATCCGGTTTTTGCTTTAAGCTCATTAAAACATTTGTCATTCGTTTTCCCTGAATTATTGAAATATCGTCTACACTCAATATAATTTTTTCATCAATGGGTAAATTATGTTCTTTTAATGCTCTTAAATAACCTTCAAATCGCTTTTCAGAATTATAAGAAAATTCAGATTCCTTAATAATAGCAATTCTCTTTTTTCCAATATTTATAAGATGTTCTACCACGTTATAAGCGGCTTCCTCTTCGTTAATAACCACTTGAGTACAGGGTATTTTATTAGATGCTTTATCAAATAAAATTAAAGGAAGTGTATTCATTAATTTTAAAATTGAACTGATATCTCTCGTCATTTTTGATATCGACATTAAAACACCATCTACACCAAATTGAATCATAGTATTAAGCATTTCGGTTTGTTTATCTACATCATTATTAGATTCTGAAATAATAACACGATAACCATGAAGGGAAGCTTCTTCTACGATTCCTCTTATTAATGTGGTTGTAAAATAATGTGTAATGTCAGGTACAATAACACCAATAATATTTGTTTTATGGGCTCTAAAACCTTTTGCAAAAATATTGGGAATGTAATTTAAATCCGAAGCCAACTGTTTGACTCTTTTTTTTGTTGTTTCACTGATATCTTGATGGTCATTTAGAGCTCTAGATACCGTAGAAATAGATAATTGGAGTTTTTCAGCAATCTCTTTTAGGGTTGGAATTTTACTTTTCATCTAATTTTAACTTTCGCAAACGTTTGCGGTAACGTTTGCGTGGTAATTTCGTAATATTTATTGCGCAAACTTAACGATTTGATAATAAATTTACACTGTAAACAACAAAACAATAAATAAATGAAAAAATCTCTACTAGCATTTGCACTGTTTCTAAGTGCATTTACTGCTTTTTCGCAAACAGAAATTAGCGGAAAAGTCACTGATGCATCTGGCATGCCCATTATGGGAACCAATGTTATTATTAAAGGAAGCACTTCTGGTGCAATAACTGATTTTGACGGGGAATTTACTTTTACCACAACTTTATCAGGAGAACACATTATTCAAATCTCTTATATAGGGTTTGAAACTTTTGAAAAAACAATTAATTGCGATGGTAGTCCTGTTACAATCGACGCTGTATTAGTTGAAGGAGGAAATACTTTAGATACGGTTGTACTTACAGCATCTTCTACGTTTAGATCTCAAAAAGATACACCAATGTCTATCAGTTCTGTAAAGCAAAAAGAAATCACGAAACTTTCTGCAAATAGCCAAGCGGATATTTTAAGAAGCATTCCTGGAATTACGGCCGAAGGTGGTGGTGGTGAAACAGCAACCAATTTATTTGTTAGAGGTTTGCCTTCTGGTGGACAATACGTTTTTAATCCACTTCAATATGATGGTATGCCATTAATGAGCACGTTTGGATTAAATTCTTCGGCTCATGATGTTTACGCTCGTCCTGATATTGGGTTTAAAGGTGTAGAATTTGTAAGAGGTGGTGCTGCGGTACTTTATGGTGCTGGTTCTGTTGCTGGTATAATTAATTACACAAGTAAAACAGGAGATACCAATGAAGAAAACATTATCAACCTAGAATATGGTACTAATGGCAGGTTAAAAACAGATTTTTACACTGGTGGAAAATTAGGTGGAGAAGACTCTAACACCTACTATGCTTTAACTGGATTTGTAAGAAAAGATAATGGACCAATTGATACAGGTTTAGATACTAGAGGATTTCAATTAAGAGCTAACATTAAGAAAAAGTTTGATAATGGTTCTTTTACCATCCATGGTCAATTTATTAATGATAGAGCTCAGTTTTTTATGCCGCTTCCCTTAGATGGTGGTTCTAGAGAACGTCTTGCTGGTAACGATGGAGACGATGTTGAATCGTTGTTGTCTGGAGAATTAGCAAACACGTCATTTTTAACACCAGGTGGTGCATATGAAAGTCCAATTGATGATGGTGTTTACACAAAAGGAGGATACCTTTTAGCTGATTTCGACTATAATTTAAGTGATAACCTCAAGTTTAAATCAAAAGTAAAATACGCCAATTACCAACATAATTTTGCATTATACGTTGGTGGTGATGGTAATTACGGAAACCCAATTACAATTTCAGATTATATAGAGGCCGTTGCACCAGGAAATACAGGATTTAGTGCAACGTACCAAGGTGGTTCTGGCGATCAGATTAATGGTAACGATTTAGTCGTAGAAAACTTACATATCGATAGGTTAAGACCTATGACAGATTATTCTGGTGAAGCTAGCTTAATTCTAAATTCAGATAACGGAAATCACACTTACACAGTTGGTACTTTTTTAGCGAGAACAGAAGCTGAAGATGTAAATTATCAATACAGAGTCTTGTCTGAATTTAATAATAATCCGCGATTAGTAAATTTAAATTATGCTGATGCTACTGGAGGAAACGTAGTCTATTCAACAGGTGGTTTATACAATAGAATAGGAATGACTTCTAATAATTTTTTAGAACAAAGTAGAACCGCTTTTTATATTACTGATGAAATGGTTTTTGACAAATGGCGTTTTGATGTTGGCTTACGTGTAGAATCTACTAAAGGAACATTTAGAAAAGGTAATGTTACGGAGAGTCAAGTTTATACTGATGGTGACTTAACAAGTGAATTGCAAAATGTTCGTTTTGCAGATGGTACATTTACAACAGGAGAGATTGAAGCAACAGATTGGGCTTTATCATTAGCAGGTTTATATGAGTTAACAGAAGTTACCAACTTATACGCTAATTTCTCAAGAGGATTTTTCTTTCCTCAACAACGTGGTTTTGCTCCAACACCAGGAATAAGAGAGACAAACTATGAAGCAGAAACGATTATTCAAGGAGAAGTAGGTGCTAAATTTGGTACGTCGAAATTCTCAGGTTCTGCAGCAGTATATTATGTAGGATTAAGTGATCGTATTCGTATTGATCAAGCGATTGTTAGTGGAGAATTAGTAGACCAAGGACGTAGCGAACAGTCTACAAAAACGATAGGTTTAGAAGCTACAGGAAACTATAGATTTACTGATTATTTATCTGCAAATGCGACAATTACTTATCAAGATCATGAAATCTCTACAAACCAAACGGAAGATTTAGTTAACGGAGGTATTGTGACTATCAATGAAGGTAACGAAATAGGAAGACAACCAAATATCTTAGGATCAATTGGTTTAAACTACGATAACCGTAAACTAGATGCTAATTTCACATTAAACCATACTGGAGCAAAATTTACAGATGATTCTAACAATGTAGAATTAGATGCTATAACAATTGCTAGAATTGGGGCTGGTTATACTTTTGAAACAGAAGGTAACAACAGCCTTAGAGTTGGTTTTTCAGTATTCAACCTATTTGATAGTGCAGGACTTACAGAAGGTAATCCAAGAGCTGGTATTTCAGGACAATCTGGAGATGGAGACTTCTTCGTTGGACGCCCAATTTTACCAAGACGATTTTTCCTAACCTCAACATTTAATTTTTAAATAATAATTAATACAGAAAGCATTGACAAACTTCATATGGTCAATGCTTTCTTTTATATCTCAAATATCTATCATGACAAATAATGATTTAATTAAAAAAGCCGAAACTGTTCTTAATAACAACTTTAAAGAAGACAAAGGGTTTACTATTCCTTGTGAAGGCTTGTATCCTTTTCAATGGAATTGGGATTCTGGTTTTATTGCCATAGGCCAAGCGCATTACGATACCACTAAAGCAAAACGAGAAATCGAAGCTTTATTAAGTGCCCAATGGGAAAATGGATTTATACCACACATTGTTTTTCATAATGATAGTGACACGTATTTTCCTGGTCCAGATTTTCACCAATCTAAACTACATCCTTTAGCTTCAAAGAGTCATAGAACTACAGGAATGACGCAACCTCCTGTTTTAGGTTTTGTTCTAAAAGAAATCTATAATATTATAGATGACAAAGAAGACATATTAAATTTCATTAAACTTAATATTGATAAGGTTTATCATAATCACGAGCATTTTTACACACATAGAGATCCTAATAATGAAGGTTTAGTTTACATATACCACAATTGGGAATCTGGTACAGATAACTCTCCTATTTGGGATGATATTTGGGAGACTATGGATCCTCCAAAATATAAATTTGAACGAAGAGACACTACACATGTAGATGCGGCTCAAAGACCAACAAACAGAGAATATGATTACTATTTGCATCTTATAGAAATTGCAAAAGCACACAATTATGATGATGCTAAAATTGCAGAACTATCTCCTTTTTTAGTTCAAGACCCATTGTTTAATACCATGCTTATAAAATCTAATGCGGCATTAATTGAGCTTTATGAATTAATTGGTAATTCTGAAGATAAAATTAAAACATTAAAGCAATGGCAAATTAAAGCTATAAAACGATTTAATGAAAAGTTATATAATGAAAAACTTGGTGCTTACGTGCATTACGATCTTAGAAACGAAAAACAATTAGAGCACATATCGTCATCGTCATTTACTCCATTGTTTGCTGGTATACCCAGTAAAGAAAGAGCAGACACTCTTGTAAAAACACTGATGGATAAATTTGGTACTGATGATAAATACTTATGTGCATCATTCGATCCAGAAAGTGATCGATTTAATCCTAAAAAATATTGGAGAGGCCCTGTTTGGATTAACCTCAATTGGATACTTTATAGAGGCTTAAAATCTAATGGCTTTGATGCTATTGCAGAGCGTGTAAAGGAAGAATCTATTTCATTTATAAAAACATATGGATTTTATGAATATTTTGATCCAAGAAAAGAAGTAAAAGACAATGCAGGTTATGGAGGTAATAACTTCTCATGGAGTGCCGCTTTACTAATCGATTTACTTAAATCTGAAATTTAATTCCGTTTTTTTTTACACATTTCTGAGTATTAATGGCATCAGAACAACTTATGCCATATTAATGAGTAATTTAAAACACGATTAAAAATATTCTGTTTAAATACAATTAAAAATAAATTAACATGAATTGGCTAGATTATACAATAATTGCCGTTTATCTCGTAGGCTTCATAGCTATGGGTTATTTCTTTAAAGAGAATAAAAATTCAAAAGATTATTTTCTTGGAGGTAAGAGTCTTGGTTGGTTTCCTTTGAGTTTGTCTACAATGGCTACTCAATTATCTGCTATTAGTTTTATTTCTGCACCAGCATTTGTTGGTCTTAAAGCCAACGGAGGTATGAAATGGTTAACGTTTGAGTTTGGCGTGCCATTAGCTATGATTGGAATCATGTTTTTTATAATCCCACCTTTATACAAATCAGGAATTGTAAGTATTTATGAATATTTAGAACGTCGTTTTTCAAAATCTACAAGAAAATTAATTAGTGTCGTTTTTCAAATAAGTCGTGCTTTAGGAACCGGAGTTATGGTTTATACTATGGCTTTAATTATACAGTCTGTCGCTGGTATAAGTTTTCATTGGACTTTACTTATAATAAGTGTAGTAACCTTAGTTTACTCGTATCAAGGAGGTATGAAAGCTGTAGTTTGGGGAGATGCCATTCAAATGATTATTTTATTTTCTGGCTTAATAATATGTTTAATTATAGGCTATTCTTTATTGAAAGACACCGGAACGTTTAAAGGTTTTGATCCTGAGCGACTTCAAGTAATCGACTTTTCTAATCTAGGATTCTTTGATGGAGAAGAATATGGATTTTGGCCAATGCTTTTAGGTGGTTTCTTTTTGTATTTATCATATTACGGTACAGATCAAACACAAGCACAACGCTTGTTGTCGGCGAAAGATGAAGGTACCATTAGAAAGTTATTATTAGCCAATGGTTTATTACGGTTTCCTGTAGTTCTGGTTTATAGTATAATGGGATTAATTATTGGATATTTGGTGAGTAATGTTCCTGATTTTTATGAAAGTATAAGAGAAACAACACGTATATATTTTCCTGCAGAATTTGCAAAATCAGGTATTAAACCAGATCTAATGGTGCCTGTTTTTATTACTAAATATTTACCAAACGGCCTTATCGGAATTTTAATGGTAGGTATTATGTCTGCTGCAATGTCTTCATTAAGTTCTACAATTAATTCATTGAGCGCAGTAACCATCGAAGACTTTTTTAATAGTGGAGAAAAAAAGCTTTCAGAAAAAAAATACATGCTTATATCTAAAGGCTTAGTTGTGTTTTGGGGAGTTGTTTGTATTATGGCAGCTTACCTTTTTGGTAATAGTGAAAGTACCGTTATCGAACTCATCAATGCTATTTCTTCTTTATTTTATGGACCAATATTAGCAGCCTTTGTTATTGCTATCTTTTTAAAGAAAGTGAATCATATTGGTATGAATGCAGCCATAATAACAGCTGTAGTTGTAAATCTTGTCTTTAAATATTTACCCGAATTAGTATACCTTTTTAATCAAGGAAGCTTCTATTCTGGCGACATATCGATTCATGCAGCCTTAGCAGAACTAGGCATCCATAATATTCCGGATTTATTTTGGATTTGGTATAACCTAACTGGTTTTGTAATAGCACTAGTAGTGGCCATCATTGTAAGTAAATTAACAAGCAAAATTCCCGCTAAACAAATGGAACTTTCCTATACGTTTCATAAAAAAGATCTATTGAAGAAAGAGAGTATCATATTAATGTCCTTTTTTGTACTCATAATTGTAGTTAGCTATTTTCTTCCAAACCTATTAAGTTAGATTTATTGCATGAAAATTATTTTAGCACCAGACAAGTATAAAGGTTCGTTAACAGGACTCGAGTTTTGTAATATCATTGCTCCCATTTTAACAACATCATTAAAAGCCAAAGTAATAATCGTACCATTGGCAGATGGTGGAGATGGCACTATTGAAGTAGTCAACTATTATTTAAAAGGAGAGATCATTCACGTTAATGTTACCAATCCTATATTTAAAACTGTTGAAGCAACTTTTTTATATGCTAAAGCTTCTAAAATTGCATTTATTGAAATGGCTGAAGCGTCTGGCATGAAACTGTTGCAACCTAAAGATCAAAATTGCATGCACACCACCACTTTTGGTACTGGCGAGTTAATTCTTAAAGCTATAGATAAAGGTGCTCAGCATATTATTTTAGGTATTGGAGGAAGTGCAACAAACGATTGTGGTATTGGTATGGCAAATGCCTTAGGCTATCGTTTCTTAGACCAAGAGAACAACGAAGTAAAGCCAATTGGTAGCGCGCTCATTACTATTTGTAAAATTGATGATACGCTTGTAGATAAAAGGTTAAAATCTATTAAATTTCAAATCGCTTGCGATGTTACAAACCCACTTTACGGACCTAACGGAGCGGCTCATATTTATGCCAACCAAAAAGGAGCAACTGAAGCTGATATTAATTATTTGGATACAGGTTTACGTAATTTCTCTAAAGTATTAGATCAGCATTTTAATCTTACAACTCAAAATATTGAAGGTGCTGGTGCTGCTGGAGGAATGGGAGCAGGTGCTATCGCTTTTTTAAACGGCGAACTTCTTCCTGGTATTAATCTTATAAAACAGATTGCAGATTTTGATACTAAAATTAAAAATGCAGACTGGATTATTACAGGCGAAGGCAAATTAGATCATCAAACCTTATCTGGAAAAACATTAAGCGGAGTCTTAACTTCCGCAAAAGAAAACCATATAAAAGTAGCTGCTTTTTGTGGTAGTATTGATGTAACTCCTGCAGAACTCAATGAAATGGGAATCGCTTATAGTGACGCTATAATTACTAAAGCCAAAAACTTAGAAGATGCATTATCAAATACAACCATCTATTTAAAGCAAATTACTAATGAGTTTAGTGATTTTATAAATCAATAAAAATTATTTCTTATTTGGGTTTAAAAGAATAGCATAAACCTGAATACCAAAGCCAATTAAGACAAGCGTTGGTGCTAAACGAATACGTCTCCAACTAAAAATAGACTCATCAAAAACATTAGGATCGTCACTACCACCTCCTGACATTAGTATAAAACCAATAACAATAAATGCTAAACCTATAAATAAGAATTTATAGTTTTTCTTTCCGAAGATAAATTCAGATTTAGAATCTTCCTTACGTTTTTGTTCTCCCATGGTTTTTTGAGCTATGCTTTAATCCGTTGCAAAGTAACAGATTTATTTATTAATATGACTTCAGATTAGTATTTTCCTAACACTTCAATATTACAAAGATTTATTAAATAGTCTTAATATTCAACGTTAAGTCACCGAATTAGTAATACAAATGATCCGTTTTCAAGTTTAAGAAACGTTGCGTTGCGATAAATGTACTAATCCAAGTAATTAGAATACCTAAAACGAAAATACCAACAAACAGACCTGCAATCAATACGGTGTTTTTCAGTAATTCTAATTCTGGGAATGTAATATCTAAATAGTATAAAACGACCGCCATTCCTGCTAATGCAACTAAAGCACCTATGATTCCTAATTGCACACTTTTCCAAATAAAAGGTCTTCGAATAAAGCTTTTCGTCGCCCCAACCATCTGCATGGTTTTTATAATAAAGCGCTTAGAATACACCGCTAAACGAATAGAACTATTAATTAATAACACCGCAATTAACGTAAATAAACCACTAATAATTAATACCCAAAAGGTGATTTTTTTAACGTTATCATTCATCAGTTCCACTAAATCATTATCGTATCTTATTTCTTCAATAAATGCTTTATTAGAAAGATCTTCCGTGATTTCTGTTAATTGTTCTGTCGTTACAAAATCGGCTTTTAAGTGTACATCAATCGAATTCTTTAAAGGATTGTAACCCACAAAATCCATAAAGTCTTCACCTGTTTCTGCTTTCATAAATTCAGCAGCTTCTTCTTTAGATACGTAAAGCGCATCTTTGGTATAATCTGCCATCGCTAAACTTTTCTTTAGCTGATTGACTTCAACCTCTTTTGCTGTGTCATTTAAATAAATGGTCATAACCACTTGCTCTTTAAAGTGATCAGCCACTTTTTTAGAATTGATAACTAAAAGACCTAAACAGCCTAAAAGAAACAAAACCAAAGCGATACTTATCACTACAGAGATGTAAGATGATATCAATTTACGTTTTTGATACTTGTCAAAAGATGATGCCATAAATGAATGTGGATTTATGCTGTAAAAATAATAAAGAATTTGCTTATGTTGAACAATACAACGTTTAGTTTTTAATTGTGTTGTAATAGGTTTAAATTTGCGCTTTAAAGTAAAGGCAAATTCGCGCAAAGGCGCTAAGACGCAAAGAAAACTTTCATAAAGATATACTTTGCGACTCTGCGCCTTTGCATGAAAAGACAACTAATATGACATACAATTTCAACGCCATAGAAAAAAAGTGGCAAGACTACTGGGCAAAAAACCAAACATTTAAAGCTTCTAACACAAGTGACAAACCAAAATACTACGTGTTAGATATGTTTCCTTATCCATCTGGAGCAGGTTTGCACGTTGGCCACCCATTAGGTTATATTGCTAGTGATATCTATGCGCGTTATAAACGTCACAAAGGTTTTAATGTCTTACATCCACAAGGGTATGACTCTTTTGGTTTGCCCGCAGAACAGTATGCTATTCAAACAGGTCAGCATCCTGCGATAACTACAGAGGCGAATATAAAAACGTATCGTCGTCAGTTAGATCAAATTGGATTTTCTTTCGATTGGAGTCGTGAAGTGCGTACCTCAAATCCTGAATATTATAAATGGACACAGTGGATTTTTATTCAATTATTTGAATCTTGGTACAACAACGATTCAAACAAAGCTGAGCATATTGATACTTTAGTTGAAAAATTTGCTGCAAAAGGTAATGCAACGGTAAATGCCGCTTGTGATGAAAATATTGAATCATTTACATCTGAAGACTGGAATAACTATTCATCAGAACAACAACAAGACATCCTTTTAAAATATAGATTAACGTATTTAGCCGAAACGGAAGTGAACTGGTGCCCAGCATTAGGAACCGTTTTAGCTAATGACGAAATAGTTAATGGAGTTTCAGAACGTGGCGGCCATTCTGTAGTGCGTAAAAAAATGACCCAATGGAGTATGCGAATTTCAGCTTATGCGGAACGCTTACTACAAGGTTTAGATACCATTGATTGGACCGATGCATTAAAAGATATTCAAAAAAACTGGATTGGTAAATCCGTTGGAGCTTCGGTAACATTCAATGTTATTCCTGCTGTCTCGTCGAGCGCAGTCGAGACGTCTCACAAAATCGACGTCTTTACCACAAGACCAGATACTATTTTTGGAGTCTCATTTATGACACTAGCACCAGAACACGAGTTAGTATCACAAATTACAACAGCAGAACAAAAAGAAGCCGTTGAAGCTTACATAGATAAAACAGCGAAACGTAGCGAACGCGATCGTATGGCAGATGTAAAAACCATATCTGGAGTCTTTACAGGTGCTTATGCTGAACACCCATTTTCTAAAGAACCTATTCCAATCTGGATTGGCGATTACGTGTTAGCAAGCTACGGAACAGGTGCCGTTATGGCGGTTCCTTGTGGAGATCAACGTGATTACGATTTTGCGAAGCATTTTGATATTGCCATTCCAAATATATTTGAAGGTGCCGATATTTCTGAAGAAGCTTATGCCTCTAAAGACAACGTAAAAATTACAAATAGTGATTTCCTTAACGGCATGAATTATAAAAAAGCGTCTAAACTCGCTATTTATCAATTAGAGCAATTAGGACAAGGCGAAGGCAAAACCAATTACCGTTTGCGTGATGCCGTTTTCTCTAGACAACGGTATTGGGGAGAACCATTCCCAGTATATTACGTTAACGGAATGCCTCAAATGATAGATAAGGCACATTTGCCAATTGTGTTGCCAGAAGTTGAAAAATACTTACCAACCGAAGAAGGTGAGCCACCTTTAGGACGTGCAGATGTTTGGGCTTGGGACGTAAATCAGTCTTCAGTGGTCAGTAATCAGTTGATAGATCATAAAACGGTTTTCCCTTTAGAATTGAATACCATGCCGGGTTGGGCAGGTAGTTCTTGGTATTTCTTCCGCTACATGGAAGATGCGGCTAATAGAGATGGTGTTTTTGCTAGCGAAGATGCATTGAAGTATTGGGAAAATGTAGATTTATACATTGGTGGTAGCGAACATGCTACAGGTCACCTACTTTACTCGCGTTTCTGGGTGAAATTATTGAAAGATCGCGGTTTTGTAAATGTTGAAGAGCCTTTTAAAAAGTTGATTAACCAAGGAATGATACTTGGGACTAGTGCTTTTTTCTATTCAATAAAAATAGAAATGGAGTTGCAGGTAATTGAAAAAGACGAATCAGGTAAGATTATTAGTGAAACTAAAATTGAACCAGTTAAGGATTATATTATTGAATTTAATTTGATAAATAGTCCTGGTAATACAACCCAAGCATTAGTTTATAAAGCTATTGATGAAATCACTAATAATTTTTCTTCAGGATCGAGTGATTCTAACTTTGAAATAAAACTACTTAATTATTCTGATGGATTAGCTCATGGTAAGAATGTTGACGTTAACCTAATTAATCCAAGCACAAATGAATTAGATATCAATTCTTTTATATCAGATATTCGTTACAAGGATTATCAGGATGCAGTTTTCATCACCAATAATGCAGGTATTTATAAAGTAACTCGCGAAGTAGAAAAAATGTCAAAATCTAAATACAATGTGGTTAATCCTGACCAAATTGTAGAAGATTACGGTGCAGACAGTTTAAGACTCTATGAAATGTTCTTAGGACCATTAGAGCAATACAAACCTTGGAATACCGCTGGTATTACAGGAGTCCATAATTTCCTTAAAAAACTATGGAAATTATATGTTGGTGATGATGGCCTAAAAGTTAATAATGCACAACCGACTGCAGATAACTTAAAAACATTGCATAAAACGATTAAAAAGGTTGAAGAAGACATTGAGAATTTCTCTTTTAATACCTCGGTTTCTACTTTTATGATTGCTGTAAATGAATTAACAGCTCAGAAGTGTACAAGCAAAGACATTTTAGAACCTTTATTGATTTTAATTTCTCCTTATGCTCCGCATATCGCTGAAGAATTATGGTCGCAATTAGGTAATGCCAATTCGATATCAACAGTTCAATTCCCAATATTTGATGGCAGTCACTTAGTCGAAAGCAGTAAAAAATATCCCATTTCTTTTAACGGTAAAATGCGTTTTACACTAGAATTACCAATGGATATGAGTAAAGACGATATTGAAAAAACCGTTATGGCTCACGAAAAAACCATAGCACAATTAGATGGCAGAACACCTAAAAAAGTAATTGTTGTTCCAGGTAAGATTGTAAATATTGTTGGGTAAACTTCTAAAACATATCATCATAACTTTGTTGCCAATTATAAGTTGGTCTCAAAGTTATGTTGGCACGGTTTCCAACTATCCTATTCATTTAGAACTTAGTAGTTATCCACATGATAACGACTCCACTTCTGGCGAATTAGAAGGTTATTATTTTTACGATTCTAAATTGATTAGCATTCCTCTAAGAGGACGCTATAATGATGAATCTATCACTTTAATTGATGGTTATTATTTCAGTCCTGACAGAGTTAGTGATGCTGATGAAGTTTTTCAATTAACTAAAAATGGCAACCAACTTATTGGACATCTTACTTTAAAAGAGGAAACCTATTATGTTATTTTAACTGAAACAGAAGAAGAGCCCTTAGAGGAATTCAGAAATCCTAAACTGACATTTATTAAAGATAGTATCGTTAATTACAAGGACAAACAGTTAGTTTGGTTTCATGAAAAATATTCTAAGCTCCCCTTATTTAGATTAGGCAACGGATTTTCAAAAGAACAACGTACGGTTTTTAATCCTATTTTAGATGCTATTCATTTGGAAGATGCCAAAGATAATTTAGATTGTAATTCTTGGTTCGAAATTTCATACGACATCAACCTCGTCGATAGTAAATTTATAAGTTATTTAAAATATTACAGCGTCTATTGTGGTGGCGCGCATCCTTCTCATGGCAATATTGCTTATAATTTTAACCTTGAAACCTTAGAAGTTATTGAGAAGATTGAATCGTTATTTCCGAAGGTTGATTTCTTTCAAAAGTTAAAACCAAATATGATAATACGGAAGCTGATCTACAGGAAGAATGCGAAACCTTTGTTGACGACAGCTATTGGCAATACAAAACATGGAATTTAACACCCGAAGGTGTACTACTTATTCCTAGTTATCCGCACGCTTTAACACCATGCGAAGAAAATTATTTTTTAAGTTATTCTGAACTCACCAAAGCCTAGCCTTATGATTTCAGATAAACCATCTTTAGAGAAACCAACACCAAGAAAGAAGCCTAAGCAGTTAAAGGATTATTTTGATTTTCGTAATAATCAGGTCAATCAAATTGGTCTAATACTCTTTTCTGCATTTATAATTAGCACCTCTATACATTTCTTTTTTGAAGAACGATTTACCGAAAAACAGTGGCAAACACAACCCATGACGCGTCATAAAATTGTAGATGATCTTATTGACTCTCGTGTTTTATTGAACAAATCGAAACCCAATGTTATAAAACGCTTAGGTCAGCCAAGTTATATTTTAACTAAAGACATCATATTATATGAACTTGGCTTAGCGCCACAATTTAACAGCGACCAAGTAGAACATCTCTATATTGAGTTTAGTAATGAGAAGGTTTCTAAAGTGTCTTTAACACTGTATGATTATTAATGCCTCAGCTTTAACCCTATTTTTATTTGTAATATTGTTTAGAGCATCAATAATCACAACACCACTTCCTCAAAAATTTCTATTATTATCCCAATATCATATTGCTCCCAAAGACAACTCGATTTTTAAGAGTTTTCAAAATTAAAGCTTCATAATACTGATTTCATAAAAATAAAATCATCGTTATATTAAAATTTGCACAACTAGTTTTTTTGATGGTACTTTCTTACTCATATTAATCTCAAAATCTACAAAACCTATGAAATGAGCTTAATTAAAAAATTGAATCTAATCGATAATTTAATTAGCGAATTCCATTTGACAGATTTATTAAATTTAAAAAACAAATGAAAATCGGAGTTCCAAAGGAAATCAAAAACAATGAAAACAGAGTTGGTATGACACCATCTGGCGTTTTCGAGCTAACAAAAAACAAACACATTGTATATGTTCAGAAAGATGCTGGTTTTGGAAGTGGGTTCTCGGATTTAGATTATATAAATGCTGGCGCTATAGTTTTAGAGACTATAACAGACGTTTACACCTCTAGCGACATGATTGTAAAAGTAAAAGAACCAATTGCTGAAGAATATCCTTTAATTCAATCACATCATGTTGTATTTACCTATTTTCACTTTGCATCTAGTGAACCATTAACTAAAGCCATGCTAAAAAGTGAATCGGTTTGTATTGCTTATGAAACCGTTGAAGATAAAGATGGTTCCTTACCATTATTAACTCCAATGTCTGAAGTTGCCGGAAGAATGGCTATTCAGCAAGGGGCAAAATATTTAGAAAAACCAATTAAAGGTCGTGGAGTATTATTGGGAGGAGTTCCAGGTGTGCCTCCAGGAAAAGTATTGATTTTAGGTGCTGGTGTCGTGGGTATTCAAGCCGCAAAAATGGCTGCAGGTTTAGGTGCTCAGGTAACCGTTATGGATATTAACATGAAACAATTACGTTATGTAAATGATGTGATGCCTAGCCACGTGGTGACTGAATTTTCAAGCGAATATAATATCAGAAAACGTATAAAAGATCACGACTTAATTATTGGAGGTGTCTTAGTGAGAGGAGCGAAAGCCCCAAAATTAATCACTAGAGATATGCTTAAAGATATGCGTCCAGGTACTGTTTTAG
This sequence comes from Winogradskyella psychrotolerans RS-3, assembly GCF_000427335.1. Taxonomy (GTDB): domain Bacteria; phylum Bacteroidota; class Bacteroidia; order Flavobacteriales; family Flavobacteriaceae; genus Winogradskyella; species Winogradskyella psychrotolerans. Next base: position 8,232 of record NZ_ATMR01000094.1, on the reverse strand, counting down.
TAGATGTGGCTGTCGATCAAGGTGGTTGTATGGAAACAACTAAAGCAACAACACACGAAGACCCAACATTTATTATTGATGATGTCGTACACTATTGTGTGGCAAATATGCCAGGTGCTGTACCCTATACATCAACTTTAGCTTTAACTAATGTAACATTGCCTTATGTGCTACGCCTAGCAAACCAAGGATGGGAAACCGCTTGTAAAAATGATGAAACCTTAGCAAAAGGTCTTAATATCGTTAAAGGTAAAATCGTCTATGAAGAAATCGCTGAAGCCTTCAATTGGTCTGTTGATGCTATATAAAGCAGTTGTTGTCATTTAAATCCTGACAAAATTTCTTAACTCAAATTTGGCTCATTATTTGCAATTCATTTATTAAATTTACATGAATTAAAAATTTCAAATTATGAGTGGAATGATAGGATATTACATACTAATTGGTGCTATTGCTTTAGTAAGCTGGTTAGTGAGTAATCAACTTAAAAAGAAATTTGCCAAATACTCCAAAATACAATTACGAAATGGTTTGTCTGGAAGAGAAATTGCAGAAAAAATGCTGGCAGATAATGGTATTACTGATGTAGAGGTTATTTCTACACCAGGACAATTAACAGATCATTACAATCCAAAAAATAAAACAGTGAACTTAAGTGAGTCTGTTTATAATCAAAGAAACGCTGCTTCGGCTGCTGTTGCTGCTCACGAATGTGGACACGCCGTACAACATGCACAAGCTTATAGTGCATTAGGTATGCGTTCAGCGTTAGTACCAATTGTAAGTGTAACCTCAGGAATGTCGCAATGGTTAGTCATTGGTGGTTTAATTTTAGGTGCTGCCGCAGGAGTTGGACTAGGCTATTGGGTTGCCGTTGCTGGTTTAGTTTTTATGGGCTTTGCGACACTATTTAGTTTTATCACTTTACCAGTAGAATACGATGCAAGTAATAGAGCATTAGCATGGTTAAAGAATAAAAACATGCTAACTCCAGATGAATACAAAGGTTCTGAAGATGCATTGAAATGGGCAGCTAGAACGTATTTGGTTGCTGCAATAGGTGCATTAGCCTCTTTATTATATTGGGCACTACAAGTGTTTGGTGGTAGAGATTAACAACTTAAAACATATAAAGACAACTAAAGCTCTGAGTAATCGGAGCTTTTTTTTATTTGAAATACTATTCAAATTACATACATTAGTTAAACTAACCAATCCTTAAATCTAAAATGGAACAACAATTCCCAGGAAAAATTATGATCGGCAGTCTGTCTGAAGTTGATCGCGTTGCTTTTTACAAAAAAACATACTCACATGTGGCCGGAGGTGTGCTTGTCTTTATTTTATTTGAATACCTTTTACTCCAAAGTGAAATGGTCGTCAGTTTTATGCTCTCTATGACACAAGGCTATAAATGGCTATTGCTACTTGGAGGTTTTATGTTAGCCACAAATTATGCCGAAGGCATGGCTATGAAAACGACCGATAAAAACATGCAGTATCTAGCTTATGGCATCTACATATTTTTTGAAGCCCTAATTTTTGTACCTATGCTATACATGGTAACAGAACTGATGGGACCTTCTGGTTCAGATATTCTTTATCAAGCTTCTATTGTGACTTTAGCACTGTTTACAGGTTTATCTGCTGCAGTATTAATGACAAAAACTGATTTTTCATTTCTAAAAACCGGATTAACCATTGGGTTTTTCATTGCTATTGGTTTAATCGTTGCAGGAACCTTATTTGGTTTTGACCTAGGCTTATGGTTTTCTGTTGGGATGTGTTTATTGGCTGGTGGATCAATCTTATATCAAACATCTAATTTGGTAAAAACTTATGGAGTGGAAGATTACATTCCTGCAGCCTTAGGGTTATTTGCTTCATTAATGCTATTGTTTTGGTATATCCTTAGAATATTTATGTCTAGAGGTTAATTCTAATTTAGAATATAGATTATAAGAAAGCCCAACTAAAAATTTTAGTTGGGCTTTTCTATTAAGTATTTTATTTTATCTTAAATTTTGTTAAAAAAACGAAATAAAGTTAATATAGCATATAACTATATTAAATCTGTTGTTTTCTAAAGCTTATAAGTGGCGTAAATTTGCACCCGCTTTAAAAAGCCCAATACATTAAATATAAAAATTATGAAGACAAGTAACAGAACAGTAACAGAAAGTAAAGTAGGAACGAAAACGTTAAAATTTGGTAACGCAAGTTCACTAGTTTGGAATACAAAAAGACGTTACAAATAGATATAAATTTACTTTAAAAGTAAAAAGCCCAACTGAAATTTTCAGTTGGGCTTTTCTAATAGATATTATTCAATTTTGTCACCATTTTTATCGTAAAAATGATATTCAAGATAAGTGTAAGCATCTCTAGGTAAAATTTTCACCCATTTTTTATGTTCAATAAACCACTTTGAACGCACTGATGGAAACCCTTTGGTTAAAAAGGCTGCTATAAAAGGATGTGTATTAAGAGTCACCTTTTTATAGTCTTTTTTCAAAATGCTTTGTAGGTCTTGATTAATACGTTCCACCACTTTAATTGGTGCTTCGATTTCATCGCCTAATACATTAGGATTTTCTTCTTTCGTTTTAATATTGCGTTCTGGCCTAACGCGCTGTCTGGTTATTTGCACTAATCCAAACTTACTCGGCGGCAATATTTTATGCTTTGCTTTATCATCTTTCATCTCATCTCTAAGATAATTATAAAGCTTTTTTCTGTTTTCTGCTTTTCCCATATCGATAAAATCGATAACGATAATGCCTCCCATATCACGTAAACGCAATTGTCTAGCAATTTCTTGAGCAGAAATCATGTTCACTTCTAAAGCCGTATCTTCCTGGTTCTTCTCTTTATTAGAGCGGTTACCACTGTTTACGTCTACAACATGAAGCGCTTCGGTATGTTCTATAACCAAATAAGCACCTCTTGACATAGATACTGTACGACCAAATGATGTTTTTATTTGGCGTTCGATACCAAATTTTTCGAAAATAGGTCCATTCTTGTGATACTTCACTATGGATTCCTTATTCGGTGCAATTTGCTGCACATAATCTTTTACTTGTACATACATTTCTTCATCATCTACAACAATACCAGAGAATGAATCATTAAAAATATCTCTCAAAATTGAGGATGCTTTGTTCATTTCTCCCAATACTTTAGTTGGGTGATGTGCTTTGTACAATTTTTTACACATTGCTGTCCATCGATCCAGCAAATTCTGTAAATCACTATCGAGCTCGGCAACTTTCTTGCCTTCCGCTACTGTACGAATAATAACACCAAAACCTTTAGGTGTGATACTTTTAACGAGTCTTTTTAGGCGGTCTTTTTCTTCTTGCGATTCAATTTTTTGAGAAATTGAAATACGGTTAGAAAAAGGCACCAAGACAATGTATCTTCCTGCAATAGACAATTCTGAACTAATGCGTGGTCCCTTTGTAGAGATTGGTTCCTTTACTACTTGTACTAAAATGGATTGATTAGATTTTATGGCATTTGCAATGCTGCCATTTTTATCTAAATCCTTTTCCATAGGAAAGTCTTTAAGGGTATAATCCTTTAATTTTCCTGTGCTTACACGTTTAATGAATTTTAAAAGCGAAGGCATTTGCGGTCCTAGATCATGATAGTGTAAAAAACCATCTTTCTCATAGCCGACGTTAACAAATGCAGCGTTTAGACCAGGGATGACTTTGCGTATTTTGGCAATAAAAATATCACCAACCGCAAAGTTATTATCCTCTTCGTCTTTGTGTAATTCAATAAGTTTTCCATCTTTTAATAAGGCAAAATCAACAATATCTGAACTCGATCTTACGATTAATTCCTTGTTCATGATGTTAATTTATATCTAGCTCTTCATTGAGATAGATGGATTTCACTAAATTATTTGACACAGGTCTCCCGATTATAAATATCGGGAATCCAACAAATTTGGCAACACTCTATTAAATGCTGCAAATTCTATATCAAAGAACGTTTCTCTAAAACTGAAAAAAGTAGTTATAAAACTACTTTTAACAATTTATTTTTTCTTGTGACGATTAGCGCGTCTACGTTTCTTACGCTTGTGCGTCGCTACCTTGTGTCTTTTTCTTTTTTTACCACTTGGCATAATAAATAATGCTTTTTAAATTAATATTTTGTTTAAATGCTTTCTTAGTTAACCTCAACATTAGATTTAACTCCTTCTAAAAATACTTTAGCAGGCTTAAATGCTGGAATGTTGTGTGCAGGAATTTTTATTGTAGTATTCTTTGAAATATTACGACCTGTTTTTTCAGCTCTTGTTTTAATAATGAAACTTCCGAAACCTCTTAAATATACGTTATCTCCGCTCTCTAAAGATGTTTTTACTTCTTCCATAAAGGTTTCAACTGTCGCTTGGACATCACCTTTTTCGATACCTAATTTATCAGATATTTTCGCTACTAAATCAGCTTTTGTCATTTTTTACTAGTTTTAGGGTTACTATAAATTCTAAGGGATGCAAATATAGGTAATTTAATTTCAATAGTTCAAACGTAATTAATTAAAATTTAACACAATAAACATTTAGTTTTGCTTTTCATTAAAAAAACTAAATGGATTTTAATCACAAATTAATCACCTGGTATTCAGACAAAAAGAGGGAGTTACCTTGGCGAGAAACCAGCAATCCTTACTACATTTGGCTATCCGAAATAATTTTACAACAAACCCAAGTTAAGCAAGGATTACCGTATTATGACGCATTTGTTACTCAATACCCTACAATTTTTGACCTTGCTAATGCCTCTGAAACATCAATTTTAAAATTATGGCAAGGCTTAGGTTATTATTCTAGAGCTCGAAATCTTCATTTTACAGCAAAACATATTGTTAATGAATTGGATGGTAAATTTCCAAATACCTATAAAGACTTATTAAAATTAAAAGGAGTTGGCGATTATACCGCAAGTGCCATTGCTTCGATTGCTTTTAATGAAGTGGCTGCTGTCGTTGATGGCAATGTGTATCGCGTATTATCGCGCTATTTCGGCATTGAAACGCCAATAAACTCAACTTTAGGCATTAAAGAATTTAAATCTTTAGCTTCAACCTTAATAGACCACAAACAACCGGCAACATATAATCAAGCTATAATGGAATTTGGTGCCATACAATGCAAACCGAAAAATCCAGATTGTACTGTTTGCCCTTTTCAAGATAGTTGTGTAGCACTCCAAAATCAAATGGTTGATGTACTTCCTGTAAAGTTGAAGAAAACCAAAGTCACGGTTAAATACTTTAATTTTTTAGTGTTTATGGATCCTAATAAAAAACACTTTTCGAAAAACGCACTAAAAAAGGTATTTGGCAACATCTCTTTCAATTTCCTTTAATTGAATCTGAAAAAAGTTTGAATGCAGAAGAGTTTCATCTTTTAAATTTTGAAGACTATGTATTAAAACCTGAAACCTTAGATTATTCCTTATATAATGAAGTAGATATTGTGCACAAACTATCGCATCAGCACTTACATACTAAATTTTGGATTATTGAGGTAGCGTCACTTCCAAAAGAGGCGATTTTAATTAAAACGCTTACAAATTATCCATCTCCTGTGCTTATAAGTGAATTTATTGAAAATTTCAGTTTTTAGAACCCTAAAGAAATCACATTTTTTTACTACTTTTAAAGTAGTGGTTGCGCAATTGAGTAACTTTACAACTTATTAAAAATTAATTATTATGTCTGGAACTTTAAATAAAGTAATGTTGATTGGAAACTTAGGTGACGAAGTAAAAATGCACTATTTTGATGATAAAAACTGTGTAGGTCGCTTTCCGTTAGCAACTAGTGAAACTTATGTAAGTAAGCAAACTAATGAACGCGTATCTAATACGGAATGGCATAATATTGTAGTTAGAAATAAAGCCGCGGAGATTTGTGAAAAATACCTTACAAAAGGTGATAAAGTCTATATTGAAGGTCGAATTAAAACTAGAAAATGGACCGATGATAAAGGCATGGAACGTTATTCTACAGAAATTCAATGTGATGATTTTACATTCTTAACGCCAAAAACAGATCAACAACCATCACAACAGTCAAAGAAGTCTAACCCATCTAATGCGACTTCTCAATCGCAACCTTCTGCACCGACGCGTTCAGAACCAGAAGGGAATGATGATTTACCATTTTAACCATTTAATCTCACTTAATTTTGGACCCAGAACCCACGGTTTTAATTTCATCCTTATTAATCGCTAATGCTTCATTTATTACAAGTATTATTATAATTATAATTTTACTCACGTGTTCAGCTTTAATTTCGGGGGCTGAAGTTGCTGTATTCTCTTTAACTAAAACGAACTTAGACGAAGGCTTAGAAAACAAGTCACCAGCTATGTTAATTATTGCGACGCTTTTAGAGCGGCCAAAAAAATTACTAGCCACCATATTAGTCGCTAATAACTTTATAAATATTGCAGTTGTTTTACTCTTTGCTTATGTAGGAGAAACATTATTTAGTAGCATTACTCATACCCTTTTTCGATTTTTGGTTGAAGTTATTTCTGCAACATTTTTAATTTTATTGTTTGGCGAAATTATTCCTAAAATTTATGCCAGTAGAAATAGCGTAAAATTTTCTTCATTTATGGCGAGACCTCTACGCGTTTTAGATGTCCTTTTATCACCCTTAAGTTTACCAATGCGCTATGTAACGATTCAAATTCATAATAAATTTGGCAAACAACGTTCTAATCTTAGTGTAGACCAATTATCGCAAGCTTTAGAATTAACGAATGATAAAGACACTACGAAAGAGGAGCAAAAACTATTAAAAGGCATTGTATCTTTTGGGAATACAGATACCAAACAGGTAATGCGTCCACGTATGGATTTATTTGCTTTGAGTATAAACACTCCTTACGACACCATTATTACTCAAATTATTAACAATGGTTACTCTAGAATTCCTGTTTACGAAGAAAGTATAGACACTATAAAAGGAGTCCTATATGTAAAGGATTTATTACCACATTTAAATAAGAAGACATTTGATTGGACCACTATTTTACGTGAACCTTTCTTTGTACCCGAAAACAAGAAACTAGATGATTTAATGGTAGAGTTTCAAACCAAAAAAGTGCATCTTGCTGTTGTTGTAGATGAATACGGAGGCACATCTGGCTTGGTTTCTCTAGAAGATATCATTGAAGAAATTGTTGGAGATATTAGTGACGAATATGATGATGACGATTTAATTTACACCAAACTAAACAATAACAATTATAGTTTTGAAGGCAAGACTCCTTTAAAGGACGTTTATAAAATAGTCGGAATTGAAGACGATGCTGAATATTTTGAAGCCAAAAAAGGAGATGCCGAAACGCTCGCCGGCTTTGTTTTAGAGATTTCAGGGGGATTTCCGAGAATAGGAAGTAAAATAAATTTCAAAAATTACGTTTTTACAGTAGAAGCATTAGAACGCAAACGTATTAAACAAATAAAACTCACTTTATTAGATGCACAAGTATGATTCAGGCGTGTTAAACGGTATTATTACTCAAAAGGGTTGTTAATACCAAACACCATGTGCGCCTTATAAAAACAATAAATAAAACACATGAAACGAATAGTTTTACCTCTTTTAAGTGTATTAATGTTAGGTTGCGGAGATGACACCTTACCTAAACCTATGGGTTATTTAAGACTCGAATATCCAAACGCTGTCTATGAAAAAGCGATTCTTCCTTTGCCTTTTTCTTTTGAAAAAAACAAATTGGCAGATCCCATTACAACGGTAAAATCATTAGGTAAAACTAATGGTGTTAATATTAAATACACACCGTTAAAAGCGACTATTTATCTTACTTATAAAGAAGTTAAAAATGGTAATATTGATAGTTTACTTAGAGATGCTCAAAACCTTACGCAAAAACACGCCATAAAAGCTGATGAAATTTCTCATCAGTTATTTGAGAACAAAGAAGCAAATGTATATGGTATGTTATATGAAATTGGAGGAAACGCTGCATCCCAATCTCAGTTTTATGTTACAGATAGTATTAATCACTTTTTAAGTGGTTCACTTTATTTCTATGCGAAACCTAATTATGATTCTATTTATCCGGCTTCAGAATATTTAAAAAAGGATATTACACGTATTATGGAAACGGTACGCTGGAAGGAATAAGATTATTATTAAAATTTTAAAACAAAAAAAATGCTATCGAA
>NZ_ATMR01000093.1 GCF_000427335.1 Winogradskyella psychrotolerans RS-3 | reverse complement strand
TGGCAGTGATCGTTATCGACAGTGCAAGGTTGGCTTTGGCCAGGTAGCTAATTACATTGGAGGCTACGCCACTGGGGGAGCAGCCGACCAGAATGATGCCAGCAGCAATTTCTATAGGTAATCCGCTCCAATGAGCGATGGCCCATCCTGATAAAGGCATCAAGGTCAATTGACATACCAAGCCTATAAATACACCCTTTTGGATTTTTGCCAATTTGAACAAAATCCTTAACCGCCATTGCAGTACCCATTCCAAACATAATGAATTGGATAAGTGGGGTAATCAATTGGCTAAGGGCATACCCTTTATAAAAAATGAAAGGTTGTGGATAGTAAAGTGCCAGGGTGGCGGCACCGAATATCATCACCGTATAGGTGTAGCCTTTAAGTTTTGGGTTTAAGTTAAATGCAATGCCTAACAATACCATAAATCCTATCAGGAATGGACCTGATGGCCCGTAATTCCCTGATAGGATTAGGTAGAAATATAGTACAAGCAGCAGCATTGCTGATAGC
>NZ_ATMR01000092.1 GCF_000427335.1 Winogradskyella psychrotolerans RS-3 | reverse complement strand
CCGTTAAATCATCGTAAAGCGCAAACTTCTGGCTCATATAGCCAATGTTTTTCTTGATAAGCTCCGTTTGGGTATAGACGTCAAAGCCTGCTACACTTGCTTCACCAGAGCTGGGTTTCGAAATTCCAATAAGCATTTTCATGGCCGTGGTTTTTCCTGCCCCATTCGCCCCCAGAAAGCCAAATATCTCACCCGCTTTTACCTCAAAGCTTATGGCATCAACAGCTAGAAAAGCGCCAAACTTTTTCGTCAATTCTACGACCTTTATAACATTTTCTTCGCTCATTTTCTTGCCAATTCCATAAATACATCCTCAATGGTAGGTTCGGTAAGCCCAATATAAATTTCTGAAAGCCCCTTTGATTTCAGGTAATTTTCCAATTCAGGTATTTCTAAATCGGTCCGCTTATCCGTATAATGGACGAACTCCCCAAAAGGATAGACACTGTACAAGTTTGGGAAATCCCGGAGTACTTGTATTAATTTATGCCTTTCCTTTGCCCCGATTTCATAAACTGCTTTAGGGTACTTTTGCACAATATGCTTCGGACTGTCAATTTCAAGGAGCTGCCCATCTTGCATGAGGGCCACCCTATCGCACAAAGCAGCTTCATCCATATAAGGAGT
>NZ_ATMR01000091.1 GCF_000427335.1 Winogradskyella psychrotolerans RS-3 | reverse complement strand
TTGTTTTTATAATTCATTTTCAGAAATTATATACGAATACCTACAGGAAGCATGCGCTTGTATTTTCTGTTACTTCTAACAAACTTAGCAATTTCAGGACTTGTTGGTACTACACTAATGTTTCTTTCTTTAATGTTGGTAAAAACTAAATCAATAAACTCTAATTCAAACTCGTCAGTCCTAATAGCATCAGGAATAACCATTTTTGTTAAGAATATCTTCCTTTCCTGCAAAGAATATTCAATAATTGCCATTTCGTTTTCAACATTTAATTCAAATTGACGCAGGAAGTCGTTGTCAATTAATTGAGCAGTTTCTGTCATAATTTCTTTTTATTAAATTCAGCGGTTGGCAGTGTAGATACTATATTTTATATAGTTTTGCTGTGCAAAGGTACAAAAAATCAACCAATGTTTTAGGTTGTCGATGTTAAAACCTTAAATTGTAATTAATTAAGACGACCCATTAAAAAAGTTTTAAGACCTATGAACAGTAAATTGACACATGTTTATTTAATGCCAGGTATGGCTGCAAACCCAACTATATTTGAACATATTAAACTACCACAAGAAGATTATGAAATTCATTGGTTAGAGTGGCAAATTCCAGATATTAATGAAACACTTAATGCATACGCACAACGCATGTGCAAATTTATTGAGCATGATGATATCGTTTTATTAGGGGTCTCTTTTGGTGGTATTTTGGTTCAGGAAATGAGTAAATTTTTAAACTTAAAAAATTAATAGTCGTTTCTAGTGTTAAGTCACATCACGAACTTCCAAAGCGTTTAAAGCTACTTAAAGTTACTAAAGCTTATAAAATACTACCGACTTCACTGGTGAGTAATATTGATTTACTAGCAAAATATGCTTTTGGAGAAACTGTGAAAAAGCGTGTGGATTTATATAAAAAGTACCTTTCTGTAAGTGATAAAACGTATTTAGATTGGGCCATTAAGCAAGTGGTTTGTTGGGATCAAGAAGAACCTCATCCAGATGCAACATATATTCACGGAGATAATGATGCCGTTTTTCCACATTCTTGTGGCGGTAATTGTACCGTGGTTAAAGGCGGAACACACATTATGGTGATTAGTAAGTATAAATGGTTTAACGAAAATTTACCAAAACTTATTGAGGCCTGAACTTGAATTCTGTTCTTAGATTGATTACATTTATAAAAAAGAAAAATGATAAAAGCTCATATTAAAAACACTGTTATTCAAAGGAATGCATAATTGTGAACGATATCTAGCATTCAATTAATCTTAAATTAAAACACATGAAAATCATAAAAAATAGTTTAGCACTAATAGGTGTGATTTGTATATCAGGCTTATTTATTTTTTCAATGCAAAAGTCACCAGATGAAATGGCGATACCAGATCATTTAATAGGAAAAGAGGATCCTATTGTTAATAGTTATAATGTGTACGCATTAGAAATGCCAGAAAATTTAAACTTTGCAGGTGAAGTTGTACCGGTTAATGATCCAGATATTTATGAACGTATGGATAGAGAGTTGTTAGTAAATACCTATTGGCAATCTAATGGACTTTTAATGTTTAAGCGCGCTCAAAAATATTTTCCAATTATAGAACCAATTTTGAAGAAAAATGGTGTGCCAGACGATTTTAAATACCTAGCTGTAATTGAGAGTGGATTGGTACAAACCGCAAAATCACCTGCTGGTGCCAGTGGTGTTTGGCAAATTATGTCAGCAACAGGAAAAGAAAATGGTTTAGAAGTTAACGATAACGTCGATGAACGCTATAATCTAGAGAAAGCCACAGAAGTCGCTTGCGATTATTTAAAGAAAGCTAAGGAAAGCTTAGGGTCTTGGACTAAAGCAGCAGCTGCCTATAATGCTGGTAATTATGGAGTGTCGAGACGATTAAAAGAACAAGATGTTACGGGTTACTACGATTTATTATTAGGTGAAGAAACTGGTCGTTATGTATTTAGAATTGTGGCCTTAAAAGAAATACTCTCTAATCCAGATAAGTATGGCTTTAATTTTAATAAATCACATTTATACAAAGAAGTACCAACTTATAAAGTTGAAGTCGATACTGCGGTAACTGATTTTGCAGGATTTGCAAAGCAATTTGGAATTAACTACAAAATTCTAAAACTTCATAATCCGTGGTTAAGAGAGCCGCATTTAAATAACAAGTCTAGAAAATCGTATTTCATAGAGATTCCGAAGGAAGGGTATTATAACACCAATCCATAAATTTTGGAATTTTTAAAAAACCATATTTGGCAGATTTTAATTGTTCTCAATTATACGGTTGCTTTATCTGCTGTGGTTACCATTTTACTTAAAAAGGTAAATCCAACAAAGGCTTTAAGTTACATTATTGGTCTATTGGCTTTACCTTTTTTAGGTTTAATTGTGTATTATCTTTTCGGACAAGAATATCGAAAGAATAAAATATTCTCTAGAAAAACGTTTTAAATCAGTCTATTGTTAAAAGAATTCAAGATCAATTAGAACTTGATGCTAAGGAGATTAATGAGGTTGATGATCTCCTCGATCAAAAATCAAAAGTGATTCCTTTATTATATAATAATGACAAATCTAAACTTACTATTAATAATGATTTAAAGCTTATTAAAAATGGTGACGAAAAGTTTAAATTATTATTTAAAGATATTGAAGAAGCCGAACATCACATTCATCTTGAATATTTTATAATCAAAGACGATAAAATAGGGACTGAACTTCTCGATTTATTATGTAAAAAAGCAAGTGAAGGTCTCGAAATTAGAATCGCAATTGATGATGTTGGAAGCTCAATAACATCTAAGATGAAGCGCAAGTTAAAGGATTGTGGTATAGAAATGCATCCCTTTATGCCTGTTCGATTTTCAAATTCAACTGGTAAAATGAACTATCGCGATCATCGTAAAATCGTTGTAATTGATGGAAAAATAGGCTATGTTGGAGGAATTAATGTTTCTGATGATTATGTTAATGCTAACAATAATAGGTATTGGAGAGATACACATGTTCGTATCGTTGGAGAAGCCGTAAAACAATTACAGATTTTATTCTTTACAACTTGGGATTTTGTTAGTGGAGGGGAGTTAGAAATTTCAAAAACGTATTTTCCAAAACATAATTGTGAAGAAAATATACCACTTCAAATTGCTGCTAGTGGTCCAGATACAGATTGGTCTAATATTATGGAGGCTATTTTTGTAGCCATTACAAATGCTGATGACCATGTGTATATTACAACACCATATTTTATTCCAAATAGCGAAATCGTAACTGCGCTTCAAGTTTTAGCACGGAGTAATAAAGAGGTTAAGATTATTGTACCAAAAAAGTCGGATTCTTGGATTGCAGAATATGCCACAAATTCTTATCTAGAAATGCTTTTAGAAGCCGGAGTAGAAGTGTATCGCTACACTAAAGGGTTTATTCATGCTAAAACTATGGTTGTTGATGGTGTGTTTTGTACCGTAGGCACAACCAATATGGATTATAGAAGTTTCAATATTAATTTTGAAGTCAACGCTTTAATATATAATAAGAAAATTAGTAGTGAGCTAACAGAATTCTTTAATGATGATTTAAAGCATTGCGAAAAGCTAGAACTAAATTCTTGGAAAAACCGCTCAAAACGCACCAAACTAATTGAAGCCGTTGCGCGTTTAATGGCACCTATATTATAAAATATTATCGTCTACTTCTTCGGTTTTGTCTCGCAGATGTTGGCTGGCCGTATTGCTGTTTAGGCATAGTTGCTTTTTTCATTTGATCTTTCATCATCTTAATTTGCTCAGCAAGCATATCTCTTTTGTCTAATTTTTGAGCTTCAGCCAATAATTTTTGAGCTTCTGGTTTTCTACGTTTTGAAAAAGCAATTCCGGCTAAATTCAATTTAGCCATAGCTAAATCGTGGTCCATTGACAGCCCTAAACTAATCGCTTTCTTAAAATAACCTTCAGCTTCATTCATATTATTTTGAGACACCATAATACCATAAAGGTAGCTTAAATAGCCTTGTTGTTTTTTAACTAAAGCGCCTTCTGGGTTCTTTATTTTGTCTAACCATTTTTTAGCTCCAACAAAATCTTGTTTTCTAAGTTTTAAAAAAGCTAGTAAAATCATTTCATTTTTAAAGTAAAGAAAAATGAATATCGTAGAAAGTAAGAGGTACATAATACCATTACCAATATTACCTTCAGTGAATTGATAGATGCCGAAACCAATAATTAACGCGGCGATGACTAGTTTTATATTTTTATTAAACATATTTCTGTGTATTTTTGCAGAGCGCAAAGATAATAAAATCTAAGAGTTAAAATTCTAAACAAAATTTTTCTTTTGCTCCTTGGTTAAGTAAAAACTTGTTGTATATTTGCACGCAGTTTTGAGAGACCTCTCAATTTTCAAATAAGATTATTAGTTTATAAAATATATAAGACATGCCAAAAAGAACGTTTCAACCGTCAAAAAGAAAAGAAAAACAAGCACGGTTTCAGAGAAAGAATGGCTTCTGTTAACGGAAGAAAAGTTTTAGCACGTAGAAGAGCTAAAGGAAGAAAGAAATTATCTGTATCTACAGAAACAAGACATAAAAAATAATGATTAACAATTGTTAATATATTAGGGCGTTACTTAGGTGTAACGCCTTTTTTTGTATCCTATTGATAACTATTTTTGCATCTGCAAATGATATATGAAACACATTTGCAATTTCACTAAACATAAAGTCTCATGCCAAAAAACAACAACATAAAATCTGTTTTACTTATCGGTTCAGGCCCAATAGTCATTGGGCAAGCTTGTGAATTCGATTATTCAGGATCTCAAGCCCTTCGATCATTAAGAGAAGACGGAATTGAAACCATTCTTATTAATTCTAATCCTGCAACAATAATGACTGATCCCACGATGGCGGATCATGTGTATTTGTTGCCATTAACCACTAAATCTTTAGTTCAAATCTTAAAGAATCATCCACAAATTGATGCTGTTCTGCCAACTATGGGAGGACAAACAGCGTTAAATCTTTGTATTGAAGCTGATGAAAAAGGCATTTGGGAAGATTTTGGAGTAGATATCATCGGTGTAGATATCGACGCCATTAATATCACTGAAGATAGAGAACAATTTAGAGAGTTGATGTTGAAGATAGGTATTGGAATGGCACCTCAAGCAACAGCAACATCTTATCTTAAAGGAAAAGAAATTGCTCAAGAATTTGGTTTTCCTTTAGTTATTAGAGCGTCGTACACCTTAGGTGGAGAAGGGGCTTCTTTTGTATATAAAGAAGAAGATTTTGACGAAATGCTAACGCGCGGTTTGGAAGTCTCTCCAATTCACGAGGTCATGATTGATAAAGCCTTAATCGGTTGGAAAGAATACGAATTAGAGTTATTACGAGATAAAAACGACAATGTTGTGATTATCTGTACGATTGAAAATATGGATCCGATGGGAATTCATACAGGTGACTCAATTACTCTGGCACCTGCAATGACATTATCTGATAAAACATATCAGAAAATGCGAGATATGGCCATTCATATGATGCGAAGTATTGGTGATTTCGCAGGTGGTTGTAATGTGCAATTTGCTGTGAGTCCGGATGATGAAGAGGAAATAATCGCCATTGAAATCAATCCACGTGTATCTCGTTCTTCTGCATTAGCAAGTAAAGCAACAGGTTATCCTATTGCTAAGATTGCATCAAAATTAGCTATTGGTTATAATTTAGATGAATTAGATAATCAGATTACAAAATCAACGTCTGCATTATTTGAGCCTACTTTAGATTACGTTGTTGTAAAGATTCCACGTTGGAATTTCGATAAATTTGAAGGCTCAGATCGTACATTAGGTTTACAAATGAAATCTGTTGGTGAAGTGATGGCAATTGGGCGCTCGTTTCAAGAAGCACTTCATAAAGCTACACAATCTTTAGAAATTTCAAGAAACGGATTAGGAGCAGATGGTAAAAGTTGTAAAGATTACGATACGATAATTGAAAAGCTAACATATGCAAGTTGGGATCGTGTGTTTGTGATTTATGATGCTGTTGCTATGGGAATTCCATTGAGCCGTATTCACGAAATCACAAAAATAGACATGTGGTTTTTAAAGCAATATGAAGAATTATTTCAACTTGAAAAAGAGATATCTACCTTTAAAATCAATACTATTGAGCGTGAATTATTGCTAGAAGCCAAGCAAAAAGGCTATGGTGATAGACAAATAGCACATATGCTAGGTTGTTTAGAAAGTGAAGTTTATAATAAACGAAGCGAACTAAATATTAATCGTGTATTTAAATTAGTAGATACTTGTGCGGCTGAGTTTAAAGCACAGACACCATATTATTATTCAACTTTTGAAAGTGAAGTAGAAAAACCAGACGGAACCGTTTATGTACAAAACGAAAGTGTGGTTACAGATAAAAAGAAAATTATCGTTTTAGGTTCAGGTCCAAATAGAATTGGTCAAGGTATTGAGTTCGATTATTGTTGTGTGCATGGTGTTTTAGCAGCTGCAGAATGTGGTTATGAAACTATAATGATTAACTGTAACCCAGAAACGGTTTCTACCGATTTTGATATTGCAGACAAATTATATTTTGAACCTGTATTCTGGGAACATATTTATGATATCATTCAACATGAAAAACCAGAAGGTGTCATTGTTCAATTAGGTGGACAAACAGCTTTAAAGCTTGCTGAAAAGCTAGAGCGTTACGGTATTAAAATTATGGGGACTAGCTTCCAATCTTTAGATTTAGCTGAAGATAGAGGTAGTTTTTCAAACATATTAAAAGAACATAATATTCCGTATCCAGAATTTGATGTTGCAGAATCGGCAGATGAAGCTTTAGCTATTGCAGATGTTTTAGATTTTCCAATTTTAGTAAGACCTTCTTATGTATTAGGAGGACAAGGGATGAAAATTGTAATTAATAAGCAAGAATTAGAATCGCATGTCATAGATTTATTAAAATCGATTCCTGGTAACAAGTTATTGTTAGATCATTATTTAGATGGAGCGATAGAGGCAGAGGCAGATGCTATTTGTGATGCCGATGGTAATGTTCATATTATTGGTATTATGGAGCATATTGAGCCATGTGGAATCCACTCTGGAGATAGTAATGCATTATTGCCAGCCTTCAATTTGGGAGATTTGGTAATGCAGCAAATTATAGATCATACACATACCATTGCAAGAGCTTTAAATACTGTTGGTTTAATTAATATTCAATTCGCTATTCAAGATGATATTGTTTACATTATTGAAGCTAATCCTAGAGCCTCACGTACAGTTCCTTTTATCGCAAAAGCTTATAAAGAACCTTATGTAAACTATGCAACCAAAGTAATGTTAGGTGAGAAAAAAGTGACTGATTTTAATTTTAATCCACAACTAGAAGGCTACGCTATTAAGCAACCGGTGTTTTCATTTAATAAGTTTCCGAATGTGAATAAACAACTGGGACCAGAAATGAAAAGTACAGGAGAAAGTATTTTATTTATAGAGAATTTAAAGGACGATCAGTTTTATGATTTATATGCAAGAAGAAAAATGTATTTAAGTAAATAATGGCATGGTTTTCGATGAAGTGTAAGTGTTATTCATTAATAATTACTAACTTAGCATTAATCAATGCCCTACTTATATGAAATTAAAATTACTTTTTTTGCTCTTTTTTATAGCAGCATATTCGTTTGCTCAGGCTCCGGCAACCCAAATTTCTAATATTGGATCAGGCTTAAGTTCAATGGAAATTCAAAATAATGAATTTACTATTGCGCCTAATCCGGCTAAGAATAAACTTAATATTAAATTGCTTAACACAAGCGAAGATTTAAAATTAGAAGTCTTTGATGTCTTAGGGAAACGAATATATAAAGGTCTAATTACTAAATTAGAATCATCAATTGACGTTTCTAATTGGAAAAGTGGAGTGTATTTAGTGAGAATAACTGATGATACAGTAACGCACACTAAACGTTTTATAAAACAGTAAAACAACTATAGATATAGTATAATATAAAAGCTAGTTCATTTTTGAACTAGCTTTTTTTTATTTAAAGTCAATTTGTACTTTATAATCCTTTAGCTTTTCTAAGTGTAGATCTAGATTTTTATAGAGATTCTCTAAATCCATACTGCGTTTAGTATCGCTTTCTTGTCTAATTATAGATTTTATAAAACGTTTCGCCGCTAATTTATTTGTTAAAGTTAGACCAGGAACGGAAACTTTATTTCCTTCTTCATCAACAGCTACCATTATAAAATAAGACGAATTACAATGTTTTGTTTCGCCTGTTCTAATATTTTCAGATTCTACTCTTATACCTACAACCATAGAAGAATTACCAACGTAATTAACTGAAGCTTTCATAGTCACTAATTCTCCAACTTCAATCGGATTTAAGAAGTTTACTTTATTAACAGAAGCTGTGACGCAATAACTGCGAGAGTGTTTTGAAGCGCAAGCAAAAGCAACATTATCCATTAAACTTAAAATGTAACCTCCATGAATTTTTCCACCAAAATTGGCATAAGATGGTTTCATTAATTCTGAAATCTGAATTCTAGAATCTTCAGTTGTTTTAAACATAATTTTTAAGAGTTAAGTATAGCAAACTAGTTATTATAGCAATGCCAAAACTGATT
Organism: Winogradskyella psychrotolerans RS-3; assembly: GCF_000427335.1. Taxonomy (GTDB): domain Bacteria; phylum Bacteroidota; class Bacteroidia; order Flavobacteriales; family Flavobacteriaceae; genus Winogradskyella; species Winogradskyella psychrotolerans. Next base: position 237,819 of record NZ_ATMR01000091.1, on the reverse strand, counting down.
AATGTACCTATTAAAATGTATTCGGTTAGTTTTCGTTCTTTAGATGCGGTAAGATCACCAAATCTAAATACGGATTTAGCTGTTATTAAAAATCCTACGGCTTCCCAATGACCCAAAACCACAAAGACAAATACTAGAAGGCGTTCTAAAACACCGATATAATTTCCTGCATCTTTTAAGGATTCATTGTCTTTAGTCAATTTTGAAATATTCCATTTAGAAAAAATGGTTTTCATTAGTATTGATGTCGGCTTAGTTAAAAAGGCTACACAAATTATCAATAGTAAAAGGTGAGAATCTAAAATTAGTGTGAAGTCAAAATCATCGATATATAAGAGTGCTGTTAATCCAAGGATTGAAATCATATGGAATAACTGATCTAAAAAAAATATAAGCGTTTTGTTTTTTTACGTTGAAGTATAAGTTTTAAGCAATCTACAATAAGGTGCAATGCGCCAATACCTAATATTAATGGAGTATAGGATAAATCCCAAACGATTAAAAACATTAAAGCTAAATGAACAGCAACATGTACATATAGCCAAACCGATTTTAGTTTTTATTTTCTTTATGTTTTACCCAGTTTGTAGGCTGAAGAAAGAAGTCGCCAATGAGGTGTGCCAAAAAGAGTTTTAAAATGAGTAGCATCATAATTGGTCTATTTTCTGTCTATATAAATGGTCTAATTCTAAAATTTCATCTAAATACGCGCGTTTTTGGCGTTTGCTAACCGCATCTTGACTTATATCAATGAGCTGCGCTAGGTCAGATTGAATCATGTTAGGATGTTCTATGCTGAGTTTCATGATTTCTGCAGAGTTTACCGTCCAGTTATCCATGGCAATTAAGGCAAGTTTAAAATAAAGATTAAGCTCTGTATTTATCACGTCACTGTTGGTCTTAATTTTTAGGTTGACTTTCTCTTTTTTTAAGGTTTCAAGAGTTTCACCAGAATATATAAAGGCTTCACCATTAGATTCGCTTACGGTTTTTCCTTCATAAGTTTTGTTACCAATACCAATAGCAAGCCTTACATCTAAACCTTTTATAGTTTTAATACAAGCTTTTATATATACAGCATATTTAAAACTGTTGAGCGCGTCACTACATTCTATTTGAAAACTATCACCTCTGTATATTTCGTAGTCAGATGTGTGATTAGATAGCGTACTTAAAGCCGTTTTTAAGGTGTTTAACCATAAACTTTGACTCGTTGCTTCTCTAGATTTTATAATATCACCAGTAATTATACTTGTCATATATTCTTATGTTACATTCAAATATATGCCTTTAAAACGGAATAATCTAATTTATGCCTTTAATGTGGCATATTTGTAATTATGCCTTTAAATAGGACTATTTTATAAATCATCTTCATTAGCTCGTTTTATAATACTTTCCGGAAGTGATTTCTTAGCTTTGGCTCCCATCTTTTTAATTTTTTCGACACGAGAAATAAGATTACCTTTTCCATCTACCAACTTATTCATAGCGGCTGAATAGTCACTTTTAGCGGCATCAATCTTTTTACCAACACCAGTTAAATCGATGACCAAGCCTTCAAATTTATCGTAGAGTGCACCGGCTTGTTTTGCGATTTCTAAAGCATTTTGTTGCTGTTTTTCGTTATTCCACATAGAATCTATGGTACGTAAAGTTGCCAAAAGGGTAGAAGGAGTAACAATGACTATGTTTTGTTCAAAAGCTTTATTGTACAATGAATTGTCTTCATTTATAGCCACAGCAAAAGCAGGTTCAATAGGAATAAACATCAATACGAAATCTGGTGATTCAATATCATATAAATCTTGATAATTTTTAGCAGAAAGCTGATCGACGTGTTTTTTAATTGAATTAACATGTGCTTTTAGAAACAAAGGACGTTGGTCATCTTCAGCATTTACAAACTGCTCGTAAGCTGTTAATGACACTTTAGAATCTATAATCATTTTTTTAGAATCTGGAAGATGTAATACCACATCTGGCATTACACGAGAGCCATCTTCGCGTTGAAAGTTTTGTTGCACAAAATATTCTCTATCTTTCTCTAATCCTGATTTTTCTAAGACACGCTCTAAAACTAATTCTCCCCAATTTCCTTGTGTTTTACTATCACCTTTTAACGCTCTGGTAAGGTTTGTGGCTTCTTTTGCCATAATTTGGTTAAGGTCTTTAAGCCCTACTAATTGCTCTTTTAAAGCCGAGTGCATGCTGATACTTTCCTTTTGCGTATCATCAACTTTTTTCTCAAAGAGTTGTATTTTTTCTTGTAAAGGATTTAATATGTTTTTGATGTTCTCTTTATTCTGAAGAGTGAATTTCTCAGATTTTTCATCTAATATTTTAGAGGCCATTAGCTCAAAATCCTTTCGCAACTGCTCTTGTTGTAAGACGAGTTCTTCGTCGCGTTTTAAGTTTGCTTTTTCAAGATTCTCGTATTCCGAATTACGTCTCGAAAGTTCTGTATTTAAAAAGTCCTTTTCTCGTCTAATCGCTTCACGTTCAATTTCAATTTTAGAAATCGTCTCTTTTAATTCCGTTAATTGTTGGGTGAAATACTGATTCTGTTTTTGGTTTTCAGTTTCAGAATGGGTTTTGAATTCATTGAATTGTTGTTGCAAATTAGCATTACGCTCTTCTAAAGTACTTTTGTCACTTTTACTTTTTAATTGCGAAAATTTGAGACCAATAAAAGCACCGATACCTGCGGAAATAATAATAGCTAAAAATAGAATTAGTGAGTCGTTCATAGTTGAAAATGGAAATTTTTCAAAGATAATTTTTAATGTTGAAAATAAAGTTGAAATCGAAAATGAAATTGAAAACTAAATGTGGAAATAGTAAAGTTACTTTGTCACTCTAAAGCTTCCTGTTTTATCATCAAAAACAATTAGGTCTTTGGGGAAAAGGGATTCAAAAACACCTTCAGTAATTAAGTGACAAGGTTGATTGCAGACCACATTATCTTTTTGCATTACAATCATGGTGTCACAAAGTTGAATGGCTAAATCAATTTCGTGCGAAGAAAATAAAATCGTTTTACCTGTTTCTTTGGTTAACTTTTGAAGCAGTTTTAAAATGTAGGCTTTATGATACATATCGAGATGTGACGTGGGTTCATCTAAAACAATAATAGCTGTATCTTGAGCCAAAGCACGAGCAATCATAACTTTTTGTAGCTGTCCATCACTAAGCTCGTAGCATTTTTTATCTTTTAATTCTAAAATATTGACCAGTGTCATAGCCTTTCTTATAATCGTAGTATCGCTTTCGGTTAGGTTACCAATCCAATTGGTGTAAGGATGCCGTCCTAAAGCTACAAGCTCAAAAACGGAAAGATTTTTAGACGATAGAGGTTCTGTTAGTACAATACTCAGTTGTTTAGCAAGCTCTAAAGTAGTGGTGGTTTTAAGGTCTTTATTATTAAGACGTATAGAGCCCGATAATTCTGGCTGCACTTTAATTAGTGTTCTTAATAAGGTCGATTTACCAATACCATTAGCTCCAACTAAGCCAATGAGTTGCCCTTTTTGCAATTCAAAATTAATATTTGAAGCAATAACAGTTTTGGCTTTTTTGGTTTTGTAGCCAATTGAAAGTTGTTCGACTTTAAGTATGATATGTGAGGTCTTTGTCTCCATTTAAAACATCATTTTTCGTTGTCTGACCAATAACCAAATCACAACAGGAGCACCAACTAAAGCGGTTATGGCATTAATTGGTAACATATAATCACTATTTGGAACTTGCGCAATAGTATCGCAAATAAGCATCACAATGGCTCCAAATAAAAATACGGCAGGTAATAATATTTTGTGGTTGGTTGTTTTAAAAATTTGACGTGTTAGATGCGGAATTGCCAAACCGATAAATGCAATTGGGCCAGCAAATGCGGTGATGGTTCCTGCAATTAAACTGGTGGCGATAATGATGATAAATCGGCTTTGTTTTAAATTTAATCCCAAACTTTTGGCATAATTATCTCCAAGTAATAAACTATTTAAGCCTTTTATTGAGGCGACACTTAATATGAGTCCGATAGCATAAATACAGAAGAAAATTAAAAGTTCACTCCAAGATAAATTACTCAAACTTCCAAATCCCCAAAAGATGTATTGTTGTAATTGTTCTGCGGAACTAAAGTAAGACAGTACACTTACAATAGCAGCCGTAATACTTCCAAACATTAGTCCAATAATAAGAATAGCCATGGTGTCTCTAACTTTATTAGAAACAGCTAAAACAGCTAATAGGACTAGAAAACTACCTAAACTCGCCGCAATAACAATGCTCCATTTGGTGATTAAGGCTGTAGCAAAAAGACCTCCAAAAAGTCCTGATCCCAAAATAACTAAAGCAACACCTAAACTAGCGCCAGAACTGATACCAAGAACAAATGGTCCTGCTAAGGGATTTCTAAATAGGGTTTGCATCAATAATCCGGAAATACCCAAACCAGAACCAACCATAATAGCTGTTATTGCTTTTGGTAATCTATAATCCAGGATAATGATGTTCCAGTTTGAAGAAGATTCCACCGAACCGAAAAAGCTTCCAAAAATATTTTTAAGAGGAATACTGACAGAACCCAAACTAATATTCACAATAAAGCAAACCAATAAAGTGAAAGCTAACAAGGCAAATTGAAGGCGGTATGTTTTTTGTTCACCCAATTAATTAAGACGTTTAAAGAAATACGGTGTATAGTCTGTTAGCAATTCAGGATGGCAAATTTTTATTAAATCTTTTAAAACTAAATCGGGTCTTGCTGTTCCTAATTCATAATATAAAACGCCACCAGTTTCACCTGTTGTATTGGCGAAGCTATAGATGTTTTTGGTTTTAAAAGCTTCAAAATTGGTGTATAATGCATTTGTCTCTTCTAACTGTTTTAGGCTAGAATAGTAGGAAGGGCTCAACCATAAATCGGCATCTTTAGCTTTGTTTAAAACCACTTCAAAACTTAACGCTAAACTACCATTACCTGTAGTATCACTCCATAAATAATTAACATTGGCATCTTTTAAAAATTGGGCTTCAGGACTAGAGCCATTTGGTAAATACCATACATCTTTATGCATCGCTCCGCTTAAAATTGTGGGTTGATGTTTCGCTTGTTTTGCAATTGCTTTTGCCGCTAAATAATCGCGTTCAATAGTATTAAATATAGAGTCGGCTTCTTTTTCTTTATTAAAAAGCACACCGAAGAATTTAATCCATTCCGCTTTTGCTAAGGCAGAAGATTCTGCCCAATCACCATTATAAATCACGGGAATACCTGATTTTTTTATAGTTTCGAAGGTTTTGTTTACCCCATCAACTCCAAAACCAACAACAACATCTGGATTTAGAGCGAGTAAAACTTCCGTATTAAGACCTTCATTTTTTCCTAACTCTCTTACTTTTCCATCGTCAATTAACTGTCTGGTTTTTTCTGAAGACACATAATCTGAACCTGGAAAACCAATTAAGGTTTCTTCGACTCCTAAAAGTTCCAATGCCGGAATATGAGTTGTAGACGTCACTACCGTTTTAGTAATTGGAGTAATGATAACGCCATCATAATCGGCTTTATTATAAGTGGTTTTTGCGGCTTGCTCTTTTGTGAGTAATAAATAGGTATATGTTTTTTCTGCTTCTGGCCACGCTTTAGTGATTTCTATGGTTTTACTATGATCGGATTGCGAAATTTTAAAACCTTCAGCATATTTTAAAGCGATGTCTTTGGTTTCAGTTGCAGGTAAAATGTTATCGTTTTTAGTTTCATTTTTACATGCACTAACGATAAGTAGAAGAATTAAGAATTTAATAATTTTCATATGTAACTTTTGTAACTACCGTTTAAGTATTGAATTAATAAATTTGTTAAAACTACAGTCATGAGAGACAATTCAAATTTAACACTATATATCGTTGCAGGAATAATCATAGCACATTTTTTAATTGGTTTTATTTATTTGATTTTTAAAATGAATAAAAAGAAGTCATGTAAATGACCTTTGTGATGTGTTTAAAAGTCTATTTTTACGTCGAAATTAGGTTCTAATTATTAAGCGATTAGATTAAAAGGGAATCAAGTGAAAAGAGGCACGATTTACAATCGGAAATCTTCATTCTTGTACTGTTCCCGCAACTGTAAGTTTTATGTTCAAAGATTGAGCATCTCATTTTTGAGAGTTATTATTTTCTTCAAAACCACTGACATTTATGTTGGGAAGGTGAAATAATAAGAAACAAGTCAGGAGACCTGCCAATTTCAACTAATTAATCAAACTTTCGGGATAAAAGTGATTGCAGTATGAAACGTGTAGTTCTCTTTTTTTATTACTAATATTTAGTAGCGTTGCTAAGGCACAAACATCCACTGATTCTATTCAGAGACTGGATGAAGTGGTATTGAGTGATGTTAAATTGAAGCGCTATTCTCATGGCTACAAAGTGACTGTTCTTAATGATTCTTTACTTCAAAAGAATAGAAGCTCATTCACCGATATTTTACGATTTAATTCCAACCTCTATTTTAAAGAAAATGGTTATGGTATGGTGTCGTCACCGTCATTTAGAGGAACTAATGCTTCACAAACGGCTGTAATATGGAATGGTATTTCTATTAATTCGCAACTGACGGGGCAAACGGATTTTAATACCATTAATACCACTAATTTTAAAAGTGTGGTGATACGTTCTGGTGGTGGATCAGTTCAATATGGTAGTGGTGCCATTGGCGGTAGTATTCATTTAAATAACACCTTAAGTTTTAGTCCTCATTTTGATAATACCGTAACCTTATCTTATGGAAGTTATGAGACTAAAAATGTCAGTTATTTGTCGTCTTATGCCAATGAGAAATTGTCTTTTAATATTGGGTTGAATTATATTGATTCTGACAATGATTATAAATACCTAAATACAGATAAACGCAATACGAACGGAGCTTATTACAATGGGAGTATCAATGCTAATGTCGGTTATGTTATATCTCCTAAGGATGTCATAAAACTTTATCATCAAACGTTTTTAGGGGAACGCGAATTTTCTGGAACCATAAGTTCACCTTCTTTAGCTAAATACGAGGATCAAAATTTTAGAACCATGTTAGAATGGTCACATCAAGGAGATACGGCGTTTTCGAAATTAAAAGTGGCACATTTACAAGAGCATTTTAAATATTTTGGAAATAAAAACACAGACAACTTTACCTTCGGAAAGGTGAATACCTACCTCATTAATTATACGGCAGATATGGATTTATTAACGAATTTAAAATTGAAACCGATAGTGTCTTATAATTATTACGAAGGCAGCGGGAGTAGTTTTGGAGATCCTAACCGAAAAGAATTTTCAACTACAGCGTTGCTTCAGTATACCCCTAATGAGAAATGGCAATATGGGTTGAATCTAAGACAGGATGTAACCTCAGGTTTTGAAAGTCCATTGTTGTATTCTTTTGATGTAGCGTATGAGGTTTCAGACTATTATACCTTGAAATTAAATGGATCAAAAAACTACCGTGTTCCAACATTTAACGATTTGTATTGGCAGCCAGGAGGTAATTTGGATTTAGTACCTGAAACGTCTTATCAAATAGATTTAGGTCAAGACATAACATATAAAAGTGCTAAACTAAATCTTAACGCTTTTTATATAAAGACCACCGATCTCATTCAATGGAAGCCCAATAATTCTGGATTTTGGAGTCCAGAAAATATTGCTAAAACTCAAAATTTTGGAGCAGAAGCGAGCTTAGATGTTTCTAAAAAAATCAGGAAACACAATCTATCACTGCAATTCAATTATGCGTATACCGTTTCTGAAGATTTAGAAAGCAATAAGCAATTGATATATGTGCCCTATCATAAAGCAAATATGAACTTGGCGTACGCACACAAGCGGATGTCATTATTTTTTCAACATTTATATAACGGAGAAGTGTACACAACTACAGAAAATTTGTCTGGCCGTTTTTATAGCGTAGAACCTTATGAGGTAAGTAATTTAGGTATTGCTTATGAGTTATTCAAAACAAAATCACAGCAAATAGATATAAGCTTAAAGGTGAATAATCTATTTAATACAGCATACGAGAACGTGGCGTTTAGACCTATGCCAGATCGTAATTTTAACTTTCAAATTCAATATAAATTTTAAACCAATTACAATGAAAAGAATCATTTTATCAATTTTTGCAATGTCGTTATTAATCGTGTCTTGTTCTAGCGATGATGATGCCGGTTCGTCCGAGCCATCAGGAGCTTATGAAGATGGAATTATAGTTAATGGAGAAGGGTCTTTTTCGTTGCCAAGCTCAATATCATTTATTTCTGAAGACTTAATGAGCTCGGAGAATCAAATTTATTTTAATGTAAATAATGAAACTACAGGAGGGTTTTTACAATCTATAGGTTTTAATGATGATAAAGCGTATATCGTAGTTCAAGATGGTACAATTAAAGTAGTTAACCGTTATACTTTTGAAAAATTGGCGACTATTTCTACAGGTTTAACATTGCCAAGATATATTGCTTTTGAGGATAATACAGCTTATGTATCTGATTGGGGAGATCCAAATGATACTACAGATGATTATATTGCTGTCATTGATTTAACTTCTAATGCTGTAATTTCTACAATTCCTGTTGCAGAAGGACCAGAACAAGTTTTAGAGGAATCTGATAAAATTTATGTCTCTCATAATGGAGGGTATCATACAAATAATATTATTTCAGTAATAAATACTATTGATAATACTGTTGAAACTATAACAGTTAACGATGTGCCAGATGAAATGTTTATAGATGAATCTGGAAATTTATTAGTATTAAGCTCTGGTGCTAATCAATCTTGGTTAACACCACCTGTTGAAACAGAAGCCGCAATCACAAGAATTGATTTAAGTGATAATTCTATAATTTCTAATTTAGAATTTCCTGCAGGTCAACACCCAAGTCTAATGGCTTATGATGATGGATTTGCTTATTATATTTTAAACAATCAAGTTTATAGTTTGTCTGATAGTGCTACAAGTTTACCTTCAACCGCATTATTTGATATCAGTGCAAGTTACGCATACGGATTATCTGTAGATGATAACCAGTTGTTTGTTACAGATGCAAGCTTTACAGAAAATAGTACCTTATTAGTTTATGATTTATCTTCAGGTACAGAAACCAATACGTTTAGTGTTGGTGTAGGTGCTTCAAAAATATATTTTAATTAACTATAAACAGGACTTTAATCGTTACGTCTGTTTCTTTTTGAATCAAAAAAAAGCCGCTTTCTACAAATTGTAAAAAGGGGCTTTAATTTTTTGTTGAATAACTTAATCAATATACATATCCTGTTCTAAAGCAGAAATTGGTTTTGCGATTTCTATTAATTGAAGATTTTCGTTAACAAGAGATCGGTTTGCAGGTCGGTCAGTTGTTGTTATTTGCGCGATAGCTTCAGCCAAAAGCGGTTCGTTTATATCTCCTAATATTCCTAGGGTATTAAAGGCTTCACTAATAGCTATATCAGGAATAATTCCGTTTGTTGGCACTAGTAAATCATTTACATTAGTAGAATTTGCAATTAAAGGTTGCATTGCGTACGTATGACCTTGGTTTACATTTTCGAAAGAAAAGTCAGGTGAATCGTAAATTGTTCGTGAGGCTTGCGTTTTTCCCACGGTATTTTCGCCAATAACTACGACTTCGATATAAGGTTTTAAACTATTAATAATTAATTCGCTAGCAGAAGCTGTTCTTCTATTGGTAGTTAATACATATACTTTAGATAAATTGAGGCTGTTAATTGCACCAATATTTTCGATAGAGTGGGTAAATAAATAGTTCCGATCGTTGCTGCTTAAATTTTCATTGTAAAATAACTTTGAATAAATCTCTCCATTAAACTGCCCAGTAACCATACTTCCTAAATAGGCAGCTGTTTGTACAGAACCTCCTCCATTGTAACGTAAATCGAGAACTAATTCCGTTACGCCTGCAGACTTAAATTCTCCAAAAGCATTATTTAAATCGCTATCAAAGTTTTGATTAAAACCATTATACATTAAGTAGCCAATATTGACGTTATTAACATTTAAAACCTCTGAAACATGTATTGGGTTTTCGGTATATGTTACCTTAGTTAAATCTGCACTTTCTCCATTTAATTCGAACGTATCATCTGCTGTGTCGGGTGTGCCACTATCATTGTAGGTCGCAAAATTTAAGGTGTTAGAATTTTGTCCATAAACTAAATTAATGTAGTTAGAGTCCGTAAGGTTGGTGTTGTTAACAGCTCTGATAATTTGTCCGCGTTTTACACCCACATTATCCGCGACACTATTATTCAATACTAAAGTAATGACTCCGAAGACTTCAGTACTACTTCCGGGTACACGGTAGAAGTTAAATTCTAAACCATTAGTTAAAGTTGTACCAGACTGTTGATTTTGCAAATCAAAATAGTTCTCGTAGATTCTACTAAACCGATCAACAGTATCTGGATCGTATATTAAGGATTCAAATAAATCTTCAGGACTATTAAATCCCGTTAAATAGTTAGTGTAATCTTCATCAGAAATAAACCTGCTATCGGCTAAATCGGGGACTTCAGACTTATATAAATACACAATATTCATTCCTCGCCAAACAAAATCATTAATGTTTAATGTAGAAGATGGTATAATATTATCATCCATATCTTCAAAACAACTTGTCAATGCAAACATAGCAACACAAGTTAGTAGTAGAATCTTAATAGTTTTCATAGTATATTTTTCTTTTTAATAAGTAGCAATGTCTTATCTCTTAGTGTAAAACTCTAAATTTACTTACAATATTGTAAAAAAAAGAAATCTTTGTAACAAAACATAAAGTGTATCGTCGTAATAATGAAGGCGAATAATAACCGACTTTACCAACCAACCAAAAAAGTAATGAAGCAAGCAGATTTTGTAAGCTTAGTAATGCCATTTAAGGATAAAGTCTTTCGTTTAGCAAAACGATTACTGGTATCTCGTGAAGAAGCAGAAGATGCCACGCAAGAAATACTTTTGAAATTATGGAAGAATAACAAAAAGATTGGGGACTATAAAAATGTAGAAGCGTTTTCAATGACGATGACGAAAAACTTTTGCTTAGATAGATTAAAATCGAAACAAGCGTCTAATTTAAAAATTGTTCATAGTAATTATACGGATAACAATTCGTCATTACAACATCAGGTTGAAGCAAAAGATAGTGTGGATTGGGTGTCTAAAATAATGGAAGACCTACCAGAACAACAAAAAATAATAGTGCAATTAAGAGATATTGAGGAATATGATTATGAAGAAATCGCTAAAATGTTAGATATGAATGAAACAGCGATTAGAGTAAATCTATCGAGAGCACGAAAAACAATACGAGAAAAATTAACTAATACACATCAACATGGTATTAAATAATATAGAAAAATTAATAGAAAAGTATCATAATGCAGAAACATCTCTGCATGAAGAAGCGCAGTTAAAATCGTACTTCAACGGGGATAATGTGGCACCTCATTTAGAGCATTACAAGCCTATGTTTCAATACTTTTCGCTATCACAAAAAGAGCAGTATACCAAAGACGTTCCATTAAACACTAAGAAAACAAAATTGTATCAATGGATTTCTGTCGCAGCTGTTGCCGTTCTTATGATTGGTTTCTTTATTCCGAATTGGAATAACGAACCAAAAACTCTAGCGGATTATTCGCCAGAAGAACAGAAATTATATTTAGAGACCAAACAAGTACTCTCTTTAATTTCTGCTAATTTAAACGAAGGCATGCTTGGGTTATCTGCACTCGATTTAGCGGGAGACAACCTAAATGTAGGCCTCGAAAAAGCAAATTATATTACCGTTTTTGGAAATACAACAAACAAATTATTAAAAAATTAAAACAACAATTCTTAAAATTAAAAATTATGAAAAATTATAATAAATACTTAAACATGGGTAAAACGACCATTTTAATTGTAGCACTTATGCTAACGTCAATGGTGTCGTTTGGGCAGAATGCAATAGATAAATTAGAAGACAAAGAAAACGTAACTTCTTTCATTTTAAATCAAAAAATGTTCAGAATGTTGGCAACCATGGGAATGAATGTCGAAGATTCTAAGGACAAAGAATATGTAAATATGGTTAACAATATTACAGGACTTAAGGTGTTTACGGCAGGTGATGAAGTTACCTCGAAAGACATAACAAATACAGTGACCAATTATATTAAATCTTCTAAACTAGATGAATTAATGCGATTTAAAGATGGTGATAAAAATGTTAAGTTTTATGTAAAGGAAGGAAAAGACGAAAACCATGTTAAAGAGTTAGTTATGTTTATGACTGGCATGAATGAACTTGTCGATGGAGAAGATATAAAAATAAATGGTAAAGATTTTAAATTTGAGACCATAGTTATTTCGTTAACAGGAGAAATAGACTTAAGACAAGTCTCTAAGATTACCAGTAAAATGGATATTCCAGGTGGAGATCAGTTGAAGAAAGCTGGAGAGAAAAAACAATAAATATAAATTCATGACACAATCAATCAAAAAATCAATAGTAATGTTGCTTTTGGTTACAGTTTTTACAAGCTGTAATCAAGGGCCTACATTACAAACCTATTATGTAGATAACGAATTAGAACCAGGTTTTGCTTCGTTTGATGTACCCACAAGTTTTGTCAATGTTGAAAAAGTTGACTTGACCGAAGAACAGAAAGAAGCTTACGATTCTGTAGATAAGTTGAATGTATTAACGTTTATGAAAGAAGATACAGAAGCTGCAAACTACAAATTAGAATTAGAAAAGGTTAATACCATTCTTAAGGATCCTAAATACGAAGAGTTAATGCGTGGAGGTAATGCTGTAGATGGAAAATTTGTGGTAAAATTTTTAGGAGATATAGATAACATTGATGAACTTATCATCTTTGGACATGCTAAAAATAAAGGCTTTATAATCGCCAGAGTTTTAGGTGATGATATGAATGCAAGTAAATTAATGTCTTTAGGTTCCGTTTTAGAAAAAGCCAATTTTGACGAGGAACAATTAAAAGGGTTAACCGATTTTTTTAAATAAACTGACAATTTTATTTAAATGTTAATGTGAATCGTCTTGAGGAGTATCTTCAAGGCGATTTTCTTTTCTATCATTTTTTAAGGCACAGCTAATCGTAAAAACAAGCATGATTCCAAACCCTAAGAATAGAACTCCCTTTATAATTATATAATCGAGCACATCTAATAAACCAGCTATAAATACACCGAAGGTTATAAGCGTTACGCAAACTAAGGCTACAGCGTCTGTTGATAATGGTGATATTTTCACAAGTTTTAAAATTAGATTCCAGTATAATTACTTGGTGTAATGGCTTTTAATTCCGATTTAATAGCATCAGAAACCTCTAAGGTATCAATAAAATTTGAAATAGACGTTTGGGTTATGGCTTCATTAGTTCTTGTAAGTCCTTTTAACGCTTCGTAAGGATTAGGATAACTTTCGCGTCTTAAGATGGTTTGAATAGCTTCTGCAACCACAGCCCAGTTATTCTCTAAATCTTGAGCAAACTTTGGTTCGTTTAATAATAACTTTCCTAAACCTTTAACTGTAGATTTAAAAGCAATTAATGTATGTCCAAAAGGGACACCTACATTTCTTAAAACTGTACTATCCGTTAAATCACGTTGTAATCTAGACAATGGTAATTTCGCTGATAGATGCTCAAAAATAGCATTTGCGATTCCTAAATTTCCTTCACTATTTTCAAAATCAATTGGATTTACTTTGTGTGGCATTGCAGAACTTCCTACTTCACCAGCTTTAATTTTTGTTTAAAATAATCCATCGAAACATAGGTCCAAATATCTCTATCCAAGTCGATGATAATAGTATTAATACGCTTTAAGCCATCAAATAAAGCAGCAACATGATCGTAATGTTCTATTTGTGTTGTCGGAAACGAGTGATGTAAGCCCAATTTTTCTTGAACAAACTTAGTTCCAAAAGCTTTCCAATCGATATTAGGATAAGCTACTTTGTGAGCGTTGAAGTTTCCTGTTGCACCACCAAATTTAGCAGCACTTGGCACATCGTTTAATAAATTGAATTGCTCTTTTAATCGCACAGCAAAAACTTCAATTTCTTTCCCTAATCGTGTAGGTGACGCTGGTTGACCATGGGTTCTTGCTAACATTGGGATATGTGCCCAATCTTTTGCTAAGCCTTCAATTTTTTCTAATAACACCAAATATTCAGGAACGTAAACATCATTCATCGCCTCCTTAATACTTAAAGGAATTGCAGTGTTATTGATGTCTTGAGAGGTTAATCCAAAGTGAATAAATTCTTTGTACGCTGATAACTCTAAAGCATCAAATTTATCTTTTAAAAAATACTCAACGGCTTTTACATCGTGATTGGTAACTTTTTCAATCTCTTTAATTGCAGAAGCATCAACAGCCGTAAAATTTGTATAAATAGCTCTTAAATCTTCAAAAACAGAATTAGAAACAGATTCTAATTGTGGTAGTGGTAATTCACATAAAGCAATAAAATATTCAATCTCTACTAGAACTCGGTATTTTATCAGTGCTTCTTCTGAGAAATAATTGCCTAAAGCTTCAATTTTAGATCGGTATCTACCATCGATTGGTGAAATTGCATTAAGAGGTGAAAGTGCCATTTATGTTGGTTTTTTTGAAGCTTCAAATATAAGGAAGTAAGTTTGAAGTTTGAAGCACGAAGCACGAAGTTTTTAGGATATTTTCTAAATCTAAGCTTCCAACTTCTAACTATTCTTTATCCTCTTCAGAATATGCTTCGCTCTAGCTTTAAATCCGGAACTTTGCATCTCATAATCGCGTTCTAAAATAATAACGAGCTCTGGGTGAATCCAATCATACTCAGTTCCTAAAAGATATAAACTATTCATGCTATAGGCTTTTGGTGCAATTTTTTCGTCATTAATCATCCAATCAAAACAAGCTTCTATAATTCTTTCTTTATGGGGTTCAGACAGTTCTTTTTTTATCAGATTTTCTGTTTTAGAATAATGAGCTTTGGTTAAGTATTCGCAAATCTTAGCGATTGGCCTCACAGCCGGATCTAAATGTACTTTTGAAATGTTTGCGGTAAAGGTATCGAGATGTGGAATAATAGCATCGAGATTTTCTCCGCACATAAATTCAAAAACCCAAGCCGCTCTGCACGAAATTTTATCATCCACATCAAAAAGAATGTCTAAAAGTGGTGCAATCAATTCCGGATTGTCAATAACGAGATTGGCATACTTCAATCGCATTTCTCGCGAATGGTTAACGTAATTTAATTCCTTATAGAGTTCTGCTCTGGTCAATTGAAAATTGATTAATTTAGAGCTTTAAAATTAATCAAAAATGAAGATTATAAAAAAAATAGGCTTGTTACTTTTAATAGTATTTGTCGTTGCTCAATTTTTTGGACCTGATAAAAATGATGGAGATATAACTTCGGTAGATACTTTTTTTACGGATACCAATCCACCGGAAGATGTTAAAATGATTCTGAAAAATGCCTGTTTAGATTGTCATAGCGATAGCACGCGTTATCCTTGGTATAATAACATTACTCCTGTAAATTATTGGTTGGCAGATCATGTAAAAGATGGAAAAAAACATTTCGACATGTCTAAATGGAGCGATTATTCCGATAAGAAAAAGACCATAAACTCGATGAATTAATTGAAATGGTTGAGGATAAAGAAATGCCGTTAGACAGCTATACTTGGACACATGGAGAAGCTAAATTGTCAGCAGCGCAAATTGAATCTGTTGTTACTTGGGCAAATACAGTTCGTTTAAAATATGTATTTCTAAAAGAACCTCAGTAAATAAATCCAAATTCCAAAGCAGTCTTATTAGGATTTTATAATTAATTCATGACTAAAAAATTATTAGTTATCGGTTTTGTTTGGCCAGAGCCCAAAAGTTCTGCAGCAGGAACACGCATTCTTCAGTTGATCTTACAATTTCAAAATCAAGGATTTGAAGTCACGTTTTCTTCTGCAGCCAAAACGTCTAACAATACCTTCGATTTAAATACTATAAATGTTGAAACGAAACCAATCCTTTTAAATGATTCGTCCTTTGATGACTTTGTAAAAGACTTGAGACCAAATGTTGTTTTGTTTGATCGGTTTATGTCCGAAGAGCAATATGGCTGGCGTGTTGCTGAGCAATGTCCTAATGCAATTCGTGTTTTAGATACTGAAGATTTTCATGGTTTACGAAAGGCTAGGGAAGTCGCTCTAAAACAAAATGAAACTGTTAGTATATCTCATTTGCA
The DNA here is from genome assembly GCF_000427335.1 of Winogradskyella psychrotolerans RS-3. Lineage (GTDB taxonomy): Bacteria > Bacteroidota > Bacteroidia > Flavobacteriales > Flavobacteriaceae > Winogradskyella > Winogradskyella psychrotolerans. The sequence continues at coordinate 221,482 of NZ_ATMR01000091.1, read as the reverse complement.
AAACGATACTACCAAACGCGAAATTGCAAGTATATATCGATGCGATCTGAGCTTAATAATATCAGAAGTTGAAATAGATATTTTAACCAATCAGTTTAAAATCGATAAAAACTTACTCTATTATTTACCATTTTTATTAGATCCTATTTCTAAAGTTGAAATAAAACAATTACCAACTTTTGAAGAAAGACAACATTTTGTAACGATTGGTAATTTTCTGCATGCTCCAAATTATGATGCGGTGTTGTATTTAAAGCAAACGATTTGGCCATTAGTAAGGAAACAATTACCAAAAGCAGAACTTCATATTTATGGATCTTATGAATCACAAAAAGTAACACAACTCAATAACGTTAAAGAAGGGTTTTTGATAAAAGGTTTTGCTGAAGATGTTAATGAGGTCATGCAAAACGCAAAAGTTTGTTTTGCATCTCTGCGTTTTGGTGCTGGCTTAAAAGGAAAACTCGTAGATGCGATGCAAAACGGAACACCTTGTGTTATGACATGCATTGCAGCAGAAGGGATGTTTGAATTAAAAGACCGGTTGCTGAGCGAAGTCGAAGTAAACGGTTTTGTAACAGATAATCCTGAAACTTTCGCCGAGAAAGCCGTAGAACTTTATACCAAAGCCGAACTTTGGCAAGAGAAGCAGCAAAATGGATTTGTGGTTTTAAACCAACGTTTTAATAAAACTGATTTTGAAAACACATTTACATCCAAAATAGTAGAATTGTCTACGAATCTAAATGCACATCGTGAAAACAATTTTATAGGACAATTATTTATGCACCAATCTATGCAGAGCTCTAAATATATGAGTAAATGGATTGAGGCTAAGAATCGTTAAGGTCTAAATTTACCATTTATTAATTTGTTAGAAATGGTTTTTGTAAAATTATATACTCCAATTTAGATGATGTTTTAACTACAGTAACACATCAAATATCTTTTTAAAATTTTGAGGAAATTCATCTTTTAGATAAAGTTCTTCTTCTGTAAATGGGTGTGTGAATTTTAAAGAATAGGCATGGAGATACAATCCTTTTCCGTTTAAAATAAGCGATTCCTTTCCATAATCTTTATCTCCCAGTATGGGATTTCCTATGCCAGATAAGTGTTTCCTTAATTGATGCCGTCGTCCTGTAAACGGTTCTAGTTCTACGAGGTTTAGCTGCCCAAATCTTTCAGAGGTAACCGATTGATGAACTTTGTAGTTAGACTTACAAGGTTTTTCATCGACCTCCGTAGTAATGCTGCCTTCAGGTTTCATGCCTCCAATAGTAACCGCGTAGTATGTTTTTTTTATCGCTCTATCTTTAAAAAGTTTATTTAAAGCACGAATGCTACTGCTTGTTTTTCCAACCAATAAAATGCCAGTGGTCGCAAAATCTAAACGGTGAACAGGTTGTGGTTTTGCTGTATCCTCGAGTGGACTTCGTTTTAAATTCTGAACTAAAGCGTTGGTAATGGTTTTAAAATGATTGCCACTTACTAAAATCCCACCAGGTTTATGAATGACAGCTAGATAATCGTCTTCAAAAAGCACCTTGATCTTAAAGATTAATCTTTTCTTCTGACTGATATTTTCAGGAACAGATAATGTAATAGATTCTCCACCTTTTATAAATGTAGCAGACGTTGCGATGATTCCATCTACAGATATAAAATCTTTTTTTAAGGCTTTTTTTAGAGCAGATTTTGTAGGAAATGCATCAAAAATTCCAACACCATATTCTTGTAATCGAATAGAAGTAGAGCGCTTAGGGACAATATGGGTTTCGGTTCGTTTAATTTTGGTCTTTGTAAAGAAGGCTATTTAACCGTTTTAAAGTTACCAAAAATTAGACCGGTTAGTAATAACCCGATTCCTATTCCAATGAATGAACCTGTTGCTATATCTGGTAATTCTGTTAATTGAGAAAATATCTGAGACATTGCAACTACAAAGATTCCAATGGATATTAGAAGTAACGTTTTCTTTTTTGTTATTGTTTTCATTTTTTTAGCGTTTGAAGTATTAGTAATTCGTTTTAAATATGTGTTGCACTTATTGTCCTAAAATTTGGATGATTATTCTAAGGAAAATAACATGACTGCATTGCAGTATAGCGAAAAGATTAACCAACTAAAACAAAGTTAGTAGAAAATTTAAAAAAATAAAACACTTGTCTTAATCCCAATTCATTTTCTGTAACCTAACCGCATTCAAAATAGCTAACAATGCCACACCAACATCGGCAAAGACAGCTTCCCACATCGTTGCTAAACCTCCTGCTCCTAAAATTAGTACAATTACTTTCACTCCGAATGCTAATACAATATTTTGCCATACAATTTTCCGAGTGGAACGACTGATTTTAATCGCTTTTACAACTTTTGAAGGTTGATCCGTTTGAATAATAACATCAGCAGTTTCAATAGCAACATCACTTCCTAAGCCCCCCATGGCAATACCAACATCGCTGGCTGCTAAAACAGGGGCGTCGTTAATGCCATCTCCTATAAAAGCAATCTTATTTTCAGGATTTTGTTTTAATAGTTCTACTTCATTAAGTTTATCTTCAGGCAATAAACCACCTTTTGCATTTTTAATTCGTAATTCGGCAGCTACTTTTTGAGTAATAGAATCTTTATCTCCCGAAAGCATTATGATATTTTTAATACCTATTTTCCTCAAGTTGATAATGGTTTCTTTAGCATCGTCTTTTAGCTCATCTGCAATAACCACATAACCAGCAAAAGTATTGTCGATAGCCACCAGAACTATAGATTCTATAATCGTTTCTGTTTCTGCTACAACAGTGATGTTATGCGCCGTCATTAAAGCTTTGTTTCCTACTAAAATAGTTTTACCATTCACAATTCCTTTTAAACCTTTACCTGCAATTTCGGATACTTCTGTAGCTTTAAAATTGGCTTCTTCAGTTTTATATTCTAAAATAGCTTTAGCAATGGGATGTGTGGATTGTGCTTCCATTGCCATCAGGTAGTTCATGAATTCTTTTTCATCCCAACCAATAGCTTTTACCGTTTTAATTTTGAAAACACCTTTGGTAACAGTTCCTGTTTTATCCATAACCAAGGTGTTTATTTTGGTCATGGCCTCCAGAAAAGAAGCTCCTTTAAATAAAATTCCGTTTTTTGAAGCCGCTCCTAATCCACCAAAATAGCCGAGAGGAATAGAAATGACTAAAGCACAAGGACACGAAATTACTAAGAAAATTAAAGCTCTATACAGCCAATCTCTAAATACATAATCATCAACAAAGAAGTAAGGTAATAAGGTAACTCCAATCGCTAAAAACACAACAATAGGCGTGTAAATGCGGGCAAATTTTCGGATGAATAATTCTGTTTTAGATTTACGAGCCGTCGCATTTTGAACTAAATCTAAAATTCTAGCAATAGAACTGTCTTTAAATGCTTTGGTTACTACAACTTCAATGACACTTTCTAAATTAATGCTTCCGGCAAATACATTTGCTCCTTTGGTAATTGTATCTGGTTTACTTTCTCCTGTTAAGGCTGCCGTATTTACAAATGCTTTTTCTGAAACTAAAATACCATCTAGTGGGATTTTTTCTCCAACCCTGATTTGAATGTTTTCACCAATTTCAACTGTTTCTGGTGGTTCACTTTCAATATTCCCATTTCTAAAGACATTCGCTTCTTTAGGACGTACATCTAATAAGGCTTTTATATTTCTTTTGGCTTTGTTGACTGCGGCATTTTGAAACAATTCACCAACAGCATAGAATAACATTACAGCAACACCTTCAGGATATTCACCAATTATAAATGCACCAATAGTGGCAATGGACATTAGAAAAAATTCAGTAAAAACATCGCTTTTTTTTATGCTTTCCCAACCTTCTTTAACCACAGGAAGTCCAACAGGTAAATAAGCGATGCCATACCAAACAATGCGAATCCAGTCCTTAAAAAATGCAACATCAAAATAATCCAATGCAATACCAATAATAAGCATTACAAAACTGACTATTGCTGGAGTGTAAGCTTTAACACCGCTTGATTCACCACCATGATCATGACCATCATCATGACTATGTTCTTTTTTATAATTTGGTTTTATATCTCGTAAATTGAGTTTTTCTTTTTTCATTTTAATTAAACTTTAAGTCAAAGATGCCATAAAATGAAGTGCAATGGAAGTGCAATTATTAGCCACTACACTTGTCGCAAATCCCTTTTACAACTAAGTTCACATTTTCGGAAACAAAACCTTCTGGCACTTTGATTTGTGGAATTTTATGGTCCGTTAAGCAAATGGTTTCATTGCAATTATTACAGTGAAAATGTAAGTGTAAATCGGTTTCAATTTCACAATTACAGCCTTGTTCGCAAAGGGCATATTTTGTAATTCCTGTGCCATCATCAATTTGATGTACAATGGCTTTGTCTTCAAATGTTTTTACGGTTCTGTAAAGCGTGGTTCTATCTGCTTTATCAAAAGCATTCTCAATATCGGTTAGTGTTACAGCAACATGCTTATCTGCAAGAAACTTATAAATAAGTAATCGCATTGCCGTAACACGTATATTGTTTGACTGTAATAGTTGTTCTATCGTTTGCATAATTAATGAGAGTGTTCAGATTCGCCTTTTTTCATTTCAGCAATGAGATAATACGCATTGTTATAAGCGAATTTAACATCGGCTCCTAATTCTTCTGTAAATTTAACTTCGACCCAATTACCATCTTTAACACCTATAAATACTTCAACAGGAGTAAATGTCCAGTTGTTGCCTTCCTTTTTTGCTGTAAAGGCATAAAATTTATCGCCATCATTTGTTATGGCACTTTCAGGTAAAGTTGTAGTTTCATTGTCTTCTATTTGAATTTTTCCTGTAATATACATCCCAGGAATTAGAATTTTATTTTGTTTTCAATTTCAGCATGGACGTGAACTCCTTTAGGATTGTCTTCAAAAGTTTTACTTACCGATAGTATTTCTGCCACTAAATCCTCATCAGAATTAGATTGTATATTAAATATTACTTTTTGACCTTTCTTAACTTTAAAAACGTCTTTTTCAAACACGATTAAATCGGCATGAACATCATCGGTGTTTACAATATCAAAAAGTTCGGTTTGAGGATCTACATATTGACCTGTTTTAACTTCAACTTTTTTAACAAAACCTTCAATTGGGCTTCGTAAAGGTACACGTTGAGCAATTGTACCGTTACGAACAGTAGATGGGTTTATATTTAACATTTGTAATTGTGCAGCCAATCCACTAGCCATTGATTTTGATACATCATATTCTGCTTTAGCTTTTTGAAAATTGGCACCAGAACCAACACCTGCATCATACAGTTTTTGTTGACGTTCGTAACTTTTCTTTAAGTAATTACTATTACTAGTCGCATTTAAATAGTCCGTTTGCATATTGATAATATTAGGGTGTGATAGGTAGGCTACAACTTGACCTTTAGTCACTTTATCACCTTCTATAACTTCAATAGAAACAACATTGGCTCCAACAACCGACGTAATTGCTGCCTCACTTTGTGGCGGCACTTCTAATGTGCCATTCGCATTTACATAGCCACTTAAATTTCTAAGAGAAAGTGTATCTACTTTCATTTGTAAAGCATCAAACTGTTTTGTGGTTAACTTAACGCCTTCTCCTTCGCTATGTGCTTCTTCAGTTGATTCATTATCACCTAAACCGATTCCAATGGTTGCCTCATTATGGTTGTGATTGTCTTTTTCTGTCTGACTACTGTTTCCGCAAGCAACTATTGAAAAAGAAGCGATAAATAATGCTATAAGTTTATATTGTATATTTTTCATTGTATTAATTTTTAAAATATTGTAATTGAAAAGTGCTTTCTAAGTAATTGGTTAAGGCTGTTTCGGCTTCAACTTCCAATTGAATAGCATCCTTAATAAGTTGTGTAAAGGCAGAATAATCTATTTCCCCTTCTTTATAAGCAAATAAAGCACCTGTCTTTTGGTCTTCAACAAGTGGAAGAACTTCGTCTTTATAGAAAATCCATGTTGTTTTCCATTTTTGATAATTTTCTTGACTTTGTGTGTATTTAGATGCGACTTCCTTTTTTTTAAAGTCGCTATTCACAAGGGCGATTTCTTTATCTATTCGAGCCGTTTTTATACGTGCTTTATTTGTGCCAGATAAAAATGGTATTGAAACACCTGCTTGATATGTAACATAACCTGAGTCTCCATTTACTTTTTGCAAACCACCTTGAAGATTAAACTTAGGGAGGTTATCTGCCTTTGCAGCCTTATAATTAGCTTCCGCTTCTGCTATCTGTAATTGTGAAATATTGAACAACGGATGCGTTTCTACATTAAAATCTTCAATTTCAAATCCATTAATTTCAATCGAATTAGGAACCGTATAAAAATCATCGGAGACTAACCATAAATTTAATTGCTGTAATGCCACATTGTATTGACTAATAGCTTGCACTAGTTTATTATGTATTTGCAACGCTTGCGTTTTAGCTGCTGAATACTCTAATTTTGAAATGGCTTCTACCTCGTAATTTAAAGTCACTGCGTCTTCAAATTTTGTGTAAATAAGATCCAATTCTTTATACAAAATATAGTTTCTCTTACTTTTAAGAGCATTGGCCCAAGCTTGTTTAACTTGCAGTTCTAATTCTAATTCAGAAAGTTGAAACGCTTTTTCGGCTAATTGAATGCGTTGTTTTTGTAGTTTCCGTTTAGGGGCAATACCAAACAAATCAATCTTAGACTGACTTGCACCTATGGTTGTATAAATACCCGAACCGTTATTAATTTCCTCACCACCTGTAAAAATCTGTGTGGTTCCTAAATCAAAAGCTGTACTTTTCAGTTGCTTTTGCTTATTGATCTCTAACTGTATCACTTTTAAATTCGGGTAGTTCTCTTTTGAGAGTTTTACAGCTTCATCTATAGTGATTTGAGGCAGTTCACTGTTTGCTTCTTGCGCATTTATAGTTGTAGGTATGGCGAACATAAATGCTAGCATTGCGGTAGCCATTACTACTTTTTTATTCCCTTTAAAGGTGAATGATTTGTTTTCAACCCAATGGTATAATATTGGCAGAACAAACAAGGTCAATAAGGTTGCTGTTAATAATCCACCAATAACAACAGTTGCTAAAGGCCGTTGTACTTCTGCTCCTGATCCAGATGAAATAGCCATTGGTAAAAACCCTAATACATCTGTAAAAGCAGTTAGCATAATAGGTCTAATACGTCGTTTTGTACCTTCTATAATTCGGTCTTTAAGATTGGTGACGCCTTCTTCTTTTAATTCATTTAGTCCACTAATCATAACTAGTCCGTTAAGAACAGCTACACCAAATAGCACAATAAAACCTACACCTGCCGAAATACTAAAAGGCATATCACGTAACCATAAGGCAAAAACTCCTCCGATGGTTGCCATTGGGATAGCGATGTAAATCATTAACGTTTGTGGTAAGGATTTTAAAGCAAAGAATATGAGTATAAAAATGAGCAGCAATGCTAAAGGCACAACCGTTTTTAATTTATTACTGGCACGTTCTAAATTTTCAAATGCACCGCCATAACGAATGTAATAACCTGCAGGTAACTCTAATTTTTCATCTAAAATATCTTGAATATCTAGCACCACAGATTTTACATCACGATCTCTAATATTAATGCCAACATAGGTTCTTCGGTTTGTATTATCGCGACTAATTTGCATTGGTGCTGGTTGAAAACTCACTTCAGCAACCTCGCTTAACGGTATTTGTGTACCAGAAGGAAGGTTTATAAATAAACTCTGAATATCTGAAATATCAGTTCGGTTAGATTTGTCTAATCTTACGACTAAATCAAAACGTCTTTCTCCTTCAAATATAACACCAGCATGTCCACCTGCAAATGAAGCTTCAACAATCGTATTTAATGTTTTTACATTTAATCCGTATTGAGCTAATTTATTTCTGTTATAGTGAATTGAAATTTGAGGTTGACCAGTAGTGGCTTCCACCTTCATATCACCAACACCTTCTACATTAGCGATTAGTTTACCTATGTCATTTGCTTTTGCTGCTAATACGTCTAAATCGTCTCCAAATAATTTAATAGCGACATCTTCACGCACACCAGTAAGTAGTTCATTGAAACGCATTTCGATAGGTTGGGTAAATTCGAAATTAACACCTGGAACGATACTAACAGCTTCTTTTATTTTATCTACCAACTCACCTTTTGATGCAGCTGATGTCCACTCACTACTAGGTTTTAGAATAACAAAAACATCAGCAATATCCATGGGCATTGGATCTGTAGGTACATCTGCAACACCAATTCTACTGACTATATTTAAAACCTCTGGAAATTCAGCTTTAACAATTTGCTCAATTTTTGTAGTGGTTTCAATGGTTTCGGTTAGTGAACTTCCTGGTTTTAAAATAGCGTGAAATGCAATATCACCTTCATCCAATTCTGGAATAAATTCACCTCCCATTCTGGTAAACATAAAAACAGCTACAGCAAATAAGCCAACTGCAAGAAGGACAATCGTTTTTCCATTACGAATTGCTTTTGTTAATACCGGTTCGTATTTACGTTCTATCCAGTGTACAAAGCGGTCGCCATAAGAAATTTTATCAGATTTTGGTGCTCTTAAAAATAGTGCCGAAATCATAGGCACATAAGTCAAACACAGAATCATAGCACCAATCATTGCAAATATAAATGTTAATGCCATGGGCTGAAACATTTTTCCTTCAACACCTTCTAAAGCCAAAATTGGAATGAATACAATTAAAATAATTAATTGACCAAAGAAGGCCGTATTCATCATTTTCTTAGAGGCATTTGAAGCAATGCTATCACGCTCTTTGGGTGTTAATTTTCGTTTCTTTATTTGCGAGTAGATGAGAAAAACGGTGCTTTCAACAATGATTACTGCACCATCTACGATGATTCCGAAATCAATAGCTCCTAAACTCATTAGGTTTGCCCATACTCCAAAAATATTCATCAATATAAAAGCAAATAAAAGGGATAGCGGAATGGTTGAAGCCACAATTAAGCCACCTCGCCAGTTTCCTAATAATAATACTAAGACAAAAATGACAATTAGACCACCTTCTAATAAGTTGCCTTTTACTGTGCTTGTTGTTTTTGTGATAAGCTCACTTCTATCTAAAAATGGTTTAATAGTAACACCTTCTGGTAAAGATTTTTGAATTTGAACAATTCGCTCTTTAACGTTTTCTATAACTTCGTTAGAACTTGCACCTTTCAGCATAAGAATCATCCCGCCTACAGCTTCACCTTTACCATCTTTAGTTAATGCTCCGTATCGCACTGCACTACCAATTTTAACTTCAGCAATATCTTTTATGGTAATTGGAAGATTGTTAACGTTCTTTACTACAATGTTTTCTATATCAGAAACAGTTCGCGCTAAACCTTCTCCTCGAATAAAATTAGCTTGATGGTTTTTTTCAATATACGCTCCTCCAGTGTTTTGGTTATTACTCTCAAGGGCTTCAAAGACATCAGAAATGGTGATACCAATAGCTCTTAAATTATCTGGTTTTACAGCAACTTCATATTGCTTTATTTTGCCTCCAAAGGCATTGACTTCAACAACACCAGGAACCATTGCCATTTGTCGTTTTACTATCCAATCTTGAATAGTACGTAATTCTGTGATATCGAATTCAGATCTATAAGCATCTTCGACTTCGAGTGTATATTGGTAAATTTCCCCTAATCCTGTAGAGATTGGACCCATAGTCGGTGTGCCAAAACCTTCAGGGATTTGTTCTGCAATTTCGGGAAGTTTTTCGGATACTAATTGACGTGGTAAATACGTACCTACAGCATCGTTAAAAACAATGGTAACTACGGATAAACCAAATCTAGAAACAGAACGGATTTCGGTAACATCGGGCAAGTTGCTTAAAGCTAACTCTACAGGATAAGTTACAAATTGTTCAATTTCTTCTGTTCCTAAATTAGGTGCTTGGGTAATAACCTGAACTTGGTTATTGGTAATATCTGGCACAGCATCTATAGGTACTTGGGTCATACTCCAAAGTCCTGCACCAATAATGACGAGTGTAAACAAGCCAATAATGAATTTGTTATTGATTGAAAAATCAATGATTTTGTTAATCATAAAAAATGGTATTAATTCAGTTAAACGTCTCGATATAATTCTGTTGTAAGCACTTAGAATTATTTAAAATGAGAAGAACCTTAGCGGTCCCTGTTAGGATATAGTTATCCTATAAAAAACTGAATTATACCCTTGGTGGTTGTAAAATTGAAGTAGAGAAGTCTTTTTCATTTCCATTTAAATAGAAAAAGTCTTGCGTTGAAATATAAGAATGGTCAATCCTTAAACTGACTAATTTGAAATGCGTGGCATTAATATGACAACATTGGCAGATACAAAAAGGCGAACATGAATCCGGTTCTTGATGCTGATGATTGTCTTGAATAGTTTGAGTAATTTCGGTTTTAACATCATTATCAGTCACGACATAATCAGCACATGGAGCTAGATTAAGCGCGAAAATATAAATGGATAATATAAATGCTAAATTTTTCATTGCGGCAAATATATGAATTTATTGATGCACTAGTATTGCAAAAAGGATAATGGAGTTAAAGAGATAACAAAGGAGAACTGTAATCTTAATAATTAAGCATTCAGAATTGAAGTGTAATACAAAGAATTGTCTTTTAGTTATTTCTGAAATTTACGTTTATAGTAAAAGCCATGAATTATAATACTATCATGGCTTTGTTTATTGCGTATGAATTCAGTTTCTATTTTTATATTCTAATTCAATGGGTATTTTATACTAAAGCTCCGTTGGCACCGATAACCTGACCAGAAATCCATTTGGATTCATCACTTGCTAAAAATACGACCACTCGTGCAATATCAATTGGCTTTGCTAATCTGTTAAAGGCATTCATGCTACTAAGCTTGTCTATAAATTCTTGAGATTTACCGTTTAAAAATAATTCAGTTTCTGTAGCTCCAGGAGCAATTGCATTCACAGAGATGCCTCTTCCTATTTCTTTGGAAAACACACGTGTCATTTGCTCTACCGCTGCTTTGGATGCTGAATACAATGCATAGGTAGGAAACATTAGTTTCACAGTACTCGATGAAACGTTAATGATGTTTCCATTGTCTGCAAGTTTAGAATGTGCTTCTTGTAATGTATTAAAAATACCTCTGACGTTAATATCAAATTGTTTAGAAAAATCGTCTTGTGTATTATCTTTTATTTCTTTTGAAATCATGACGCCAGCGTTGTTTATTAAAACATCGACTTTGCCATATTTAGCAATAGTTTTGTCAAATAGTTGTGTAACGTCATCTCTATTGCTTACATCTGCTTTTACGGCGAATGCAGTTCCGCCATCATTAGTGATTTTAAGTACCGTGTCTTCAGCTTCTGTCGTGCTATTAGAATGATTGACTATGACTTTAGCACCATTTTTAGCTAATTGGATGGCGATTTCTTTTCCAATTCCTCTTGAAGAACCTGTTACTATGATTACTTTGTTTTCTAATTTCATCTTTATTTTGTTTAAAACCTACTAATAGGTATGTTTTTGATTAAAAAAATATTAAGCTTTTAATTGTTTTATGTATAATGACAGTCCAGATATATAATCGTTTAAAACGAGATCGTCATTATATAATTTCCGTATGCCACGTACACCTTCAAAAGCACTGATTAAATAAATGGCGACCGCTTTACTAGAGATCTCATTGTTAATGCTATTTTCTGATTTCCCACGTTCTAATAAATTGATTAGCGCAGATTTCCACTCTTCAATAATACATTTTAAAGCCATTTGATATGCTTTCTCTTCATCGGCAATTTCATTAATGAAGTTATTCATTGGGCATCCATGTTGCTTTTCATAATGAGAAAATGATTTTACGCGATCTGAAAATGTAGTTTCTAATAATTTTAAAACATTGCCCTCTTGATAAAGCGGCGCAATCATACCTTCATAAACACGCTGTTTTATTTTTGTGCTAATGATTTCAACACCTAATTCTTGTTTACTTTTATAGTGATGATAGAATGCGCCTTTTGTAAGGTTAGTCGCTTTCATAATCTTATCTACACTGGTCGTTTTAAACCCATTTTTATAAAACAATTTAAAGGACTCATTGAGAATTAATTCTTTGGTAAGTTCTGATTTTTGCTTTTGTTCCATAGTATAAATTTAATGAAAAAATACCAGTTAGTATGTTTTTTATAGTTTGAATAATTTTAGAAATATTTGTTAAAAATCAAAATGTAAAGTATATTTGTCATATAGTAAAAAATGTTTTACTTATTATAACGTAAACTTGTCAATTATGAGTATAGAAAAAATAACAAACTGTGAGCGTAATAGCTTTCAGAAACTTTTAAATTTTAGATAGTCACATCGATTTATGATGATTGGTTTAGCTATTGCCTTGTTGTCTATTGTTGGTATGTTTGTTCGTGCTTTTGTAATGGAAGATGATACGGAATGGATGAAATTATTATTGCAAAAAATTCTTTTGATAGGTATGTTAGTCATGTCGCTATCTAAAGATAAGGTTGAAGATGAGATGACCATTGCATTAAGGGCACAGTCTTATGCAATTGCCTTTGTAATTGGTGTTGTTTATGCTTTAGTAATGCCATATGTAGAATTTGGAGTTTCTAATATGGTAAATTCAGGTGGTGAAAATTTTAAAAACTTGGGTGATTTTCAGATGCTGTTATTTATGTTAATGATACAATTAATGTTTTATCACAATTTAAAACGTTATAGATAATGGAGAATACAATAAAAGTAGAACGTGCCATTTTAAGTTTAACACAAGATGATTTGGCGAAGCGAATAGGCGTGTCTAGGCAGACCATTAATTCTATTGAGGCTAATCGTTATGTGCCTTCAACGGTTTTAGCTTTAAAGCTTTCTGAAGTGTTTGGTAAACCAGTAAATGACTTTTTTAAATTAAGTGAAAATGACTAGTTTAGTATTATTCCTAGTCCATCTTATAATCTGTCTTATTTTTTAACGAGATTTAATAAATCGCTCTATAAAAGAGCTAATAATTCTTTCATTCCTTCGGTAGCTGATTTTACAATAACCGTTACTTTACCACTACTTCCAATCGCTGGTTTTGGGTCAATATAATAAATGGGTGTTTGGGTAGGTGCAAAATCTAGTAATCCTGCTGCAGGATACACTTGCATACTTGTACCAATAATCACTAAAATATCGGCTTGTTGACAAATTTCTACGGCTGTGTCAATCATAGGAACAGCTTCGCCGAACCATACGATATGTGGTCGGAGTTGATGTCCTTTTTCACAGGTATCGCCTAAATGAATATCTTCAGACCATGTTCTAATATCGTTTTCATATCCTGAACTTCGTATTTTACGCAGTTCACCATGTAAATGAATAACGTTACTACTACCTGTACGCTCATGTAAATCATCTACATTTTGAGTTATAATGCTCACTTTATAATTGTTTTCAAGTGCGGCAAGATCTTTATGTGCTTGGTTGGGTTCAACCTCTTTTAGTTGCTTTCGTCTTTCGTTATAAAAATTTAAGACTAATTCGGGATTGCGTTTAAAACCTTCTGGAGTAGCCACTTCCATAACATCGTGCCCTTCCCAAAGTCCGTCTGCATCTCTAAATGTTTTTATGCCACTTTCGGCACTCATGCCAGCTCCTGTTAGTACAACTATATGTTTCATGAGGTTAAATTTAAGGTTGATTTTAATGTTTTACTTCAATTTTTGCGCTTTTAACATACGCGTTTCATATTATAAAATTACTATTTTTGGGCTATGCAAGACCTTAAACTTCTAGAATACTTAGAAACATTCCTCACTGAAAGCCGTATTGAGCGTTTTAATAACGTTCTACTCAAACGTACAAAACATTTTACAGTGGCCACAGAAGATGTCTATCAATTGCACAACACGAGTGCTGTGATGCGTTCTTGCGATGTATTTGGTATACAGGAATTGAATATTGTAGAGGAAGTGAATTCAAAGAGTATCGATAGAGAAATTGCGATGGGAGCCCAAAAATGGGTGGACTTGAATCGCTATAATTCTATTTCAGATTGTATTACCGATTTAAAAAGCCAGGATTATCAAATAGTAGCCACAACTCCACACGTTGATGATTGTGAGTTAATAGATTTTGACATCACTAAAAAGTCATGTTTTTTCTTTGGTAGAGAAACTGAAGGCTTATCACAACAGGTTATTGATAATGCAGATTGCTTTTTGAAAATTCCAATGGTTGGCTTTACTGAAAGTTTAAATATTTCTGTTTCTGCTGCGATTATTCTTCAACATGTCACAGCACAATTGCGGAAATCATCTATAGAATGGCAATTAACTGAAGAAGAGATTATTCAAAAACGGTTTGATTGGATTAATAAAACTTTAAAAGATTACGATGCTATTGTAGAGCGTTACAAATTGAAAGGATAAATGTTGTAATTTTAAGGAACTAAAAACACATATTATGGTAGGTTGGTTTGAGATTCCCGTAAACGATATGGATCGTGCTAAAGCGTTTTATGAAACGGTTTTTAAAGTTGAAATTAAAGATGTAGAATTTGATGGATTAAAAATGGGCTGGTTTCCTGATAATAATGGAGGGTATGGCGCAACAGGAACACTTATAAAACAAAGTTCTTATATCCCAAGTAAGGAAGGTACATTGGTCTATTTTATGTCTAATGATGTTAAAATAGAACTCGATAGAGTAGAGGCTGCCGGTGGAAAACTAGGCCTAGAAAAAACCAAAATTTCTGATGAGAATGGTTTTATGGGAGTGTTTATTGATACTGAGGGTAATAGAGTGGCTTTACACTCTGAAGTTTAGAGGTTAGGTTTTAATCTCTTTTGTTTTTTCGCTCTTTACTTCTTTTGATCACTTTGTATTCTTCGTAACACTCGCTAATAGCATCCAATATTTGAAGGTCATTCGCAGTGTTAATGAAATCTTTAGAGTAGTTACATTGGTTAACTATTTCGTCTAAATCGAATTTTGTAACTTGTAAAAGCACTAATAACATTTCCCTATCAAAACGCTTAGATAACTGATTTCTAATCTCGTCATCTTCTTTCATTTTCTTTAATCGATGCATTTCGTTAGGCTTTCGGCCAAACATATTATATAAGAAATCTGCAGGATTAAATATGGCACCAAGTACTTTAGTTGCAATGTTTGGTTTACCAGCTTCATAACCTTGGCCAGGTAAACCAGAAATACGATAACGATTATTAGAGGTTACAGGAACCTGATTCATATCAACTTTTAAATAACCTGTTAGCTCTAGTTGTTTTACTGTTACTTCTTCTAATGCTAAAGCAAGTTCGGTCATTTCTATTTTGGTATTCCCAAATTTTAACCAGTCATTAGTCACTCTAACTTTAATAGATTTATAACCTAAATAAGATAAATGCAGTGTATCGTTGACTTTTGCTTTTATTTCAAAGACACCATCGTCGTCTGTTGCCGTTCCTATAACTTGATTAATGTTTACAATATTGGCTTCAGTTAAAGCTAAGCTCGTTGAAGCACTAACTATTGTTCCTTTGACTTTAGTAGGTGTTTGGGTTGCTGTACTGTCTTGGCTAAAACCACTGACCGTACTTACACAAAAAATTAAAATAAGTAGATATCGCATGCACATGTGTTACGAGGTAAAGGTAATAAAGAAAACGGATTTAACAGTTTGCATGCTTAGATTTGACTTAAAATTAACTTTTTTATGCATTAGGCATTGTTTTTGTTCTTCAAAAAAAATCCAAAACCTGAAAATTTTTCTTCAAGTTTTGGATTTTAATATTTATATTTTTTGAAATTTTCTATAGCTTCAAAAGCTTAATCACGTCTTCTAGAACGTCTTGGTCTTTCTGATCCAGATGTACTAGATTCTGAAGGACGTCTGTCTCCTCTAGAATCGTTGGACTTTCTATCTCCTCTGTCACTTCTATCACTAGTTCGTCTGTCACCTCGGTTTCCAGATCCACTATCATCAGAACGTCTACCGCCAGAGCGTCTTTCTCCTCTTGGTTTATCATCGCGTCTGCGACTTCCACCACCGCCACCAGAGCGTCTTTCACTTCCACCGCGACTTCTTCCACCGCCGCCGCCGCCGCGACTTCTTCCTCCTTTATCTTCACTCACTTCTACGTTAACAAAACGTCCGTCGTGTTTGAAATCTGTGAAAAAAGCAAGTACTTTTTCTTGTAATCCTTTTTCTGTATTAAAGAATGAAAAACTTTCTTTAACATCTACTTTAAAGACATCATCACGTCCTAATTCTAATTGTTCTTTTAAGAAATCTTTCAACTTCATCCAATCAAAGCCATCCTTACTACCTACGTTAATGAAATAACGAGAATCGTTAGATTGCTTGCTGTAATCGCGTCCACCATCACCATCTCTATCGCTTCCACGAGATTCTACTACACCTAAACCTTTCGATTTTTGATAATAATTGAAAAAACGGTTGAATTCTACAGAGAAGAATTTTTTGATTAACTCTTCTTTATCTGTATCTGCGAATAATTCGTTGATGCTTTCTAAATGCTTATCAATTTCATGATTCGTTTCAGTAGTATGTATTTTATTAGCTAAAGACATTAACTGCACTTCAACAATATCACCTCCAGAAGGAATTTCTTTCTTCTCAAACTGCTTCTTAATGATACGCTCTATGCTCTTTATCTTTCTAACTTCACTTTTAGAAACAATAACCATTGAGATACCAGTTTTACCAGCACGTCCTGTTCTACCAGATCTGTGTGTGTAAATTTCAGGTTCATCAGGTAATTGGTAATTAATAACGTGTGTAATATCATCAACATCAATACCACGAGCTGCAACATCTGTAGCAACTAACATTTGTATTTGGTTGTTACGGAAAGATTTCATCACCAAATCTCTTTGATTTTGGCTTAAATCTCCATGTAATGCTCCTGCAGAATAACCATCTTCAATTAAGTTTTCGGCTACTTTTTGAGTATCACGTTTTGTTCTACAGAAAATCACAGAAAATATATCTGGATTCGCATCTGCTAAACGTTTTAAAGCTTGGTAACGATCTCTTGCGTTTACTAAATAGTATTCGTGCGTTACGTTGCTTGTACTTTCATTTTTATTACCGACAGTAATTTCTGTTGGGTTGTCCATGAATTTCTTTGCAATCGTAGCCACTTCTTTAGGCATTGTTGCAGAGAATAACCATGTATTTTTTTCTAATGGTGTATGCGAAAGGATATCAGTAATATCTTCTTTGAAACCCATGTTTAGCATCTCATCAGCCTCATCTAAAACGCTGTATTTTATTTTAGAAATGTCAACCATTCTGCGGCTAATCATATCTTTCATACGTCCAGGAGTTGCTACAATAATTTGTGCACCACGTTTTACTTCTCTTGCTTGGTCCGAAATGCTCGATCCCCCATAAATGGCAACGACGTTTAAGCCTTTACAATATTTACCATAAAGTTTAAGTTCGTTGGTGATTTGTAAACAAAGTTCACGAGTAGGAGATAAGATAAGACCTTGTGTGGTTCTGCTATCAATATCTATTTTTTGCAACATCGGAAATCCGAACGCTGCAGTTTTCCCTGTACCAGTTTGTGCCAAAGCAACTAAGTCTTTGTCTTCTTCTAATAAAAGTGGGATTGCTTTTGATTGTACTTCACTTGGTTTTTCAAAACCTAAGTCCGTAATAGCTTTAAGAAGGTCTTCATTAAGACCTAATTCTTGGAATGTGCTCATTCTTGAGTATATGTATTCGATTATGTTCTGTTGGTGTTACAAAAGAAGCGAATCGACATACTAAACACTTAAACTTCTAGGTAACACATCCTCACTCTGAGGAATTTACAATATCCTATATTGGATTTTTTTGCAAGGTGCAAAGGTACAATAATTATTTGGATAATCAATATATGTTGTGTTTATTGGTCTCGTGTATGAATTCTAGTGGTCTATAGAGCGTGTTTATTACTTTTAAATACCTGTGGTCTAACTTTTTTATAGTTTAGCAAAGGTTAAACCATTGTTTTTTTTCTTGAATGACTTTTTCTTTTTTTGATGATATTTTCGTCTAGTCTTTATGAGTTTGTATCTAAAATCATCATAGAATAGGCTTATTAATAAGATGAAAGCTCCAATAATCAACGTGTTTAATTTTAAATTAACTTTTGAATAAAAGAATCCTCCAGCCAATCCACCTGCAAAAAAGAATAAAATAATGTAAATCCGCAATTTAATATTTGATTTCAGTTTTTCTTTTTTCGGATTATACTTCGCAAAGAATAATTGAGAAATATCAATACCTAAATCTGTAAAAAGACCTGTTAGGTGTGTTGTTCTTACTACAGCATTTGAAATTTTGGTAACAAAAGAGTTTTGAAGTCCCATTGCAAAAAGTAGGGTACAGATTATTAAATCAGGATATTTTATGGCTACAAAATTACTTAAGATTCCGACTGTTATTAAAATAAGACATTCAATTATTGTTGGCAACGCGAAAACATTGAGCCGTTTATTTTCTCTATACTTTTCAATTAGAAAACTAGATGAAAATGAACCAAATAAAAACGAAAAAATATAAAGAAAATATATCGTGCCTTTCCAAAATTCAAAATTAGCAACGTCATCAATAAAGAGCGCAAAATGACCTGTTACATTTGTCGTTAATTGCTTAAATGCTAAAAATCCTGTAACATTAACAATTCCGGCAACAAAAGATAAAATAATAGCAATTCGAAGGTTATGTGTTAAAGTTCTACTCTTTCCTTGATGTCTAAACATTATATCTCCATTTAGTTTAATTCTTCTATATTACCCACAATGATGAGCGTCTGTAGTAGTTACTAATATCAGATTATTCTAAAACTCATTCGGTCTGAATGAGCGAAGTTAGTTTTTTTGAAACCAAACCGTGAACGGAATGGCTATTTTAAAAATGCTACAAGTTGCTTTACTGCTAAACCTCTGTGTCCGATTTTATTTTTTTGCTCTAAAGTAATTTCGGCAAACGTTTTATCTAAACCATCAGCTTTAAAAATAGGGTCGTACCCAAAGCCACCTTCTCCGTGTTTCTCTTTTGTAATGCTACCTTTGCAAATACCCGTAAAAGTGTGAAGTTTTCCCTTGAGATGTAATGCGATTACGGTTTTAAATTGTGCATTTCGGTTGGGTTTATTTTTAAGCTCTGTAAGCAATTTTTTAGTGTTATCTTCAGCATTACGTTGTGGACCAGCATAACGTGCAGAATACACACCTGGTTCTCCGTTTAACGCTTCAACTTCTAAACCTGTATCATCAGCAAAACAATCGTAGCCATAATGTTCCTTAAGGTATTCTGCTTTCTGTATCGCATTACCTTCAATCGTAGTTTGGTTTTCAGGAATGTCTTCATCGCAAGTAATATCTTTTAAACTTACAAGTTTAATATGATCTGGTAACATCGATTGAACCTCTTTGAGTTTATTTAAGTTATTAGTTGCGAAAACAAGTTGCATAATATAGTATTAATTTAATGTAATTTTGCTTTTGTAAAAATAGCAATCTAAATTAGTATCATTAAACAAAACAATTTATTTAATCTAACAGCAATGGTAAAGCCCTTTCTATTATTACTTTTTTGTTTCAATTGCTTAAATCTATTTGCGCAAGATTTAGAAGATTTGGATTCTTTACTTGTAGATAGAGATATTGAAAATTATTCTCTTCGTGTATTTTCTAATTTTAAAGTCAATAAATTTAGTATTTCGGATGATGACTCTAAAGCAAAGTTTGTACCTAATAATAGATATGGTTTAGGTCTTGGTTTTGCTACGAAAAAAATTATATTAGATATTGCTGTTAATATAAAAAATCCAAATAAAGAAAAGACGAGTCGGTTCGATTTACAGGCTACAACGATTCTAAAAGATCAGAATTACGTAAAAATTTACACACAAGTATACAGAGGCTTTAATGCTAAAAATAATTTTGATGAACCTACCGTTTTTAGAGATGATATACGATCTGTAAGTGTTGGGCTTAATTATATGTATACTTTAGACGATATAGAGTTTTCGTATTCGCAATTAAAGGCAGGTTTGTCTAATAAAAATGATGATAACATATTTATAACCGGAGGTGTAGGGCTTTTTGGAAGTTTTGATTATTTCTCAGCAAAACCAAGTATATTATCAGAAACTACAAGTCCTTATTTTAGTGATGAAGGTGATATTAAAAGATATCAAGGATTATCATTTGGTGTATTAGCAGGATTAATTTCTTATTTTAAACTGCCAGAGAATATTACTGCAACTGTTAATGTAATGCCTGGAATAGGTTTGGTGAATAAAAAATTAACGCTCCAAGATGGAAGTTACAAACCGTCTAATCCAATGTTGTATAAATTGGATTTTCTTGTTGGTTTAAGCTATAATTTTAAACAGTATTATGTCAGTTTATCTTATAGCAATGATTTGTATAGCACTGATTTTGACTACGGCAATAATTATCTTCTAAATCTTACAAAAGCAAAATTAGCTATTGGTTATAAGTTTAATAAAAGGAATAAGTAATTCTATCAAATAATGGAATTTTATCAGCCTTATAAATAAGTGACTTTTTATGGATGGATTAGAAATTTTATCAATTAATTATGATATTTATCAGTGCTTAAACTGACTAAATCTTGTATCTTAGTGAAAAGAATAATTCATTAAAACAAGATAGATTATGACGGTAAATTTTCAATATGTAGACATTGATGTAAGTGATACACTTTCAGACCTAACAACGGAAAAATTAGAAAAATTAGCTAATAAATTTGAATTTCTTATTTCGGCTCAAGTATATTTTAAGCACGACGAGAAAGACCATGATTCAGGTAAAATTTGTAATATAGAATTAAGCTTACCTGGACCACGTATTTTTGCAACTTCTAATGAGAAGAATTACGAAATGGCTATGAGTGAAACAATTAACGATTTAACAAGACAACTTAAAAAACGAAAAGAAGTTTATAAAACACATTAGTATTAAGGTTTCAGTCGCAGTCACAGTTTTCATACAGTAAATTATGATGATTTTTTAAAACTGAAAGTATAATAGTATAAATCTCGGGTTAATTATACATCCGAGATTTTTTTGTTTTTTAAAGTATAAGTAAGCACTGAGATTGTATACTTATTTATGGTGATAAGGTTCATTTCTAAGAATTGTAAATCCTCTGTACAGTTGTTCTATAAAAAACAAACGCACCATTTGATGGGAAAACGTCATTTTAGATAAACCCAATTTCCCATTGGCTCTAGCATAAACGGCATCCGAAAATCCGTAAGGTCCACCAATCACAAAGATTAAGGTTTTAATTCCAGAATTCATGTGTTTTTGTAAATAACCAGAAAATGCTTCAGAATCCATTTGTTTTCCGTTTTCATCTAGTAGAATAAGCACATCAGAAGTTTGTGTTTTCGCTAAAATAAGCTCTCCTTCCTTATCTTTTTGTTGGGCTTCCGATAAGTTTTTACCTTTTTTAAATCAGGAATCACTTCAAATTCAAACTTAATATAAAAACCAAGCCGCTTTGAATAATCTGCAATTAATGCAATGAGGTTTTTATTGTCAGTTTTGCCTATCGCTATGAGTTTTATATTCATAATTCAAATTTACGATTTACAATTTATGATTTTAGATTTTTTTCCAATTTGTAATTCATAATTCTAAAATCGGATATCGTTAATCAATTTCCTATTTTTACACTAAATATGTATTCAGATGATTTCAAAAGCACAATTTGATAAAGAAATAGAGTTAGTAATTTCTAATGCCATCAGAGAAGATGTCGGTGATGGTGACCATAGTTCTTTGGCGTGTATTCCTGCTTCGGCTCAAGGAAAAGCAAAATTATTGGTCAAAGATAAAGGGGTTATTGCTGGTGTTGAGTTTGCAAAACTAGTTTTCTCCTATGTTGATGCTAATATGAAAGTTGAAACCTTAATAGAAGATGGACAAAAAGTTAAGCATGGAGACATTGTTTTTTATGTTGAAGGCGCTTCGCAATCTATTCTTAAAGCGGAACGTTTGGTTTTAAATGCAATGCAACGTATGAGTGCAATTGCGACTAAAACAAGAGAGTTTGTAGATTTATTAGAAGGTACAGGAACAAAAATTTTGGATACGCGTAAAACGACACCAGGTATTAGAGCTTTAGAAAAATGGGCTGTAAAAATTGGAGGTGGAGAGAACCATAGATTTGCCTTGTACGATATGATAATGCTAAAAGATAATCATATCGATTTTGCAGGTGGAGTTTCAAAAGCCATTAATTTAACAAAACAGTATTTGAAAGATACTAATCGTGATTTGAAAATTATTGTTGAAGCAAGAAATCTTGAAGAAATTAAAGAGATTTTAGACTGCGGTGGAGTCTATAGAATTCTTATCGATAATTTTAATTATGAAGATACGCGTAAAGCCGTAAAGCTTATTGGAGACCAATGCTTAACGGAGTCTTCAGGTGGCATTAATGAACACACACTTAGAAAATATGCAGAATGTGGAGTCGATTATATTTCGTCTGGTGCTTTAACCCATTCGGTACATAATAAAGATTTAAGCTTAAAAGCAGTATAATTTAGTTTGTAGTTAGTACAATTAATTGGAGATAATAAAGATGAGCTAAAGGCTAACAGCCAACAGCTAAAAACTAAACAATGACTAAACCTATAGAAGATAAATTAGATAAAATTCCGGTTTTAAATGTAATAATGCGTTTTTTTAAGCAGATTAAGCTACCAGGATTTGAAGGTTTATCTGTTTATGATTTGCTAGAGCTATACATTATGGGAATCGTCAATGGAGCACTTACAACAAGAGCAAGTGCCATTGCATTCAGTTTCTTTACGGCTATTTTCCCGTTTTTACTGTTCGTTATTATTGTGATTCCTTATATTCCTATTGACGGTTTTAGGGCTGATTTCTTAGATTTTCTGAATTCAATTTTACCTCCTCAAACTTCAGAATTCTTAATTGATAGTATTTTTAAAGATATGAGTAGCAATACCAGTGGTGGCTTAATATCTTCGGTGTTTTTATTGTCTATGTTTTTAATGGCTAACGGTGTAAATGCTGTTTTTTCGGGTTTTGAAACGTCTTATCATAAACAATTATATCGTAATGTATTTAAGCAGTATATGTTTGCGCTTGGCGTGGCTTTAATACTTGTTTTCTTTTGTTATTAACCGTAGCTGTATTTGGTTATTTTCAGATTTATATAATTCAACCTTTATATGAAGGTTTTAGTGGTCATGCATTTTCAGAAGACGACCAAGGATTAGGATGGATTATCTTTGCAAAGTATCTGTTCTTTGTTGTTATGGTCTATTTGGCCACCGCAACCTTGTATTATTTTGGAACTAAAGAAGGGAAGGAATCTAAATTCTTTTCGGTTGGTGCGTTACTAACCACCTTACTCATTATGTTAACGTCTTTTCTGTTCGGAATTTACATTGAAAATTTTTCGCAATATAATGAGCTTTATGGTTCTATCGGAGCCTTATTAATTCTGCTGCTTTATTTATGGCTCAATTCTAACATTATACTTTTAGGTTATGAGCTTAATGCATCACTTCAGTTTTTAAGGAAAACCCAAGAGCACGAAAAGAAATTAAGCAGAAAGATATTAAAGACTTAATTGAGTAAAATGCTTTAAAAATGCACCTTTACGTCGTACTGAAATTTATACGTTTAAAAAACCATCTCTAATCGCGATGGTTTTTTAAATTAAACCCATTACATTTGAGGTATAAACCTCTAAAACATTAATTATGATTAAAAACACTCTAGCATTTTTTATTTTGTTCACCGTGTTTTTTAATCTACCAGCTCAAGATATTTTAGGACAATGGAAAACAATAGATGATAACACAGGTGATGCAAAATCTATAGTTGAAATTTTTGAAGAAGATGGAAAAATATACGGTAAGATTATTGCTGTTTTCAATCCAGATGTAGAACATCGAAAGTGCATTGATTGTAGTGGCGAGCAAAAAGATCAACGTATTGTTGGCCTAGTCTTTATAGAGGGTTTAACTAAGAATCATAATGTTTATGATGGTGGTACCATTCTAAACCCTGAAAACGGGAGTACCTATAGATGTCGTCTTAAACTCGAAAACGATACAGATACGCTTCAAGTAAGAGGATATCTGGCTTTTTTCTACAGAACACAATATTGGAAACGCGTAAAATAATGCTGCATTTTATAGACGTCATATTGCCTATTCCGCTTCAAAAAGCGTTTACGTATCATATTACAGAAGCGGAGTCTCAATTTTTATCACCAGGAATGCGTGTATCTGTACCCTTTGGTAAGAGTAAAATTTATACGGCGTTAGTATACAGTATTCATAAAGATCCACCAACAGCTTACGATGCTAAAACCATTCATCAGATTATGGATGATGTGCCTGTTGTAACAGAAACGCAACTAAAGCATTGGGAGTGGATTTCTAGTTATTACATGTGTAGTTTGGGAGAAGTGATGCGAGCCGCTATGCCAAATGCATTTTTATTAGAAAGTGAAACTATAATCTCTAGAAATGAAAAAGTTAATATTGAAGCGTCTGAATTAAAAGACGAAGAATATTTGATTTATGAAGCCTTACAGCATCAATCCTCATTAAAGATAAATGATGTGGTCTCTATATTAGATAAAAAGCGCGTACTTCCTATTATCAATAGTTTGGTGGAAAAAGGTGTTTTAAATTTACAGGAAGAAATGTACGAAAAGTACACACCGAAATTAGTGCGGTATGTAAAGTTGCATCACAATCATAAATCACAAGAAAAACTACAGATATTACTTGAGGAATTGAGTCGTGCGCCAAAGCAGCGCGAAGTTGTGCTTACATTATTTACAATGGAATCCTCTCTAAAACAACCGATTAAAGTATCAGATTTAGCAGATCGGAGTGGTGCATCTACTTCGATAGTTAAAACCTTAATTGATAAAAATATTTTAGAGGAATATCACATTCAAGTCGATCGTGTTCAGTTTGATGGTGACGGGGATTCAGATGCTAAACGGTTAAGTGAAGCGCAGCAAGATGCTTATAACGAAGTTGAGGCTATCTTTAAAGAAAAATCAGTAGCCTTATTACATGGGGTGACGTCTTCTGGTAAAACCGAAATATACGTTCAACTCATTCAAAACCAATTAGACATTGGGAAACAAGTACTGTATTTGTTGCCCGAAATTGCTTTAACAACGCAATTGGTAGGTCGACTTCAAGATTATTTTGGAGACAAAGTGGCTGTTTTTCATTCGAGATACACAGGGAATGAAAGGGTAGAGGTTTGGCAAAATATGTTGGCTAATTCTGAAAAAGCCCAAGTGATCATTGGTGCGCGTTCCTCATTATTGCTGCCATTTCGTAATTTAGGACTCATCATTGTTGATGAAGAACACGAGTCGTCCTACAAACAATTCGATCCTGCACCACGCTATCATGCAAGAGATGCGGCAATCGTATTAGCAAACATATTTAAAGCAAAAACACTTTTAGGGTCTGCGACTCCAAGTTTAGAAAGCTATTTTAATGCTAGCCAAGGTAAATATGGATTGGTGGAATTAAATACACGTTACAACAATGTATTAATGCCAGATATTGAGCTGGTAGATTTAGCTGATAAGTACAAGCGGAAACGCATGAAAGGTCATTTTAGCGATAGATTAATCCAAGAAATGACAGAAACTTTAGAAGAGGGATTTCAAATTATCTTGTTTCAAAATAGACGTGGTTTTTCTCCGATCATAGAATGTACCAGCTGTGGTACGTCGCCTCAATGTCCTAATTGTGATGTGAGTTTAACGTATCATCAATATCGCGATCAATTGCGCTGTCATTATTGTGGGTATAACTCTGTTATGCTAAAAAGTTGTCAAGCTTGTGGTAATTCAACCTTAGATACTAAAGGTTTTGGTACAGAGCAAATAGAACAAGAAGTAAAAGTGTTATTTCCGGATAAGAAAGTGGCACGAATGGATTTAGATACCACACGAGGGAAATACGGTTTTGAGAAGATAATAAATAGTTTTGAGCAGCGTGAAGTTGATATTTTGGTTGGAACACAGATGCTAACTAAAGGCTTAGATTTTAGATTTGTAAAGTTAGTAGGTATCATGAATGCTGACAACTTACTTAACTTCCCGGATTTTAGAGCGCATGAGCGGAGTTATCAATTAATGGCTCAGGTGTCTGGTAGAGCAGGACGCACAGATTTGCGTGGAAAGGTTTTAATTCAGACTTATAATCCGCATCATAACATTTTGCAACAAGTGTCTACAAATGCTTACAAAGAGATGTTTGCGGAGCAGATGAACGAGCGTTATAATTTTAAATATCCACCTATTTTTAGGTTGATTAAAATTACGTTTAAGCATAAAGATTATGATCGTGTTAATTTGGCTGCTGATTGGTATGCAAAATCTTTAAAGCAATTATTTAAGGCGAATGTATTAGGTCCGGAATTTCCTCCCGTATCAAGAATTCGAAATTTATACCACAAGAATATTTTGGTTAAAATCCCTCAGAACCAATCTTTAGCAAAAACAAAAGAGGCCATTAGAAAGATAGATAATAGTTTTAATGCGGTAAAAGATTTTAGACCAGTAAGAGTTATAATTAATGTGGATAATTATTAAGACCTAGCAGGTTTTAAAAACCTTGCAGGTCTAGACAGAGTAAGTGATCAGTTTCATAATGGTTTTGATGGCCCTCAGGCAGTATTGTTCCTTTTAGGATACAATTAGTATAACTAACTTTTTTACAAATGATTGAAGTTTTTTAACAAAACAAATTGTACTAAAGAAACTTGAATATTCTTGATCAGTATTACCTCTTCAGGGGTGTTAAAATCCAATAATTTGTTAACCCATAAATTTTAAAATAAAAAAATCCTAAGCAAGTGCTCAGGATTTTTTAAAATTATAATGTAATGCTTTTAATGTTAATGTAATGTTCTACATATTATTTAAAGCATCTACTAATTGGGTCTTTTTATTTCGACTCAATGGAATCTCATATGCGCCAACTTCAACATTTTTACTGTTAAAACGGTCAATTTTATCGAGATTCACAATATAAGATTTATGAATTCTTAAAAATTTACCTTCAGGCAATTCGCTTTCAAACGCTTTCATTGTTGATAGAACAACTAAGCTGTTTTCTTCTGTTACTACTTTAACGTAATCTCCAAGTGCTTCAATCCATTTAATATCTTTAATATAAACTTTACGTTTTTTAAGATTACTTTTTACGAAGATATGCTCACCATCAGTTTCATTAAAGTCTAGTTTTAATTTGTGCTGCTCTATAGCTTTTTCTACGGCAACATTAAAACGTTCTTTAGTAATTGGTTTCTGAAGATAATCGGTGGCATCGTAATTAAATGCTTTAAAAGCATACTCGGTTTTGCCGGTAACAAAAATAATTTGGGGTTTGTTGTTGAGTACATCTAGCAACTCAAAACCGTTTAATACAGGCATCTCTATATCTAAGAAGATAAGATCTACTTTATGGGTATTAAGACCGTTTTTTGTTTCTAACGCACTGCTATACTCTGCAATAAGGTTAAGCGAAGAATGATTCTCGATTAACTTTACTATAGAGAGGCGCTGAATCGCAGAATCATCAACAACTACACAGTTTAAAGTCATAACATTATTAATTTTAGGTTAAGATATCGACAATAGTACGATAAATTCGGTTAAAAAACAAATAATGCCGACAAACCGTAGTATTTAACATTATTTAAATGATATAAAATCCTTTTAAATTTTACCTTCAAAAACGTTGTCAAATATAGAAATTATATGTATTTTTGCAGCCGTTTTTAACAATAAACAAAATTATTTATTATGAATCATTATGAAACTGTTTTCATCTTAAATCCCGTTTTATCTGAAGACCAGATAAAGGAGACAGTAAAGAAATATGAGGATTTCCTCGTTTCTAAAGGAGCTAAGATGGTATCAAAAGAAGATTGGGGACTAAAAAAATTAGCCTACCCAATTCAAAACAAAAAAAGTGGTTTTTACCATTTATTTGAGTACACTGTTGCTGGAGAAGCAATTGAGCCTTTAGAGGTGGAATTTAGACGTGATGAGCGTTTTATGCGTTACTTAACTGTGAAATTAGACAAACATGCTATTTCATGGGCTGAGAGAAGAAGAGAAAAAATGAGAGTTAAAGCAAAAGCAAAAGCGTAATTATGTCATCAATAGAACAACAAGCAAAAGGAAAAAAAGACGGCGAAATTAGATATTTAACTCCGTTAAATATTGAGACGTCCAAAGTTAAGAAGTATTGTCGTTTCAAGAAGTCTGGAATCAAGTATGTAGATTATAAAGATGCAGATTGGTTACTAGGTTTTGTAAACGAACAAGGTAAATTACTACCAAGACGTTTAACAGGAACCTCTTTAAAGTATCAAAGAAAAGTATCTGTGGCAGTAAAAAGAGCTAGACATTTAGCACTTATGCCATATGTAGCTGATTTATTAAAATAAAATATCATAACACAATGGAACTTATATTAAAACAAGACGTTGATAATTTAGGATTTAAAGACGATATTGTATCTGTTAAGAACGGTTATGGTAGAAATTTTTTAATTCCTCACGGACAAGCTGTAATGGCAACTTCTTCTGCTAAGAAAGTATTAGCAGAAACTTTAAAGCAAAGAGCTTATAAAGAAAAAACTATTATTGCTGATGCACAAAAAACTGCTGATGCTATAAAAGGTTTAGATATTAAAATCACAGCTAAAGCTGGAACTGGTGCAACTGCTGGAGATAAATTATTTGGTTCTATAACCACTATGGATTTAGCTGCTGCATTTAAAAATGCTGGTCACGATGTTGATAAGAAATTTATTTCTATCAATGGTGGTAACATTAAGCGTTTAGGTCAGTACGAAGCTGCAATTAGATTACATAGATCAGTAACTGTAGATTTAACTTTCGAAGTTATTGCTGACGCATAATCTTTTTATTACTAATTTTAAAAACCGTTTAGTTTACTAAGCGGTTTTTTTATAGTTTTTTTTAGAATAGGATAAGGACTTTAATCAAGCAGTTTTTTAAACGGTTTTAACATGAAATATTTTCTATTAATTTTTACATTTTGCGCTTTAATTAGTTGCAAACAATCTACAGAAACGGCTAAAAGTTCTGAGGTACAAGCTTCTAAGCTTATAGCGCTTTTTAAAGCTTCTAATTCTGGTTATCCGAATATTAGTGTGCATCGAGGCGGTAAAGGGCTTGTAAACTATCCTGAAAACGGTTTAGAGACTCTAAAATATGTTAATGATAGTATTGTTGCCGTTTATGAAGTTGATGTCGCACAAACTAAAGATGGGCACTTAGTTTTACTTCACGATAAAACTATTGATAGAACCACCACAGGAACTGGAAAAGTCGATGAATTAACATACAATGAATTGAAGCAATTCAATTTGATAGATGATCATGGTAATGAAACCACTTTTAAAATCCCTTTGTTTTCAGACGTATTAGACTGGTGTGTAAAACAGAATGTCATTCTTACTGTAGACATTAAAAAAACGGTGAGTCAAAAAGTTGTTATAGACGCTATTAAAACAGCTAAAGCAGAAGATCATAGCATCATTATAACCTACGATGTAGAACAGGCTATTTCTGCGTATCAATTAGCACCACAATTATTATTATCTGTTTCAGCAAGAAATGATGAAGAATTCGAACGTTTATTAGATGCCAAAATACCAACGGAAAATATGTTAGCCTTTACCGGAACACGCTTATCAGACGAATCGTTTTTTTAAGAGATTACACGATAATAATATTGTTTGCATGTTAGGTACTTTAGGAAACTTAGATAAAAGTGCAGAAGCTAAAGGAGATGAATTATATCGTCAATGGAAAGAAAAAGGGGCAGATATTATGGCAACTGACAGACCTTTTGAAGCTTTTAAGGCTGTAAATTAATTTTAGAAATAAGAATTTACTGAAAATGAAATATGCATGTTCTCAAGGTATAAATTGAGAAACAGCTAACAGTACTTGACTATAAATAAAGTAATTATTAAAACACATGAAATATTCAAGATTAACTAAAGAACAATTTGAAGAATTACACCAAGAATTCATCAACTTTCTAGCGACACAATCTATTACAGGTGATGAGTGGGAAGATATTAAAAAGAATAAACCAGAAGCTGCTGAGCAAGAATTAGATGTGTTTAGCGATTTGGTATGGTTTGGTGTCTTAAGTAAAGTGGAATATTTAGAACATATTTCTCCACAACAAATCCACCTTTTTCAATGCAATGAAAAGAGTATGCGTTTAATTGCTTTAAAAATTGATATTGAAGAAGTAGATTTTACAACTAAAGAAGGTTTTGAATGGTTGAGAAATAATTTACTATCAGATGCTATCGAGTTTTTTAATGCTAAAAAAGAGTATTCAGACGATAAGCATCTAGACTTATTCAAAATGATTCAGTCTGGAGCGAACATTACAAAGGGTGAATTGTTTAATTATTTCGCCGATTTAATAAAAGGATAAATTCCTGCGAAGGCAGGAATCTCTTAGTAAATATAAAACTAAGCTAGGATCAATGTAATTTGGTAGCAAATATGTTATTTATGCTTGAAATTAGAGGTTAATGCTTTTGTTGTTTACTAACAATTCTGAATCATTGAATTTAGTAAGCCATGTAATTAATAATACCTCTTTTATAATTCCTGCTTTCGCAGGAATTTATTTACTCATAACGTAAAGACTCAATAGGATCTAATTTCGCTGCTTTTGTTGCAGGATACAATCCTGATATTACAGCCACAATAAAAGCAATACTCGTTGCCCAAATCATCGCTACCCATGGTGTTGAAAATTCAAGGTTAAAACCTTTAGCGACTGCTAAACCAATCAGAATCCCAAGAATAGTTCCTAAAAGACCACCGAGCTGACCAATAATTATAGTTTCCATAAAAAACTGAAAGGCAATCGTTTTACTTTTAGCGCCAAGTGCTTTTCTCACACCAATTTCTCTGGTTCGCTCACTTACCGAAACTAACATTATATTCATAAGTGCAATCGTAGATCCAAAAATGGTGATAATACTAATAATCCAGGCCGCAACATAAAGTGCCGCTGTGTTTTGCGCAACTTGGTTCAGTAAATCTTCACTACGTTCTATACCAAAATCATTTTTTTCAATAGGGTTGAGGCCTCTAATATTTCGGAATGTTAGTATCGCATCATCTTGCGCAGCTTCTAGCATATTAGACTTATCTACTTTAACACTTAAGCTGTAATTAATATTTGCATTCGTAAAAATTGAACGTGCTTTTTGAAGCGGCATAAATACTCGTAAATCTTGGTTATTACCAAACGTAGAACCTTTTTCTTTCAATACACCAACCACCTTAAATTTAGAACCTCTAATACTTATGGTTTTTCCAACAGGATTTTCAACAGGAAACAACGCTTTTTGCAAATCGCTACCAATAACACAAACAGCATTACTATTATCAATATCAAATACATTTAAAGAACGCCCGTTTTCAACCTCTAAACCAGAGTTTTCAAGATAAAATTCATTAGCACCCAATACAGCTACTTCCGGATCCGTTTTTTTACTGTCATATTTTACCTCAGCAGTAGAAGTCCCATAGAATGATACGGCGACTTTAGTAAACGGGAAGTTGTAATTATCTTCAAAATCTTTAACGTTACGATAATCAATTACAGGATTTATCTTTTGGCGTTCTCTACTGCTTTGGCGTTGCGCAGTAAATTCATAACGTTGAAAATTAAAGGTATTAGAACCCATAGAAGAAAAATTACTAGCAATAGTATTCTCTAAGGCAGACACTCCACTTAAAATGCCGACCAATGCCATAATACCAATCGCGATAATTAAAACCGTTAGGATAGTACGTAATAGTTGGCTTTTTATAGAGTCGAAAGCAATTCTAATATTCTCTTTAGCTAATGAAAACATAGTTTTTTGTCGCGTTAGTTGGGTTGTTTAATCTATAAGACTACTTAAACAGCATAAAGTTACTATAAAAATGAATTATCTTAGTAAGACCTCTAAAAAATATAATATTTTTGTGTCTCAATAGTAGAAACTATAAAGTTTCTACTATTGAGACACACTGAGCATTGGCGAGAGACAAAATGTATTTTGTTGCGAAGGTACACAAGCGTAGCTTGTCGAAGTGTTTTTTAATAGAAACACATGTTGTAACATAAAGTTGTTTCGACAATTCTCAAGAATAAAAATAAAGTTTCACTTAAAGAGATTCCTGCTTTCGCAGGAAGTAAATATGGCACAGAAACCAAGCATCCCAAAAGGTACAAGAGATTTTAACGCAGAGGAAGTCGCAAAGCGTTCTTATATCATGGAAACGATAAAAGAGCAATTTCAAGTTTTCGGATTTCAACCTATTGAAACGCCAAGCTTTGAAAACTCAGAAACTTTAATGGGAAAATATGGTGATGAAGGAGACCGTTTGATTTTTAAGATTTTAAATAGTGGTGAATTTTTAAAGAAAATTTCAGAGGAAGATTATTCGTCTAAATCTGAGAGTTTAATTACACCTAAAATTTCAGAAAAAGCCTTGCGTTACGACCTAACAGTCCCCTTTGCACGTTACGTCGTACAACACCAAAACGACATCGAATTCCCATTTAAACGTTATCAGATTCAACCCGTTTGGCGCGCAGACCGTCCACAAAAAGGACGTTTTAGAGAGTTTTTTCAATGTGATGCTGATGTGGTAGGTTCTAAATCTTTGTTTCAAGAAGTAGAATTTGTACAGTTGTACGATGCTGTGTTTTCAGCGTTAGAATTAGAAGGAGTAACCATAAAAATCAATAATCGTAAAATCTTATCTGGTATAGCCGAGGTGATTGGTGCACAAGATAAACTCATTGATTTTACCGTGGCTTTAGATAAATTAGATAAAATCGGTGAAGAGAAGGTAAAAGAAGAAATGCGAGGTAAAGGCATTTCGGAAGATGGCATTACTAAGCTTCAACCTTTATTTACTTTAAAAGGAGATTTCGGCAATCAGATTGAAAGTTTAAAATCTATTTTAAGCACTTCTGAAATCGGCTTAAAAGGTATTGAAGAACTCGAATTTATAAACACAGCCATTTCAAACTTAAAACTAAAAACAGCAACCTTACAATTAGATGTCACGCTAGCAAGAGGTTTAAATTATTACACAGGTGCTATTTTTGAAGTCTCAGCACCCGAAGGTGTAAAAATGGGCTCCATTGGTGGAGGTGGTCGTTACGACGATCTTACCGGAATCTTTGGTCTTAAAGATATGAGTGGAGTAGGGATTAGCTTTGGTTTAGATCGTATTTACTTGGTTTTAGAGGAATTAAATTTATTTCCATCAACCATAGCCGAATCTACAAAAGTACTCTTCATTAATTTCGGAGATAAAGAAGCCATGTTTAGTTTGGGAGCGGTAACTAAGTTAAGACAAGCTCATATAACAGCGGAGCTGTTTCCAGATGCTGCTGTTTCTGGTAAACAAATGAAAAAACAAATGAATTATGCGAATCGTCGTAACATTCCTTTTGTTGTAATCATGGGGGAGGAAGAATTAAAATCAGAGGTATTCACCTTAAAAAATATGGCTTCAGGCGAACAGCATAAAGTAGATTTTGATGCGCTTTTAGACTTATTAAAATAAAGAAAGCCTCAGCTTTTTACAAACTGAGACTTTCTAATCATCACTAACTAACTAAACTAATCTACTATAATTTTTTTGGTTATTGTGAAACCTGCAGTCGTTTGTAATTTAACGATATAGGTGCCAGTGCTTAAGTTCTTTATATTGTATTCTGAATATTTATGGTGTTCAACAGTGTCGATGTTGTAAACGGATTGTCCTAGCATATTATAGACAACAATCATTTTTACATCGATTTGATTGGGATTGACAACGACAATTTTTTTAATGGTATTAGAATACAAGACATCAATAGGATTTTTGCTGTAGTCATCAATACCTAATACTTCATCTTGTGTACCGAATGTAATTTCAAACCGATCTAAATGGTTACCCTTAATTAAGAAAATATCGTAACTACCTGTTCTTAAATCATGATATATGCCTAATTCATTATCATGTAAATACACGTTCATAGCATCAGGAACATTTTCTAAGGCATCAACCATTATAGAACTGATACCATCCGTTTTCGTTTTTAGACCTAAAGGATATATTGCGGAAATGTCGGACTCATTACTGGCTTGTATAATGTAGGCTTCATCATTAATAAGCCAAAACATATCATCAATTTGCGTCTCGTTAATTTCTCCATCATAAGCCCAATCTACTCCTGATGATGCGTTTTCGTCTATGGTCAATAATAACTGACGACGAATCGTATTTACAGAATTGAAACCTATTCTAAATTTCATGCGTTGATCTTCAATTTCGATGGGTTCTTCGTTTTCTGTAGTTGAAGAATTAGAATTCCTCATAAATACAGAAGCGTTTCCTTCTTTTTTAAAAACACGCTGTCCGTTATTAAAATTAATGGTTCCTGTGTTTTGTCCAATTACAAAAAAGCCTTGTCCAACAGGAATATAGCGTTGTGGTGCTTTCGTTGGTTCTCCATCCAATTCTGAAACAGACAAATTATTGCCTTTATAAGCTGCAGCAACGGAACCAGAAAAATTAAATGTGGCATAACCTCCATCATAGTCTTGTGTTGCATGAGAACCTCCTCCCCAATGATTCCAAAAATATAAGGTTCCACTAATTAATGGCGAGCCATCATTAGTTGCTTCCGGACCATTATCTTTAATAAATTGTAAGGCATCTAAAGCAGAAGGATAAGGATTACCCACTAAATAATCACTGTTGGAAAGCAATGGCAGATTAATATCTCCATTATTTGGTTTTCCTGAGAATACATAATTTTGAGGTGAAGAGACCGAACCTGTTCCTGGACCTTTCATTGTAAAACCTTCTCCTGGTAAGATTGTGCCAGTGCGTCTAATATGTTGCCATGCGGAATAGTTGTTACTCGGCAGGTTGGTATATTTCCAAATCCAGTAATCTGCAATTTTAATAGGATGAGTGGCTGCTCCATTATAACCTGAAGACATAAATTGAATATCTATAGGGGTATTTGGATTTGTACCGTCTTTTAAAACATCCATAACTCTAAAATTTTCAGCTTCAGAATTTATACGTTTTACAGGAGAGGACCAATAGTTATAAGTATAGGTATCAGCAGTTCCTTGTTGGTCGCGTTCAATTTTACCATTAGCAATAACCTCTAAGTCACTTTCTAGTGTTTGAATTAATTGTGATTCACCTTTCAAATCTATAGTTCCAGTAAGGCCTAAATGATGTGTAATAGATACGCCATTTCCAACAGATGTCTCTGTGTCACCTTTAAGTACTAATTCATTAGCGTCAACAAATAATCCAAGGATAGTTCTCGTATTGTTTTTGTCTGTTGGTAAATACGCATTATCCATAGTTAATTTATGGGAGGTTTTAACGATATTCCAATCTATGGTTTCTTCCGGGTTTACGATGGATTTAGATCCAGGAATATATTGTAGGTTTCCATTGAGCCACGATGCGTCATTGCTCCAATATCCATCT
Organism: Winogradskyella psychrotolerans RS-3; assembly: GCF_000427335.1. GTDB lineage: Bacteria > Bacteroidota > Bacteroidia > Flavobacteriales > Flavobacteriaceae > Winogradskyella > Winogradskyella psychrotolerans. Next base: position 185,734 of record NZ_ATMR01000091.1, on the reverse strand, counting down.
TGCTTTGATGTGTAAGGTATGGGAGCTGTTTCATAATCTGCAGTTAAGATATGTTTTAGATACCCGTTATTGTTATTTCCAGAAGCATCAACGGTATTTCTATAGGTGAAATGAGACATTGGGTAATACGCCGCTAAATCTGTCCAAGGAATTCTTTTGATTTCATTTTTAGTAACTGAAATTGGTAATTCCTTTCCTCTTACTTTTCCAGAGTCATTAGAAATTTCCTGATTCATGATAAAACGCAATTGGTCTTCCATTAAAAAAGTATTCCAAATACGGACCTCATCGATATGACCTTTAAAATACTGGATAGGTAATCTTTTTCCGGCAGCTGCAATGTGAAATGATTCATTTGTAGCTGTAGGAGCTGTTTTTTCAGCAGCATTATCTAATACGCCATCAATGAATATTGAGACTTGTGAGCCATCATAAGTAACAGCAACATGATGCCATTTGTTATCTGGAATAGAAGTATAAGATGTAAGCGATTGACTACTATCATTTTTCCACTTAATATTGATTTTATTGGTATCGGTCAATGTTAAATCATAACCTTCGGTAAACGCAATGTCTCTTTTAGAAAGTATAGAAACATCACCAGTATTAGCTGAATCATGTTTTATCCATGCAGAGATTGTAAAACCTGTAGGATTTAAATCTAATGTATTTTGCATATCGATATAACTATCAGAACCATTAAAATAGATGGAGCGTTCTTCCGTAATCTGAGGTGAAAATCCAAAGGTTATATAGGATGTTCTGGTAAAGTTGTAATCGGTTTCTAAATACCCGTTGTCATCTAAGTTTAAAATTCTAAAATCGACATTAGAATCAAAGGAGTCCGAATTAGAAATAAGCATATAGTAACTACCTAAATCAGTGGTGCTAACAATAGCGTCTTGTGGTATTTTAAGATTTAGTGTTGGAATGATTTCACCATTTTTAGCAATTTTCCAAATACGTTGCATAGTCGTGTATGAAACATTGGTTGTGATTTCTGATGGAGTTTCAGAACTAAGATCAATAATTACAGGTAAAGGTGTTGCATCTAAACTGCGACCATTATGTCCCCATAAGAAAGAATTATTAATGCTACTCGTTGAAGAATTGAAGTTATTTGTAGTATGCGCGTCGGTTAAACTAATGATAAGTACATCATCAGAGCTATGATAATAAGATGTACTCATTGTAACTGATGAATATAAGCTTGAATTGTTATCATTTTGTATTGACGAGATGTTATAATTGTAATTATCTAATTGCGATAAAGTCCTTTGGTCAAAAGTATTAGAATAAACCTTTTTTGACCTATCTAACTGCTGAGCGTAACTAGAGAAGATAAATAGTATTAAAAGGTAAAAAGTTGATGTAATTCTTTTCATTAGGTTTGGGGTGAATGAAATAATTATGAGGCGAATATAATATTATTTTTCGATTTTCATCCATAAAACGCAAAAAAATCCGACGAAATGCTTTTTCGTGAAGGATTACAGCTTGAAATTGGAATGAGGTCGATGCCTTAATGTTATAATTACGACCTCTAGATTGTGGAGAATTGAACGTTTGACATTGAAAAAAAAAGCTAAAGTTCTGTAAATACCTAGATTAAAAGTTTTTATAATCAATGAATATAATTTGAGTAAAAAAATACCCGCTAACGTGTATTTTAAATACTAAAGAAACATTATAATTTACACGCAATTATTTTGCTACAAGTGTCATTCATGGTAATTTCAATGGTCTTGTCGAAAATTTGTGGAATTTAAAGACACCATAGAAAGAATTTAATTACATTGTTCGCTTTTAAGTAATTAGCTATTACGTATTTATGGGGAAAATACCGGGTTGTTTGCATTTAAGCATCGGTCTTTATTATAGTTTTATACTCAATAATATAATAGTTATTAAAATTTATTCTGTTTTATGATATCAGTTAAGAATGATAATAAATTAATTATTGGGTAATGAAGAATAAAAAGTATATCAATTTTTTTATAATTTTTTTTGTTATTATTAGTTCTGCTATTGCGCTGAATAATACTATAACGTATAAAAAACTTACTAATAATAGTGCATCACCGGCAGTCAGTTTTACTTTTAACAATAATGTTTGCTCTGGTCAAAGTGTGTCTTTTACTTCTACAGTAACAGGTGATGGTCCATTTGAATATCTTTGGGATTTTGGTGATGGTGGCACTTCTACACAATCTAATCCAAATCATGCGTTTCAGTCATTCGGATGTGGAACACAAAATTTTAATATTTCACTTACGGTAACCGATGATAATGGAGAGGATAGCTCATCTTCTCAATCAATCACTGTAAAGCAAAGACCAGATATTAATTTTATAGATCCTAACGCTAACTTTGGAACTCCATTTGCTAATTGTAATGCTATTGATGTAGAATATACAATTGTAGTAGAGAATGATTCGGCATCAAATAGTTGTGTGACATCGTATTCCATAAATTGGGGGGACGGAAATATTGAAAATAATATAATATTCCCTCTTTCTCATACCTATCAGAACTTAGGTTCATTTAATATGGTGATAAGCGCAACTGGTGCTAATGGTTGTAATTCACAGAAAACATATTTAGTAAAAAACTCAAGTAATCCTACCGGAGGTATTGTGACACCAGGAAGTACGGTTGATTTATGTTTACCAATTAGTCCTTTACAATTTGCAATTAGTACGTGGGGTGAAAACCCTCCTGATACATTATATGATATCGATTTTGGCGATGGTACAACATTTGTTTTAACACAAGACGACTTAGAATCTTCATCTTATTATAATAGTTCTAATCCTTCTGCATCTACTAATTTCCCAATTCCACACACGTACACAGAGTCTAATTGTCCTAATTCTAGTTATACAATTCTTTTAGATATCATTACCTCTTGTGGAACATCTAATTTGACAGCTGGTCCTATCACAGTTCTTAAAAAACCAGAAGTTAATTTTAGTATTGATGATAATGCCTGTGTGAATGTTAATATACCAATTAATAATACATCAGTAAGTGGATATAATACGGGTTGTAACACAGATGCCAATTGGTTTTGGGACATGGGTGACGGTACCACTTATACAGATTTTGAACCTGCGCATTTCTATACGTCGCCTGGCACATATACAATTTCACTGTATGCTGTAAATGGTTGTGGAACAACAGATCCTGTTACGCAGCAAATTTGTATAGAAGCTCCATTGGTTCCTGTTTTTACAACAAACCTAAATGAAGGATGTTCACCTTTAGCTATATCTACATCAAACACTACAGATGAGTCTAATAGTTGTACTTCTCCAACATATGCATGGGAAGTCATCTACACCTCAGAGTTTTGTGGAACTTCAGAATCCTGGAGTTTTACAAATGGTACAGACGAGAACTCTGAAAATCCTTCCTTTCAATTTGATACCGCAGGAACTTATGAAATTGTCATGACAGCTACAAATTCTTGTGGAGATGTTTCAACGTCTCAACTTATTGAGGTCAAACGACCACCAACAGCAGTAATAGATCCTGTTGATGATGCTTGTGGTTCGTTAACTTTTAATCCCATAGCTACGGTTGGTACTTGCGCGCCAATATCAGATACGATAACGTATAGTTGGTTGTTTCCTGGAGGTTCACCTGCAACATCAGATCAATTAGATCCAGGAATCATAAATTATACAACCGTTGGTGATTATACAATTACCTTTAGTGTCACAAATGGTTGTGGCACAACGACAGAAACGGAAACATTTTCAGTGAATGATTCTCCCACAATTACAAATACAGATGTTTCTCAAACGATTTGTTCTGGTGCTTCAACAGCTGCGATTATATTAACGTCAGACGAGGCGAGTACAACGTTTAGTTGGGTGTCTAATAATCCAGCAGGACTTACAGGTTATACGCCAAGTGGAACATCTAACACTATTCCGGTACAAACCATAATTAATTCTATAACCTCTCCAATTACTTTAATATACACGGTAACACCAGAAATTGATGGTTGTGAAGGATTGCCGGTTGATTTTGAGATTATTGTAGAGCCTGCGCCATTAATTACAACGCAACCTATTTCTAATGGTGTCTGCCAAAATGGTACAACAGATGATTTATCGGTTGTCTATCAAGGTACAGGAACCCCCGTTTACCAATGGTATGAAAATACAGTAAACAATACCACTTCTGGAAGTGCGATTACAGGAGCAACCTCAGCCACCTTTTCTCCACCAACAGACACGGTCGGCATTACGTATTATTATGTTCGTATTACGTTTTCCTCTGGTGGTTGTAATGAAATTATATCTGATACAGCAGAAATTGAAGTCGCAAATGCTCCACAAATCGATACGCAACCCTTTGATACACAATCTTTATGTGTTGGTGGTCGTTCAGAGGAACTTTTAGTCCTTATTTCTGGAGGATCTGGAAATGCAACCTACCAATGGTTTAGCAATACCACCAATAGTAATTCTGGTGGCACATTAATTTCTGGCGCTACAGCGTCAACGTATACACCTTCTGTATTTAATACGGTTGGGACATTTTATTATTATGCAGAAATTTCTTTTGTCTCTAATGGCTGTTCAATGCTCTTAAGTGACGTTTCCGAAATAGTGGTCGTTGAAGATCCTGTGATAACAACACAACCTATAGGTTTTCAGAGTTTATGTCAGAATTCTGCAGTTCAAGATTTAGACGTAACGGTTTCTGGTGGTTTAGGTACTTTATCTTACCAATGGTATGTGAATACTATTAACGATACCACTTCCGGAACACCAATAGCAGGAGCAACATCAAGCATTTATACACCTCCAGCAACTGCAGTAGGTACGCTGTTTTATTACGTTGAGATAACTCAAGATGTTTCAGGCTGTGAAGTCACTAGTGCGGTCTCTGAGATTGAAATTAGTGCAGGAGCACAATTTAATGCACAACCTATTTCTGATGAATTATGTTTAGGTGAAACTACTTCGGCTTTAACAATAGGTTATACCAATGGCACAGGTACAGCAACGTACCAATGGTATCAAAACGGTATAGACGATATCACAACTGGTACTGCTATTGCAGGTGCAAATTCAGATACATACAACCCGGAAGTGACTTCAATTGGAACGACGTACTATTATGTGGTCATCACGTTTAGCTCTGGTGGTTGTACCGAAATCATATCAACAACTGCAGAAATCATCGTCAATGAAACTCCTATTATTGATGATGCTGATATATTGATTTGTAGTGGTAATACGTTCACATTTTTACCAGACACCAGTAACACAGGTGATATTGTACCACTAAATACATTATACACGTGGACAACACCAGTAGTGAGTCCGGCAGGAAGCATAACAGGAGCCACAGAGCAGTTAACACCAATTGCGACAGTATCTCAGTTTTTAGAAAACACAACGACAAATTCTGCAACTGTAACATATACAGTCACTCCTGTTTCAGGAAATTGTCCTGGTATGGATTTTGAAGTTGTGGTTACGGTGAATCCATCCATTTCAGTAATGTCAAGCGTGACGAATAATTTATGTTATCAAGTGAATACCGCAACTATTGATATTACAATTGTTGGTGGTATTCCATTTTCAACAGGAAACGCCTATAACATCATTTGGACAGGACCAAATGGATTTTCAAGCACAGACCAAAATATTTCTAATCTTGAAGCTGGAGACTATACCTTAGACATTATAGATGATGGTGGCTGTCCATATTCTGAAATCATAACGATAACAGAACCAGAAGAACTACTCTTTAGTGCCGTAGAGTTTGATGTAGAAACTATTTCATGCTTCGGAGCAAATGACGGTGAAATAGGTATAGAGGTTTTAGGAGGAACTCCTCCTTATGTTTATACTTGGAGTCTAAATGGAGCTCCATTTTCTACAGGTGAAGATTTATCTGATCTTGGACCAGGAGATTACTCCATTTCTGTGACGGATGTTAATTCTTGTGGACCAATAGCACTCAATTTTAATGTGGAAGAACCCGATGAATTAGAAGTGACACTAGATTCTAAAACAGATGTCTTATGTTTTGGTGATGCTACAGGAATAATTTCTATAAATGTCATTGGAGGTCGAACAGATTACACATATGCTTGGTCAGGACCGAATGGTTTTTCAAGTACAAATCAAAATATAGACACATTAATCGCAGGAATTTATAATCTTACAGTTACAGATGATTCTGGTTGTATCGATACTTTAGAGGTTGAGGTTCTTCAAAATGATCAAATTGACATCGATTTGAGTGTATCACAAATTGTGTGTTATGGTGACAATGATGGGTCGATACTTATTAATTCAATTTCAGGTGGTGTTTCACCGTATACAGTTACATGGAGTAATTTAGGATCAGGTTATAGTCAGACTAATTTATCGGGTGGAACTTATACAATAACCATTACAGATGCTGAAAATTGTGAACGTCAGTTTCCTGTGATAATCGATGAACCTCCGGTCTTTTTAATTGATCCGGAAGTCACACAAATGACTTGTGCTGGTGAAAACGATGCCAGCATCACCTTAAATTTTGTAGGAGGCATCGATCCTGTAACTCTTGTTTGGGACGATGATGCTACAGCTGGTACAGAACGAAATAACTTAGCGCCAGGAACCTATAAGGTGACGATTACAGATGGTGTGCCTTGTGTTATTCAAGAGAGTTTTACCATTCATAATATTTTACCATTAGCCTTATCTACAACAATTACTAATGCTTTAGAATGTGAAGACCCTAATAGTGGCGCCATTAATTTACTTATACAAGGAGGAACGCAACCTTTCAATGTGGTTTGGTCTAATGGTGCAACGACTGAAGATTTAGTTGATGTACCACCAAACACGTACGTAGCTACAGTTACAGATGCCAATGGCTGTAGTATTGAAGGCAGTTGGGAAGTCACACGATTTGAGCCTTTAGTTTTAAATGTTGAAGAGCAAGTTGATGTGAATTGTGAGGCAAGAACTATAGACCAAACGTTTATAGCCATAGCAAGTGGAGGAGTACCACCATTTCAATATAACTGGTCTAGCGGAACAGTTAGTGGTCTTAACAATGAATTTATGACGACTGATGAAAACGGTTTAGTGATTTTAGAAGTTACAGATAGTTTTGGGTGTTCAATTAATTACACATTAAATGTGGAGTTAACCACATTAGGTGATGCTGATTTCGATACCTCTTCTTTTGGCTATTTAAATTATGGTATTTATGCCATTCAAGATCCTATTGAATTTATAAACGAAGCCACAGGGCATTACGAAACCATACTGTGGGATTTTGGAGATGGTAGTTTTTCGGGTGAAGAAAATCCATTTCATACCTATTTTACGCCGGGTAGTTATGTGGTAAAACAAACCGTTACCTATCCTTATGGTTGTGTTTACGAAAAAACAATAACATTAATTATAGAGGAAGGCTATAAATTAATAATGCCAGATGCGTTTACACCAAACGATGATGGTATAAATGATTTCTTTGGACCTGTTTACATCGGACTCAATAGTTTAGAAATGACGGTCTTTGATACTTGGGGAAGTCTTATTTATAAAGAGTCGGGTGATGCAATACGCGGATGGGATGGTAAGGTGAAAGATGAGGAAGCAGAAAATGGAAATTACTATTACACATTAACGGCCAAGACTTTTTACGGCCATGAAATTAAGGAACAAGGAGCTTTTGTATTTATCAAATAAAACCGAAATGACATTGAAAAGAATTATAAGTATTATAGCGGTTTTGATGGGGATTCAAGCACAAGCTCAAGACCCTATTTTTACACAATCTAACTATATACAAGAAACGATAAATCCTGGGTTTTCAGGTTTTGAAGATAGTGATAGAATAGCTGCCGGAGTCTTAAGCAGAACACAGTGGCCAAATTTAGATTTAAGAGTTGATACTCAATATGCCTATCTTAACAAATCGTTTGATTATGGACCAAGTTTGGGTTTCGGAGTGGGCGTAAATTTCTTAAGACAACACGAAGCATTTAGCAATTACAATTATTATCAACTTAATGTCAATTATGCACACCGTGTTAATCTCGATGGTGGTTGGTATTTTAGACCAGCTTTAGAAGTCGGTCTTGGATTTAAGGATGCAGGCTTTAGTAATCTCACTTTGGCAGATCAGATTAATATTAATTCGGGAGTCGTTAATCCTGTGTCTGTAGATCCTCTAAGTAATACTGTAGATAATGTTTTTTTTGGAGATATTTCTGCGGGCTTTGTGTTTGAGAGAGAAGAATTTAATGGATTAACCTATTGGTTTGGGGCATCGGCAAAGCATTTGAATCGTCCTAATATTTCATTTGTAGATGGAGAAGAAGTCCCCTTAGATATTTTCTATTCTTTACATGGTAATTTTAGATTTCCATTTATGAATGATTACAGCATCATGATGACCGCTAATTACATGCAACAAGGAGAGTATAATCGTTTAGATATTGGGTCGTTATTTGTTGTCAACCACTTTCTTATTGGTGTGACTGCTGCGACCAATCCTGCTCAAAATGATGAAAATAGTCACATTTTAACGTCTGTTAATGGTTTCTTTGGTTTAGAATTTACGGAGTTTAGATTCGGATTATCTTATGATATGAATACCTCTAAAATCGGTCGCACCAATGGAGTTTATGAGGTGTCAGTAACCTATTTATCACCTTGTAGGCGTTGTAAAACGAATCGTAGTCGAAAACGCTAAAACAATTATAGACTAATTAAACTTACGTTTTTGAAACCATAAATCAGATAATGAAATATTAATGTTTAAGGTGTTTACATATTCTTTAATTAGAATACTCTCCGTAGTTCCTTTTTTACCTAGCGTATAAGAAATGTTTAACAATGATCTTTTACCAATTGGCAAACCAACACCAAAGGAAGCGGAATACGTATCTATATTCGTGTCATCTACTTTAAGGTAGCCCGAATTGTAGTTTAATCCCATTCTAAAGTCTACACGTTTCCATAATTTATAACTTGTAGGATCCACAGCATACGACGCTCCTAAGCCAAAAATATTTTGATCAGTATAATTACCTATAGCATCAGACTGATTCGTAGTGCCCCAGAAATTTTTCTTATAATCAGCAGTTAAAAGGAGATTCTTGAACTTAGTATTATAGCCAAATCCAAGTTTTAAAGGGAGATAAAAACTATCAATAGATTCGTCTTCTGTTTCTTCGAGTGTGGTATAAGCGGCATTTGAATATTTACCAACTACAACATCTTTTGTGCCTTTTAATACGGTTGGAAAATCTACTGTAAATCCAAAATTATGCTTGTCTAATAAATTGTATTGTAAACCGATGCCTAATTGTGCACCACTATAATAATTAGTTTCGTTAATTTCTAAGTAACTGCTTGAGGTTACGATGGATTCACTTTCTTCTATTTTACCAAATAAATACGATGCTTTCAGGCCAACATTTAAATTTTCGAAGACTGTTCGGGCATAATCCAATCGTAATTCACTGATACCACCATTACCACCAATGTTAGTTGTGAATTGCTCAGAACTGCCTTCAATATTATTTTCTATACCAATTAGGGAGTACCCAACAGTAGTCGCTGGTTTTAAGGTTAATCCAATACCGTAATCGTTATTATGATTAAAAGCTAATGAGATGTTGGTAAAATTATAGGTTGTTCTTTGCTCACTTATGTCATCTCCTATAAGATTGTTCAGTTCCGCGGAACCACCAAAATCAAATGTAATTTCATTTTCTTTTAAGGTTGCAAAAGCTGCCGGATTATATAGATTAATACCATAGCTAGCGTCTAAGGAAATACCTGTGCTACCAAGTCCACTATTTCTACCAGTGCCAGAATTGCTTTCTACTCCCAAACCAAAAAGTGAATACGGTGAGCCAGTAAGATTACTAGACTGAGAGTAGGCTTGTAACCCAAACAGTAGTGCGACAATAATTAGAGATGGATATTTATTCATATGATGCATAGGTTATAACTAATTTGGTGTTAAAGCCAGATCGCTGACTGTCATTAAAAATGATTTTATTTATGGTAGAGTTATAGTCTGTTGGAATTAAAATAAGGGCATCTTTAGTTACCGGACTCTCATTCAATTTCTGATCTATAAAATCTATAACAGGTACTGTAAATACAATTTGATTAAATTCTGAACTAACATTGGTTGTGGTTGCTGAGACCACATCAACACTATTACTAATTTGGCTGGCCAAGTCATTATTTTGATCTATAGTATAAAGCAGTAAGGTTTCGCTTAAGGGTTGAATCTCAGAATGCGATGCAGAATTCGGTTCTATATAGAGGGTGGCATCTAATATGGTGCCTTCGTTGCCTAGATTATACAAGTCTCTAATTGTTGGGAATTCAATTCTAGTCACATAACCTGTGCCAGCTTGGTTATAACTTATGTTTCCACTTTCAGATGACGCTAGGTTGTATTCTTGGTCAACTATAGCTTCTAGAGGTAAACCGGTAACGTCACTTTCTATATGATTATAGTATGTATTAATCGTCATGTCATAGGTGTATTCATCGGTTTCTAACTCATCTGGAATAGTATAATAAAACCGCAGGTAACTTGTACCGCTATCCGTTGAAAAACCAATGATAGAGGCATTATCGTCAGTGCCAGGCTTTATGGTTAACCCTTTTAGTTGTTGGTATAAGGATTCTTGATCCGTAATAGTATTATCTCTAATATCATTAAATAGATTTTCACCAAAACTGTAGGGCAGCGTTACAAAAACTGAATCTTTACTTGGAGTAGGGAAGTAGGTTTTACTCGTTAAAGGAGTTGTTTCGTAAGCGGTTTCTGTGGTGTTATAGAAGTACGTATCATCAGAACTCATTTTGTCGGTGAGCTTATGAATATTAAGTGTGGCAACTTGGGTGGTATCGTTGTAATAATAGGTGTCATATCCTAGAACTAAACCAACGCTATCTAAAACGGCATCATTATCTAAGTAAAAAGAAGAAGGACTAATCTGTATATAAGTAGAGGTATTTACAATTCCCATATCGTTATCCTGATACTTACCAACTAATAAGCGATCACTAGTTGAGGTTGTAATAGAATCAAACTTCATTGTAGATAATTTTACAGAAAAGGTATCAATAGATAGAACTCTTATATTGGTGCCTGTGAAGTCTTCACCTGCAACTAAGTTTGCATCTTCAGCGTCTGTAGAACACGATATTATGACCATTAAAGTGATAATGACTGTCAATAATTTTAGAAATGATTTCAACATTTGTTTTGTATAATTTCTACAAATCAACTAACCAATTGATCTAATAAAAAGTCTAATATACCTATGGCTTATATGTATCTACAGAAAGGCAGATTTATACGTTTAAAGTTTATAATTGGTTTTGTAGATTAAAATTTGGTGTCTGTCTATAAAAAAAGGGTCTAGGTATATTTTGTAATTGTTGTAAAAGATTGTGGTAGTAAGTTAGCACCCGATGAGAAAAAAGACATTACATTATTTAACCTTTAGCTTAGTCTCTATGGTGTCGTATGGACAAAAAATGTTCACTACTACAGATGCCGGAGATGTAATGGCATTAGAGTATAGTAGTTATTTTAATTTGAACGAGGTTCAATTAGACACTAAATCAGTAACTATAGATTTTACATCTGTATTAGATAAGCCAACCATTGGTTTTGGTATGAGCTACACTAATAATAGTTTAGATTTTGATGCGTATGATCGGTATCATGATTACAGTGCATTTGAAGAATTACACAGTATAGAACTGTTTGCTAGATATAAAAAAGCACTACGTAATAATTGGGATGTAAACTTCACCATTGCACCGTATTTGTCTTCAACATTTAATGAAGAAATTTCTAGCGATGATTTTATATTGAGTTACGCCGCAAACTTTACGAAGACTTGGGATAAAGACGGACTTAAATCATCCTTAAAAATAGGTGCGGGTTACGGTTCATTATTTGGTAAGCCTAACTTTTACCCTTTAATATCGTATTCTAAAAATGTAAATGAAAAATTGAGATACGAAATAGGAATACCAGTCACAGGTGTGTTTTACAAACTAAACGAGCAGAGTAGTTTTGATTTTAAAGCACAACCCGAATCCATTTATGCGAATAATACTTCAGGTTTTAGCTTGGCAAATGAAGCGGTTATCTATAATTCTGAATTAGAATTTAAAGCGTTGAAATTAGGATTGGGTTATCAATTTCGTTTTGATGATAATTGGTCAACAAATTTTAATATGGGCTATTTATTAGGAAGTGAGCTTACGGTAAGTGAAAGCGATAATACCATATATGATTTTGATTCTAAGGAATCATTATCCTTAAACATAGGAATTAGTTTTAATATAAATAAGAAGTAAAATGAGAAAAATGAATAACAAATCAGCCATAAGATTGCTTTATTTAGGTGCCCTGTTGGCGTTGTTTTATAGTTGTAATAGTGATGACGACGATGAAGAAACCTTAGGGAACTGGGTAAAGAAATCGACATTTAATGAGGAATCAAGAAGTAGTTCTTCGGCCTTTACCATTGGTAATATTGGCTATATGGGAACTGGTTATGATGGTAGTGATTACTATAACGATTTTTGGGGTTATAATATGGATACCAATTCTTGGCAACAATTGTCAGATTTTCCTGGTGTAGAGAGAAGTTCTGCAGTATCATTTGTTATCGGTAGCGATGGGTATATGGGAACAGGCTATAATGGAGATACTAATGATGAGTTATCTGATTTTTACAAATACAAAGTGGGTACTAATAGCTGGACAACCATTGCAGATTTTGGAGGTTCAGCAAGGTATGGAGCTGTTGGGTTTGGTTCAGATTCCTTTGGTTATGTGGGCACTGGAAATGATGGAAGTGATAAAAAAGACTTTTGGAAATACAGCCCAGTTTCAGATTCATGGGAAGAAGTGTTCGGTTTTGGTGGAGACAAAAGAAGAGATGGTGTCACTTTTACATTGGGCAACGAGGTTTATTTGGCAACAGGTGTAAGCAATGGAGTTTATGAAACCGATTTTTGGTCGTTTAACTTAGATACTGAAGTTTGGACGCAACTTACAGACGTAGACGACGATGACGATGATTATGTGTACCGATCTAATGCTGTAGCGTTTACAATGGATGGTAAAGGATATATTGCATGTGGTGAATATTCAGGGAGTTTAAGTACGGTTTATGAATATACACCTTCAACCGAAACTTGGGAAGAAAAAACACCATTTGAGTTGTATGCAAGACGAGATGCTATTGCATTCAGTGATGGTGCGCGTGCGTTTGTCGCTTTAGGTAGAAACGGAACTTTGTATTTAGATGATAATATGGAGTTTTTCCCTAATGCAGAACAAGACGACGACGATAACTAGAATATAAAGATTGATTAGATTGGTTGATGGGCTTTTACTTTAGTGATTGAGGGTAGTAGCCAACTTAGAGTCAGGATAATGTTGATATCCTTCATTAATTCTGACTCTTTTTTTAATAATAAAATGAGATGAAAAATAATTATAACAGTAAAGCTGTATTTTTAGGGATTATAATTTTATGTGTAGCGTTCTTTTATTTCCAACCCGGAGATGTTGAAAAGAATGCCGTAAATGAAACATCTTTTGCATTACAGGTAATAGAACAAGATAGCTTTTGGATCTATGAGGTGTATAATGATGATAATTTATTCATTCGTCAAGAATACATTCCTGCAGTGAAAGGACGACAAGTTTTTACTTCTAAAGCAGATGCTGAAAAAATCGGAAATCTTGTAATGCGTAAACTTATAGAAAATAAAATACCAGTAGTTAGTATTAAAGATTTAGATGCTAATGCCATACATTTTAAGAGAATATAATCGACTTTATTAAATAGTACATGCTAACTAAAAACATATCTTATAAAGAATTTATTGTACATATCCTTGTTTGGCTTTGCATTAGTATATTTCCTTTATTAACGGCTTATCTAAATTTAGGTAAAATTCCTTATGAAGTGTTTTTAAAGCAATTAATGAATCCCATCTTGTTTTATGTTAACTACTTAGTTCTCGTACCTTACATTTTACTAAAACGCCAACTATTTTTCTACATTGTAGTGTCCATTTTATTTTTGGCACTCTATAATTATGTGAGTGAAGTGTTAATTCCAAACCCAATAAGAGATGAGTTTAGAAATATGGGTATGCGTCCTAATAGACCAGGAGGACCTTTTGGTATACGACACGCCATTCCTGTTGTGTTTTCACTAACAATTTTTCTTTTAGGTGGTATTTTTAGTTTGGTGGTGGACTTTTATAAACGCGATCGGTTGTCTAAGGAATTAGAAAATGAACAAAAAGAGATTAAGTTACAGTTTTTAAGAAATCAACTAAATCCACACTTTTTATTTAATTCATTAAATAGTATTTATGCTTTAGTGAGAAGCAAATCCGATGATGCACCAGAAGCTGTTATTACGTTGTCGGAGTTAATGCGCTATATGCTTTATGAAGCAGGAAATGAGCAAGTCACATTAGAGAAGGAAATAAATTATATTAAGAATTATATTGCGTTACAGCGGTTGCGGCTTAAAAATACTGAAGCTGTTAAACTTAACATAAAAGGAGAGACAAGAAATTTAAAAATCTATTCTTTGTTATTAATTTCCTTTATCGAAAATGCTTTTAAGTACGGAACAGATTACAAAGGAAATACGCATATAGACATAAAAATAGTAGTCGACAATAATAAACTAAGCTTAAACGTAGAAAATATAATAGGCTTATATAAACGTGACGATAAAAACTCTGGAGTAGGATTAGAGAACATAAAGAATCAACTTAATTATTTGTATAAAAACAATCATGAGTTGACAATAAATGAAGATAGTTCCTATTATAGAGTGCATTTAACCTTAAATTTAACCGACAATGAAATGCATAATAATTGATGACGAACCTTTAGCAATAGGTGTCATTGAGTCTTATTGTCAGGCTCTAGGAGCAGTAGAGGTGATTAGCACGTTTACTAATGCCATTGAAGCTTTAGATTTTATAAATAACAACCGTATAGATTTGGTGTTTTCTGATATTGAAATGCCTAACATTTCGGGTATTGAACTCATACGATCCTTAGAAGGCAAAGTCCCTTACTTTATTTTTACAACTGCTTACCCAGAATATGCTTTAGAGGGTTTTGACCTTAATGCTGTGGATTACTTAATGAAACCCATTCCATTTCCACGGTTTTTAAAAGCGGTAAACCGCGTTAAAGAGATGATGAAGCTAAATGAAGTAAGCACATCTGTCCATATTTCTTCTGCAGGTGGTGAGGCGCCTACACACGAAGATGATTTCATTTTTGTAAAATCGGAGTACGAAAACTTAAAAATAGACATCAAGGAAATTAAGCATATTCAAGGTTTAAAAGATTATTTAAAAATTCATTCTGAAAACGCGAAACCCATATTAACCTTAATGAGCTTTAAGGAAATGCAATCTAAGTTACCCGAAACGATGTTTATAAGAGTGCATCGCTCGTATCTGGTTAATGTCAATAAAATCACCTCTATTCAAAAAAATAGAATTATTATTAAAGAAGAACGTATTCCAATAGGTGAAAGCTATAAATCTATGGTGTATAGTCGCTTAAATATCTAGTGTTTAATTCAAATCCCAAATTAAAGGCAACACAAAATACACAATTAACGTGATGAGTAAAATAGAAATCACATTCATCCAAATGCCTTTTTTAACCATATCTTCTATTTTTAAATAGCCTGAGCCAAAAACCACAGCATTTGGTGGTGTGGCAACAGGAAGCATAAATGCACATGAGGCCGCTAAAGTGGCACTGACCAGTAATATATAAGGATGCACATTAATAACGGCAGCCAAGGATACTAGAACGGGTAATAACATGGCTGTAGTTGCCATATTCGATGTAATTTCAGTTAAAAAGTTAACCGAGGCAATTAAGACTAGTAAGAGAATAAAAAGAGATACCCCAATCAAAGAAGTTAATTGGTTGCCGATCCAAATGGCTAAACCACTAGACTCAAAACCATTTGCTAAAGCCATACCACCACCAAAAAGTAACAAAATACCCCAAGGTAACTTTACAGCGTCTTCCCAAGAAATTAAAGCCTGGTTCCCTTTTTATTAGGAATTAAAAACAAGATAATAGAGGCCATCATTGCAATAATAGTATCGTCAATTGCGGGTAACCATTTAGTTAGTAAAAATGACCTGCTAATCCATGCTATGGCAGTAATCGTAAAGACTACGAGAATCACTTTTTCTTCGTGAGATGTTTTTCCTAAAGCATTCAGCTGATTTTCAATTTCTTTTCGACCACCAGGAAACTCTTTTTGTTCAAATTTGAAGGCAAATCGGGTTAAATAAAACCAGCAGATAATCAGTAAAATAACACTTATAGGAAAGCCAAACATAAACCATTGCGAAAATGTAATTTCGGTATTATAAGTGCTTTCAACCACGCCAGCTAATACTAAATTCGGCGGTGTACCTATTAGTGTGGCCATACCTCCTATAGACGCACTATAGGCAATAGCTAGCATTAGGGCTTTTCCAAATATTAAATTCTCATTGGAGTTAGTTTTAGGATTATCCTGTAGCTGTAAAACAATAGCAATTCCCACAGGTAAAATCATTACTGCTGTGGCGGTATTAGAAATCCACATGGATAATAAGGCAGTAGCCACCATAAATCCAAGAATGATGCGACTAACATTAGTCCCAACAATTTTAATGATGTTTAGGGCTATCCGTTTGTGTAAGTTCCATTTTTCAATGGCGATGGCGAGTATAAAGCCACCTAGAAATAAGAAAATGTATTTATGCCCATAAGCCGCTGTAGTACCGCTTAGGGCTAAGCCACCAGATAACGGAAACAGTATAATAGGCAATAAAGCGGTTACAGGTATAGAGATCGCTTCAGTAATCCACCAAACGGCGACCCAAGATGTAGAAGCTAAAATCGCATTTGCGGACTCACCTAAACCTTCAGGATGACAAAAAAGCTTAATAAGTATAAATAATAATGGGCCTAAAACGAGACCTATTTTCTGTTTTGTCGATTTCATAAGTTTTATAACGAATGGTTCATAATATTTAAGGTGCTAATTTTCCTATTTTTTATTGAATTTCTTTTGTGGTGAAATTCTAGCTGTAAGGTATTGTATTATCTCGATATTTCAATTTAGGCGGTTAAATAAAAGGTGTAATTTTTCCTACTTTTTAGAGTTAAGTAATTGAAATTCAGCTAAAAATAAATGATAACTTTTTAGCTTTAATTCGAATAATTGATGTTTATACTGTTCCTTTGTAATCCCAAATCTACTAAAAATGAAACTATTTTACCTTACAGCATTGGCTGTGGCTTTTTGTTGTACAACAAAAGCCCAAGAACTATCTACCACCATGCACATAAGTGCAGGGACAACAGTTACCGTGTCATCAGGCACTACACTTTCTGCATCAGAAGTAAAC
The DNA here is from genome assembly GCF_000427335.1 of Winogradskyella psychrotolerans RS-3. Lineage (GTDB taxonomy): Bacteria > Bacteroidota > Bacteroidia > Flavobacteriales > Flavobacteriaceae > Winogradskyella > Winogradskyella psychrotolerans. The sequence goes on along the minus strand of NZ_ATMR01000091.1, from coordinate 168,233 downwards.
CTTAAATCCACATCAGACAGCTTTGCGTGCTTATTTCTAAACGACGATTTAGAGACATCTACAGTTGTGAATTATGACCGTTATGTTAATATTATTGGTACGTCCGGTGAAAACGGAGGTAACGATTTAGTGTCGTTACCGGTAAAGACAGTAGCAGATGCTACTTTTTCCGATTTCTTAACCTATACCGATGGTACAAACGCCAATTCAGTGATTATACCAAATGCACCATCACTGCCAACATTATTTGCTTTTGGACCTTATAACAACACTAATCAATCCTACACCAATTATAACTCAACTACAGATGGAGATGTTATACTTAAAAGAGGAGTTGGGTACAGAGCCGCTAGTTATAGCGGACAGACCGTAAGATTTACGGGTGCAGTATCTACGGTATCAGAATCTGTTGAGATATCTACAACTAATAATGCATGGAACTCCATAGGTAATCCTTACCCAACATTCATAGATTCTCAAGCTTTTCTATCTGCAAATTCTGCAGTATTAGATCCTAATGCAGTAGCAATCTATGCTTATAATAATGGTGCTGATACCGATATAGGTGCTGGAACCTTTGGAAACTTTACAATTATTAATGGATTAACCGAAACAGTTGTAAATATTGCACCAGGACAAGCATTCTTAGTTGCAAATGATCCTGCCGATCCGACGAACCTAATAAGCTTCACTACAGCTATGAGAACTTATGAGGGAACAGATGATTTTATATTAGGTAGAGATGCCAATCAAAATCAAATGTTACGCCTTCAAGTTGAAAATGGTACGGAAGATTTTGCAACAGAAATTTACTTTAATGCCAATTCAACCTTAGGTCTAGACCCTGGCTATGATGCTGCACTTTATAATGGAGTGGGTTATAGTTTGAGCTTGTATTCTCATTTGGTAGAAAACAACCTTGGCAAAAATATGGCGATTCAAAGTCTTGGACTTAACAATCAAAATGATATTAGTATTCCTCTAGGGCTAAAAGCAGCGCAGGGACAGCAGATTACATTCACTATTGAAGCATCTACTTTGCCAGATGAGGTTGAGGTCTATTTAGAAGATAGCCAAACTAATACGTTTACCTTGTTGAATACGAATAGCTATTCATTTACCCCTAATAATGCTATTTCTGGTACCGGACGGTTCTACCTTAGATTTGAAACTAGTTCATTATCAACTATAGATCTAAATAGCGAAAGCTTACAAATCTTTGCAAGCGAGCAGGCCCTTTTTATCAACGGATCACTTTTGGCCGATACAGAAGTCTCAGTTTACGATATTCAAGGCCGTTTAGTGCTTTCTTCTTTCTTAAAGGAAGCGTCAGACAGAAACACTATAGATGCGGCAAGCTTAAGCCAAGGCATCTATGTCGTTAAGTTAAATAATAAAGTACAACAGCAAACTAAGAAGGTGATTTTTAAATAAGTTTTAATTCACGGTTCTACACATTTTAGGTATAGCACTATTCACGCGATACGATTATATGTTTGTAACACGGTGGTTTAATTATTTAAATAAAAAACAACAAAGTACGTTCTTTTTAAGATCCCTTTCAATTGGTCCTACACCATTAACTAGTACACAAAATTTTAATAAAAATAGTCATCGTAAGGATGAACACTATTCATTTACCCCAAATATTCATTAACCTCACAACCCTAAATTTATGAGACATTTTAAAACATTACTTTTTAGTTTATTACTTACAGTTACCGGAATATCCACTGCACAAGTAGGAATCGGTACAGATGCTCCAGATGCTTCATCGCTATTAGATTTAAAATCAAACTCTCAAGGTTTGTTGGCCCCACGTATGACAACCTTAGAACGCGATGCTATTGCAAGTCCTGCAGAAAGTTTATTAGTTTTTGACACCGACTTAGATGCCTTTTATTATTATAATACTACAACGAGCACGTGGGTAGAATTAGCGAATAACAACGCTGTTAAAAGAAACAATTACAAACTCATAAAATCTGCTGACGATTTAGCCGCAGAATTAGTTGCAGGTGGAGGCTCTAGTTATCAACTAAAAGAAAACACCTATTATGAAATCAACGGAACGATAACATTAGCATCTCCTATTGATTTAAATAACGCCTACATTTCTGGCTTAGATGCTAATGAAGATGTGCTCTCTGCAGCAGGAGTTGTATTCAAAGGTAGTACAGGAGGAGGTGTTAGAAATGTAACGCTGAAAGGAACTAAAGCTTTTGAAATTACTGGTCCAGGAATCTCAACCACTGCAACGCTTTTAGTTCAAAATGTGGTTATTGATGGTATGACTTCAAGTGTAGGAAGTGTTTCAGGATTAGGATTATATTTTGGTAATATCAATCAATTTATAAATAATACGAATGGAATTACCTTTTCTAATATTGGTAATTTGTTACTTAATACCCAAGCATGGTTAAGTAGTAACAACGGAACTTTTGAAACTTTTACTGGTGACTTCGGCTTAATAGAAAAAGTGAGTGGTTTTAGTACCGTAGAGGGATCAGATGTGGCAATGGACGTTAGTAGTGGTAGTCTTAGCGTAGGGACTGGTATTATAGAAGGTACCGTGTTTTCTGGTACAACATTGAATCCTTCAGGCTATATTGACGGTTATACAACAGGGTCTTATGACGGTTATAATTTTAGCACCTCATGGGAGGTAGATGCGCCTGGTATACCAAGAGAGAGTGATGATTCGGTTACAGCGAATTTATATTACGATGAATTAGATACATTTGGTGCTGTTAGTGTAACAAATTCAACACCTTTTAAACTGCCAGTTAATACAAGCGCAATTAGACTGTTTAGAACAGCAGAAGGTACAGGCGGTGATAGTGAAAATCGTATCATTTATGAGGGAGAAAAAGCAAGGGCTGTCAATGTATTTGCTTCAATATCGTTTACAACAACTGATGGTACGCAATTTGCTTTTTCAATTTATAAAAACGGAGTTAAAGTGATAGGAACTGAAGCGATTGTTAATGTGTTAAATATTAATGAGAGACAATCGGTTTCTGTAATTGGTACTGTAACGGTTGAGAAAAATGATTACATTGAACTATATGTTAGAAAAACATCCGCTAGCAATGAACAGATTTTAATTTCTTCATATAACTTAATTCTGAACTAAATTCATTTCTAAACTATAATTTGAAGCCTTTGGTAATTGACACCGAAGGCTTTTTTTGTTGTTAAATTGTGCAACATAGAACCATCTTTCTTTAGTCGATTAGCACGACCTATAATTAAAGGCGATTTATTCATTATATGGTTTTTTACAGGATTGGTAAAGGTTTTATTAATGCTATACAGACATTCTTCTTGGCTGTATTTTACCTCAAGTAAAAGGCATTGTTAAATAATTGCTAAACCTTTGTTTTTAGGTGATTTATGTGGATTCTTGAGATCCGTAATTGTATTTTGATTCGTATCTTTATAAACACCAAATAACATGTGCTATGAGACTACTACAAATATTAAAAAAGCAATTCTTTCGTTCAAAGCCACAACAGGCTAATGTAAAAACATCGCTTAACGAAATTACATCTAAAACGATGATTGAAAGAACATTTACTAAGGACGACGACACGTTTATGTTTATATAAATAGCGTGTCGTTGTATTAATCATTCTTTAATTGTTCTGGGTGTTTCCGGGGTGTTTTATTTTGCTTATCATGTAGGTAATAGTGGTTTGTTATTTCAAAATAGATCCTGAGTCCTATTTCAGGTTTCTTATTTACAAATATGGGTATTATCATGTATTGCGCCATTGGCTAAAGTGTTTTTCCTGTTTCGGGATGTAAACCTAAGGTTGTAAAGTAATCTCATTCTTTCCGTAGCATATTTAATACTATCATTTTCTTCAATATAGTCCTGTTTTCATGCAATCCAAAGCCTATAGTAGACGACGTCATACCACAAGCCTGTTGCGGTGAACGACGTGACATATCACTGCTACCACCTCCATCCGAAAAAGGTGATTAAGTAATAATTTGTTATTATTTTTGAAGAATGAAACAAAACCATAGTTCATTCCTCTTTCTTTATAGTCTATTGCTAGTTGTATGTCTTCAAAATGCATTTGCACAATCCACAAAAGATAGCTTATACTATTATAGAGCCTTAGCGTTACAACCTCAAAATGCATCGGATTTATTTAAATCTCAACACTATTTTAATAATAGTTATGACAAAGCACTAAAACGAGGAGATATTGAAAGGGCGACTAATCATTTATATTATTTAGCGAGTATCGCCTATAAGGAAGGAGAGTACATTAAGAGTGAGCAAACCGCTGTAAAAGCCCTAAGTCTGTTAGATAAAATGACACGGTCCGCTTATACAGAGGCAACCAGGAAAAGTTTCTATAACCTTTTAGGGTTGATGTACTCAGAGCAAAAGAATAAACCAAAAGCCATAGAATTGTATAACAGTGCTTTTAAAATATCTAAATCGGCGGCGGATAGTGCTAAGATCTACAACAATCTATCTATTGTGTATCTTAAGTTTGATGACATTGCTAATGCAGAAAAAGAAATACTAAAAGCCTATCAATTATTACCTAGAATAGCCCATACTCTTACGCAGGCACTTGTACTAGATAATTATGGTGTTATTGCGTCTCAATTAAATAATGCGAATGGCATAACCTTAATGACGAGAGCCTTAGAGCTGAGAGCATCCCAAAAAGACAGCTCTACAATTTACACTAGTTATTCGCATTTAGCAGATTATTATTACCGTATAAATGATGATGAAGCATCTAAAGCATATGCGTTAAAGTCGCTTCAACTTGCCGAATCACTAAATTCAGCATCTTATAAAAATAGAGCCTTAGGGTTGTTAGTCAAGCTAAGTGATGATCCTATAGCTAGAGCTTATAAAAAGTTGAATGATAGTCTGTACGCGGCAGAAAAAGAGAGTTTAAACCAATATGCTTTACTTAGATATGATAATTCAGAATATAAAAGAGACGCTTTAGAAAGTCAACTCGAAAAAGAAAAGCAAGAGTTTAGAACCCTCTATGCGCTTTTAATAGCGTTATTTATTGCCTTAGCATCGGTATCCTTATATTTTATATTGAGAGCAAGACATAGAAAAGAAAAGTTGCAACAGGTGTTTCATACAGAATCGCGCATCTCAAAAGAAATTCATGATGAAATAGCAAGTGATGTCTTTCAGGTAATGACCAGACTCGAAAATAAGGAGGTAAAACATAACGTACTTAAAAATGAACTGCATAATTTATATCTCAAAACAAGAGATATCTCTAAAAAGCACAGCGTTTTAAATGCCGACTATCCGTTTATAGAGTACTTAGAAGAATTATTAGAAAGTTTTAATGATGCCCACACCAATATCATTATTAAAGGACTTTCCGAAATCACTTGGGATACCATACCGCAGTTAAAGCAGCTTACGCTATATCGCGTTTTGCAAGAGCTATTAATTAATATGAAAAAACATAGTAGCGCTTCAATAGTGGTTGTTATATTTATAAAAGAAAGCAATGGTATTCAGGTTAATTACAGTGATAATGGAGTCGGTACTATGTTAAAAAAGCGAAATGGACTCCAGAATACGGAAAACCGTATTCAATCTATTAACGGAACTATTACTTTTGTAACATATCCTAATAAAGGGTTTAAAGCCCAAATAACCATGTAGTAATGTTTAAGAACGTTTTAATTAATGAAGATCATGATGCTATTCTTGCTAATATCACTAAAATATTACGAGATTTGCATGTGGAATCGATTGAGAAATCACAATACTGTGATGAAGCGTATTTAAAAATAAAAAAGGAGTTTTAGAAGCTAATCATTTTGATTTATTAATCACAGACCTCTCCTTTAAAAAGGATCATAGAGATACAACCATAGCATCTGGCGAGACGCTTATAGAAAAGCTGCGGGAAGAATTTCCAGATTTACCAATTATAGTGTATTCTATGAAAGATCAGCTTCAAAAGATTAGAGGCTTACTCAATACCTATCATATTAATGGCTATGTTTGTAAAGATCGAAAAGGTAGTATTGAATTAACAGCGGCTATAAAAGCAGTGTACAATAATAAGATTTACGTTTCTCCACAGGTCAAAAAGGCACTGAGTCCTAAGTCGCAATTAGAGATAGACGATTACGATATCACCTTACTAAAAATGATATCTCAAGGCCAATCTCAAGACGAAATTAGTAGTAACCTTAAATTAAAAGGAATTACGCCAAATAGCTTAAGCACTATCGAAAAACGTTTAAATAAACTTCGCGAACAATTTAAAGCCAACAATGCCATACATTTGGTCGCGATTACTAAAGATTTAGGAGTGATATAATACAATGACATACACGTTACAGCCCTGCACTTATCGTAATTTAATATTTTAGGGAATACTATAATCGTAAGTGCGTGTGGTGATAAAAGGCAATTAGAAATAATTGCCTTTTTGTGTGTTTAATGGTTAGTGTTATGGTTTACCGTAAGGTCTATAGTAGTGTTTAAATTATGTTTGTTTACTAAGAACACTCATTATCATATAAATACATTTAAAATGAAAAAACCATTACTTTTTACCATCATCTGCTTCATGGTATTACCAACTAAATTAAAGGCACAAAATGATGGCGCCGTTGCAGCAGGTATTGCAGGAGGGTTGCTTGCTATTGGTGCAGGAATTGCTGCTATAAAACAAATGGAAGAACAAGCCGAGCTTAAAGCCACACAATACATTCTAGCAAATCACCCAGAGTTATCAAGTTTTTCTTTAAAAACCTTAGATTTTGATGGTAAGAAACTTAAAGATATGTCTGCCGTTTCTGTTATTTCTTATAAAATACAAGAATTTACGCCAGAGGATAAGCCTGAGTTAAATGGCAAAAAGCAAGTGTTGTTCGCTTTTACGAGTCAAGGATGGATAAATCAGAACGGTATTGATTTTGACAAAATCACGTGGTACTTAATTGATAAAGAGGAATGGATGCATATGATGGTGGCCTATGTTAAAGTATCTTCAAGCGAAAAAGACGAGTCTACTTTAGAAAGCACTTTAAAAGAAGGACGAGTAGTGAACAAAGGTGTGAAGGTTAAGAGTAAGTTAGTGATTCCATTTTTTAAATTACATGGAGACATGTATGTGGTTACGGATTATTCTGAGGATATGAAATTGGTTTATAACGAACGGTCTCTTGGTATTTTTTTAAAAGCCACCAAAGATTTAGTGCAAATGGGTCGTGGTGATTTGATAAGAATCCATGAGTTTTTGTTTGCGGATGAAGGGTGATAATAGCAGTTATAGTTTTAAGTACGTGAAAGCCGAATACTTTCGGTTGACCAAAATATTATGTAACTCATATGTTTGGAGTAATATGCCCTTTTTTAAAATCGCCTTAGGAAGAACCATATGGACTAGCGTCGATATCATAGTAAGTATTACTTTAGCGGTATCTTTAGTTGTAAAACAAAACATCAAATGACCATAAACCAACTCCCAGGAACCTACAACATTATAGGAAGCAACCAAGATGAAGATGGTATCGCTTACAAAGGCACATTAGAATTAACGCTAAATGAGCACAATAGAATAGAGGCGAAGTGGCTTATTAATACTAGTCAAGAGCAATTAGGAACTGGTTTTTTTAAAGACAACATCTTGGTCATTAATTTTAATTATAAAGGTGATGATTCTAAAGTTTATAAAGGTGTTGTGGTTTATAAATGTATTACTATGGACTTGTTAGATGGTTTTTGGTCAGAGAAGCATGGGAATCCGCTGTATCTTGGTGAGGAACGTTGTTATAGGGGAGGGGCTGAACAGCTTGAGTTGTTGAACTGAGATTGCTTCGTTTTGCGTCCTCGAAATGACGTTAAAGATGAGCCGATTGCGTTGGCTAAAGCTGAAACCAGGAACGAAGCAAAGTCAAACCCATAATAGCATAACAAACCCTAATACAAAAGCTTTAAAGGATAAATTAGAGTTTTTAGGAGAGATAAGCACACTAAAAGTTATAGCGTTTAGTCTTAATTTTAAGATAACACTAAGGTTTAAAATGGAAGGTGTTAGTAATAGTGTCGTAATACCGTTAACGCTTAGGTAGCGGTAACTTAATAAAACGGTTTTTATTAATTAACAGGGTTATAGAAGGCTAAAAGTAGCTTTGTGGACACATTATAACCACTAACAACCTTTAATTATGAACAAGATTATTAAACTATTTTTATTAGCATTTATTATTACAGCATCAGGCGCACTGGCAGTGAGTTGTGACGTTGAAGATGGAAAGGACGGCATCGATGGTGTTGACGGATCGGATGGTTCAGACGGATCAGACGGCTTAGACGGAGAAAATGGTAGCGATGCGTCTGTATATTTAACGGCCTCTAAGACGCCTACCTTATTAAAGGTTACGGATCAGTTTATAAACCTAAGAATTTCTACGCTTTTAACTTCAGAAGATATCATTCCAAATACTCCTAACTTTATTTATGGGTCTATGGCAGATGGTGCCGGATTAATTAATAATGGTGATAATACCTTTACTTTAATTAATAATATTGAAGCGGATTATTCTATCGCTAGAATTTTGTTAAACGAAAACTTAAGACCATATAATGGTGAGTATATATTAAATGCAACTGCAACGGCAGAAACAGCAATGTGTTCTGGTACTTTAGTCACGCCAGAAGAACATGGCTTTGGACCATTATACCTATCTGGAGGAGAATGGGGTGGTGCTTCAAAAGGAGTCTTTGCAGTAGATCCTACTAAAAGTGCTGAGGATGCTAGTTTAGGGGAAACTTTAGCCGCTTTAGGACAGTGGTCTACAGAAAATGCTGTGCCTATCGGAAAAGATGCATACCCAGATAAAACGGTGGTGTTTATTGGAGATGATCATGCAGATAACTCAGTGCCTTCTGGTCAATTGGGAATGTATGTTGGTAACCGTGGAGATTTATATGGTGGTCAATTATACGGATTAAAAGTGACAGCTGCAGGTGTTGATTTTGAAATGGATATGGAAGAAGGTACTCCTTACAGCGCTGAATTTGTACAATTAAATGAAACAGAAATTGATGCTCTAGATGCTGAGGCAAAAACTAAAGGGGTTATGGGATTCTCTAGATTAGAAGATATTGATTGGAGAAGAGGTTCTGCAGCGAACCAAAGAGAAATATATTTTTGTGTTACAGGGCGTATCTCTGCGAGTTTAACAGGCAAAGGATCTGCTTTAGGTCGTGTATATAAAGTCACATTAAATGAAACAGACCCAACAGGTCCTGCAACAATTATGTGTGTATTAGATGGTGATATTGTAGGTGGTGCTGCAGATGGATTCCATTCACCAGATAATATTTTAGTGACTGAAAACTATGCTTACATTCAAGAAGATCCTAACGGATACTTAGATACGTCAATCAATGGGTATGCTAAGCTTTACCAGTACAACCTAAATACAGGCGAGGTAAAAACCGTTTTAGAAGCAGACCAAGCCAGAGCTGAAAGTTTAGGGTACGGTTCAACTTCTAGTACTTGGGAAATTACAGGTATGATTGATGTTACTGATGTTGTTAATAATGGCGAAAACACATTTTTAGTGATGACACAAAATCATGGTTGGAATCCTGCTGATGGCACCTCTTTTACAGATCCATTAGCGAATCCTAACTTATCTAATGCTAAAGAAGGTTCAATGCTTTTCGTTATTAAAGGTTTAGATAGATAATAAAATAACAGCATGAATACTAGCCTATTTATGAAAGCTAAGACATATACATTTTGTATATGTCTTCTGCTTTTAATTACAGTGTCGTGTAAAAAGCAGACGGAAACGGTAAACGTTGACGCTACGGATCAGAACATAGCCTTGTTTTATAATTCAGAACTAGAGCGCTGCATCACGTTTTTAGATTCTATCGCTATGTCAAATACTACAGCGGAGCGTATTTCTTATTATAAAAAAGCACGTCAGCATTTTAAAGCCATGGAGCCTATTTTGGCCTCTATAGATAAAAACAACTATAAATCTCTAAATGCACCAAATATTCTACAAGTTCAGGAAGAGGATTTAACAGATGTGAAGATTAGAAACCCATTTGGTTTTCAGGTCATCGAAGAGTTGTTGCACGACGAAGACGAAGATGAAGCTTCCTTACGTAATGCCTTAACAATTACATCTGATCGATTGAAGTTGTTACAGCGTAATACACATATTAAATTAAAGGATTATCATCTTATTTGGTTACTTAGAGATCAGATTATGAGAACCGCAGCCACAGGTATCACAGGATTTGATTCCCCTGTTTTAGGACAAGCCTTAACCGAAAGTCAATACACCACCCAGACGCTTATAGCGTTGATAGATATTTGTAAAGACAAGTTTAGCTCTAAAGCTATTTATGAAGACTTGAGGGCGTCTTTTAAAGAAGGGATTGCTGCACTTGATTCTGATTTTGATACGTTTGACCGCTTTGGGTTTATAAAAAATTACACCGATCCGCAATTAAAATTAGTATTGAAAACTCAGGAAGACTGGAATGTTTCGTTTCCATTTGAAATGGCTATTTCTAATAATACTTCATCTTTTTTTGGTGCCAATACGGTGAATGTGCTATATTTTTCAGACTATAAAAGTGATACCCTTTACTTAAAACAAAAGGAGATCTTTGGAAAGGCCCTTTTTAATGACCAAGTACTTTCAAGAAATAACGATATGGCTTGTGCCAGTTGTCATATTAAAGATAAGGCGTTTACTGATGGTAAAAAGACATTTGATGCCCGACAAGTAAGAAATTCACCAACACTTACCTACAGTGCTTATCAACAATCGTTTTTTATGGATGGACGAGCAGGAAGTTTAGAAGGACAGGTTGTAGGTGTCGCCGAAAATCATGATGAATTTAATTTACCAATGGATTCTATAGTGCGTCGTGTATTACAAAATCCAACATACCAAGTGGCTATAGACAGTTTGTATGGTCGCAAACGTATTGATTTTAACATCAGACATGCTATTGCGAGTTACGTGCGTAGTTTAAATAGTTATGATTCTAAATTTGATAAGAATATAGAAGGCATCGAATCCTCTTTAACAGCAGAAGAAAAGCAAGGGTTTAATCTGTTTATGGGGAAGGCTGCTTGTGCCACTTGTCATTTTCCTCCATTATTTAATGGTACGGTACCACCTCATTATAATGATACTGAGGTAGAATTACTTGGAGTACCAGGAGCAAATGATACTATTAATGCTGTTATTAGTGGTGATTTAGGACGTTATAACGTGTTTGGTACCAAACAGAGGAAGCACTTTTTTAAAACACCTACGGTAAGGAATGTAAATGTAACCGGCCCTTACATGCATAATGGAGTTTACACGACTTTGGAAGACGTTGTTGATTTCTATAATCGTGGTGGTGGAAAAGGCATTGGGATCCATGAAGAATTTCAAACCTTACCTTTCGATGAATTAAACCTAACCATAGCAGAGCAAGAGAGTTTGGTGGCGTTTATGAAAACTTTAACCGATGCTGATTTTATTGAAAAATAAGTTGTAATTATTAATCTTGAATTGTAATGCGTTATCGCTTATAAAGGTATATTAGAATTAGCTTTAGATACGCACAACAGAATAGAGGCGAGGTGGCTTATTAATACTAGTCAAGAGCAATTAGGCACTGGTTTTTTTTAAGGATAATATCTTGGTCATTAATTTTAATTACAAAGGGGATGATACTAATATTTATAAAGGGGTCGCAGTCTATCAAATGCATTACAAAAGATCTGTTAGATGGTTTTTGGTCAGAGAAGCATGGTAATCCGTTGTATCTTGGTGAAAAACGTTGTTAAAGGGTGGGGGCTGAACAGCTTGAGTTGGTGAATTGATATGACTAGTTTTGTTTCATACCAGAATCTCAAATTCCGGAAAGCGTAAATTTGAAAACCTTAAGTCCTAATAAAAAGTCCAATCTCGTGAGGTTGGACTTTTTTCTGTGATTACAGTTCTTGCTATAAGAGGTTATGGTTTCTAATCCTCTTTTAATTTTTCTGCCCGTTCGCGGCGTGTTTCATTCTGCTTGCCATATTGGTTGTAGTGGTCGTCTTTTAACGGCCCTTTATCATCGGTTGCATTTTGATGTAACCTTTTTTTATGTTCTGTTTTTGGTTTGTCTTTCTTGTCATTTTTCATGATACTAGGTGTTTTAATTAGTAACTATTTTTCATTTATATATGCTGAGGAACTGTAGAGTTACACTATGATCGCTTTCGCTTTATATGCTGGGGTTCCGTTTCAATATGGTAATGAATGGGTTTAAATGTCCCCCCGTTGCTGTCTTCCGCAGAACAAGCGGTGAGCCCCACTAAAAGATCCATTTGTGCTTGTAGCCGAATATAATCTCCCGCTTTGGAAGTCGGTGGGTGCACGGATAGTTTACCGTTAAGATCAAACTGTACATTCATAAATATATTAAAGGCCGTTGGTATATCATCAACACCAATACCAAAGGGTTTTAAATGCTGCTGTAAATTGCCCAAACAACTTGGATGCTCTTCTTTGTAATTGTACATGATTTTAAAGGTTTCTGGACTGCAAGGGGCTAAGAGAAAATCGTTCCGTCCATTAGTGTCCTCTAAAATTTCTATCATTTTACGCGACCGATTAGACCATAAATAATGGCCTTTGGTCAGTAGCATACACTCTTCAAAATCTAAGGATTTACCAGAGGACAGTTTTTCTTTGTGATCTTCAGCATTAAATAAAACCATATCACTCACTTGCTCTCCCATAGGATCTATAACCGTAAGGATGTCATTTTTTTTGAGTGTAAAGGCTGCTCCAGATTGTTTCTGAATAATATTAACTAATGGTTTCATATAAAATTAGAGGTTTTATGAAAGGGACATTTCCAAGTACTGTCTACAGCTCTGCCGCTGTATTGCTTGGTTTCAGAATCTTTTCCGAAATCTTTTAGCACAGGATTAATGTGTCCTTGTAATTTTTCGTCTCGTTTTCTAATACGTTTTTTGACTTTTTTATAACTGCCCATATGTCGTAAGCGTTCAAATTGCACATGCAAATTAAATACAATAGTAGGGTAGGGACTCTGCCGTGCCATCCGAGAACTATGAGGATGAAGGCCTACAATATAAAAGGCATGTCCTTTTAAGCTAAAACTAAAATTAGGATCGTCAGGATCATCACTGACCGTAGCGTCCCAGTCGCAGTCGTCTAATTCATGTAACTGTTGGAGGCTTTGCCATAAGCTATTTTCAAAATCTAACTCAGACTCATAATGTTCAAAGGGAAAAACAGCTAAAAAGGATTCAAATACATTAGACTCAAAATCATATTGATTAATAAACGCTTCTAAGTCTTTTAATAAGGCATTTAAATCTTCTGTATGTTTTGATGATTTGTAAACATTGAGATGGTAATTGTCGGTCATAAATAAAGTTTTAGCCATAACACAAGGGTGTTTTTGCGTTAATATAAAATCTTTATAATCCTCATCAATAGTTTGATATAATGGGTGTGTTGGCGTAATTGGATTCATAATTAAGTGTTATTAATTATACGATGGTATCAAATTTAATAGGGATAAAATCAAAGGGTTTCCTCTATTAGAATTTTCCTTAGCTCAATAGATTAGCGGCTACAAGGCTTAAAAGTGAGACCATTAATTAAGTTAGCTTTTTTGGCAATTGCATTAATGTATGTTTTGAAATGCTTGTAATTTTATACTATAACTAAACTATTATATTATGACTATTGAAGATATAGTATGGCTAATTGCTTCGGTATTGGGCATATTTACTATTATTATCCTTATCACCCGAGTTTTTGGACTGCGAACCTTTGCAAAGATGTCGAGTTTTGATTTTGCATCTACTATTGCCGTCGGTTCCGTATTGGCCTCAATTATTCTTAATTCGGATTACTCACTCTTAAAAGGAGGGATTGTATTAACCGCTATTATTGGGTTTCAAACCTTGTTTTCATATGTAGTGCGTAAGAATTCCTTTTTTAAACGCTGGTTTACAAATAAGCCACAAATTATTATGTGGAATGGTAAAATTTTACACAACCGTCTTAAGGCCTGTAATGTGGGTGAGAGTGATTTAATTGCTAAACTTAGAGAAGCTAATGTGCACGATTTTAGTGAGGTAAAGGCCGTTATTTTTGAAAGTACTGGTGATGTGTCCGTTATTCATAACAGTTCTGATAAGGACGTTGCGCCAAGACTATTACAAGACGTTGATACCCAAGATTTATATGTTTGATTTTTTAGAAGAAAATAAAAATGCCATTTATGGTGGCTTAATTGCGACGCTGTTTACTGGTGTTGGTATTTTTTTATTAGGAAATGTGTCTGGGTACGAAGCTAAGCATTTACTGAAAGAATCTTTAAGCGGACTCAACATGTTATGTAACACTATTGTTTTAGCATCCGCAACCATTTTGGCTTTATTGCTTACGTTATTGAGTGTGAGCTTTGGTTCTGAGCTATCGTTAAAAGAAATTCATTACAAACAAGTGCTTAGTATTGCTAAATTTGATGTGATACTATTTATTGCGGCTCTTATTCTATTTCAGTTTTTTAATATTCCTATTGTAGAATCGGATAATGTACCCACCAATTGGTATTCCGTAATTTACTGGATCACCTTAGGATCTACTTCTGTGATCAGTGGCATGATGATTACCGTTATTCTAATGTTATACCGCGCGGTTACTAATCTTATAGCAATTATAGGGCTCGGTAGAGATCACCCGATGCTATCTAAAGAAAACGTAAGCGAAGAGATAGAGAAAGAAAAAGAGGAGACGCACTCTTAACCTTAATTTGATTTATGTTAATCTATTTTAACTCGATTTATTGTTGCCTTGAAACCATACAATTTTTAACATGATTCCATTTAAGATAAACGATATGCTATTCGTTATAATGATGGGCCAATCCATTTTTAATATGCCATAGATCGCCCATAATCCTACACCAAGACATAAGATAACGAACATAGTTGGACTGACGTCCTCTATTTTTTTTGTCTTCACAGCTTTGTGAATTTGCGGTAATACAGCAATTGTTGTAAATATCCCAGCCGAAATTCCTATTAATTCTTCCAAATTCATAACTTAATATTTAATACTATTCATCTAAAACTTTGCTCATTACATGTAGTAAGTTGGTTATAAGCAATGAGCCTCTAAGTCTTTGCCTTCATCTTTTTAGATATTAGCAATGCTATAAAAATTCATGATGGATTGCTCTGACACTATAATGTGTATGGAATGCTTCATTCTATTAATGTATTATCATCTTCTATAGCAGCCATAGAACGTTTAGCGGTTAAGCCATGCATCAGAACGGATACTAGAATGACTAATGCAACAATGGAGAATAATTGATCTGTATTGGTAAATTCTCCGTTTTTTATAGCATAGGTTAAGTAAAATACAGACCCAATGCCTTTAATCCCAAAAAAGGAAATCGCCATTTTATGTCGTTTACTCAACTTAGAACCATAAAGTGAGATATAACCCAAGACTGGCCTAATTATTAAGACTAAACAAATACTAAATACGACAATTTCAACAGTGATAAAATTCATAATTCCGGCCATTATAGAGCCACCAAAAAACAACATCCAAAACACAATAAGGAATTTTTCAATGTTTGAAATAAAGCTTAAACTTGGATGACCTGTATTATTCGTCTTATTTTTATGTTGATGGTAATGTGCAAATAAACCAGCAAAAAACACACTTAAAAAACCATAAGAATTTAAAACTTCTGCCAAACCATACGAGATAAGGGTGAGCGAAAGCGCCACGAAAGCGAGATGAATTCTATGCGTATTTCCTTCGGAAAGTCGTGTTGTAAAATAACTATAAAGGAAGCCAACCGCTATTCCGACAATAATGCCTACCACGGTTTTAAAAAGTACATAGAATGATAGCCATTCTAACCAAACATCCGAATTTAACCCATCGCTTTTAGACCATAGTATGGCCAGGTATACAAATGGAAATGCTAATCCATCATTTAAACCCGCTTCTGCAGTTAAGTTGTATTGTGCCCCTAAATTCTTGGATGATTCTGACTGTTTTTTATTCAATTGAATTTCGGAAGCTAGTGCAGGATCTGTAGGAGCAAGCACAGCAGCCAATAACAGCGCAAGTTCACCCGAAAAATTGAGAACATAATAGGCCACTATGAATACAACAGCCATAAATAGAGGCATTGTGATTCCTAACAGGCGTAGTGGATTTAGCCATTCCTTCCAAGAATAGTTCAAGCCAATTTTAAGTCCTGCGACCATCAAACTGATAATAACAACCAATTCAGAAAAGTGCAAGGTTAAATCGATATCCCATGTGGGATCTGGCCAAGGTAATGGAACGCTTAAATAATAAAACGTGCCACCCAAAATAAGTACAGGTATTGTAAAACTAATTTTAAAGCGTTTCAATACTATCGGTAGAAAACTTGCCAATAACGTCGTCACCCCAATAATTAGTAAAATAATAAAATAACCATCTATCATAGACTACTTATATTTTATTTAGGCTGGGACCAGCGCAGCTATTTCCATTCTATCCCAATTTCGATGTTTTGAAATGGCGTCAATAAACGCTTTAGGATTCTTATTTATAAACACGGCTTTATCATCTTTATAGTCTGCTACGAATGTTTTATCAATAAAATCTTCACCTTCGTTATCTACCGCAATAGCTTTACAGTGTTTAAAAAGCTTCGTTTACAAACTTCTTATATTTAGCTTCTTTTAATAATTTGTCGATAGATTTTTTTACCACCAGGAATATATACGGCATCGAATAATACACTTTCTGTAGTCATGATGGCGGCATCAACTTGGTGTTCCATATTCTCGTCACATACTACCGTTCCACCGTGAGGAGCTATTAATTTTACCATGGCGTTCTCATTTTCTAGAGCTTTCTTCATAGTCTTATAATCCTTCATTGAAAAACCATCGCTGATTAACACTGCGATTTGTCTTGTAGCAATGCTGTTAAACTTTGTGTTTGCCTGACTTAGCGCTTTATCTTTATCTAAATAGTTTTTCTTTTTTGGAGGTTGATGTTTTTTAACATCTGCATCCGCTCCAATGGCTTGATTAATAGGTTGTTCAATTTTATTAGGAATTTTAAGACCTAAACCTTCTGCTACTTTTTTGGCTAAATCCTTATCTATTTGTGCGATTAGCCACAGCATCCGTTCTTTTATATGCTTTTGATTGCATTTACCAAGCTCGAAAGTATAGGCGTCGGCAACATGTTGTTTTTCCCAGTCTGCTAAACTTCTATAGAATAGTGCGGGTTGCGAAAAATGATCGTTAAAACTCTCGCTGCGTGTTCTTATTTTATTTGCGTCAATACGTTCTTCATAGGAGGTGAATGCGCCTTCACTCATTTTAGCCAAATGAGGACAGCCACCACCTAAAGTATTGGGGAAATAAGCAGTTTGGCCTTTAGGTATATCCATTTGCATATGACCATCTCGTTGATTGTTATGAACCTCTCCAATAGGTCTATTTATTGGAATTTGGTGAAAATTGGGACCACCTAAACGTGATAGCTGCGTGTCGCGATAAGAGAATAAGCGACCTTGAAGTAACGGGTCATTTGTAAAGTCTATTCCCGGAACGATATGTCCTGGTAAAAAGGCGACTTGTTCAGTCTCGGCAAAGAAATTTTCTGGATTTCTATTTAAGGTCATTTTTCCGATAATTTCAACAGGCACCAATTCTTCTGGAATTAGCTTTGTAGGATCGAGTAGGTCAAATTCAAACTTGTGTTCATCTTCTTCGGCTACCACCTGGATGCCTAATTCCCATTCCGGATATTGTCCGGCCTCGATAGCATCCCATAAATCCCGTCTATGAAAATCGGCATCTGCGCCATTGATTTTTACAGCTTCATCCCAGGTTACAGAATGCACTCCTAATAGGGGTTTCCAATGAAATTTTACAAAGTGTGATTCTCCTTTTTTATTTATCAATCGAAACGTATGTATACCGAAGCCTTCCATCATACGTAAACTTCTAGGAATCGCTCGATCACTCATCACCCATATTTGATTGTGTAATGTTTCGGTAGAATGCGAAATAAAATCGTAAAAGGTATCGTGAGCAGACGCTGCTTGTGGAATTTCTTTGTTAGGCTCGGGTTTTACAGAATGAATTAAATCTGGAAACTTCATTGCATCTTGAATGAAAAATATGGGCATATTATTACCAACCAAATCCCATGTGCCTTCTTGGGTATAAAATTTAACGGCAAATCCTCTAACATCTCTAGCTAAGTCGGCAGAACCTTTTGAGCCCGCCACGGTAGAAAATCGTGCAAATACGGGTGTTATCCTTTCGGTATCCGTAAAAATGCCAGCTTTACTATATTTTTCGATGCTATTGTAGAGCTCAAAGTAACCATGCGCGGCACTTCCTCTTGCATGCACAATACGTTCTGGGATACGCTCATGGTCAAAATGGGTTATTTTTTCTCGCAATAGAAAATCTTCTAAAAGGGTAGAGCCGCGTTCTCCAGCTTTTAGAGAATTATTGGTGTCGTTAACCTTTAGACCTTGGTTAGTCGTCATCACCTTATTTTCAGCGCTTTTTTCAAATTGCTTTAAGTCTTTTACTTTGTCATTAGTGGAGGATTTTTGCTTTGCCATCGTATTGATTTTTAAAATTCTACAATCACTTAAAATTACGCAATCCGCTACCATTCATTAACTCATCCACAAAAATCTATAACCCTATAACATGCTGTTTTTAGTTATTTAAAACGCGTCGTAATTCAGTTTATAGCTATTGCACTGTAAAACCATAATATGGCATAATGATTTGTAATATTTTATAGCGCATTCTTCTTATCGTAAGTTTTAGTAATTGCTCGTATTTCTGTTGGCTTATCGCTATGTAATTTTGAATCTAATAATGAGTTAACCATAATTAGGCTTGTGGTGTTACAAGCTTGCAGTCCATAAGAATACGGTCTTAATCCATAAATATGATTGAATGCTAAATCGTAAATAGTTTTTGAAGGTTTGCCGTTTTTATTAATACACCGATAAACACTATCTATTGCTATGCCTCCTAATTTAAGATATAATTTTTCGTCCTTAGATAGTATAGCGTCTTCGGGAATTGAAGAGGGGGCATCTTTAATATGAGTTAGGGTTTCAAATTTAGCTTGCGCTATCGAAATTTCACCTTCTTTTCTTAGGCTTTCGAAAGGAAAGTTATCAAATTCAATGGTATCATTACCAGATGAATTTATAAAACGTTTGTAGGTGTTTGTGGTTTCGTTTCCATGGTCGTCAAAAACTTTTATTTGCGTACCATTCTCCTTTTTATCTTCAATTTCAACCTTTCCATTAACGAGTTCTATGCAATCCGCATCATAAAGCGCTAATAAAATTTCCGCCGATTGTAATGGTAGTGCAGCGATGACGTTCATTAAAAATGGCTTTATTTCATTATTGAAAAAAAGATGGTCTTCAGCTGAAAACAATTCTGTATGAAAATTTAGGCTATACATTAAGTCGTCTAGTGTTTCCATCCAATGGATTGGTTTATTCCGTTTTAACAACTTGTCTGCTAATTCTAATTCCTTACGCATACCAACAAAAGAATTTACATACTCATGCTTTTTTGCCATCGTGTCTATAAACTGTTTAAAATCGAAGCTTTTATTTTTAAGCAGATCTATAACCTCTTTTATTTGGTCTTTTTCTAATGCTTTTAGTAATGCAGGTCTACAAATCTTATCAAAATACGTTTCTATAAAAAGATTATCCTTATCATTTTTAAGTTCGAATAGAGCTTCGCGCGTTGTGTGTCTATACATTTCTCTGAAGGGCTGTTCTTGCTCATATTGTAAATGAGGTAACCATCCGTTAGCATCGTGCAATGTGATTTTAAAACCGATGGCTCTAGGGTCTAATTCAAAATGAAGTTTATTCTTCTTGCGTGAAAATTTACCATGGCGGTGCGCTAGGGACGTTACCACATCAAAGGCACTAAGTGAAGCGCCTAAAATTCCGATGTTAAAGTTATAATAGTCATTGTTATTATTGAGCAGTTTAAAAATTGGCCATGGAGAATCAAAATATCCAGCTTCTGCGTTGTTCTCTTTTTTCCAATGATGCCCTGTGGCGATGATTATTTTATTAAATTTAAAGTGTTTGGTTTCGGTTATTAATTCGGTGGTGGTGTTACTAATAGGCTTAATGTCGAGAACGTTGTGGTTGTTATATTCATTAATAGTAAAACCATTATTTCTAAGGTTTTGAACTACGATTTTTAACTGCGCTCTAAAATATTCTCCTAAAGCAATGCGACTGTATACTTCTGTATCTTTTATGGGGAACTCGATGATATTCAGTTCTTTTAAATAATCATGGTCCTGTTCTCTTAGCCAATTTGCTAATGTTTGCGGTAATTTAGGAATCTCTTCAGACGTTATATTAGAGAGGTTATATTTATCTGTAAATTCAGGATTAAAAGGCATGCCATAGCCCATTTTAGAATTTTTCTCAAAAATAGAAATCGCATTAAATTCTTTAAGTAGTACCTCGGAATTTTCGAGAATGTGCTGTAAAGCATATATGGCGGTTGGCCCCGATCCGATGATTGCTAATTTTGAAATTTTCATACTGTGAATGTCTTATGTCTAGTTAAATGCGCTATGTTGAATGTGTTACTGAGCCTTTTGAAGCTACACCAGATGATGATAGACTATTTCTAACAGGAGTATTCAAAATGAATTATTATTACTATGTATCTGGTCTAATATATTTTAGGGAGAAAGCCAAACATGATTTCTAGGTAAAAAAAGAAGCGATAGTGCCATTTTTTTTCTAATAGCTTAGCCACCTATAATTTCACCACCATTAACATGGATGAATTGTCCTGTAATATAACTTGCATCCTTAGACGCTAAAAACACATAAGCTGGCGCGACTTCGCTCGGTTGTCCGGCGCGGCCTAGCGGAGTGTCTTGACCAAAATCACTAACATCATCAAAAGTTGCAGGAATTAATGGTGTCCATATAGGACCAGGTGCCACACCATTGACTCTAATATTAGATGACGCCAATTGTTTAGATAACGATCTTGTAAAACTGACAATTGCCCCTTTAGTACTCGCATAATCTACTAAATGCTCGCTTCCTCTATAAGCTGTAACCGAACTTGTATTTATGATACAATCATGTTCTTGAAGATGTGTTAATGCCATTTTTGACAAATAAAAATAAGGGTATATGTTGGTTTTAAATGTCGTATTAAAATCATCCATTGAAATATCCTTAATAGTGTCCTTTGGAAATTGAACAGCAGCATTATTAACCAATATGTTAAGTTTACCAAATGTATGGATACACTGTTCTATGGCCTTATCACATTGATCAGTATGTTGTAAATCTGCTTTTATTAATAGGCACGATTGATTTTCTTTTTCTACCAAAGCTTTAGTTTCATTCGCATCCGCTGTCTCTGAGAGATAAACAATAGCAATATTAGCACCTTCTCGTGCAAAATGGACTGCAATACTTCTTCCAATACCGCTATCGCCACCAGTAATAAGTGCGACTTTATTTTTTAATTTATCACTTCCTTTATAATCATCTCGGATCACTTCTGGTTGAGGTTGCATTTTGCTTTCTTTTCCGGGCAATTCTTGATCTTGATTTGGGAATTTTTTTGGTTTACTCATCATAATTGAATTTATGGTATTTCATTACTAGGTTCTCAATTAATTTTTCAAAAAAAGGTTTGATGTACAGCACTTAAAAGTGTACATCAAACCTTTGACAACTAAATTAATTTCATAAAAAAAATTACTGAATACCCTCTAAATAATCAGCTTTGTTGTAGCTCGCTTGTATCTCACTTTTTTGCTTTAATAGCAAGGCTCTAACCGTAGGATTTAATTCGTAATTGTCAAGAATATCATTGTAATCTTCAATGGCTGTTTTCTCACCATTTCTAACCTCTTCTAACATAGATTCATCATTATCCATAGAAAAGAATGCTTTGGTGTCTATCCAAGCTCTATGTAACGAACCCGACCAACTTCCATCTCTTTCAGTAACTTCCATACCGCTTTTTCGAAGCGTATCGGTTAGTTCGTTTACGTAACCACTTCTCACTCTAGATTTATTAAGGAAAAATGTTTTTAATCTAGGATTGTCTACGTTTTCCGCCACCTTTTTAAACCCTTTTTCAGCATCGTAAGCTTTTTCAATTAGGTCGTTAAGTTTTTCTTCTGTTTCTTTATCAAATAGTGCCATAATTATTTCGTTTTAGTACAGTGCTAATTTATTATTCACTGTGGTTATTAATTTATAGTCTAAAATTAATTATAACGTTTTATCCCTATTAATCGAATTGCATAAGACTTTTGCTCAATTCATTCGACATGAATATATAAATGCTTTTTTCGTTATGACTAGTATCATTCTATATTTAAGATACTGTCATCATGACTTTTATTCTTTTCAGGAATGGCATTTATAAATTCGTGTATGTCTAGATCAGCTGAAGGACCATAAGCATTAAGGATTGTTCCTTTTTTATCATTTTCAGTTGTAATCACATAAAGAATAGATTGGTCTGAAGGATCGCTCATGCCCTCATAGCGATGTTCAGCAACAATGAACACTTCCTCAGGTTTATAATTTGTGTCTTCACCTGATGCTATGAGTGTATGGTCTTCCACTCTAAAATTATTGGTGTATCCCTTTTTCTGGTATTGACTTAAGAAGTCTAATTCATGCTTCGCTTTTGGATCGCTATAGTCTGGATTTTTCATAATGCTTTGGTTTTTAAATTTATACATTCGAAAATAGATCTAATTAGATAAATAGAGTTTCTCATTTGAAATAAATTCTAACGCAATAGATAATTGAATGGTAGAATATAAAGACTCTAATATTGATTTTTGTTTAAGTTCATTGTACCTATTTAGGCTTTATATATACTTAATTGGTTAACTTAATAAAAAGGATTGAAAATTTATAGAAGGAGAGGTTGTTGGTATTTAAAAATGTATTCGGTATTTCATTTAACTCATGTGTTTGATCGGTTTAGGTTTGCTGAATCTTCGCGGGTGAGTTATACAATATTAAAAGTCTGCAATGCTAGGGCATTGCTTTGGACTTTTAGGTAAGTCTTAGTTATATTATTTAGATTTATAGAATCTTCGCGGGTGAGCTACACAATAGTAAAAGTCCGCAATGCTAGGGCATTGCTTTGGACTTTTAGGTAAGTCTTAGTTGTTTTAATTAGATTTATAGAATTTTCGCGGGTGAGCTGTACAATATTAAAAGTCTGCAATGCTAGGGCGTTGCTTTGAGGTTTTAGATAAGTCTTAGTTGTTTTATTTAGATTTATAGAATCTTCGCGGGTGAGCTGTACAATATTAAAAGTCTGCAATGCTAGGGCATTGCTTTGGACTTTTTTTATGCTTTTGCGCTTTGAAGCGAGCTTCAGCGCAACGCATAAAAAAAGTCCAGCACTTCCGTGCTAGACTTTTACTGTTGTAGCGAGAACGAGATTTGAACTCGTGACCTCTGGGTTATGAATCCAACGCTCTAACCAACTGAGCTACCTCGCCATAATTTGCAATTCACATATAAAGGATCAAATAAGCAATCTGAACATGTGCGTTATTGCGGCTGCAAATATAAAAACATTTTCTACGACAGCAAACAATAAAAAGTAAAAAAATAATTTTAATTTAAAGTTTAAAACTCAAGGATAATTGTATATATTGAGCACATAATACAATGCACTATGGACGATAAAGAAAAATACGAAATGGAGTTTGTGATTCAAGCATCACCAGCCCTAATATATACCTATATATCAACACCTTCAGGCTTATCAGAATGGTTTGCCGACAACGTCAATTCCCGTGGGGAATTGTTTACTTTTATCTGGGATGGCTCAGAAGAACAGGCTAAATTGCTAAGTAAGAAAAGTGGCGAACGTATTAAGTTTCGTTGGTTAAATGACGACGAAGAGGGCGCATCTTGCTATTTTGAGATACGTATACAGGTCGATGAGATCACAAAAGATGTCTCTTTAATGGTTACAGACTTTGCTGAGGACGATGAAATTGAAGAAGGAAAAATGCTTTGGGCAAATCAAATCTCTAGCTTAAAACAAGTTTTAGGTTCGGCATAAACGCTAAGAACATAATCTATCATATCTTTGTCTCGATTTAGTTTTTAAACTAAATCGAGATTTTTTTTTCTATGCTATAGTTCCAAAGAGACTACTATAGTTATTACAATTTTATATAAGGTTATCCTCTCGAGAGGACTTTAGAGTGTTTTTTTTATGGTAAATTTTAACGGTACAATACTTTCACAATCAGATTCTAAACTCAACACTGAAAATAGAGGTTATAAATATGGTGATGCCCTTTTTGAAACCCTAAAAGTGGTTAATGGTAAAATCTTCTTTTGGGAAGATCATTATTTTAGATTGATGGCTTCTATGCGAATTCTTAGAATGGATATACCTATGAATTTTACTATGGAGTTCTTAGAGTCCGAAATTCTGAAGACCCTAGAAGCTAATGATTTATTACATGCTTCCGCACGCGTTAGGATAAATGTAGATAGAGGAGAAGGTGGTAAGTATTTACCTTCTGATTCGGCTCAGGTGCATTTTAATATCGGTGCAGAACCGCACGATAACCCGTTTTACACTATTGATGCTAAAGCCAATTGCGTCGTCGATTTATATAAAGATTACTTTGTTGCGCCTGGATTATTGTCGGGATTAAAATCTAATAATAAGGCTATTAACGTTATTGGAAGTATTTATGCTAAAGAAAATGATTTAGATAATTGTTTGATATTAAATACCGATAAAAGTGTTATTGAAGCTTTAAATGGTAATTTATTCTTGATGAAAGATGGTAAAATTAAAACACCTCCTTTAGAAGAGGGTTGTCTTAAAGGTGTTATGAGAAAGCAAATACTAGAACTATTGGCAAAAGATGTTAATGTGGTTGTAGAAGAAGCTTCTATAAGTCCGTTTGAACTTCAAAAAGCAGACGAGTTGTTTATCACTAATGTTGTTAAAGGGATTATTCCTGTTACAAACTACCGTAAAAAGGCCTATAATAGTGATTTTGCACAGAGTTTAGTGAATAAGCTTAATGCTAAGTTGCGATTGTTATCGTAGAGGTGTTTGTCAGCTATTAGAACTGTTTCTTATTTGTTCATTTTGCCTTATTGTAAAACGAACCAAAAGATCGAGACTTCCAATTATTTAGCTAAACAAATTGCTTGCTACGGCGTAAAAATGATGGGTAGTAGTTGCGTTAATATTGACGTTTCCCTAATATATAATTAGTTTCATTTATTATTAAATCTACCATTGATTTTTACTCTTTCCTTCGCTTCACTGTATGTTTTACGCTAAATAATTGAAGGTTGCGGTTTTCGACTGTGTCGAAATTGGGGTGTTGTCTATTTTTGATGTCCTTGAATTGGTATCTCAACTTTAATAATTCACGTTATCTCTGTAAATCGTTGAGTCCTGCGCTGTCGGAATATCTCATTGATGATTTGTTATCTTTGATTATTGTGTTTTGTAGCATAGTCCTACGAATGGAAAACGTTATTTGGAAGTTAGTTCAACTTCAATTGTAACTAGGATTTTCAGGTGCATTAGACCATATACTATAATCGCCACCAAGTTCTAACATTTTTTCGCGCCAAAAAGAATTACAAGACTTAGAAATGATTTCTTTATTGTAGATGTTTTCAGAAATCAACCAAGCATTAGACTCTAGTTCATTATCTAGTTGCTGTTCGTCCCAACCAGAATAGCCTAAAAAGAAACGAATATCATTACTAGAAATTTTACCTTTATTAATTAAGTTTAACACAATACTAAAATCGCCTCCCCAAAAAATACCATTAGATATCTCAATGCTATTTGGTATGAGTTCTGGTGATTTATGGATGAAATAAAGGTTGTCTTGTTCTACTGGTCCACCATTATAAACAGGGAATTCTGATTCTGTACCTTCTATAAGATCTTTGAGATTATAATTTAAAGGCTTATTTAAAATAAAACCAACTGAACCTGAGGCATTGTGATCTGCTAAAAGAATCACAGCGCGATTAAATGAAATATCACCGATAATAGATGGCTCGGCAATTAGTAAATTGCCTTTTTCGGGCTTGTTCATTTTGGTTTTTATTGTTTTAATATTACTAAATCTATGTTTTTTTGTTAAAAAAGCAACTAATACGCATAATATTATAGCATGTCTTATTTATATATGTTGACTTTATGTTCTTTTTCTAAGTTTATAATTTTATTAATTATAGCGTTATGTGAATCGAATACAGCGATATAGAAAAAAAAGTAATGATATTTTTATACCGCATTGTAGAATTTAGGTGCTATAAAATTTTTAAATTAAAGCATAAAAAAAACCTGCTCAATGAGCAGGTTATGTATGTAAAACAAAAAATGTCTTAGTTTACAGCGCTACTTAAGTCAGAACCTGCCTTAAATTTTACTACATTTTTAGCTTTGATCTTTATAGTTTTTCCTGTCTGTGGATTTCTTCCATCTCTTGCAGCTCTTTTTGAAACTGACCAAGAACCAAACCCGACTAAAGATACTCTGTTACCTTTTTGTAAAGAT
Source organism: Winogradskyella psychrotolerans RS-3 (assembly GCF_000427335.1). Taxonomy (GTDB): domain Bacteria; phylum Bacteroidota; class Bacteroidia; order Flavobacteriales; family Flavobacteriaceae; genus Winogradskyella; species Winogradskyella psychrotolerans. The sequence continues at coordinate 141,522 of NZ_ATMR01000091.1, read as the reverse complement.
CCTTCGATGTCAACTAATAAAGAGTCTAATGCTTTTTTAGCAGCTGCCTTAGTAATTCCAGCATTCTCTGCCATTCCATTAATTAAATCTGTTTTGTTCATAATATTAAATTTAAATTGTTAAAATTTTGATTCTAAAATAAGAGTTCTTTAAAATCCGTACACAAAATTATTAGGAATATTAAGCTACGCAAGTAATAGCAAGGGAAATACGGCTTATTGTTAATAACTTAGGGCATTTGTTAATAAAGCCAATGTATTTCATCGGACTTTTTGTAAAACCAATGGTAATAAGGGTTTACAGCAGTTTTGCTGATTCTGAAAAATTAAACCCATTTAATAAGGATTTTATTTCCATTTTTCGCTTTCCTGGAAGCTGAATTTCTAATATTTTTATGTAACCTCCTTGGCATGCGACTTTTACTTCATCTTTAGAAGTCATTATAAATCCGTAAGCATGTTTGTGATGCGCTTCTTGTTTTTCTACACCATATAATTTTACAGATACAGGTTTGTTTTTGTCATTATCCAAATAACACCAAGCCGTCGGAAAAGGATTTAAGCCTCTAATCTTATTATATATCGTATCTATTGGTTGTGTCCAATCTATTTTACAATTGTCACGATTAAGTTTATAGGCTGTTCTTAAATCTTCGGTTTGCGGTTGAATTGTTGTAGTTACCGAATCCGTTTCAATTTGTGCTACCGTTTTAATAACCAATTCGCTTCCTATAGCCATTAATTTATCGTGTAAGTCACCAACGGTTGTGGTTGGTTGTATTTGTATGTCTACACTTTGAATGATGGCTCCTGTGTCTATTTTCTCATCTATAAAAAAGGTCGTGACTCCTGTTTTAGTTTCTCCATTAATAATTGCCCAATGAATTGGAGCTGCTCCTCTATATTGAGGAAGTAATGACGCGTGAAGGTTGAATGTTCCATATTCTGGCATTTGCCAAACTACTTTTGGTAACATTCTAAAAGCTACTATAATTTGTAGATTGGCATTTAGAGTTTTCAGTTCTTCAAGAAAGGTTTCTGATTTTAAATTAGTGGGTTGCAATATATTTAGATGATGTTCCAAAGCAAACTCTTTTACTGCAGAAGCTCTTAATTTTTGACCACGTCCTGCGGGTCTATCTGGAGCTGTAAGAACTCCAACAACCTTATAATCGTTATCAATAAGTGCTTTTAGTGTGGCAACCGCAAAATCGGGTGTGCCCATAAATACAATGCGTAAATCACGTTTATTTGTCATACAAGTGTGTAAGTATTAGCGTGTGTTAATTTTATTTTGTTGACTTCTATAAGTTCTGAAAGGCTTTTTAAAAGCACTTGTTCAGAACATTGAATATGCTGTAATAATTGGCGCGAAGATAGCGCTTCATCTTGCAATGCTTTTATAATTTGAAATGTAATAGCTTCATTGGTATTCGTAGTTAAACTTGAAGCTTTAGCTATGCATACTGAGCATATGCCACAAGTTTTATTCGTCTTTTCACCAAAATAGAGTAGGAGCTGTTGACTTCTACAAATTGAATCATTTTTAACATAGTGTAAAACAGATTCAATTTGTTGATGCTTTAGGGTGTGTTGTTGTTTAATTGTTTTTGCAATTGGGTTGATAGTAATGTCATCTTCCCGAGGTTTTAAAAAGGTGATTTCAGAATCTGTATTGGCCATTTGTAAACTAATGACTTCATCTTTTTCTAAGCGTTGCAATTGGGCAATCACTTGCTTTTCTGGAAGATTCACTTTATCAACCACCAGACTGAGATTCACTTTAGTTTCATAATCAAAAATACCACCATAAGTTCTTAATAGTACTTTGACCAAAATATTTAAATCTAAATGCGTTTCTAAGTACTGAAATAAGACCGTATTCGTTGTGATAAATTGAATTTTAGTCCTAAAATTAAAATGCTGTGTGAGTGTAATAATGGCATTGCGATCTAACAACAGTAACGCATTGTAAGTAATACTTGCGTTTAGTTTATAATGACTACAAAAGGATTTAAAATCGAATTGATGCATTGTGTTTTCGCCTTCACCATAAGAGATTTGAAAATAGTTACACAACTTATTGTAAACCGTCTTTACAAAAGCCACCGAAGGTAAGGTGCTTAAAAATTGATTACGAAGATGATCTTCATCTACATGTTGTTTTAAAATAATAGCATGTGCTAATTCTCCGTTTCTACCTGCTCTTCCTGCTTCTTGGTAATAGCTTTCTAAACTTTCTGGTAAATTAATATGAATAACGGTTTTTACGTTGGCTTTATCAATTCCCATTCCAAAAGCCGTCGTAGCGACCATAATTTCCTTCTGACCATTGGTCCATTGATATAAACGTTCTTGCTTTTCTTTATTGGTAATACCTCCATGATAAAATGTAGAGGATAGGCCTTTCGCACTAATAAAATTATGAATATCCGATGTAGCTCTGCGATTTCTTACATATATAATGGAAGAGCCAGCGTATTTTTTTAAAATATGCTCTAACTGAAATAACTTATCGTCTGTATGGATAACGTTATAGGCAATATTTGGTCTAGCAAAAGAAGCTTTGTAAATTTTGGGATTTATAAAATCGAGATTTTCAACAATATCATCAACCACATTATGTTTTGCTGTTGCTGTTAACGCAATACAATTAACATGAGGATGCATTTGTCGTAATACAGAAATGTTTTTATAAGCGGGTCTAAAATCATTTCCCCATTGACTGATACAATGCGCTTCATCGACTGCAATTAGATTTACACGCATTTGCTGAATGCGTTCTTGTACCAAAGGCTGTTGTAAACGTTCTGGTGAGAGGTATAAAAACTTATAATTACCGTAAATGCAATTATCTAATTGTGTGTCTAGATCTTTATAAGACATACCAGAAGTTAGTGCAATGGCTTTTATGCCTTTTGCTTTTAATGTATTCACTTGATCCTTCATTAAAGCAACTAAAGGAGAAATAACAATACAAATACCATCTTGTATGAGCGCCGGAATTTGAAAACAAACCGATTTACCACCGCCTGTTGGTAAAAGGGCAAAGGTATCTTCACGGTTTAAAACCGAAGTGATGATCTCTTCTTGTAACGGTCTAAAAGACGTATGATGCCAATACCGTTCTAAAACTTCTATAGGATGCATTACTGCAAATTTAAGGACTCTAGAATAAAATCAACCCTAGATTCTACACTTCCAAAAGGTACGTCAATTAAATGATATCCAAAACGCTTATAAGTATCCAATAAATGATGGTGGATTTCAATAGCTTCTTCAAAATTTTCATAACGCTCACTATCACTTGTAAAAAATCTCTTGCCAAGGAGCTAAAATGAAAATAGCATCGTAGTTATGACTTTCACAAGTTTCCACAAAATGCTTAGGATACGTATCTCCAATATAATCCATATAGGCAATAACATCTGGTAAACCTCTGTCTAAAAAAACAACGCTTTCAGATTCATTTTCGGCATCAATAAATTGTTTAGCTCTGCCTTCTAAAAGTTTTTCACTAAACAAAAGCGGCTCTGTTAAAAAGAGTTGTTCTATGCCATCTTCTCGGGCTTGTAAAGTGATTTGCCTAGAGATTTCATCGTAGCATAAAAACTCACGTTCTTTTAATTTATTGATGATTGTGGTTTTTCCAGTTCCTGGTCCACCTGCGATAACGACTTTTTTCGGATTCAAATTGGCAAAATTTTTGATGTAAAAATAACAGATAAAAATGTAAAGTTAAACGTATCTTTACAACTGAAAAATTTCATTATGGATAATTCTAAAAAAACAGACGAATTTTACGAAAAATTAAAATCACAACTTTACGATACAGCCCTTTGGCCATCGGAGTATTTATACAAATTTATTGTGCTTTCTGAAGGTTCGGGAGTGAATCATATAGAGGCGCTTTTTGATAATTTAGGAGCTGTTATTACTACTACAGAATCTAAGAACGGAAAATACACTAGTGTTTCTATTAATGTCAATATGAAAAATCCTGAAGCAGTCATTGCTAAATATAAGGATGTCGCCGAAAATGTTGAAGGTGTAATTTCCTTATAAAAATGCTTTTAAACTTCGTATTTTTTTGTACTTTGCAACAAAACCTAGAGACTTCAGGTTAAAACTATATACTACACACATTTTACAATTTTGATTGACGATTTAGAATACAACACAGAGCGCGAGCATTTAATTATACCAGAATATGGACGTCATCTACAAAAGATGATCAATTACGCTAAGACTCGCGAAACCAAAGAAGAACGTAATAAAATAGCTAAGGCGATTATTGCTGTAATGGGAAATCTACAACCACATTTAAGAGATGTGCCAGATTTTCAACACAAGCTATGGGATCAGTTATTTATAATGGCAAATTTTGAAATTGATGTTGATGCACCTTATGGTGAACCATCGCAAGAAGAAATACAAGCCAGACCAGAGCCTTTAAAATATCCTCAGAATTTCCCGAAATATCGTTTTTATGGAAATAATATAAAGACCATGATCGATGTTGCTGTAGGTTGGGATGATGGAGATTTAAAAGAAGCACTAACATACACCATTGCTAACCACATGAAAAAGTGTTTCCTTAATTGGAACAAGGACACGGTTGAAGATGATGTGATTTACAAGCATTTATTCGAGCTTTCAGATGGTAAAATTGATCTAAAGAATACTGAAGAAGATCTTAGTGATTCTACAAGTTTATTGCGTACCAAATCTAAGTATGGTAGTAAAAGCAGTACCAATAAAAAGAATATATCTTCGAATAAGAAAAAATATACTAACAACAGAAAACGTTACTAAAAACGTATGAGTACATTTAAAATTGAAGGAGGTCACCAACTAAAAGGTAAAATTCAACCTCAAGGAGCAAAAAACGAAGCTTTACAAATCTTATGTGCAGTGCTTTTAACTGCAGAAGAAATTAAGATAGATAACATTCCAGATATTATTGATGTTAATAAGCTGATTGCTTTATTAAAAAAATTGGGTGTTAAAATTAATAAGCTAGGTAAAGGGTCTTATACCTTTAAAGCAGATGACCTCAATTTAAAGTATTTAGAATCTGAAGAGTTTAAAGAAGACGGTAAAGGTCTAAGAGGTTCTATTATGATTGTAGGCCCTTTATTAGCACGTTTTGGAAAAGGGTATATTCCTAAGCCAGGTGGTGATAAAATTGGTCGTCGTCGTTTAGATACACACTTTGAAGGCTTTATTAATCTTGGAGCTAAATTCCGTTATAACAAGGAAGAGTTATTCTATGGCGTAGAAGCAAAAAAGTTAAAAGGTGCTTATATGCTTTTAGATGAAGCTTCGGTTACAGGAACAGCTAATATTGTTATGGCTGCTGTTTTAGCAGAAGGAACAACCACTATTTATAATGCCGCTTGCGAGCCGTATTTACAACAACTTTGTAAGATGTTGAATCGTATGGGAGCTAAAATATCCGGAGTTGGTTCTAATCTATTAGTTATAGAAGGAGTTGATGTTTTAGGTGGAACAGAACATAGAATGTTACCAGATATGATTGAAATTGGTAGCTGGATTGGTTTGGCTGCTATGACAAAAAGTGAATTGACTATTACGAATGTAAGTTGGGATGATTTAGGTCAAATTCCTAACGTATTTAGAAAAATAGGAATTACTGTAGAGCGTCAAGGTGATGATATCCACATACCTGCACATACTGATGGTTACGAAGTGCAAAACTTTATTGATGGTTCTATTTTAACCATTGCCGATGCACCATGGCCAGGATTTACTCCAGATTTATTGAGTATTATTTTAACGGTTTTAACCCAAGCTAGAGGAGAAGCGGTTGTGCACCAGAAAATGTTTGAAAGTCGTTTGTTTTTTGTTGATAAATTGATTGATATGGGAGCAAAGATTATTCTTTGTGATCCACATAGAGCCACTATTATTGGGCACGATTTTAAATCGACATTAAAAGCAACAACCATGACGTCTCCAGATATTAGAGCAGGTGTTTCTTTATTAATTGCTGCATTATCTGCAAAAGGAACCTCTACTATTCATAATATTGAACAAATCGATAGGGGTTACGAAAATATTGATGAACGCTTAAGAGCCATTGGTGCTAAGATTGAGCGCGTAGAAGGAAATTAATATAGATTACAGTATGAAACTCGTAGCACGAGGTGTAAAGTTTCATATAGATATTTTAAAAGCTTCAAGTTACATCTTGAAGCTTTTTTTATGCGTTACATTTTTTATTTCAGTGTTTTAGTCCGCGGACACTTATTTTTAAAAACCTATTTTAATTAGGAGAATCACTATGTCTAATAAAAATACTGCTCACTAGTTATTTTACCATCTATAACCTCATAGACGCAGATTTCTTGTATTTTTTGTCTGCCTTTATCTTTAAAAGTGCAATCGAAATCCATTTTAGCCGTAAAAAAAGTTACCAGCTACAAGAGGATTACTGATACTGCTTGCGTGAATATTTTCTACACTATCTATCCATGCTTTACTTTTGTTCCAAACATTTTGTTTGCCAGTAACAACATCTCCAGGGATTCCTGGCATTTCTTTACTAATAACGTTGTCAGCATAAAGCTCGTTAATGCATTCTAGATTTTCACCTTTCTCGCACATTTCTTTCCATTTTTTTGCAACTCCCCAAGTATTCATAATGTTTCAATTATTGATTCGTGCTTTAAAGTTAAGAAAAAGTTTGTTGTCTTTGATAAAATATGGTTTTTGCATCTTTAACCTATTAAAATAAAAAAGCTCTGAAGACTAATCAGAGCTTTTAAAATTGTTTGTTGAAATGGTTATTTTAGTTAAGACGTTAACAATCTTATATATAGCAACGCAACTTCTTTAGGTTTATTGTAATTAAACTGAATTATTTTTAAAATTAGATTAATTCAATGCTGTTTTGTAGGTTTCTAAACAGCGTTCTCTTGCCTCTTTATGATCCACCATGGGCTGTGGATAGGTGAGTTCCTGATATTCTGGAACCCATTGTTTTATGTAATCGTGATTTTTGTCAAATTTCTGAATCTGAGTGGTGGGATTAAAAATTCTAAAATATGGAGCAGCATCCACTCCGCAGCCTGCAGTCCATTGCCAGTTACCGACGTTACTTGCCATATCATAATCGTGCAATTTCTCAGCGAAGTAGGCTTCTCCCCAACGCCAATCAATTAATAAATGTTTGCATAAAAAACTACCAACAAGCATACGAACACGATTATGCATAAAACCTGTTTTATTTAGTTGCCGCATGCCTGCATCTACTAAGGGATACCCTGTTTGGCCTTCGCACCATTTTTTAAACTCATCTTCATTATTACGCCATTCAATACGGTCGTATTTAGGTTTAAAGGCCTCGTCTGTTGTATGTGGAAAATGCCAAAGGATTTGCATAAAAAATTCGCGCCAGATTAATTCTTGCCAAAAGATTTCATTTTGTTCTGCAATTGCTTTTTTTACCATTTTACGAATACTAACAGTTCCAAAACGCAGATGTGGACCTAAACGCGATGTAGAGTCTTTAGCCGGGAAGTTTCGCGTAGCTTCATAAGTCTGAATCAAAGTAGGGGTGACCTCATAATCTGTAATTTCTTGATTCGATTTTTCAAATCCAATATCTGATAAGCTAAGATTAGGTAATCTGCTGTGTGCAATTAAATTATTTAAATATGAATTGGTATAGAAAATTTCTAACTCAGTAGTCTGAAACTGTTTTTTCCAAGTTTTCATATACGGGGTGTAGACCAAATACGGATTTCCATCTTTTTTTACGACTTCATTTTTTTCGAAAATGACTTGGTCTTTAAATGTTTTGAATTCAATACTATGCTTTTCTAATAGCGTTTTAATTTGAGTATCACGTTCTGTAGCATACGGTTCGTAATCGTGATTGGTATAAACCGTTTCAATCTCATAATCTTCTATTAATTGCTTAAAAACGGCTTTAGGTTTCCCCTGAAAAAAAGCGATGCTACTGTCGTGTTCATCTTGTAATGTTTGCCTCATATTTTGAAGCGTTTGATGAATAAATGCAACGCGAGCATCGTCTTTAGGTAACCGTTCTAATATTTCAGTATCGAAAATAAAAATTGGAAGCACTTGATGTTCTCCTCTTAGAGCTTCATAAAACCCAAGATTATCATCTAACCTTAAGTCTCTTCTAAACCAAAATATATTTGTTTTTTTACTCATGTGTCTTTGGTTGTTAGTTTGTGGTTGTTTGCAATTAGTGGAAAGTAAAAAGTGTAGCTTAATATATTCTGCTTTTGGAATCTCAGTGACTCTGCAACTTTGAAACTTTCAATCTTTGCGCCTTAGCGAGACACATATTTCCCAAACAATTCCTCCAACTTAGTCGTTCTATAATTAAATATTTCTTCCAATTTTGGTTGCACTAAAAACGGATGTACGAGTTGTCCTAAAATCCCCATTGGTAACTTATAGTCAATAATATCTTCCATTTCAACACCACCTTCAATCTCTTTTATAAAATGCTTGTGATGCCAAAGTGCATAAGGTCCAAAACGTTGTTCATCTACAAAATACTCAAGATCTTTTACGTGCGTGATTTCTGTAACCCATTTGGTTTTAATGCCTAAAACTGGCGTGACAATATATTGAATGATTTGTCCCGGAAACATAGGTTTGTCTGCTCCAGAAAGGATATTAAACCCCATATAATCCGGCGTGATTACTTTTAAGTTAGCTGGACTAGATAAAAACTCCCAAGCTTGTTCAACTGAAATAGGAAGTTTTTGTTTTTTGTGTAAGGTGTATATTTTCATAACATATTATGTATTCAAAATGAATGGCGACTCAGTAGATAAAAGCATAAAAAAGAGGGTTAGCAAAGCTAAAAATTGGTAGTTGAGCGAAGTCGAAACTAATTGTTAAAAACAACATATCCATTTAAAGACGTGGCAATGCAAAGCCAAATAATATAAGGGAGCAATAGGTATTTTAATCGACTTAATCTATCGTCTCCAAACGTTATAAAAAAGTAAATAATTACCAGCGTTAATAATATGATATTGATAAAAGCTAAGTTTGGCAGTTGTTGATTGAAAAACAGATAATTCCAACTTATATTCAATACCACTGCTATAGCGTAAACACTTATTACAAATTTTGAATTTCTAATCGTGAATAAATAACTAAGGTATGCCGAAAAACAAATCATTATAAGCGTCCAAGTCGCGCCAAAAACCCAGCCTGGAGGTGTCCAAGGTGCTTTGTTTAAATTAGAATACCACGCTCCTGTAATGGCATCACCCATAAACCAACTTCCAAGCGCAAGTCCGCCAAAATTGATAATTAGAAACAGTATGAAAAGATATATTTTTTTCAACTTATGATTATTTTAATGTATCAATTTTATCAGCTATTAATTGAGCTTCAGCATATTTTTTGTCGCTTTTAGCTCTGTTACTTGTAGAAAGCTTATGATATTCTGCCATAAGTTTTTCATATTGCTTTTGAAGTTTTTGGACCTCCGATGTTTTTTAAATAATCCGAACATAACAATCTATTTTAAATATTTTAATAGTCTAGAACTCGTAGGGCTTGTAATAGAGTAGTAGTAATTTAAAAATTCACCATTTTCGTCTATTAAATATTTCTGGAAATTCCACTTCACAGTAGAGTTCTGTTTACCGTTGTTAGATTTCTGAGTCAACCAAGCATATAAAGGGTGTTGATTTTCTCCTTTAACCTCTATCTTTTCAGTAATTAAAAATGTGATACCATAATTGATTTCGCAAAACTCTTGTATTTCGCTAGCGTCTCCCGGTTCTTGTTTTCCAAACTGATTACAAGGCACACCAATAATAATTAATGTGTCTTTGTAGGTGTCTTGTAAATTTTGTAAATCTCTATATTGTGATGTAAATCCGCATTTGGAAGCGACATTTACAAATAGGATTTTTTTGCCTTGAAATTGTTGTAAATCTATTGGATTTCCTTGTAAGCTGTTAATTTTTATATCGTAAAGTGGTTGTATTGCTGTCGTCATCATTTTGTTAAGGTGTTAATGATAAATCTAGTGGCTTTAAGTAAAGCGAATTCTACAATTTGAAACTTACAATGCCACAATCCATTTCAAATATTTGACCTGATAGCGATGCTGCTTTTTCAGACAATAAAAATGCCGCCATACCTGCGACTTCTTCTGGTTGTAAATATTTCTTAAGCGGATGTCGCTCATTCATATTTTCAACCATACGTTCGTTACGTAATAATTTTGAAGCTAACTCTGTATCTGTAACTGTTGGTGCAATGGCATTAACTCTTATTAGAGGTGCTAATTCTGCGCCTAAGGATTTTGTTAAGCCTTCAACTGCAGATTTAGAAGCCGCTACACTAGCATGAAAAGGCATACCGAGTTTAGCTGCAACTGTACTAAAAAGTACAATTGAGGGGTGTGTTCCATTTTTTAAAGCTGGTATGTATTTCTGAATCGCTTTAACAGCGCCAATGACATTGATTTCAAAATCATTTTTGAAATCGTCTACAGTTAAACGATTAATTGGTTTAAGATTGATGCTTCCAGGACAATACACTAAGCCATCGGCTTTATCTATTTCTGGTAAGTCATCTGTTAGAATGTCGCAACTGTAATGTTTTAAGTTAGGATGCGATTCTTCTGGTGCTGTTCTGCTAATGTTTATAATTTCATCATAAAAAGAAAGCAAAGCTATGACAATTGCCTTGCCAATACCCTTGCTTCCTCCAATTACTATTAATCGCTTCATAAATTATTATGAGGTAGCAGTTAAAGGTCGTCCCTTTAAGCGTTTTTCAATTTTTTGCTTTATAACTGTTAGACGTTTCATTAAGTCCATTAACTTGGCATCTTTCTTTTCCTTGTATAATTCGTTGACTTCTAGAATAAGATCTTTTGCCTCTCTAGCTGCCATAATTCTGTCACTTGTAGTTTTAAATGAAAACTTTCTGTTTTCAAATTCTATAGCTTTTTCTACTGTTTCCATAGTTTAATTGTTTATATAATTTTGTAATTCTAAAATTTTTGAAGCATTATTAAATTCGCCTCCGTAATATGTTGTTACCGTTGTTGATGTGTCGTCTTGGATACCTCTAGACGATACACATAAGTGTTTTGCGTCTATAATTACAGCAACATCTTCAGTTTCTAAAACTGTTTTAAGTTCGTTTGCAATCTGGTTTGTTAAACGTTCTTGTACTTGCGGACGTTTTGCATAATATTGAACTATTCGGTTTAATTTTGAAAGTCCAATTACTTTTCCAGATGATTTGTAAGCGATATGTGCTTTTCCAATGATTGGCACAAAATGATGCTCACAATTTGAGTAGAAGGTAATATTTTTTTCTACTAACATCTGATTATATTGATATTTATTATCAAAAAGCGCGACTTTAGGCTTATTTTTAGGGTCTAAACCAGAAAATATTTCTTCAATATACATTTTTGCAACGCGATCTGGTGTGCCTTGTAACGAGTCGTCTGTTAAATCGAGACCCAAGACATCCATAATTTCTGAAAATAAAATTGAAATACGTTCTTTTTTCTCTGTATCAGACATTTCGAAAGCACTAGCTTTCATAGGTGTGTCTAAACCTGAAAATAAATGGTCGTCGCCTATCTCATCAATACTGAGTTTATGACCATTTGTTTTGGAAATTTTTTCTGTAATCATAGAATCTTTTTAATGTGCTGTCTTTAAGTACTCCAAACTTAAATCAAAGCACGTGTTAACGTTTTGAAATAGAGTTATTTGTTATTGTTCTTTGTCTAGAGCATTTAAATCTGCCTTCGTCAAACGTTCTTTTTTTACTGTGTTTAGTCGCTCTGCCTTGAACTCTTGTTCGCCACAATCTAAAGCTACTTGGTTTTAATTCTTTTCGCATTAAATTAATAACCTCTTGTTCTTTTAATTTGAATTGAAACGTAATAGCATCAAATGGTGTTCGATCTTCCCATGCCATTTCAATAATTCTGTCAATGTCATTAAGTTCTAAATTCATAGTTCTTGAGGCATTGCGTAAAGCATATCATACTTTACTTTTTCGTCTATTAACTTGTCAAAAAACGTCTTGTTTTCTTTAAAAGTTTTGTCAGCTCTAAAATGCACAAATTTTCCTTGTGCATGTATACTAGACCCATTGATTTTATATATAACGAGATGGTAATAAGGAATAACCCAAGTAAATTTTTTGAGTCTTTTATTAATTCTTATTAGAATTCCTTTAGGTCTCAACTCAATATATCCATAATTATTATCCGAAACTACATTCATTATGGATTGCAGGTTTGGACTCACTTTGTCAATAATCATTCGTTTAGAATCTACACCATTCATTGTCAACTTCTGTACCAAACTAAAAGAACTGCCAACTAAGTCTGCAATAATTTCTTTATGTTCAGTATTAGAATGTGTAGTGTTTAATATCATAGCTTCTCAAATATACAAAATGTTTAAGCATTTAATTATATTGCTAAACAAAAATTAACAGATAATTATGAGTATAAAATTCATTTTGTAAGCGTTGGGTGGCTAATCACTTTTTAGCATTCACGTTCTGTCTTGTATAGTAAGTCGTTTTAATAGTCTATAACTTTCACTTACAACTTCTGGAACCGTTTTTATGTTCGAAAGAACCTCACTAAGACGTTTAAGATTTTTCTTCTTTAGGCATTTTATTTTTTACCAAGGCGTTAATCATTCCATTAAAAACAAAGGCATGAAACGGTAATACAGAATACCAATACAATCGTCCCCAAATACCTTTAGGTCTAAATACGGCAGTTTGGTGTAATTGGCCTTTAACGATTTTAAATTCTAACCAAGCTTCACCAGGTAAGCGCATTTCTGCAAAAAGTAGAAGTCTTTTTTCTTCTTTACTCGCGTATAAAACACGCCAAAAATCTAAGGCGTCACCGGCTTCTAAATAGGTATTGCTTGTGCGCCCCCGTCTTAAACCTACACCACCAAAAAGTTTATCCATATAGCCTCTAATTTTCCAGAGGCCATTAAAGCTATACCAGCCGTTTCTACCGCCAATAGCCCATATTTTATCTAAAGTAAAATTTTCATCAATGACAGGCTTTTGCCTTTCATCTGTAAAGCACCCAAATTGCGGTAACTCTATATGTTTGGATAATTGATCTTTAAAGCGTCCACTACTTACGGCATCTTTCCAGCTGGATATCACGGCATTTTGTTCTGTTTTTTGAAACGCTAAATCCACAGCCGTTTTATAATCCATGGGTTTAATACCAATGATTTCATTAATTTTACTCGGTTTACCAATAACTTCAACCTTCATACTATCTACTAAAGCAGCTGCCAGTTGAAACGATGTAGAGGTTACAAAATATAACCAATACGATGATAGTTTTGGTGTTAATACAGGAAGTGTTACAATATATCGTTTTAATCCTCTGACTTCAGCAAATTGAAGTAGCATTTCTTTATAGGTTAATATCTCAGGACCATAAATGTCAAAAGCACCGTTGTATAATTCTTCTTTACCTAAACCACCTGCCAAAAAGTTGAGCACATCGCGTATCGCTAAAGGCTGCGTTTTTGTATTTAGCCATTTGGGTGTAATCATAAATGGTAACTTTTCTACGATGTCTCTTATAATTTCAAAAGACGCACTTCCGCTACCAACTATTATTCCGGCTCTAAACGTTGTGAGTGCATAACGCCCAGATTTTAAAGTGTTTTCTACTTGCAATCGCGATTTTAAGTGTTTAGAAAGTGAGGTGTCATTTACGATACCGCTTAAATAAATAACTTGTTTACAGTGCGTTGGTTCTACAAGATTTTTAAAGTTTTGTGCACATAGGCGTTCTAAATCTTCAAAATCTTCAGAACCTGTAGACATCGAATGAATTAAATAATAGGCTGCATCTATATCTTTTGGAATCTCAGCAGATTCTGGTTTCAGAAAATCAACTTTTATAAATGAACACAGTGGATTATCTTCAATTTCGTCAGGAATACGATTTAAATCTCGCACACAGCACACCAACTCGTGGTTGTCTTCAAGAAGTTGTAACGCTAATCGTCTCGCGATATAGCCTGTGGTGCCTGAGATGAGTATTTTCAATTATATATATTTAATTAAAGATTTTTAAAATTATTTATTTGTACGTTTTCAGCTTTAAGATCGAACATTAAATTGTACAATCCAAAGAATGTTCTATTTATATAAATAAAGTGCTTAGATCCTCTGTTGCCATTCATATTTCTAAGTTCTGTACTTTTAGAGTAACGTTGGCCCATATCTGAAATTTGATTAAAGAATTCAGGATTTGAAAAGTCGAATTCTTCAACATGAAATGGTTTTGTAAAAAGACTCAACAACTCATGAAACATCGCACTAAAGAATTTAATTTCTTCTTCAGAATCGTCTTTTCTTAAAATTTCGAGCTCATAAAGTTTCTCGGTAAACCGTTTTGGGTTTTCAATACATGCTTTGTCTGCTAATTCAAAATAAGGAACGTAAAAATCATCAGGAATCATCTTCATACAGCCAAAATCTAGTGCAATAAGATTGGCTTCTTTAGAGATTAAAAAGTTTCCTGGATGCGGATCTGCATGTACTTTTCTCAACTTATGAATTTGGTACATATAAAAATCCCATAAAGCCTGACCTAACTTATTGGATTTGTCTTGGTCTGTATTATATGCTGTAAATTCCGAAAGGTGTTCGCCTGTCATAAAATCCATAGTGATAATACGTTCAGATGAAAACTCTTCGTAGTAGTTAGGAAATTTTAAATTAGGAATGTGTTTACAAGCTTCCGCAATTTCTTTACTCTGGGCAATTTCTAAGATGTAATTGGTTTCTTCGGTAAGTTTATTTTCAACTTCTTTAAAATATTTATCGGAGTCTTTTCCTTTGATATTAAACATTTTAATAGCAATAGGTTTTACCAAAGCTAAATCTGACGCGATACTTTCTGCAACTCCAGGATATTGGATTTTCACAGCAAATTTTTTCCCATTCTTCTCTGCGATATGGACTTGTCCTATACTAGCAGCATTGACTGAAGTTGCATTGAAAGTGTCAAAGATATCTTCGGGATGTTTACCAAAGTATTTTTTAAATGTTTTTATGACTAATGGTGGAGACAATGGTGGTACGGAAAACTGGGATAATGAAAATTTCTCAACATAAGCCTGTGGCAATATGCTTTTTTCCATACTTAACATTTGTGCGACTTTAAGCGCACTACCTTTTAATGTTTTTAGACTGTCGTATATATCTTCTGCATTATTTTGATCGAGGCGTTCTTTGGCATCTTCTTTTGAGTTTACCATTTTGTCTCCGTAATATTTTAAATAATTCACACCAACTTTAGCTCCGGTTGAAACTAATTTTGAAGCTCTAGATATTTTAGTCATTGGAATACTGTCTATTGTTTTCATCTAGTTGGAGTTTATTTTTCTTTGTATAAGAATTTACCAAAGTCAATTAAACTTTTTAAAGGAGTGGTATCTATTAAATCGAAACTCGCCTGAACTGATTTTTCGATAAACACATCTGTTTTTTCAAATGAGGTAGAACTGTCGTCAAGCCAAAATTTAAGCGTGACTAATAATTGAAACCAAGCAGATTCTTTGAGGCCTCTGTTTTTTAATTTTTCAAGTTTTTCTTCCTTAAGATCAATTGTTTTTATGTCTAAGTGTTCGATGTAATTAGTAAAACTCTTCTTTAAATGAGACAATGTTTTTAAAGATTTCAATTGGTTTTTATTAGAACCTAAGGCTTGTACAACATAGCTTCTATTGGCCGTTAATATCTCAAAAAACGTGTAGTAAAAACTGAGCAGTTTATTACGTGCATCAAAAGATTGATAATCCTCGCTTTTCTCTAATATTGCAACAGTATGATCAAAAAATATTTTAAATATAGATTGTTCTAAAATTTCAAAAGAGCTAAAATATTCATAGAATTTTTGTTCTTCAAAATTATTGTCTTTCGCAAAAGCGTAGACAGAGTTTGGTTTATGGTTATGTGTCAATACATAATCCATATAGTATGAGATAAGGTCGTCTTGTGTTGTATTTTTCTTTTTTGCCATTGTAATTGATTTACAATGTAAAGATACGTTATGTTTAATTATTTTAACGTAAAGTTAAACAAACTTTAACAAGACTTCAAGAAAAAAATTATGGGTTATGCTTTTTTAGGTAAATAGTATTTTTTCCTTAGCCAAAAAGAAACCCTTACCAAAAGTATTAAAGCAGGTACTTCTACTAATGGGCCAACGACTCCTGCAAATGCTTGTCCTGAGTTTAACCCGAAGACCGCAATAGCCACTGCAATAGCTAGTTCAAAATTGTTACCAGCAGCTGTAAAAGCAATAGCTGCAGTTTTGTCGTAAGTTGTTCCCATAGCTTTACTAACAAAAAATCCAATAATAAACATCAATGCAAAATAGATTAATAACGGTACTGCAATAATTAAGACATCCATTGGTATCTCTACAATCAATTCACCTTTTAATGAAAACATAACTACGATGGTGAATAACAATGCGATTAAAGTCATTGGTGAAATGGTAGGTATAAATTTTTTGGTGTACCAATCTTCACCTTTAAGTTTTACCAAAATTAAACGCGACAGAATACCCAATAAAAATGGAATACCTAAATAGATCGCCACACTTTCTGCAATGGTTGCAATAGAAATATCTACAATAGCACCTTCGAAACCAAAATAGGGTGGAAGTACA
The DNA here is from genome assembly GCF_000427335.1 of Winogradskyella psychrotolerans RS-3. Classification (GTDB taxonomy): domain Bacteria; phylum Bacteroidota; class Bacteroidia; order Flavobacteriales; family Flavobacteriaceae; genus Winogradskyella; species Winogradskyella psychrotolerans. The sequence goes on along the minus strand of NZ_ATMR01000091.1, from coordinate 124,782 downwards.
GTAATAAATAAGTAAGCGTAGAAACTATAAGCAAAGACTTGAAAAATACTATTTAAGGCTACCAATCCTGCACCATATTCGCTACTGCCTTCTGCTAAATCATTCCAAACTAGAACCATAGCAATACAACGAGCCAAGCCAATTAATATTAAACCAACCATGTATTCAGGGTAATCTCGTAAAAATGTAATCGCTAAAACAAACATTAACACAGGACCAATAATCCAATTTAAAACCAAAGATATAGATAAGACTTTTACATCCTTAAATACTTTAGGGAGTAAGGCATAATTGACTTTGGCCAATGGAGGATACATCATTAATATGAGTCCAATTGCGATTGGAATATTAGTCGTTCCGCTACTATAAGATTCAACGAGCTCTGGAAATGATGGTACAAAAAAGCCAATACCAACGCCAATTGCCATGGCGATAAAAATCCATAACGTAAGATAGTTATCTAAAAAGCTTAATTTTTTCTTGATTGCAGACATAGTTATTATTTTGTGATGTTAGAAAACACATATTTCAATTCTGCAGCAATTTGAAGGCTACGCTCATTATACTTTTCCAATTGCTGTGGAGTGTCATCAAAGGCTTTAGGGTCGTCATAAGTAATTGGAAGGCGTTTTTCAGCACCACCAATAAAAGGACAACCTTGATCTGCACTAGAGCAGGTCATTATGGCCGCAAATTCTGAAGTCGGATTAAATTCATCATCAAACGTTTTTGAAAATCCAATAACAGGATGTGCATTTTTTGCATATTTAATACTGTAAACCGGATTGCTCCCATTAGAAAGTGTTTCGATCTGAAACCCTGTATTTTCAAGTGTTTTAGCAACAACAGGAAATAATGCTGTAGCTTCTGTCCCTCCTGAGTAACAAAACACATTTTTTATTTCAAAATAAGATGCCATGGCCTGCGCCCAGACTTGAGACAAATGGCTACGACGCGAATTATGAGTACAAATAAAATTCAAATTAACAGCTTTGTTTTCAGTAGTCTTAAGTTGAATGTACGCGATGAGTGGTTGTAAAATCGCTTTACGGTCTTCTGAAATAGCATCACTTTGTAATTGATCTATTTGGTTACTAATTGGTTGGTACAGCATGATATTTTAAAATTTTAATGTTTAGCAGCATCCAGAACCTGGAGCACAAGATGGACCTTCATTTTGTAAATCTGAAAACTTAAGTTTTGGCTTCTTTTCAGGAATACCACATTTGTCTTTAGCTAAACAATCGGTCAACTTTGAAGTCAATAAAAAATTGGTGCCGTCAAAATCTAATCCATATTTCCCTATAGTATCTCCTTGGTATTCGACTTCAATTTCTAAGTCTTCAATATGTAGCACTTTTTCAGAAAGTTCTATAATATTTAATAGTTTTTCAGGATGTAATCTGTGGTCGTAGTCGTCTGCTTCCCAAAGTTGAAAGTTCGCCACATTTTCAGTTCTTACAGTGCCACCACAATCAATAAAATTTTTCGATATTTTACCAACTTCCGTCACATGAAAGTGATTTGGTACTAAAGTGCCGTTTGGTAATTGAAACGCTATAGTGTCTAATACTTTTAATTTTGATTTAATTTCTGATAGTTTCATAAGTAAATGTTTTAATGTTATTTAACAACAGTTATTAGAGTCTTCAAGATCTTGGTCTAGAAAGGCTGTTAAGGTTGTTTTCATGGTAGTCCAATTCTCTTTATCGATACAATAGCAAATGCTAGTGCCTGTAATGTTTCCTTTTATAAGTCCTATTTTTTTTAATTCTTTTAGATGCTGAGAAATGGTAGGTTGTGCTAAACCAATTTCATCCACTAAATCTCCACAAATACAAGAATCTATTTTAAATAAATGTTGAAGAATAGCCACTCTCGCTGGATGACCAAAAACTTTTGCAATGCTAGAAATTTGGTTTTGCTCTAAAGTAAAAATCTCTGTTTTAGTTAAACCCATAATCTAAGTATATTATTATATTGCAATATTACGATTAAAGGTTTACAATTCAAATTATTTAATGAATTATTTTTTAGTGGTCATTGGTATTTAATTGATTTTAAGGATTCCTTAACATATACAACTTTTGTTAAGTCGTAATTTTACATTTAATAATTAACAACACTTAACACTATAAAAAATGAAGAAATTAGTACTTTTTACATTTGCCTTAACTTTAATGTTTTCGGTAAATGCACAAATTGAAACACCACAGCCAAGTCCTGCAGCAAAAATTGAGCAAGTTGTTGGTTTAACTGATGTTTCTATTGATTATTCTCGTCCAGCTATGCGCGGAAGAACAATTTTTGGCGAACTAGTGCCTTACGGAAAAGTATGGAGAACAGGAGCAAATGCAAGAACTAAGATTACATTTAGTAATGATGTTACTATTGGGGGTAAAGAAGTAAAAGCAGGAACTTATGCTATTTTTACAATACCACAAGCTAAAACTTGGGATGTTGTTTTTTACACAGAACATGCTGCAGGTGGTACGCCAGCCGAATTTGATGAATCTAAAGTAGCAGCTCGTGTAACGACACCAGTTTATCCTATTGAAATGGACATTCAATCGTTTACAATTTCTATTGATGATATAACTAGTAGTTCTGCAGTTATTGGTATCATGTGGGAGAAAACTTATGTTGGTGTAGAGTTTAAAGTACCGACTGATAAAGCAGTATCTGCTGCAATTGATAAAGTAATGGCAGGACCTTCTGCAAACGATTATTACGCTGCGGCAGTATATAATTTAGAAGAAGGTAAAGATATCACAAAAGCAAAAGAGTGGATTGATAAGTCTATGTCAATGACAAAACAACCAACGTTCTGGCAATTACGTAAGCAATCTTTAATCTATGCTAAGGTAGGAGATAAGAAGGAAGCTATTGCAATTGCAAAAAAATCATTAGCTGCTTCTAAAGAGGCAAAAAATGCTGACTATGTTAAAATGAATGAAGATTCTTTAAAAGAATGGGGAGCTAAGTAGTTTATAGCTGCTTGCTTTTGGCTTTTAGCCTTTAGTTCTTTATAAATTAAAAAACGCAACTTTTTTGTTACTCATAGTAAACAAAAGTGTTGCGTTTTTAGTTTTGTTAAATTGCTATTAGCTATAGTCTAAACCAATCAATGTTCTAATTTCATCTAAAGTGCTAATCAATAGCTTACTTTTTTCAAAAGTCATCAGATCACTTTCATTTTTACCATCTCTAATGAGTTGATTAAAATGCTCAATCTCATAGCTATATCCAATCGTTTTAATATCGAATTCTTTTAATTCAGAATTTCCTAAATGATCAATTAATGTTACAGAAGATGGTTCGTGAAAACGTCCATTAATTTTTATAGTTCCTTTTTCGCAATGAAAAATGGCTTCTGTATTGGTTTCTTGCAAAAGTGTACTTTTTAATACGGCTTTCGCATTTTCATAATGAAAGACAATGTTACATTCTGAGTCTGCTCCAGAATCGAAAAACTGAGCTTTCGCTTCAACCTTATTTGGTTTTGCTAATGTTGAAAGCGCAGCAAAAACGGGGTAAATTCCTATATCTAATAAACTTCCTCCTCCAACGGATTTATCAAAAACTCTTGAGGTTTCATTATAGGTTGGATGAAAACCAAAATCAGCTTCAAGCTTTGTAATAGTACCGAAGTGCTTTTTTTGAAGTAGGTCTAAAACATATTGATAATGTGGAAGAAAAATAGTCCATAGCGCTTCCATTAAAAGCGTATTTTTCTCTTTTGAAAGCTGAATCATTTCCTCAACTTCTTCCAAATTCATGGCAAACGGCTTTTCACACAACACCGCTTTATTGTGGTTGAGACATAAAATAGTATGTGCTTTATGAAAACTATGAGGTGTCGCAATGTAAATGGCATCAATATTAGAATCTAAGACCAAGTCTTCGTAGCTCCCGTAAGCTATCGTTGCTTGATATTCTTGACCGAAGAGTTTAGCTTTTTCTAAGTTTCGAGATGCAATAGCATAGAGTTTGGAATTTGAAACCGTATTTAAATCGGTAGCAAATTTAGATGCTATTTTTCCTGCTCCAATAATTCCCCAATTAATGATTTTAGATTTCAACTTGCGATTTTTTAGGCAATAGCATTTGTAAAATGTTTGCAATTGTTATTACGACGACACAACCAAATAAATTAAGCCATAAATACGGCATCCAATCAAACCACCAGCCAATGACAACAATGGCTTGTGTTAGTAAGGCGCCAATAAACACAGCGTTTCCTTTAATGTATTTAAAGAAGAAAGCGAGTAAGAATATACCAAGTACATTTCCATAAAAAATAGAACCGATAATATTTACGAGTTGAATTAAATTTTCAGCAAGATCTGCAAAACAAGCAATAATTATGGCCACAATTCCCCAACCAAACGTAAACCATTTGGTCATTTTTACCATGTGTTCTTCACCCTTATCTTCTTTTTGGTTTCTTCCATATAAATCAATAGAAGTAATCGTTGCGAGTGCATTAATTTCTGATGCTGTTGATGACATCGCTGCAGATAGAATAACAGCCAATAATAAGCCAATTAAACCTGTCGGTAGATTATTTAAAATAAACCGAATGAACATATAATCTCTGTCATTGGTTTGTGTGTCTTTAGCTGCATCTTTATAGAGTGAGGTCAGTGCTGCTGATTTTGTGAGATACGCTTCACTTTCTGGTTTAGATTTTAAGGCCTCAACTTCATTTTTAAGCGTATTATATGCCGACGTATAATCTACGTCAACAGCTTTCTTAATTAAAAATTTAGATTCAGAACGGTAGGTTTTTTCAATACTATCGAGTTGAAATAATTCTGTTTTTAAACGATCATCAGTGCTTTTAGATAGTGCTAAACTCACTTTTTGTTTTTTAGAAAATAATACCGATTGTTTATCTTGAAGCGTTCTGTATTCATCTCCATATTCCGAAGCTAAAACAGTCTGTTCGGATTTATCTATAAAATTTAAAGGTGAGGGATTAAATTGATAAAAAACAAATACCATGACACCAACAAGTAGAATGAAGAATTGCATTGGTACTTTAAGCATACCATTAAACAATAAACCCATTTGCATTTCTTTCATGGATTTACCCGAGAGATAACGTTGCACTTGGCTTTGGTCTGTACCAAAGTAGGAGAGCATTAAGAATGTTCCACCAATAAGACCTGTCCAAACCGTATATCTATTTTCTAAATCGAATGAAAAATCTAAAACTTTCATTTTACCAGTGGCGCCAGCAATATCAATGGCATCTATAAAAGAAACTTCTTCAGGAATTAAATTAATGATAATACATAATGCAGCTATCATTCCTCCAAAAATGACGAACATTTGCTGTTTTTGCGTTACCGTTACGGCTTTTGTACCACCAGAAACGGTGTAGATAATCACTAAAAGACCAATTATAATGTTGAGTGTCACAATATTCCAACCTAATACCACGGAAAGAATAATGGCTGGAGCAAAAATCGTAATTCCGGCTGCTAATCCACGTTGAATTAAAAAGAGGATGGCTGTTAAGCTTCTGGTTTTAAGGTCGAATCGATTTTCTAAAAATTCGTAGGCCGTGTAAACTTTAAGCCGATGGTAAAGCGGAATAAATACCAAACAAATAATAACCATGGCAATAGGAAGTCCGAAATAAAACTGGACAAATCCCATACCATCAGAAAATGCCTGACCTGTTGTAGAAAGGAATGTAATGGCGCTAGCTTGTGTGGCCATTACGGATAGACCAATCGTCCACCATTTAGACGTATTACCTCCTTTTATGTAATCTTGTGCGTTTTTCCGACCTCGGGTTTTCCAGGTTCCATACCCAACAATAGTAGTTAAGGTTGCTATTAAAACCGTCCAATCAATCCAATCTAAAGTTTGCTGCATTATATCTTTTTATGCGAATGAAGCTGTGATAAAGTAAAATAAGACAATATAGAGAGCATTAGCTATTAAAACAGCAGTGTACATTTTGCTCCATTTTTGTTTTGCTTCTGGTTGGTTCTTGTTGCTCATTTATGGGTTGTTAGTTAGTTAGTTATTAGGTCTTTTAGTTTTTTAGTGTATTGGATTCTTGTTTACCTGCAGATAGCAGATTTGCAAAGAGTCTGTATGCACCTGGAACTCCTGCCGGAAATTCCCTAAAGAAACTGAGACCTGTGTAAATATAGTTGCCTTTTCCATATTTTGCAACTAGCAAGGCGCCTTCTTTCGAATTTTCACCCTTGTCGTTAGACGCAAGTAATGGTGTAAATTCTGTGGACCATTTATCAGGAAAATACAAGCCGCGTTCTTGTACCCAACCTTCAAAATCTTGAATTCCAATTTTATTAGGAAAATTTAGAATCGGATGATTAGGTTCTAATATTCTTACCAAGGCATTCTCGTCTGTAACACGATCTCTAGATAATTGTAAATCGTAAGGAGCTAAATTATCAACTTTTATACCTCTACTCGTGTTGTACTGAATGATTAAATTTCCACCATCTTTTACGTAATCCAATAAAAAGCGTTGTTTAAATTGTAAATCTTCAACGATGTTATAAGCTCTAATTCCCATAACTATAGCATCAAAGTCATCAAGGTTTTCTGGGGTAATTTGTTCGGGTTTAATAATGGTGACGTCGTATCCAATTTGCCTTAAACTTTCAGGGACTACATCTCCAGCACCTTCAATATAACCAATACTATTACCTTGTATTTTAATATCTAATCGTACCACTTTGCTTTCGCTTGGCATTAAAACGGTTTGAAAAGGAATGTGCGCATAATCAATTTCAATAATCTCATCGGTGTAAAATTTACCATCAATATTAACCATTGGTGTAATTGAGCCTTCGCTTTGATTTTTTGGTGGAATAACCGTGAACATCACTTTTTGAATATCTCCTTTATTACCAATCTCAATTTTTTGTTTCTGAGGAAAGACTTGCCAACCATCGGGATAAGCCATTTGAACAAAACCGGTAATAGCATCTTTACCCGCTTTTACAGTAACTTCAATGTCTTTCTGACCATCGTTTTCGAAAATATAGACCTTATGACTTAGGCTTGCAGACACAATAGGAATGATTTCGAAAGGACGATACAATTCCCCTTTATCTGGTTTGGAATAGCGATACACTACAGGTTTGGTTATTGTAATCGGTGTGCCTTCGATCAATAAATTAAAATCAACAAAAACAGCTCTTGGAGTTTCCGGTAAGCCAATTAAGTTTTGATTTTTTACGTTATACATGCCTAATGTGCTTTTGTTATTTAACCAATAAGGCGTGGTATATTTACTTTTATTTGGAATGCTAATATGGTCTTCAAAATTTAATTTTTGATTGGAAGCTAATGGCATGTTTTTAGATATCCCAGTAGGTAATGTTGAAAGATTATAGGACGCCAAATTAATATTGGCGGTGCTTCTGTTTAAAACTTCCATGTTTAACTTCACATCAGAACTTGGCGCGGCACTTGGTGTATTTGCTGAAACTTCTAAATACAAACCAGCACAAGCTTCAATAATTGTTTTTAGTTCTTTGGTTTTAACGGTTCTCCAATGTTTATCTTTTATAGTTTGAAGCAATTTATAAGCCTCTAAAAGTTGTGGTAAATGTGCCGATGGATTTCTAAAATTGAAATTAGTTTCAACTGATTTTAGGATGTTTCCTATTGCTTTTCCACCTGAAACACGATTCCATGAGGTATCAATACCTTCGAAAATATTATCGCTATTGTTTAAGGATTCTCCTTTTAAAAATTCGATGTATTCATTTTGAGATCCACGTTCTGATAACCGACCAAAACCTTGAGACAAATGCTGACTGCTAGCTAAGGCGGCAATCTCGTTGTTAGACTTTCCTTTAGATGTATAATATTTACCAACATCGAAGGTGAGCATATTGCTCTTGTCTAATTTATCAAATTCTTTTTGACTTCCATAGCGCCACCAAGACGTGTTGTAAAATAAACGTTTTGGCTGCCATGTTTCAGTAAGTTCTAATTGAGACGAATATTTTGAAGCATCATTTACAATATCAAAAGCTTCCATACTTAACATTGCAGAAGCTGTGTGATGACCATGTGTTTCTCCAGCTCTTCTGTGGTCGAAACGGTTAATGATAACGTCTGGTTTAAATGTTCTTATTGCCCAAACGACATCTGCGAGAACGTCGTCTTTATTCCAGATTTCTAAAGTTTCGTCCGGATGTTTAGAATAACCAAAATCATTAGCTCTTGTAAAGCGTTGTTCTCCACCATCAGTACGTCTTGCGGCTAATAATTCTTGTGTTCTAATCACTCCTAAAAGTTCTCTGATTTCTGGACCAATTAGGTTTTGACCACCATCTCCACGTGTTAAGGATAAATAGGCCGTACGTGCTTTTACTTCATTAGACATATATGAAATTAAGCGTGTATTTTCATCATCTGGATGGGCTGCAATATAAAGTACAGAGCCCAAAAAATTGAGTTTTTGAACGGCTTCGTAAATTTCTGATGAAGTATGGTTTTTGGGTTGTTGTGCTTGTAATGAAACGATAGTGCTTATAAAAAGCAATAGACAGAGTCTAAGTTGGTACATGAGGTTCTTAGTTAGTTGCGTTTCAAATATAGGAAAGTTACTAGGCTATGAACTTTGTTTTAGATTTTTTTAACGTTGGTGTTTTTACTTAATGATGACTTTAATAGCTCTAATTGCTAATATAATTAAACAATAGGAATTTATTTTTAGTTCGTATAATGTTGTAATAAGTCTGTGCTAAAGTTACTTAGTAGGAAGAATTGACTTATTGGCACTTTGTGATTTTAGAGAGTGTAACTTGATGTTGTTTTAGGAGCTCTCATTTTTTTATCAATTGTTCTTGTCCTTTTTATTATTTAGATCACTACAACCACTTCTTACGTTTAAAATAAAATAGCATTAAAATAAACATCACAAACATGACACCCAAAAGAATAAAATAGCCATTATGATAGTTTAGTTCTGGTATGTATTCAAAGTTCATTCCATAGATACCAGCAAGAAAGGTTAATGGAATAAAGATAGACGACATTATAGTAAGTACCTTCATCACTTCATTCATACGGTTGCTAATGGTTGACATGTACATGTCCATTAAACTCCAAATCATTTCGCGATATATATCTATGTTTTCAGATACTTGAATTAGGTGATCATAAATATCTCGGTAATAGGTGATTGTGCGTTTGTAGATTAATGGATGTTCACCCTTTTCAATCCGATTTATGATTTCACGTAGTGGGAAAATAGCGCGGCGAACTTTTAATATTTCGCGCTTAAGTTGTTGGACTTCAATATTAATATTGTCTTTTGCATGTCCTTCAAACAAATCGTTTTCTAAATCTTCAATCTTATTACCTAGAGTTTCAATAATGCTGAAATAATGATCTACAACAGCATCAATTAAGGCGTACAATAAATAATCAGATTTTAAACCTCTAATACGTCCATTACCAAGTCGAATTCGTTCTCTAACCGTATCAAACACGTCACCTTCAGATTCCTGAAAAGACAACACGTAGTTTTTACCTAATACTAAACTCACTTGTTCTATAACGACGTTTTCATCCGTATCGTAGTATAACATTTTGAGAACGATAAACAGGTAATCATCGTATTCGTCTATTTTAGGACGTTGCGTGGTATTTACAATATCTTCTAAAACAAGTGGATGTAACTCATATTGTTTGCCTATACTTTCAATTTCACTTAGCGAATTTAGTCCATCAATATTTATCCAAGTAACGGAATCCGTTTCCTTATAAGACTTTGCATCTTCTATATTGGTTAAAACATTTTCTTTTAGCGTTTCTTTCGTGTAATCGAAAGATTCTATATGAAGTTGTTTTTCCGTTTTCTTCCCTGTATATACCAATGTACCAGGGGCTTTTCCTATGTGTTTCTTGTAATTATGTGTACGTTTTTTTACCGTTTTCTTCTTCATAGGTTATAAAATACTAGTATCGTCTAAAGCGTCCTTTTGCAATAAAGTTACTGCTTTTTGAAGAATAAGATTATTAGGGTAGGTCACTAAATTTCCATTTTCGTCTCTAAGATGAATTTGAAACGCTCTAATATCTTCGATAATACCTATTATAGAATCGTCTTTATCGTGAATTTTTATTTTATCACCGACTTTATATGGAAAGGAAAAAAACATAATAATACCAGAAGTAATATTACTTAAAATAGACCAAATTGCAAAAAGGGCAATACCTATAACTGCAAAAACAGAAGAAAAAACAAGTGTGACATCTCGTGCTTCTGCACCAAGAATAAAAGTTTCAATAAGTATAGCAATAGACACTAATAGAACTGTAACATAGCGACCTATTAATGCAGCTCTAGCTTCTGTTGTGCCACTTTTTTTACCTATTTTTTTTACCGTTAGTACAATAATCTTTCTAATTATAAATATTATAATTAATAATGCAATTGTGGAAACTATTTGGTCTTGATAGTTATAAAAGAGTGAACTCATGTAGGGCTTATTTTGCTAAACAAATATAATTCAGAATCGGTGAAGTTTATTGCAATTTTAAAGTTTCTCTAAGATTGACATCTGACTTACTTTTTTTGTTCCAATAGTCCGATTTAATGGTTTCTAATTTCGAAGCTTTTGAAGTTAAAGTCTCAGCAGAAGAACCCATACCACTTGTAATGGTTTCTTCCCAGCCTAAAATATCGAACGGAAAATTAGGATTGAAATTTATTTTTAAAGTCCGTTGTAATTCATGATAAGTTAAAGTATAACTATTGTTTTCTAAAGTGGCATTAGCTTTTTGTGCTTTTAAAGCATCGTGATTAAGCCTTGCGGATTCTAAAGAAGGAATAAGTTCTATTTCACCCACAGGAAGACTTTTAGGATCTATTCTTAATTTTGCCCATAATTCATTTTCTGTCCAAGCTTTGTCTATTTTAAAGTTTTCGTCCGCCTCACCTTGAAAATAAGAATGCGATGTTACCTCAAACACATCGCGATTATTTAACTGGGTATAAACATGTCCGCACCATTCTTGCACAGATGTCGAAATTTTTAATGCATGTTGATTGTTCGCTACAGGATAAAACGTACTCTGCATTATAGAGTACGGATAAATTCCCGTATTAAAATTCTTGGTTGCATTTAATTTTAAAACCGGAATGTTGTTTTCTCTATAACTATCTGCTTTAACTTGGGCGTCTGGTAAAAAGTCTTCGGTTACAAATACTAAAACAGCTGTGCCTTCTCTTAGTTCACCGTAACGCGCTTGTTCAAGTTTATAAGATGTGATTTCTGCTTCACCATTGTACCAATAATTTTTAAAATCATCGGACAATTTTGCTTTTGGATTTACAACTTCAGATTCAGATTCTGAAACGGTATTAATTTCTGGAGTAGTAGCAGTCGTGTTTTCTTTACAAGATGTGAAGATTGAAATTAGTCCAATTATTACAACTAGTAGCTTGGGTTTTATAATTCTTATCATAATTATTACGTGTTTTTAGATGGCATGACGTATGAAAATGCGCTGCCGAATATCCAATAATAAAGATAAGATTCTAATTATGGTCTACAATGGTATTTAACGTTTCATAAACTAAATGTGTAGGTAAGCCCACCACGTTATTATACGATCCTTCAATAGATGTAATGGCAATGGCACCAATCCATTCTTGTATGCCATAAGCACCTGCTTTATCTAACGGTTTGTAGGTATTAACGTAGTATTTAATTTCCTCGTCAGTTAAGGCTTTAAACGTTACTTTGGTAATGGTGTTAACAATACGTAGTTCCGTTTTTTGAGTGAAACAGATCGACGTAACCACTTCATGTGATGTATTGCTTAAAGATTTTATCATCTTAAATGCATCCTCTTCATCCTTTGGTTTTCCAATGGCTTTATTGTCTAACCAAACAATAGTGTCACTTGTAATTAAGATATCGTTATTTTGAAGATTATCTAAAAAAGGTTCCGCTTTCAGTTTTGCTAAAAAATCGGTGATGTCTTCACGTTTTAAATTTTGGGGATAAATCTCTTCAACTGGTTTTAACTGAATTTCGAAATCGAGATTCATTTCCTTTAAAAATGTATGACGACGAGGTGAAGCTGAAGCCAGAATAATATTGAAATCTTTAAGTTTGTCGTTTAGCATTTTAGTTTAGAATAATAAATTTATAAAGTAATAAGGACAACATTCCTGTAAGCATCACTAATTTTAAAATGAAGCTAATGTGTTTGTATTGTGCTTTGCTTTCTGCACTAAATAATTTTATGCTTACGTAAATTAATGGAGCTATAACAAAAATTAAAAAGTATCCAACAACAAGTTGCTGTTTAAATAAATAGGTAATTACATAATATACAATAGAAACGATTGGAATTAATGACAGCATAAATACTATTTTAGTACTGCGCTCTCGTCCTAAAAGAATAGGTAATGTTTGTATCCCAGCTTTATGATCTCCATCGATATCTTCAATATCTTTTACTAGTTCTCTAACAAAATTAATCATTAAAGCAAAAAAGGCATAATCTCTAATGATGTATAAAAAAGTTGTCTGAATGGCTTTATTGTTTTCCGTCATGGCCGGAATTAATTCAAAAACACCAACTAATAAAATACTCAAACAAACCATAATTGAAACCACTACATTGCCAACAATAGCAATTTGCTTTAAAAATGAAGCGTACATATAGAGTAGTGCGGAAGTGACAAAAAAGATGGCAAAAAACTCAGGTTTACCAATGCCATTAGATAAGTAAAACCCTAAACCAACTCCTATAATATTAAGTATAATAAATATTGTGGTGGCATTTTTTTCTGTGATATGTTTATTAATGATGAGTTGGTCTGGTTTATTGATTCTGTCGGTTTCAATATCATAAACGTCATTTATAACATAACCAGCCGCTGCGATACAAACGGTTGCTAAAACTAAAAGAAAAAAGTTGAAGTCGCTTAAGGTAATAAGCACACCGTGACTTTCTTGAAAAGGTAATAAAAGTGCATATTTTACTAAATATTGCATTAAAGCAATCATTAGTAAGTTTTTCCAACGGATTAAATTAAGAAAGTGAATCATTTAAAGGTTAATGAGATAATATTTTAGTAATTATATAATACATAACAGATGCAATGATAATAAAAACAACGGTACTAATAATCACTGTTTTTTTTAAAAGATTACGTTCTTGCTTTCTGATTTTGTCTTTGATTTTTTGCTTGTCTTCTTTGGTTAAATTTTTATGCAAAAAAGCCATTTTATAGTGCAAATGGGCTTCATGGTCTAATTTTTCCTTGTATTTAGAAAAAGGCTTAGATGACCTTTGGTTAAATGTTGTTTGACTATTACCAAAACCTATATATCCGAATCCTGTACTATGTCTTCTTCCGCTTGACATGTTTTTAAAAAAAAATTATAAGATTTTTATTTCCAACAACCAACAACTATCTAATCATACTTAGCATCAAAATTACCATTCCATTTGCCTTGTACTTTCAGTACTTGTTCAATCACATCTCTTACCGCTCCTTTTCCTCCATTTTTATGAGAAATGTATTTTGAAACGGCCTTAATCTCTGGTACAGCATCTTGCGGACAACATGGTAAACCCACTAATTTCATTACAGGATAATCAGGGATGTCATCTCCCATATACAACACCTGAGATTTTGAAATAGTATGCTGTTCTAGGTAACTATTGAGTTGTTCTATTTTATTGTGTGAACCTAAAAAAATGTCTTTAATACCTAATCCTGCTAATCGCTTACGAACACCTTCGTTAGAGCCACCAGAAATAATACAGAGGTTAAAACCGGCATCAATCGCTGTTTTTAACGCAAATCCGTCTTTAATATTCATAGTTCTTAGCATTTCACCATCTGTTGTCACGGTGATAGTACCATCGGTTAAAACACCATCAACATCAAAAATAAAGGTGGTTATGTTTGCTAAATACTCTTTGTAACTTTTATCGTCGCTCATAGTTAATTTTGTTTTTTCTGGCTTTTGATTCTTGTAGATCGTATACCATGCGTCTTTTTTATAGAAGTGGTAAGCATTTTGTAAATCGCTTCATGCTCTTCTTTTTCAATTAGCTTTAACTGTCTTTTTATAGTTCTTTTATCATTCCGTTTTGCGGGACCTGTTTGTGCCATAAAAGGAGACATGTGTTGAATTTTCTTTGCCGTTTCTTCAATTAAAGGATGCAATATTTCAAATTCTATATTTTTTGTTTCACAAATTTCGTGACCAATTCTATAGAGTTGATTCGTGAAATTATTAACAAAAACAGCTGCTAGATGAAGTGTTTGACGCTGCTCGGTTGTGATTTTTTGAGGTTTGCAACCTGCAGCTTTGGCTAAATCTATTAATAGTTGAAGGTTTTCTTTTTCATAAACTTCAACACAAATTGGTACTTCGCTAAAATCTATTTCTGCCTCTTTAGAAAATGTTTGCAACGGATAGAAAACCCCGATTTTGTTTTTCTTATCTATATCGTGCATGGCAACGCTTCCAGAGGTGTGCACTACAAAACGGTTTGTAAACGGTAGATCTATAGATAGTTGTTCAATACTATCATCGCTAACCGCCATAATGTAAATGTCTGCTTCTTTTAATTCATCTAACGAATCCGTTATGTCAACAATATTGGCATAAGACGAAATGGAAGCTCGCGTGCGATTGTACCATTGCGTAATAGTTATTGTTTCTGAATTTGAAAAGGCTTTATATAAGTGTGTGGCTACATTGCCAGCACCAAGTAATACTACTGATATCATGGTGTAAAAATACTAAGATTTCTTATTTTAGAATCACAAGAATGGGATTAAAAGGATAACTTTGGGTAATTCTAAAAATTGATATGTAAAAAGGAAGCTATTTTGGTTATATATTACAGACACATCAATTAAATATGTCCCGTTCGGGATAAAAGATGGGTGGATTTTAGTTTACAATAATAAACCAGTGTGCCTTTAGGTATACCATATAATTTAGAGCAATGCCAAACACGTGTACGCAAATTCATATCCAAGCCGTTTTTGCGGTTCAAAATCGGCAAAGTTTAATTAGAGATAGTTGGAAAGCCGAATTATACAAGTACATCACAGGAATATTTAAAAACAACAACCCCAAGGTTTTGCAAATTAACGGAGTGGCTGCCCATATTCATGTTTTATTTGGCATGCGACCAACACAGTCATTATCTGAATTAATGAAGCAAGTAAAACACGACTCTTCAAAATGGATAAATAATAAAAGTTTTCTTAATGGCAGATTTTCGTGGCAATCAAGATATCGTGCGTTTTCTTATTCTAAATCTGAAGGTCCAAGAATAATTAATTATATCAAAAATCAAGTAGAGCATCACAAAAAGGTTGAGTTTAAAGAAGCATATTTAATGTTGTTAAAGGATTTTGATATGGAATTTAATGAACGTTATATTTTAAAATCTGTATTGTAAAATTTTAATTTAAAAGATATTTTGTACCTAAAGGCACAATAAATTAACGGTAATTTTTTTACCAATATAATGTCCCTAAAGGGACGAAAAATGTACTATTAATTAATTGTAGAAATGGCTCTTTTGAGGACCACATTTGGCAAAAGAAGGTAAGGTAATTACCAATGTTCATATAATGGACAACATTTTAATAGCAACGAATTATCACAAACCCAAATTGTTCCAATCGAGACAGTATAATTTGTAACACGATGAATAAAACAGATATAAAAAACAGAGAAGACATATTCTTATTAGTTTCCAAATTTTACGAGAAGGTTAGAAAGGATGAAAAATTAGGCCCATTTTTCAATGAAACCATTAAAGATTGGGAGCAACATTTAGAGCATTTAACTACCTTTTGGGAATCGAGTTTATTTTTAAAAACCAAATATTACGGTAATCCATTAGAAGCACATACAAAAGTAGATGCGGCATTTAATAATAGCATCACCGAATTACATTTTGGCCTTTGGTTAAATCTTTGGTTTCAAACTATAGATGAATTATTTGAAGGAGATTATGCAGAGAATGCCAAACGTCGTGCGCGTAAAATGGGCACTTTTATGTATATGAATATTTTTGCAGCAAGAAATAGCTAATCATTTATTAGCATATTATAAATTTGTGGTTTTAAAAATCTAAAATTAAAACACACATGAAACTTCTCAAAGAATTCAAAGAATTTGCCGTCAAAGGAAACATGATGGACATGGCAATTGGTATCATAATTGGTGCATCATTTAATAAGGTTATAGATGTACTTGTAAAATTTGTATTAATGCCACCATTATCTTTGCTAACAGATGATGTAAACTTTGATAATAAAAAACTTATACTAAGAGAAGCCCTTACTGACGCTTCGGGTGCAATTATTACTAGTGAGGTCGCTATAGGTTATGGTGCGCTTATCACCGTGTTAATAGATTTTTTAGTTATAGGATTTACCGTGTTTTTAGTCGTTAAGGGCATGAATAGATTGCGAACTAGAGCACATGATTCTAAAGATAAAACGGTTACGACACCAAAAGACATTCAATTGCTTTCTGATTTAAAAGAATTGATGGAAGAACAAAACAAAATGCTTAAATCAAACCTAGAAAATTAAGCCGTTTTTGTGTGTGTAATTTTAACATGTTTTAGTACTAAATCTGAATCATCAAATAATTAAAAAGTCATATCTTTGCGCAGCCTAAAAAGCCTATAGCTATGCAAAAGAAAATCGCTAATTTCCTATTCTCTACAAAACTCACCGCTTTCTTATTTATAGCCTTTGCCGTCGCCATGGCAATTGGTACTATTTTGGACAGAAATATGGATACCTCTCCAACTCCATATACAAGAACTTTAATATATAATGCGTGGTGGTTTGAAGCGATTATGGTATTTTTTGTGATCAACTTTTTAGGTAACATTTTTAGATTCAGACTTTACAAAAAAGAGAAGTGGGCAACATTAACCTTACATTTATCTTTCATTCTTATTCTTTTCGGAGCGTTTATAACACGATATGTTGGTTTTGAAGGTATGATGCCAATACGAGAAGGAGCTACTGAAAGCGAATTTTTCTCACAGAAAACATATATCGGTGGACGAATTATTGGTAATTATAAAGTTAATGGTCAACTACAACAACGCAGAATAGAGGAAGAGGTCGATTTTTCTCCACGATTAGATAATGAATTTGAACAATCGTTTGATTATGGTGATGCTGAAGTTACCGTAAAACTTGAAGAATTTATAGAAGGTGCAGAAGAGGATATTATACCTAACGAAACTGGAAAACGCTATTTAAAAGTTGTAGAAGCGGGAGATACCGGAGCACATAACCACTTTTTAGAAGATGGAACGGTAGCTAATCTTCACAATGTTTTAGTATCCTTAAATAAGTTTCAAGAAGGTGCTATTAATATTATGGAAACAGAAAATGGGCTTTCCATTAACTCTCCTTATGAAGGGGAATACATGACTATGGCAACGCGCGCTACAGGCAAGTTAATTAAAGATAGTTTACAACCCTTAATCTTAAGGTCTAGATATATTATTGGGAACATGCAGATTGTAATGCCAAAACCTATTGTAAAAGGTGATTTTGGAGTTGTAAAAAAACCAGAGCTTTTAAAAACTGCTGCAGATCCAGATGGGCTTATCTTTAGTGTAACAGCAAATGGTGATACAAAAAAAGTAGGTATTATTGGTGGTCCAGGTAATTATACAGCCATGAAAGAATTTAAAGTTGGAGGCTTAGAAATGGCCTTACAATATGGTCCTAAAGTATTAAAATTACCTTTCGAAATTAAACTAAACGATTTTATAGCCGAAAAATACCCTGGTACAGAAAAGGCTTATTCATCTTACGAAAGTAAAATTACGGTTTTAGATAAAGAATCTGGTGATTTTGATTATCGTGTGTATATGAATCATGTTTTAGATCATAAAGGCTATCGCTTTTTTCAAGCAAGTTTTCACCCAGATGAAAAAGGAACTGTTCTTTCTGTAAATCACGATCTATGGGGAACATACATTACCTATGCAGGTTATATGTTCTTATATTTTGGTATGATGGCTATTCTATTCGCTAAAAACACGCGCTTTGATGATATTAGAAGTAAACTAGCCAAGTTGAAAACGAAGAAAGCCAAAATGATGACAATGATTTTGTTGTTATTTAGTTTTTCAGGTTTTGCACAAGTTCATACAGAAGACGATGGTCATGCGCACCAAAAGAAAACTGGAAAAGAACAAATCGATTCTATTCTAAGAGTTCATATTACTCCGAAGGAGCATGCAAAGAAATTTTCAGAAATGGTCATTCAAGATTATAGTGGTCGTATGATGCCAATGCATACGTATGCTTCTGAAATGCTTCGTAAATTAAGTAAAAGTGATGTCTATGAAGACTTTGATGCCGATCAAGTTTTTCTATCCATTCAAGAAAGTCCGATGCTTTGGTACAATGTGCCAATCATTTATTTAAAACCGAGAAAAGCAGATTCTATTAGAGGGATAATTGGCTTAGATTATTCTGAGGATTATGCTAGCTTACTCGACTTTTTTACAGAAGATGGAAGGAATAAATTAGGTCCATATATAGAAGAGTCGTTTAAGGCGCAAGTACCAAATGGATTTCAGAAAGAAATTAAAGAAACCTATGGTCGCTTAAGCCTTTTGTCTGACGCTATTGAAGGTCGTAATATTAAAATTTTTCCAATACCAGGAGATGATAATAACCGATGGATATCTTCAAAAGATTTTAGGGACGAAGGATTAAGAGATAAAATAGAAGATACGCTTTATGGTAATTTTATAAATAATGGTTTTGTTGCGTATTTGGTGACTTTAAATAATGCGAAGCAAACCGGAGATTATTCTAAAGCCGAAGAACTATTAACAGGTATCAAAAAAACACAACAGAAATTTGGTAGTGAGGTAATGCTATCTGACGATAAAATTAAGGCAGAAATCCTTTACAACGATTACGATATTTTCAAACGACTATTCAGTTGGTATATGTATGCTGGTACATTGTTGTTTGTATTAATTATTGTTCAGATTTTTAAATATAAAAACAAATGGATTCAGACGGCTATTAATGTCCTATTAGGAGTTATCGCATTGTTATTTGTGATGCATACTTTAGGCTTAATTTGGAGATGGTATTTGTCTGGGCATGCACCATGGAGTGATGCTTACGAGTCCATGATTTATGTGGCTTGGTCAACTATGCTTTTTGGTTTCATTGTTGGTGTAACTAAGAAAAAAGATAATTCAGCTAAAAAGACATCATTTTTAGGAAAAATAACGACGTCTAGTATAACAGTTGCTGCAGGTGCTTTTGTAACATCAATGATTTTAATGATTGCACATTGGAATTGGATGGATCCAGCCATTGCAAATCTTCAACCTGTATTACAAGGGTACTGGTTAATGATACACGTATCGGTAATCGTTGCGAGTTATGGACCGTTTACTTTAGGTATGATTTTGGGTGTGGTTTCATTGTTATTAATGATTTTTACCAACAAGGATAATAAAGAGCGAATGCTCATCAATATTAAAGAATTAGCCATTGTAAACGAAATGGCGTTAACGGTTGGTTTAGTGTTGTTAACAATAGGAAACTTCCTTGGTGGTATGTGGGCCAACGAAAGTTGGGGACGCTATTGGGGTTGGGATCCTAAAGAAACTTGGGCACTTATTAGTATTATGATTTATGCCTTTGTAATCCACATGAGATTAGTGCCAGGTTTGCGAGGAAAATGGATTTATAACTTAATGTCAATCATCGCTTTTGGTAGTATACTTATGACGTATTTTGGAGTGAATTTTTACTTAGCAGGATTGCATTCTTACGCAAGTGGAGATCAGATATTAAGCTTCCAGTTTATCGCTATAACTTTGGGCATCATTGCTGTATTAGGAATCGTATCTTACATACAGTATAAGAAGCATTATAAGTAATACGTATAGACTTTAGAATACTTTTTTAAAAATTGGTTGATAGATATTAATATTTGTCAACCTATTTTTTGTTTAGAGTTATCCGGTTAGTTGAATTCCTTTTTATTAAATTTACGTCTCTTATAAATAGTATTATGACTAAAAATAAATTCGGATTAAATACCATCTGCACACATACAGGTGAAGTAAAGGATGAACAATTTAAAGGAGTCGTATCTCCTATATATTTAAGCACATCCTACGAGTTTTTGGATGTTGATGTTAAACGCTATCCGCGTTATTTTAATACTCCCAATCAAGAACATTTATCCAAGAAGATTGCTGCTTTAGAACACGCGGAAGCCGCTATGATTTTTGGTTCTGGTATGGCTGCGATTAGCACCATGTTTTTAGCATTTTTAAGACAAGGTGATCATTTGGTGGTTCAGAACACATTGTATGGAGGTACATTGAATTTTATAAAAGAAGAATTTCCTAAGTATGGTATAGAGTACACGTTTACTAATGGTTATAAAGTTGAAGATTTTGAAGCGGCCATTCAACCAAATACAAAATTGATTCATATTGAAACACCTTCAAATCCTTTAATGACCATTACAGATATTAAAGCGATTGCAAAACTCGGGAAGTCTAAGGGCATTTTAACCTCTATTGATAATACTTTTGCCTCACCTGTAAATCAAAACCCTATGGACTTAGGCATTGATATGGTGATGCATTCTGCTACCAAATATTTTGGTGGACATAGTGATATTTTGGCTGGTGCTGTAGCAAGTTCTAATGAACATATGGAACGCATTTGGAACGTGGGTAAAAATCTAGGAGGAAGTCTAAGTGATATGACCGTTTGGATGCTAGAACGTAGTATGAAAACTTTAGGGTTGCGCGTAAAGGCACAAACTAAAAACGCTATGAAGTTGGCAAAATGGTTAGAAAAACATCCGAAAGTTTCTAAAGTCTATTATCCAGGTTTAAAATCGCATCCAGATTATAAATTGGCAAAATCTCAAATGAGTGGATTTGGTGCCATGCTATCTTTTGAATTAACTGAAGATTTGGATGCACTTCTTTTTCAAAAGGAATTAAAGCTCATAAAATCTTCTATGAGTTTAGCTGGAGTTGAGAGTACAATGTTATCTCCGTATCTCACGTCTCATGCGTTATTAAGTCAAGATGAACGTGATGCTATTGGTCTTAGCAATCAATTAATTCGGTTTTCTGTAGGTATAGAAGATACAAAAGATTTAAAACGCGATATAGAGCAAGCTATAAATAGCACAAAGCACTAAGTTATCTTAAGACTTTTTTTGTCTAAAATCACATTTTAAATTAAGTTGTAGCGACAGTCTGTTAAAGCTTTTAGTTTTAAACGAATGTCTTGCGTAGCCAATTTCTGTATTTATATTTTTAGTTATTAAAATACCCAGCCCCATAAAAGCTCTATTTTGTTGAAAATCAAATTTGTTTAAATTAAAATGGATTTCATCATAGGTAGAAATAAAGAGGGTATTATTTAGTGGTATTTTAGTTTTAAATCTATAGCGAATTCTATGCGTTAATTGGTTTTCTGTAGGGTATTCTAAGAAACGCTGTTCTAATCTCAGCCTCTGAGAAAAACTAATAGTGTTTAATTTATGATTAAAAATTAATTGTTCAATTATTCTATTCTCTTTAGTGTGAGGAATGTCGTTGATTTCAAATGAAGAATCTATATCACCATAAGCATAAGATAGACCTATAGATAATTTAGGGTTAAAATGATAATTCAGCCCTAGGATACCTAAACGTAAATGTCCTCTATTTGCAGGTAATTCATAGTTCCAATTGGTGAATGAGCCGCTAACACTGAATTTATCACTTATTTTGTTAGATGACGTAAGTTCATACCAAGATCCTAATTTGTTTTCGCCTGTGTTTTGCGCATACAATGGATTATGAGATAGTAAGAAAACGAATAGTAAGAGTAAAGTGTTTTTCATAATAGATTGTATAAGAAAAAAGAGCCCATTTCTGGGCTCTTTTCAGTCATGGAACTATTAAAAATGATCATTTAAGTGATGGTGTTCATCAATTAATGGACCACCTTCAATAATTTGTTGAGATGCTTCACTTGCAAATTTTTCAAAATTCAAGTGGAAAGAATGTGCGAGTTGAATGGATTTGCTGACATACTGGCCTTTATTTTCCCAAGTATTCATTGGATCTAATATATCATCAGGAACATTAGGACATGTTTTTGGCATAAATAAGCCAAATATAGGATGTTGTTCAAATTCAACATTGTCTAATTTTCCATCAAGAATAGCCGTAATCATAGCTCTGGTGTATTTCAGTTTTATACGAGATCCTACTCCGTAAGGACCTGCGCTCCAGCCTGTATTAATTAACCAAACATTGACGCCTGCATCTTGCATTTTTTTACTTAACATTTCAGCATAAACTGTTGGATGTAAAGGCATAAATGGTTCACCGAAACATGCAGAGAAAGATGGTACTGGCTCTGTAATACCAGCTTCTGTACCTGCAACTTTAGCGGTGTAACCAGAAATAAAGTGATAGGCAGCTTGTCCTGGTGTTAATTTTGAAACTGGTGGTAACACACCAAATGCATCAGCTGTTAAGAAGAAAATATTTGTTGGATTACTAGCATAAGATGGCTTTTGAATATTGTCTATATGGTAAATCGGATAACTAACACGAGTGTTTTGTGTAATCTTGCTGTCCATATAATCAACGTCTCCGTTATCTTTAAAAACGACGTTTTCAAGAATTGCACCAGGTTTAATTGCTCTAAAAATGTCAGGCTCTTTTTCTTCAGATAGATCAATAACTTTGGCGTAGCAACCACCTTCAAAATTAAAAATGTTGTTATTTGCTGTCCAGCCATGTTCATCGTCACCAATTAATTTTCGGTTAGGATCTGCAGATAAGGTTGTTTTACCAGTTCCAGATAATCCAAAGAAAATAGCAGTATCACCATCTTCGCCAACATTTGCAGAACAATGCATAGGTAAAACGTCTTTTTCAACAGGAAGAATAAAGTTTAAAGAAGAGAAAATCCCTTTTTTAATTTCACCTGTATAAGCAGAGCCACCAATTAGGGCAATTTTCTTAGAAAAATTAAGGATAGAGAAATTTCCTTGACGTAAGCCAAAAGCTTTAGGATCTAATGCTTCATAACCTGGAGCACAAAGCACCAACCATTCTTCTTTAAAATTTTCTAATTCAGATTCGTCAGATCTCAAAAACATATTATACGTAAACATGTTAGACCAAGGATATTCTGTAACAGTTCTTACATTGGTTTTGTATTCTGGATCAGCACATACATAAGCATCCCTAACATAAATTTCTTTACCACTTAAATAGTTTGTGATTTCTGCTTGTAATTTATCAAAATTGTCTGGTGAAATCGCTTTGTTGGTTTTTCCCCACCAAACTTTATTTTGGGTATAATCATCTTTTACTATAAAACGATCTTGAGGAGAACGACCTGTAAACTTGCCTGTGTTTATAGCTAAAGTTCCATTAGCGGTTTCTTTTCCCATTCCTTTTTCAATAGTAATGGCTTGTAATTTTTCTGGTGAGAGGTTCCAATGGGCATTGGTGTCTTTCAATCCGTACTTTGTAAGGTCTCTCGTTTTCATAATCGGTTGTTTTAATGTTTCCATGAGTTTATAGTTTTTCAATTCGACTTTCGATTTTAAAATGGCCATATGATTGGCACAAGTAGTAATGTTGTTATTAGGAAGAGTAGAAGCAATGGTGCACCTACTTTTAAATAATCCATAAATTTATAGCCACCTGCTGTCATTACCATCGCATTGGTTGTAGTACCTACTGGTGTTAAAAATGCGGTAGAGGCGCTAATAGCGACTACAATCATAAAGGGTGCTGCAGAAATGTTTAACGTGTTTGCAGCTATAATTACAATAGGTGCCATTAATACAGCAGTGGCTGAGTTATTAATAACTTGGCTAAAGGTTGTAGTCAATAAAAACACACCGCCCAATAAAACGACAGGATGAAAGCTTCCTAAAGAATCCACTAGGCCATTTGCAATCAATTCTGCTGTGCCTGTTTTTTGTAATGCGATTCCCATTGGTATCATGGCAGCAATCATTACAACGCTTATCCAACTGATACCTTTATAAGCTTTTACCATCGGTACGCAACCTGTAATCATTATGATACCTGCAGATAGTAGTGCCGCAACAGCGCCTGGTACAATTTTAAAAACTAACAATACAATCATTAATATGAGAGACGCTAATGCGATATAAGATTTAATAGTAAGGTTCGTCACTGTTTTGGCCATACCTTCAGGACTACCGCAGATGACTAAATGTTCATATTGATTTTTTAATTCTTCTATAGCGCTCCATTGCCCTCTAATTAAAAATGCATCTCCAGCTTTTACTATGGTTTCGCGTTCTGTTAAAGGTTTGCCGTTTCTTGAGGTAGCCATTAATTGTACATTATAACGTTCAAAAAAATGACTAGATGTTACATTTTTACCAACAAGCGCAGATTGTGGTGCTACTAAAACCTCAGTCATACCAACCTCTTGGTTAATAAGATTGTGTCTTAACTCATCTTCAATAGAATCTAGAGGTAATAAGCCTAACCGAAACTTAATCATTAAAACATTAATTGCTTCGGTATCTCCTTTAACCGTAATAATATCGTGGTATAAGAATTCCGTTTGGTCCGTTGGAAGTTCAATAAAAGGATCATTACCTTTTAAAAGACTTGGATGACGTCGCTTAATACGTAGAATGGTAACGGCATAATCTTTTTCAAAATTCCAATCTCCTAATTTTGTGTTTAATAATGGAGATACTGATCTTACTCTTAATCTGTAATAGTCTCCATCGACTTTGTAAGCTTCAATCCATTGGTGTAACGTCGTATTAATATTTACAGGTTTATTATTGGTTTTGTTACTTGGTAAAAGTCTATAGCCTATAAATTTAAAATAGAGTAGTGCTAATAATAGTAGAGGTAATCCTATAAGTCCAAATTCGAAGAAAGAAAACCCTTCAAGTCCGCTTTCTATCATTGTATTGTTTACAATGATATTTGGAGGTGTACCTGTTAAAGTTAATAAACCACCTGTATTAGAGCCAAAAGCTACTGGCATTAATAATTTAGAAGGTAATGTACCAATACTCCAAGCAGAAGCAATTGTCACAGGCATTAGCGTTGCCACAGTGCCCGTATTACTAACCACGCCAGAAAGTAATCCAGAGCCTAATGTCGTTATTAATAAAAGCTTCATTTTGCTTTTACCAGCCATTTTTATAAACTTTTCACCAGCTAAGGCAGTCCAACCTGTTTGAGATAAACCTTCTCCTATTATAAATAAGGCAGCAATCATAATTACCGTTGGGTTGCTAAAACCGCTTAATGTTTCTGTTAAGTCTAATATCCCAAAGACAAATAAGCTCAACATTGATATAAGTGCGATAATATCTGGGGTGAATTTCCCCCAAATAAATAAGGAAATGGTAATAATTAAAATAGCTAACATTAAGGTCATAAGGACGTTGTCTTTTAGTAATAGTGTAAAGATAGAGTCAATGAAAAGCAATATTTATGACGAAAGTCATACTTTAGAAGTATTGCGAATTTTTCAATTTTGATCACTGAAATTTGAGATAATTAAGGATTTATCTAATCGAAACCGTTTGCGGATTAAAAAGAAAGCGATTATCTACCTTCTTTTTAATATTTTTGACATTCAAGAGAAGAGACGTAAGAGATGAAACATCTATTATGAAATTTTAATTTGATTAAAAAAGGGGATTAGATATTCTATCTAACCATAAGAAAACAATAAACATATGCAGATAAAACTAGATATATTGGCAATTGGAGCGCATCCGGATGATGTAGAATTAAGTTGTGGCGCAACCTTAGCAAAAGAAGTTTCTAAGGGCAAAAAAGTCGGGATTATAGATTTAACCAGAGGAGAGCTAGGTACAAGAGGTACTGCAGAAACTAGAGATGATGAAGCTTTTAATGCTGCTAAAATTCTAGGTGTACACTCTAGAGTTAATATGCGATTTGCAGATGGCTTCTTCGCTAACGATAAAGCACATCAATTAGAGCTTATAAAAATGATTCGTTATTTCAAACCAGAGATTGTTATTTGTAATGCCATTGATGATAGACATATTGATCACCCAAAAGGAAGTCAATTGGTGAGTGATGCTTGTTTTTTAAGTGGATTGAAAAAGATTGAGACTATTCATAAAGATGAAAATCAACCGCAAGACCCTTGGAGACCAAAAGCGGTATATCATTATATACAGTGGAAAGATATAGAACCAGATGTTGTTGTTGATGTCTCTGGTTTTATAGAAAAAAAGGTCGATTCTGTTTTAGCTTATAAAACACAATTCTTTGATCCCAATAGTAAAGAGCCTGAAACTCCGATATCTAGTGAGAACTTTACAGATAGCGTAGAATATAGAGCAAGAAATTTAGGACGTTTAATTGGTGTAGAACATGCTGAGGGTTATACAGTTGAGCGTTATGTAGGAGTAGAATCGTTATTTGATTTAAAATAAACTCAAAAACTATTTGCAAGAGATAACAATTAAATTATCTTTGCAATCCAATTTAAAATGGTGGTTGTAGCTCAGCTGGTTAGAGCGTCGGTTTGTGGTACCGAAAGTCGCCGGTTCGAACCCGGTCTTCCACCCAGAATACAAAGCTTCTCTGAAAAGAGGAGCTTTTTTTGTACATACTATTCTGTGTTAAAGGATAGGAATCGGGTTTTATAATGATCACAGTCGAGATAAATTAAGTATTCGATCTAAAAGTAATTAGCCTTTTAATAATGAAAAGCTGTTTTTTGATTTAAATAAAAGAAAAAAGATCTCTCAAATTAATGAAAGACCTTTTTGTATACTTTATATAATGCTCTATTTATTCAGTAGCTTTATCAACAATAATGCGTTCGTCTCTATTAGCAACTTCCCAAGCTGTATAGAAAACCAAACGGGTTCTGGTTTCTAATAGATCGTATTCTATTTTATCTGGAGTATCTGATGGTCTATGGTAATCATCATGTGTGCCATTAAAGTAAAATATGACAGGAACATTATTCTTTGCAAAATTGTAGTGATCAGATCTATAATAATAACGGTTTGGATCGTTTTCATCATTAAAGGTATAATCCAATTCCATATTTACATATTTTGCGTTTGCTTCTTCTGAAATATTATGTAATTCAGTACTCAATTTATCACTACCAATTAAGTAAACATAATTTCTTGTACCTGTATCACGTTTAGGATCAACTCTACCAATCATATCAATATTTAAGTCGGCAACGGTATTTTCTAGAGGAAATATAGGATCATTATCCGTATAATGTTTCGATCCTAATAGCCCTTTTTCTTCAGCTGTAACATGTAAAAATAATATAGAACGCTTTGGACCATGACCTGCTTTTTCGGCCATTTTAAACGCCTGTGCAATTTCTAAAATAGCTACAGTACCAGAACCATCGTCGTCTGCACCATTGTAAATTTCACCATTTTTCACACCTTCGTGGTCTAAATGCGCTGATATAACTAGAATTTCATCAGGCTTTTCAGAACCTTTTATATAGGCTACAACATTTTCAGAAGTGATAGACTCCGACTTATTTTCAATTTCTAAATTAATAGTAGCTTCAATTTCTTTAGCTGTAGAGTCTTTAGAAATAGAAGCATATAGAGCTTTTCCTAAATTGTCATTTATCATCAGCATTACAATTCCGGTATCATTACTCTTTAAAGATAAGCGACCTGCGGTTCCAGATTCTGATTGACGTTTGTAGAAGCTCGAATATCTAGAAAACAAATCATTATCCATAAATAAGATTCCTTTAGCTCCATTTTCTATAGCAGCTTCTCTTTTACTTGATATGGATTGACGTCCATTAGTCCATTTTGTACCGTCTGTAGTACCAGAAATAATAAAATTACCTTCAGCGTCTTTAGGCTCCCCTGATTTTGCTAAAACAAATTTTCCTTTAACATCTATATTTTTATAATCTGAATATTTTTCATCATCAATACCATAACCAACATAAACGATATTGTCCATAGACATGTTTACATCATTTGAAACCGTTAAAACAATTTGATCTTCAAAACTTTTAAATGTTTTTCCGTTAACTGTTAATTTAGCTTCAGCAACTTGCTGTTTTTCTAATGGGACTTCTTGAAAATAGTCATCACCACCTAATGGAGTAGGGATGCCCATAGAGATATACTTTTGTTTTAAGTATTCTACAGCCATTTTCTGACCTTTTTCACCTGTATCTCTTCCTTCAAATTCATCAGAAGCATACTTATATAACATTGTTTTTAGTTCATCAGAAGTAATCGAAGAAGCATATTCTGTTGGATCAATTTTTTTAGATTGATTAGATTGTGTTGTGTTTGCACTACTTTTAGAAGATGTGCCACAACTAGATAGTACTGCAAAAGCAACACCTAAGAGTAGAGTTTTTTTCATTTAAAGAAAGTAATTAGGTAGTTAGTTATAAATTAAAGATGGTATTAAGCTCACCTTTACATAAAATTAGCTTTAAAATTACGAAAATTGGATAGGCTTTGTATTTGGTCTAGTTTCTTTTAACAAACTTTAACATCAGATAATTTCTTTCTTAAGTCGTGTTTTAGAGTTGGCCAAATACCATGCTGTAGCAAATATTAATTTTGTGCGTTTTTCCAACAAGGGATAGTTGATTTTATCTTCGGTATCTGTTGGTTTAGTGTAATCTTCGTGCTCACCATTAAAAAAGAAAATAACAGGCACCCCTTTTAAGGCAAAGTTATAATGGTCCGAGCGATAGTAATAATGATTAGATTCATTCTCACCATTATATTTATAATCGAGATTAAGGTTGATAAATGTAGAATTGGCTTCCTCCGTAATATAATGGAGTTCACTACTCATTCTGTTTGAGCCAATGACATAAATATAGTTTTCATCGTCTTTATGTCTGTCATCAACACGACCAATCATATCCATATTTAAGGTAGCAACTGCGTTTTCGAGAGGGAATATTGGGTTTTCTGAATAGAATTTAGAGCCATACAAGCCCACTTCTTCAGCTGTCACATGTAGAAAAACAATACTTCTTTTAGGTCGGTATCCATCTTTAGTAGCTTGGCTAAAGGCTTCTGCAATTTCTAAAACAGCAGAAGTACCAGATCCATTATCGTCTGCACCATTATAAATTTCACCATTAATAATACCTTCGTGGTCTGAATGTGCAGTAATATATACATATTCTTCAGGAAATTCAGAACCTTCAATATATGCTATAACATTTTGCGATGCGTTGAGGTTTTTTGGCAAGGCATTTTTAGGTACTTTTTGAAAATAGTCTGGATACGATTCTGGCGCACTAATATCTCTGTCTTTATATTGGTCTCTAATATAGTCACAAACTAAATTGTGCCCTTCTTCACCAGTCATTCTACCATTATACTTATCTGAAGCCACTTCTACTAAATGTTCTTTTAATTCTTTAGATGTAATGGTGTTCAAGTACTTTTTAACAACATCTTCATCACTATATGAGATGCTATTTTTTAAGTTGCTAATTTTCTCACTATGTCTAATTGTGGCACAAGAACCAACAAAAAGGAGTACAGAAGCAATAAAGACTTTCATGTAACTATTTGATTTACGCAAAAATAAGATAAATAGATTTAAACTTTTCTTACAATTAGTGAGAAATTTTTAAAATTTGCTCTCTATTTGTCTGTTTTCTAGAAGTTCCTTAGATTTATCAGTATCTCTTTCACCTTGTTGGTCTAACTGTTCTGTACTCTCTACTTCGATTGTTTTATAAACGCCTTTGTATATGGTGAGTCCTAATGACATAATGACTAATAAAAATATATATTGAATAGGTTTTGTTTTGGACTGGTCTTTTTTTGAAAGAAACACTAAAGCCAAGCCACTAATAAAGGCAATAACTATTGGGATTATTGCAAAATTTGAATTACGAGATGCTGATAATGTAATGGCAATTATAGCTGCGATAAGTCCAAGTATTATAACTGTTTTTTTCATTTCTCTTAAATTTTTGATTTTTTAAAATTAGATTTTTTTAGTGAAAAAGCAATTGAGTTCGTTTTAAAAAGTAATTAATTAACATTTATTGTGCCGAAAACAGATGGCTTTCTAAAAACAGAAGGAAATTATAGTTTGTAAATCAATGGATTAAAAAAATTTTAAAAATCTACACGAAAATCTTTGCCTAGAACAAAAAAGCATTTTATATTTGCATCCGCTAACGGAGAGCTGGCAGAGTGGTCGAATGCGGCAGTCTTGAAAACTGTTGAGGGTCACACCTCCAGGGGTTCGAATCCCTTGCTCTCCGCTGATAAAGTTGTCAAATGACACTTTAAAAGTCAAAACCCTATAAACATTACGTTTATAGGGTTTTTTGTTTTTTGGTATATACTCAAAATACACATTATATATCAAAGTTATGTTACCTTATGGGTTACCCTTGAAATTCTAAAGAACTAGGGTAACTATATGTTGAGGGAATCCTTGGGAATCCCTAGCTATACCTCTGTTTTACTGATAATTTTGTCTAACATTTAAATTAGTAAAACTATGATTAAAACATTTTTCTATCTAAAAACGGATAAGCAAAACAACAAAGGAGAGTCTCCAATTTATGCCAAAATTCAATTGCAAGGCAAAACAACTACTTTAAGTACAGGTAAGTTTATTAAAAAAGAACGCTGGGATTTTACCAATAAGCTAAGGAATAAGCTACGGTTGAATTCTGAAAAGAATTGCAAACTAGCTATCGATTTAGTAGAGCAAAAAATTGAAGATGCTTATTTTGTGTTATCACGCAATAGTAAGGATGTTACTTTATGTGAAGTTAAAAATAAACTCAATGGTAAGACTGCGAAATTAGGTGACTTAGATGTTATAAAACTATTTGAAAAGCATAATGACTATTTCAAAAAGAAGTTTGAAACTGGGGAACGCTCTAAAGCTTCACTTCAAAAATATAATAGAGCTAAAGATTTGTTAGCTAATTATATTAGAACGAAACATGGTAAAACATCCTTTAGTATAAATAATATTGATAACCAGTTTATCTATAATCTTGAATCTTACCTCAAATATGAATCCTCTTTTAATTATAAAGTTGGTATCAGCCATAATTCGGTAGTTAAGTATTTTCAATGTTTTAAAACAGTTTGTTTTTATGGAATTAAACGCAACTTAATTACTACCAATCCATTTTTAACTTATGATGAGAAATTAGTAAAGAAAGAAGCTGTTTTTCTTACTAAAGCTGAATTAGAGCGAATTGAAGCAAAAGAATTTAGTACAGATAGATTAAATAGAGTAAAAGATATTTTTCTTTTTCTTGTTATACTAGTTATGCACCTATAGATGTTCAAAATTTAACAAAAGACCATTTAATAAAGGATAGTGAGGATTCTTTTTGGATAAAAACCAACAGAGCTAAAACCAATATTAAATCAAATGTTCCAGTTTTACCATCCGTAAAAAGAATCATAGATAAATATTCTCATTTAGATGAAAATAGGTTACTTCCAAAAATTAGTAATCAAAAGGTTAATGAGTATTTGAAAGAGATAGCTGATTTATGTCAAATAAACAAAAAGTTAACACATTATGTTGCTCGTCATACATTTGCTACTACGGTGACCCTTGGAAATGGTGTTGCGATAGAAAATGTTAGTAGTATGATGGGGCATACAACAATCTCAATGACTCAACATTACGCTAAAGTTATGGATAGTAATGTAAAGAATGATATGGACAAATTGAGAAAGAAATTCATATAGTCCAATATTTTTTTATTTTAGAAGCCCTCAACGATGAGGGCTTTTTTTTTTAATAAAATTTATGCTAAAATTACTCAAGCTCAATTCGGAAATAGAAAAAGTACTCGAATTTCAAATAGAAATAAATCATACCATAAATAATTGTTTATATAATGGTATATGGGTTACTCAAATTCCAGAAAAATATTTTGATAATCAAGTGGAAAAAATTATTAAATTAATTGACGAAAGCATTGATTATAATGATGACAAAAATATTTTTTTTATTAATAGTCTTTTGGATGATATTGAAGAATTTATTAATAACTTGAATGATATTTTAGATAATTATCTTAAAAACAAATTTGATAGAGAGCTTGTCTCACATACTTTGGTTTATCCTAATAATCCTCCCACAATATCACCAATGGACTTAGAATTCCCTTCCCCTACAAATAATAATGATGATAAAGCTTTATATATAATTGATATAATAAGTGGTTTTTACGGTAAAGAATCAGGTGGGAATTACGGCAACATTGAATCAGTATTAGAAGAAGAATTTAATTTGAATGAAAATGAAATTGAGATTATATATTTGAGAGCACATATTACTTACACTCTAATGTTACATAATAAAATGGTTATCAGTGTTGGGAAGTTCTTACAAGATATTGTTAAAGTTTATAATCGTAGAAAGTCTAATATTGAAGAGAATTTACTTTCTATTAACCCTGAAAATCTTAAATTAGAATTTAATCTTTCCAAAACCAATCTTGGACATCTATTTTATAATCTTTATGAAGTTGGAATAATTGCTAAAGATAAGTCAGATACTAAAGATGAAAGAACAAGTCTTAAAAACTATATTAATCATGCTAATATTTTCTATTTAGATAAATCTACTTTCGCTAAGGCTCAGAAAATGACAAGAGCAATGCCTGTGGCAAGAGACACAGATTCTAAAGAGGTGACAAAAGAAATAATATTTCTAAATGACGTAGTTGATAGATTAAATACTAGAATTGACTCATTAACAAATATCAATGATAATTTAAAAAAGAGGAATCACTAATTAGATTGTTGGGAATCCTTGGGAATCCCTCGCTATACTTGGATAAAACCCTGAAATTTGTAGTATAATAATTTAAAAATTATATTATGAAAAACAGTGAATCACAGTTAGTTTTAGTATCAATAGACAAACTTCAAAGTCTATTAAATCCAGTTATTAATAGACTGGTTGTTATTGAGGAAAATCTCAAGAAAAAGTCAATAACACAAAAATCAGATTATTACAGAAATAAAGACCTTAAGTCAAGGTTTGGACTATCGGCAAATACTATTATAAAGTATCGAGAGACTGGTGTAATTCCATATACCATAATAGGAGAAGTTTATCTCTATCCTATTAGTCAACTTGAAGAAATTCTTAAGGAGAACTCGAATCTAGACTTATTCTTCAAAAAAGCCTCTTAAATAAATTCCTCTAAGGAATTTAAGTCAAATTCATTTCATCATTGAAATGACATTGAAAAAAATACAATCAACATATAATAATAAAGTAGCATAGATATAAACAAGAGCGAAAATCAAAGTAGCTCACAACACAATTAATTATGATAAAGTATATAGTACAAGTAAACACAACGAAAGTTAATGCAAAAGGGAAAAGAGATTCAAAGATTTTTGATTTTACTTTTCAAGAAGAATCGCCTATCGATTCTAGAAAAAAAGCCATTGCAAAAGTTTTAGAATTAGAAGATGAATTCCTTTACGGAGAAGTAAAATACGAATCGTTTTTTGAAGCGAACATGAAAGATTTTAAAAACTTTAATGCGTATTCCATCAATATATTCTTTGTAAACAGTGATGGTTGTGAATACTGTTTATACGGTGAAGATGAAGAGCAAACAATTGAGGCATTACAAGCTGAGGTTTATCATTTTGCTGAAGAAGATAATATTGTCTTAACTGATATAGAATATGCAGATGGAGAATGGGATTTTGTCAATGTAATTGAGATGAATCTCGATTTTCTTATAAACTAAATTAATTAATAGAGCGAAAAATAAGGTCGCTCATAAAAACTAAAAATAATGGAAAAATATATTATAAAACTAAACGTGTTTACATGTAATAATAAAGGAATCAGAGTTTCTGATTATTATGAAAAGGAATATAATGAAGTGACACCTTTTAAATCCCGACTTGAGGCTGTTAAAGAAATTAAAAGAATAACATCTATAATGATAGGCGAATCTTTAGGATTTGGAAAAGTGGATGATGTACTTAAATTCTTTATGATTGACCTAGTATTCTCACCTAAAAAAGGTATAGAGTACAAAATCTTTGGTGATAAGGAATTAATGGTATCATCTCTTGTTAAAGAAGCTAATTATTATCGAAAAAAAAGAAAGGCAAATTGATTAAAGCATTTGGAACTGATGGTAAACAATTTGAAGTACTTGAATCAGACTTTGATTTCTTCATACTTTAATAATTAAAACTAATTTTATATGAGAACATATATAAACAAAAAGAGAATCGGAGTTTGGTTGCCAAATAAGTTATTCCAAGCTCTTAAAACAGAAATTAACGTTTATAACCAATCAGCCAATGGTGTAAAGCTAAACTTAACGAAAGCGTCATATATAATGAACCTATTATATTATATTCCATTGAGTTCAGATGAAAAATATGAAGATGGTTGGATTCCAATATGTAGTCAAGCTTTAGTAAGGATAAAAGGGTATAAAAGATATATCAATTTCCTTCAAGATAAAGATTTCTTAAATAAGAAATGTATTGAATATAGTACTTCATCCAATACATGTAAAAAATACAAAATAGGTGATGCCTATAGAAAGCATTTGATTGATTTTCATTGGCTAGAAGATAATTCACGTTTTATCAAGAAATCGAATGAGATTAAAATTAGTAGAATGAGCGTTGCAGATGATAAGTGTCCACATTTAACAAAGTGGTTTAATCCAGAACTCTTATCAATAGATTCCTTATCAGCATTGAAATATATAAGAGATACTTATATAAAGGATTCACAGATAAAGAAGAAAAATAAACGAATATTTATTGTTAAGTCTATTCAGAATAAGTGTTGGTCATATAGTAGAGAAGGACTAGATAATAGGTTACATTCAATATTCACTGCAATACCTAAGGATTTAAGAAAATATGTTAAATATAATAATGAACAATTAATATCATTAGATATTAAGAATAGTCAGCCTTTTATTTATGCTTCAATTTTAAATCAAATAATAAATCCAAGTATTAATTTATTAAATAATTATTTATCTAATGAATACAATACACTACATGTCTCTATTATGTCAGACCTTTTAAATAGTGACCAATATAATGAGATTCAAATCTTTATAAATAAAGTATTAGATGGAACGTTTTATGAGCATTTTGGTGATATACTTTATAAAGAAGGATTGATATCTAAGGATATAAATGAGGAATGTTATATAGGAATGCCAAAGAGGATACGAGGAGTTTGGGTAAGAAAACATACCAATTACGATAACTTAAGAAAAGTTAGTAAAGATGTGGTTATGCAAATTCTGTTTTCATCAGAAAAACATAGTTCAGAATTTATAACAGTATTCAAAAGGCATTATCCTGAATTGTATAGAGTGATTCAATTTATTAAAAAAGAGAATGAGAAGAATTTCTTTCCTGTTTTATTACAGAACATAGAAGCGGATTGCATTTTAGACCATTGTACGAGGTTAATATCATCGAAACACCCAATGATGCCATTATTTACAATTCATGACTCTATAGTAACCACAGAGTCTTATGAGACTATTTTAAAAGAAGAGTTCAATAGACTTCTTAGTATTTATTTTGGACTAAAACCAAGATTGGAAAGTGAGGTTTGGACTCAGCAGTTTGATGAGGCTGGTTAAGATACTTTTTTGGTTGTAAATACGATATGGATATTTCTATTAACTAAAATTTTTTTGAAAAATTTTCTTCATATCCGACCTTTGTATATACAAGATTTTTATAATACCTACTATAAGGGAGGATACGGTAAACGTTTTTAATTTTTTTATTAAAATTTCATTGACACGTCCCTTTGTTTCGATTAAAAACACTGTAATAACGACACTTTAACCAATGTAATTACATCAGTTAACGTGGCGTATAGGTGTATTTTTAAAAGGTTAAATAGCTATTTATTTTATTCTTTTACCTTTTAGCAACTATTTATAATGTATAAACAATTATGAATATGAAACTACCTAAACCAGAAAAGGACGAAACTTTTATTATGAGGCTATCTAAAAAACAGAAGGAAAAATTATTAGAGTTAGCTAAAAAGGGTAAATACGGAAATAATGCAAGTGAGGTGTTAAGAAATTTATTAGAATCAGCTTATCGCAAAAGTTGAGGATTTCCGTAATTGATTTTTTAATATTTATTCTATCTTTAAATTTTTGCTATAAAGCACGAATATTTCAACAAAATAAACCTTGTAGATGAAAATAATAAATAATCAAGATACACTATTAATTGATGAGTTTAAGCAGCTTATAAACACCAAAACCAAAGTATATTTAAGTTGTAACTATTTTACATCATTCGCTCTTTTTGAACTTATTGATGACTTAAAAAAATCTAACAAAGTTGAGGTATTACTAGATTTTCAAACTCTAGATGAAGACGATTTTAAGTTTATTCAAAATGATAATGAAAAGCAGCTCAATTTAAAACTAGATAGAAAATATAGAATAAATCAGGTCATTGGTTTAATTAATGATAAAATAAAATTTCGCAAAGGTGGTATAGGGAATCAAAATATATTAATCGTTGAAAATGAAGGTAAATCTACCTGTTTCATTTTAACACCAATGAATTTAGATTCAGTAAGTTTAGGTGTTATTCCGTCAGACATTCCAATCTTTATTAACTCGTTTGAAGATACTAATAATCAATATGGTAACTTGTTTCAAAACTCATGGAGCAATAGTTCGCAATCTCTAAACGATTTGGTGGTTCAAAAATTAGAAAAAGGAGTCAGAGATTATTCAGGTGAAGAAATTTACAAATATTGTATTCGTGAGATTTTCCATTATTCAACCATAAATGAAAGAGCTGATGAAAAGCTCGAAAAAGTTGGCTTTAAAAATTCTAAAATATGGAAATTACTATACAATTTCCAAAAGGATGCAGTTATTGGAGCTATAGAAAAGATTGAAACTTATGGTGGTTGTATTATAGCCGATTCAGTAGGGTTAGGTAAAACGTTTGAAGGTTTAGCTGTAATGAAATATTATCAATTACGTAATGATAGGATTTTAGTCTTAGCACCCAAGAAACTGCGTGAAAACTGGACGGTTTATCAATTGAACGATAAAAGAAATATACTTGCTGAAGATAGACTAAGTTACGATGTGTTGAATCATACAGACCTTTCTAGAACCAAAGGTAAATCTGGAGACATTGACCTCGAAATGATTAATTGGGGCAATTATGATTTGGTGGTTATTGACGAGTCTCATAATTTTCGTAACAATCCTACTAGACGTGGAATGACACGTTACAGACGTTTAATGAACGATGTTATCAAATCTAACATACGCACCAAAGTTTTAATGTTATCTGCCACACCTGTTAACAATAAAATGAATGATTTGAAGAACCAGATATCCTTTATAACGGAAGGTGATGACCAAGCATTCAGCTCTTATGGAATAGATAGTATAACCCAAGTAATGCGAGATTCTCAACGCAGATTTACGCAATGGTATCGTGATGGTGACCCAGATGACCTTGATGTAAGCGAATTAATGGAAAGTTTAGATGGTGCATACTTCAGAATTCTAGATATGTTAACCATCGCAAGGTCAAGAAAGCATATTGAGAAATATTACGACACGTCTAATATTGGTAAATTTCCAACACGTTTAAAACCAGAAACAGTATATCCAGAAATTGATACCAAGAATAAATTCAGAGATATTGGTCAGGTATATGATGAGATAAGTACACTAACATTAGCTTCATATACACCTTTAGGATATGTGCGTTCTGAAAAGCGCGAATATTACGAGGAAAAATACGATATGGAAACGCATACAGGTAGTGTATTTAGACAAGTTGACCGTGAGCAAAGTTTAATCTATTTAATGCGTGTAAACCTCTTAAAACGCCTTGAGAGTTCTATTCATTCCTTTAAGTTAACGACCATTAAGTTAATTGATTTAGTAGAATCAAATCTCAAGCAACTTAAAGACCATCAAAATGGTGAAACAGATTACAACCTCAACATTACAGATGTAGATATCGATGATACGGAATTAGAAGATTTATTAATTGGTGGTAAAACAAAAGTATTAATTCAAGATATTGATACCATTCGCTGGAAACAAGATTTAGAACATGATAAACGTATTCTTACCGCATTATTAAGTAGTATTAAATTAATTGATGTTGAGCGTGATGCTAAACTTAAGGAATTAAAAGACCGTATTTCTCAAAAAGTAGATAATCAACCGTATAACAAAGGAAATAAAAAAGTAATTATTTTTACAGCGTTCTCAGATACTGCAAACTATTTGTATAAAGAATTAAGTGATTGGTTAAAAGAAGAAAAAGGAGTTAACAGTGCTTTGGTTACAGGTTCTGGTAACAACAAAACCAACATGAAAGATTGTCGTACAGACTTAAGCTCAATCCTTACAAATTTCTCGCCACGTTCTAAAAACCGAAAAGACATTTTTCCAGATGCTAAAAGTGAAATAGATATTCTATTCTGTACCGATTGTATTTCAGAAGGTCAGAACCTTCAGGATTGTGATTATTTGGTGAATTATGATATTCACTGGAATCCTGTACGTATCATTCAGCGTTTTGGGCGAATAGACCGTATTGGTTCTATTAATGAGCAAATTCAATTGGTAAACTTTTTTCCTTCTATGGAATTAGACCAGTTTATAGATTTAGTAGCTCGTGTACAAGGCAAAATGGTGATGCTAGATGTATCTGCGACTGGAGAAGACAATGTAATAAGTAAATCTAATCGAGAAATGCAAGACCTCGATTATAGAAAGAGACAATTAAAGCAATTACAGAATCAGGTATTAGATTTAGAAGATATTGATGGTAATATTTCTATTACAGATATGACTTTCAATGACTTTAAGATTGACTTAGAAAAAAGCTCAGACGAACAAATAGAAGATTTAAATGATATTCCACCAGCATCATACGCAGTGGTAAAATCTAATTTAGATGAAGTTAAAGAAGGTGTTATCTATTGTTTAAAAGATACAAGTGCAGAATTTAAGGACAAGCTTAAAAACAACATACTTTATCCATTCTTTTTAGTTTATATCAGTATTGATGGCACTCATATGGTGAAACCATCACAATCTAAAAAAGCCTTAGATTATTTCCGTAAGTTATGTATGGGTAAAGATGGTGTATTGGCAGATTTGGTGGCTCAATTTGAAAAGGAAACTAAAGGCAGTAAAAAGATGGCTGCATATACAAAAGCTTTGCAAAATGCAATTGAGGAAGTTGTTGGTGTGCAAGAAGAAATAGGCTTAGATTCGCTAGCGAGTCAAGGTGGCACCACATTGTTGAACAGAACGCTTAGTAATGAAGACGATTTAGAACTCGTTGGCTATTTAGTTATTAAATAAATGGGATTTAAGTATAACAACATATTAAATATTCCAGAGCGAAATATTTTAGATAAAAAGCTAACTAAAGCCTTTTTTCTAAAAAACTTTATACTTTCCGCTGCGGAAAAAAATGTGCTCAATAATAGTATTCAACAAATGAATTGGTTAGCAAGTATTAAACCAATTACAGCTAATATACTAGCAGTTAATAATGACGATTATAAATACGAAGAAATTCAGATTATGGTCTGTACTATTGCGGATAATACTTTAGATGTATTTGCAGAAAAATGTATGCAGTTATTTCAAAAGTACATTCCATATCAAATGCTGGTTATTATAGAAGATGTCAATGGTTTTAAGATAAGTGCTTGCGATAAACGTATCAATAAAGTAGAGCCTAGTAAGCGAACCATAGAACGTTATTTTGTTACTGATACACTTTCTAAACTTTATAAAAATGACCTGAGCGATGCCTTTTATAAAGCTTTAGATTTTGGAAATTTAGATAAAACCAATTTAGAATTACTGTACAAAAGTTATATACAAGCTGTAGTGCAGTTTCAAGCAGCTAGTATAACTGGTAGCTTCCAAAAAAGAACTAATGCACGTAATCAAGAAGATATGAAGCATTTGGAAGCAATAGAACAATTGGAGCGAGACATCATATCCTTGACTAGCCAAATCAAAAAAGAAACCCAACTAAACAAAAAAGTACATTTGAATATCTTAATTAAAAAGAATAGAGACAGGATAGACGAATTGAAGCAAATGTTGACAGCTAAAAGTTAATAGCTAGAATTAAATTTTAAACGTGAATGATTGAACAAGCAGTATTAGAACCAAAACTTGTAAATAAAATTAAAGGAAAATTTTATATACCAGCTTATCAACGAGGTTACAGATGGGAGAAGGAACATGTACAAATGTTACTAAATGATATTTGGGAGAATAAAGACCAGAATTACAGTTTACAACCAGTAGTAGTTAAAAAAATCGATGATGATACTTATGAATTAATTGATGGTCAACAACGCACCACGACCTTGTATCTCATCCTTAAATATATGAAGCAAGTGTTGCCTTTTATTGAACTAAATTTTTCGTTGACCTATGAAACAAGAAAGAAAAGTGAAACATTTTTAGAAACATTAGATGAAAGCCTTAAGGATGACAATATAGATTTTCACCACATTTATAATGCTTACTTAGCTATAGAAGAATGGTTTAATGATGAGCGAGAGGACAAAAATCTAAGAGTAATTAATCTTTACAAGTATTTTGGAGAACGAGTTAAAGTGATATGGTATGAGGTAGACAATAAAGCAGATTCAACAAATCTATTTACTCGACTTAACATTGGTAAAATACCGTTAACTAATGCAGAACTAGTAAAGGCACTATTTCTATCAAAGGATAATGGTATAACGTATGAAAAGCAATTAGAAATATCAACAACTTGGGATAGTATTGAAAAAGACTTACAGGACAATAAACTTTGGTACTTTCTTACTAATCAATCGCCAAAAAAGTTTGCAACTAGAATAGAACTCATATTCAATCTTATGGCAAAAAAGAAGATTGAAGAAAAAGAAACCTTTTTCACATTCTACTATTTCATTAAACAAATTAAAAGTGAAGGTTCTAGTCTTAATGTATGGGAAAATATTCAATCCTACTTCTTAATACTAAAAGAATGGTTTGAAAAAAGAACTATCTATCATAAAGTTGGTTATCTAGTAGCTATTGGCAAGTCGTTAGAAGAAATAATAACGGAGTCACAAGGAAAAACAAAACGACAATTTGAAAATGGCTTAGACCAAGCTATTAAAGATAAACTTAGTCTTACACGTTCAGACGTGCTTGAGTTGTCCTATGAGAATAGTAAAGATAAATCCAAAATAGAACGTTTGCTGTTATTGCATAACGTTGAAACAATTAGGTCTTTAAGAGATACTTCACAATTCTACTCTTTTAATAATCACAAGCGTAATAAATGGAGTCTTGAACATATCCACGCTCAGCAATCTGTAGGATTAAACAAAAAAGAAGACCAACAAGAATGGTTGCGATTACATAGATTATCGTTAGAAAATCTTGCTTCAAAAAGTAATCAGTCTAAAATAATAAATGCTCTTATAAGTGAGATAGATGCTAATCTGGAAAATATCACAAAAGTTGTTTTTGATGATATCTTCCATCGAGTTTTTGACTTGCTTTCTGAAAATGAAGACAGAAGTTACATTGATGCTATAAGTAATATGGCACTGTTAAGTACTGCTAATAATGCAGCATTAAATAATGCCACTTTTGATGTTAAGCGCAATAAGGTTATTGAGATGGATAAAAAAGGAGCTTATATTCCAATTTGTACAAAACGAGTATTTTTTAAGTACTATACGGATTCTAAAGACCATCAGTTACAATTTTGGGGAGCTAAAGACAGAGAGGCTTATTTAGATTCTATGATAGGAGAAAATGGAAATTTGTTAAACTACTTAAAAGCCGAAGAAGCCTAAGTCATGAATTCAATCCCAACTACATTTCAACAAATATTCGGTCAAGAGTTAGAAAATGGAGCTACAATTAGTGCTATTGAAATTCCTATAATCCAGAGAGATTATGCACAAGGAAGAAAAACGATTGAAGTTACCAGAATAAGAAATCGCTTTATAGATGTATTACATAAAGCCTTAACAGGAGCAGAAGAAGATGCTGTTAAATTAGATTTTATCTACGGACAAGTAGAGGATGGAAATTTAATACCGCTAGACGGTCAGCAACGATTAACTACACTCTTTTTACTGCACTGGTATATAGCCAAACACGAAAATGTAAATGCAGAAGAGTATAACTTTCTGCAAGAGTTTAGTTATAAAACTCGAT
The DNA here is from genome assembly GCF_000427335.1 of Winogradskyella psychrotolerans RS-3. Classification (GTDB taxonomy): domain Bacteria; phylum Bacteroidota; class Bacteroidia; order Flavobacteriales; family Flavobacteriaceae; genus Winogradskyella; species Winogradskyella psychrotolerans. Next base: position 82,430 of record NZ_ATMR01000091.1, on the reverse strand, counting down.
TTAGCTCACAGCATTTTTGCGATAAACTAGTGCTGTGCTCACCAGATTTTATAGAAGAAAAATTATCCATTTGGATAAAAGACCAAAATTGGTTTATGTATTCTTGGGAAAATGACCCGACTGTAAAAGCGATGCTGGTCGTAATAGATGATTTGCATCAAACTTTTAAAACGAAATCAATCTTTGGTCAAAACTTACAGATTCAGATAATCATCCGATTAGCTTCTATTTTTTAGCACTTGAGGAAATGGGAGTCACAGATAGTCTGTATATAAAGATGAACTCTAGAGGCAAGCCATTAACGCCTTTTGAGCATTTTAAAGCAGACTTTGAGAAAACTATAAAGGATGTATCACAAGAGCTGTATAAAGAGTTTATCAAAAAGGTAGATATCGACTGGGTAGATATGTTCTGGAAGTATCGCAGTGAAGACAATGAAATTGACGATGAGTTTATGCGCTTATATCGATTTGTTACTGAAATGATATGCTATGACCAAAGCATAAATATTATCAATAATGACTTCGATTTAGCTACAGAAGTTTATGGCAAAGACAATCCTAATGCTGAAGAAAACTTACAATTCCTTTTTAATGCTTTAGATAGCTGGAAAGACATAGAAAATATAGGTGGATTTTTTAAAAACACATTTTCAGAAAGTCAATCTAAAATCAATAAGGTTGTACTTTATACAGGAGCTATTAATCTTTTTTCTATGTGTTGTCATAATTACGGCAAAACATCTGGAAAACGAAGACTATTCTCTTTTGTAAATACCTTCTTGTTATATGCTATTCAGCTCTACTTGATTCATAAGGATGAGATAAGTGCTGATGCTTTTGTCAAACGTTTAAGGATAGTTAGAAATCTAGCATTCAACTCGCAAGATGAAACTCGTGAAACAAAATTAGCTGGCTTATTACAAGATGTTAAGAATATCATTCTTGAAGAAAAAATAGAATTAAATTCATTAGGATTTAGCGAGTTGCAAAAGCAGCAAGAATTAGATAAAATCCAATGGCGTAATGATAATACTGAATTAGACCATATTTTAAACCAATTAGAAGACCATAAATTACTGCAAGGTAATATTGCTATTATTGGATTAGATAAACCAGAAATCTTTGAAAAGCAAGCAGCCAACTTCATCAATCTTTTTAATGGAGAAATTCATTATAAAGGCATAAGCAAAGCATTACTAACCATTGGAGATTATTCTCAATTAGTGTCGTGGCGTTTTTTGTTTGGTAATACTAATGATTCTACATGGAGAGAATTATTTACACCATCAAAAAAGAGAAAACGTTTTAATGAGACTAAAAGAATACTCTCAATTTTATTAGCCCCTGATACAACAGATTTTCAGGCTTATATTTCAAACCTCATCAACGCATATCGTGTTAGTGAAAATACAGTTAAGAATTGGAGGTATTACTTCATTAAGTATCCTAATATGCGAAAAGGAAAAAGTGGTGTATACAATTGGTACAATGACCCAGAACGCATAAAGGCAAACCAGTATGAAGTGTATATGATGAATACACCTCAAGCCTTAAGCGGAAGACACTGGAATCCTTTTTTATATGAAATAGCCCAAAATGACAGCTTTAAATCTAAAGTAACTTTAGAAGAATATGGTGCAAAGTTGGTTTTAAACAAAAAAAATGAAAAGTTAGAATGCAAAAATGATGGATGGTATCTTTACGATTCTGAGGATAATGTCACTCAAAAACTAGAAATAGACCAGACTGATGGAAACGATATTGAAGATAGAATCGAAATCATAACCGATTTTTTAAATAATTATTTAGATTAGTAAACGAAAGCACAGCATACCAGATATGAGCATAGAACAAATAAACAAAGGCGACAACCTCAGCCAAAGCGAAAACATAGTAGAAACCAATATTGATAAACTTAAAGCCTTATTTCCTGAGATTGTAACCGAAGGTAAAATAGATTTTAAGGTGTTACAAGAAGTGTTGGGTAATGAGTTAGAAGAAGGTGAAGAATATTACCGTTTTACTTGGGCTGGAAAAGCTAATGCAAGACGTGAGGCACAAAAACCAAGTACAGGAACGCTTCGACCAGCACCTGAAGAAAGTGTAGATTGGGACACCACCCAAAATTTATACATAGAAGGTGACAACCTTGAAGTTCTTAAGCTCTTGCAAAAAAGTTATGCTGGTAAAGTAAAAATGATTTACATAGACCCACCATATAACACTGGTAAAGATATATTATACAAAAATGATTTTTCTGATAGTTTAAAATCATATCTGGATTATACAAATCAGACAAAAAATGACCAATTACTTTCTACGAATCCTGACACTCAAGGGAGATATCACAGTGACTGGTTAACTCTCATGTATTCGAGAATAAGATTATCTAGAAACCTATTAACAGATAATGGTTTTATTGTATTAACGATTGACCATTTTGAATTACATAATTTAATTAAAATATGTGATGAAATTTTTGGTGAAGATAACAGAATAGTTAACGTTACAATTCAACATAATCCAAAAGGTAGAAATCAAGCTGAATTTTTTTCTGAAAACATTGAATACATGTTGATTTATTCAAAAAACAAATCAAATGCTGCTTTCAATAAAGTAGCAATATCCGAAGATGTGTTATCAACATTTAGCGAAAGAGATAATTTGGGTAAATATAGGTGGGAGAGTTATATAAGAGCTAGAACATCATGGTCAAGAAAGAATAGACCAAACAATTGGTATCCCATATATGTTAGTGAAAATGGTGAACACATTTCTTCAAGCTCATTTCCAAATGCTATAAAGACTTTACCAGAAAATAGAAATGGAGAATTTTCGTGGAAGAATATCAAAGATACATTCGAAGAGTTGAATTCAAAAAAAATGATTAGAGTTCAAACTAAGGATGGTGAAATCACTATTCAACACAAGTATTATGAGCAAGAAGTCTTAAAGAACTTATGGATTGAAAAAAAATATCAATCAGAATTTTATGGTACCAATATCATAAAGGAACTTTTTGGTTCAAATGTTTTTTCTTATCCAAAATCTATTCACGCTGTTAAAGACATATTGAAAATTATATCATCAAAAGATGATTTAATTTTAGATTTCTTTTCAGGGTCTGCTACAACTGCCCATGCGACGATACAATTAAATCTTGAAGATAGTGGTAATCGTAAATATGTAATGGTTCAACTACCTGAATATACTGATGAAAAATCTGAGGCTTTCAAATCTGGTTTTAAAACTATTGATGAAATAGGGAAAGAACGAATCCGAAGAGCAGCAAAAAAAATAGTAGAAGAAAACCCTGAAAAAGCAAAAAATCTAGATTTGGGCTTCAAAGTATTTAAACTAGATACTAGTAATATAAAAGGTTGGGATGGAAATCCAGACACTTTAGATGAAAGCCTTTTTGATGCACAAGACAACATTAAAACAGACCGTACAGAGCACGATGTATTATACGAGATATTATTGAAGTATGGCTTAGACCTTACCTTACCTATTGAAGAAAAGAATATTGAAGGTAAAACTGTTTTTAGTGTAGGTTTTGGAGCTTTATTTATTTGTTTAGCAGATAACATTACAAACAAAGTTGCAGAAGGTATCGGCAAATGGAAAGAAGAGTTACAACCAGAAATTTGTAGAGTGGTTTTTAAAGATTCTGGTTTTACAGATGTTGAGAAAACCAATAGTGTACAAACATTAAAACGTTTTGGTATTACAGAAATAAAAAGTATATAAGCTATGAGTACATTATTTATATCTACCACAAATACTAAAATCACTGAGGTGTATTTACGTACGCAACGTGAAAACCAATATTTTGAGCGTAAAGGACTAGGAGAAAAGGATACTAAACCTACTAAAATTGCTGAAGAACTTATTGGAATGCTTAATGCAGATGGTGGTGTATTAGTTTTTGGAGTCACTGATGCTGGAGATATACAAGATTTAGCAACGCTTACAGAAGACGAGTTAAATAAATACCGTTCATTATGTTTTGATTTTATTCATCCAGCATGTAATATAGAATTAGAAGAAGTATATGTAAATGGTAAACTTATTTTTCTCTATCATGTAGAATCAGATTTTGAACGTCTCTTTGCAAGAAAAGATAATGAACAGGTCTACTTAAGAATGCAAGACACCAATCGTAAACTAGACAGAGACGGTGTTAAAAAGCTAGAATATGATAAGGCAATTCGTAAGTTCGAAGAAGAACTTGTTGGAGATTTTGAATTAGAAGATATAGACCTCAGCTTATTAGAGGAATACAAAGAAAAACTTAACTATAAAGGAAATGCTTTAGACTTACTATGTAAACGCTATTTAGCTAAAAAGAAAGAAGAAGCATTTTCACTAAAACATTCTGCTGTTTTATTGTTTTCTAAAGACCCAGAAAAATATATTCCATCTGCTTCTGTACGCTACATTCGATATGATGGTAAAGAAGCATTGTCTGGTACAGAACATAATGTAATAAAAGATGAGCGTTTTGAAAATAACATACCTAAACTTATAGATGAACTAAAAACATTCTTAAAAGCGTCTTTTAGAGATTACCATTTTTTAGATTTAGAAGAAGGTAAATTCAAAAAAGTCCCTGAGTATCCTGAAGAAGCTTGGTTAGAAGGTGTTGTAAATGCGCTTTGTCATCGGTCTTATAATTTACAGGGCAGCTCTATTTACATTAAGCATTTTGATGATAGACTTGAAATTTCGAATAGTGGGCCTCTACCAGCACAAGTTACGATTAAGAATATAAAAACAGAACGTTATGCTAGAAACCCTAGAGTAGCAAGAGTATTAGAGGATATGGGCTATGTACGTCAATTAAATGAAGGTGTTTCTCGTATTTATGAATCTATGGAAAAATCAATGCTATCTGTTCCTGAATATAGAGAGGCTAATAGAAATGTGTATCTAACACTTAGAAATAAGATTAGTGAACATTCTAAAACTATTGATGATGCTGTAATGGAAAAGATGGGAACTAATTGGAAGACTTATAATGATACTCAAATTAAAATTTTTAATTATTTATTTCTAAATCAAAAAGGAACTGTAGCAGATTTATCTACTTATACAGGAATTAATGAAAATACAATTCGAGGATATTTAAATGGATTTATAGAAGATAGTATTCTAATAAGGAATAGTAATAAACAACGTGATAAGAATGCTTTGTATTGTTTTAAGAAAGGTTAAGCGATAATAAGCAAGGTTAAATATAAAGATAACATTACTTGTTTTATAAGGGTTTTGAGACATTAAGCAAGAAACCCACTTGAATAAGCAAGGTTAAAAGTTCTGCTATAAGAAGTTCTTAAACTGAATTAGAAAGTAATAAAGTTAAAAGTAATAAAGAACATAAGAAATATTTAGATGGACTTAAGCAAGGTTGTAAAGTAACTTATAATAGCAATATATACAGTGTGTTATAAACCTTAAGCAAGAAAAGAACTTAAATAAGCAATATTGAAAGTTACTATAAAACAACTTATAGAGTTGTAAGGATAATAAGAAAGATGAAAATACAATTTGACAGTAGTTTAGAATATCAAGGAGATGCTATAAAAGCGATTACAAACATATTTCAAGGTCAAGAGATATGTGAGGCTAACTTTACTGTATACTCACCAGAATTCTTAGTTAAACAACAAAATATAGCCTTTAATGAAATTGGTTATGGTAACCGTTTAACATTAACAGAAGGGAATATTATTGAGAATGTTCAAAATCTTCAATTAGCCAATGGTTTAAAACCAAGTAACCGAAGTGACGTAGATAGAAATCATTTAGATTTTACTATAGAAATGGAGACAGGTACTGGTAAGACCTATGTGTATTTACGTTCTATTATGGAGATGTATAGACAATATGGTTTTTCAAAACATATCATCGTAGTTCCTTCTATACCAATTAAAGAAGGTGTTTACAAATCACTTCAAATAACAGAAGACCACTTTAAGGAGTTATATGATAATATTAATTATAATTATTTTATTTATGATAGTAGTAAGCTAAACGAGGTTAGAGATTTTTCTACCAATGATGGTTTATCTATTATGGTAATTAATATCGATGCATTTCGTAAAAGTTTTGAGAATCCAGATGATGCTAAAAAGAAAGCGAATATTATACATCGTTACAACGATAAATTAGGATACAAACCATTAGACCTCATCAAAAACACTAATCCAATTGTTTTTATTGATGAGCCTCAAAGTACTATGAGTACACCGCTTGCTAAGAAAGCAGTTCAAGGATTAAATCCATTAGCAATACTTCGTTATTCAGCAACTCATAAAAAGGATGAGAAAATAAATATGATGTATAAGCTGGATGCCGTAGATGCCTATGAAAAGAAGTTGGTGAAGCAAATAGAAATTGGTTCAATCCAGACAGAAGGAATGAACAATCAAGCTTATATAAGCTTATTAGATGTACGTTCTAAAGGTGGCAATATTGATGCACGTGTTGAGGTTGATGTTTTACAAAATGGTAAGATTAAGCGTGTTAAAAAATGGGTAAAACAAAACCAAGATTTAGAAGAGCTTACAGGACGTATTGAGTATGAAGGTTATATTATTAAAGATATTTATGTTCAAAATGAGTATATAGATTTTACAAGTCGAAATGAAGAACTCAAAGTAGGTGAAGTAATTGGAAGTGTCGATGATAAGCAAATTAAAACAGCCCTTATTAATAAAACCATTGAAGCACATCTAGACAAAGAATTGGTTTTAAATCCGCAAGGAATCAAAGTTCTAAGTTTATTTTTTATAGACTCAGTTGGTAAATACAGAGTTTATGATGAAGATGGAAATCCATCTTTAGGGGATTACGCTAAAATCTTTGAAAAGGAATACAAAAAACTAATCAAGAAAACCAAATACGCTAGCCTATTTGGTGAAATGAAGGATGTTGAGGTCAACGCTTCAGAAGTACATAATGGTTATTTTTCTATTGATAAAAAGAGTAAAGCCAGTAATAAAAAGAAAAATATGAATACTATAAAGATACTTCAGGTTCTGTAAATGCAGATGAAGACACGTATAACCTCATCATGCGTGATAAAGAGAAACTATTAAGTTTCGACTCTAAATTACGTTTTATCTTCTCACATTCTGCATTAAAAGAAGGTTGGGATAATCCAAATGTCTTTCAGATTTGTGCACTTAAAGAGGCTGGTAATTCAGAAAACAAAAGAAGACAAGAAATTGGTCGTGGTTTACGTTTGTGCGTAAATCAAGAAGGAGAAAGAATTTATGGCTTTGAAACCAACACACTTACAGTGATGGCAACTGAATCTTATGCAACTTATGTAGATAATCTTCAGAAAGAGATAGAAAGTGATACAGGTATTAAATTCGGTATTTTAGAGTCTCATAGTTTCAATAATGTAGTTATGAGCATTGATAGTGATGAGGTTAATTATTTAGGACAAGAAAAATCTGAGCAGCTATATGATTACCTCATCTTAAAAGGTTACATAGATACTAGAGGAAAAGTACAAGATTTTTTACGCATTGCTATAAAGGAAAACAATGTAGAATTACCTGAAGAATTTACAGAAAGTGAACATGTAGAAAAGCAGATTCTAAATCACTTAAAAGATGCAGCTGGAAAACTTCAGATTAAGAACCAAGACGATAGAGAAAGAGTAAAAGTAAATAAGCGCATACTTCATAGTCCTGAATTTAAAGAATTATGGGAGCGTGTAAAATACAAGACCACTTTTGCAGTAGATTTTGATTCAGACAGTCTTGTTAAAGAGTGTATAAGAGCGTTAGATGATAGATTGAAGATTACTAGAGGAAAACTTCATTACACAAGAGTTAAGGTAGCTATGAATATTGGTGGACTTCAAGTAAGTGAAGACCCAACAACTTACTCGGAAAACGTTAATGATGAAGTTGAAGTATTGCCAGACATTGTGAGTTATCTTCAAAATGAAACGCAGTTAACACGTAAGTCAATAGTAAAGATTCTTACAGGAACTAACAAATTGCCTTACTTCAAAATCAATCCTCAAAAATTTATTGAAGGCTGTATTGAAATCATTAACGAGCAAATGCGTTTACATATCATAGATGGAATTCAATACAAGAAAATAGGTGATACAGAGTATTATAATCAAGAGCTTTTTGAGAATGAAGAGTTGTTTGGTTACCTGAAAAGTAACTTAAAGGAGTCAAAAAAATCACCATATGATTATGTGATTTATGATTCTAATGTAGAATCTAAACTAGCTACCGACTTTGAGAATAGCGATAATATTTCGGTATATGCAAAACTTCCAAATTGGTTTAAAATAGATACACCATTAGGAACATATAACCCTGATTGGGCTATACTTTGGACAGATGGTGATGATGAAAAATTATACTTTGTAGTAGAATCTAAAGGAACAACGTTGTTTGGCGATTTAAGACCAAAAGAACAAGCCAAAATAAAATGTGGAATTAAGCACTTCAAAGAAATTGGTAGTGAAATGATTGTAGCAGAAAGTATGGAGGATGTGACTAATCATGCTTTGATGAGGTAATTAAATAACATATGAGATTTGATAATTAACACTTTTATAAAAACAAATATTAATAATTATTATGGATGAAAATTTTGACCAATTCCCAGTTAATTTTGGAGAGACATCTGGACGAATAGAACGTAATTCATTTCAATTCAATTATAAAAGATTTGAAGTTTGGCAAGGTGGAAAATGTATTCATTCTGGTGAATCAAAATCTGAAATAAATGCTAAAATAGTTGAAGGAAATCTTGTGGTTTACATAAATGATGAAAAGATAAACCATCACATTATTAAAAGATTTTCATTTGGTCAAATTTCAACAAGTGGAAATAGAATAATGTGGAGTAATGATATATTCAACACATCAGGTTTAGCTGAATATAATAAACCAGATGTATCTTCATTATTCTATAAGAATGGTAAATTAGTTAAAGTAACTTATACTATTCACAATCCTAATACTTTGGTTGAATTCTATGTTGATGAAAATGCATCTATCTCAAAAGTAGATAATTCAAACATTAGTAAATTAGATGTTTTATCAAAAAAGATTGTTGACTTATATGACCAACAAATGTTTAGTGAGTCTAGGGAATATTTAGTGCAATTATTTTTAAATGTAAAACGTTCACCAGAAAGTTTAAAGGAGGTTAATGATTTTGAATCTTTAGGGAGAGCATATTTATTTATGCTTGACCAAAAAATAACTGACGATATTGATAACTTACAAATGATATCTAGTTTAGGATATTTGTTTCTTTCAAAAGCTCACAGTATCAGCCCTACCAATGCAAACTTAATTATGTTTAGATTAATGGTGCTTCAAATGGGATTAGATGCATTGAAATACACGGTGATGTCAATTTTAGAAGGAAATGGTTCTAGTATGCTTTCGATGTTTTCTGGAATGCAAGATATAAAGGCTAGAGATGCAATTTATAAGATGGAAATATCTGATATTGACGATAATCCTATTATTTATATGAGAGTTGATTATTTTAATGAAAGAAAAGTTCAATTGGACGAAATGGTTAATGATGATTTCTTCTTACCATTAAAAACAAAACAAGAAATTAAGGAATCTGGAATTAAATATCACAAGAAACTATATGAATATCTTGTGAATAAAGTTTTAATGGAATTTGATATTGATTTTTAATTATGAAAATAATAAAAGGAAATATTTTTAATTCTAATTGTCAGACTATAGTTAACACGGTTAATTGTTATGGTGTAATGGGTGCTGGGTTAGCATTAGAGTGTAAATATCGATTTCCAAAAATGAATGAAAAATACATTTCAATCTGTCACCAGAATAAATTAAGTATAGGTCAACTCTATCTTTATAAATCATCTAATAGATGGGTATTAAATTTTCCTACTAAAAACCATTGGAAGTTTCCTTCTAAACTAGAATATTTAGAAAAAGGATTGGAAAAGTTCTTAGACACTTATGAAGAAAAGGGTATAAAATCAATAGCCTTTCCTATGCTTGGAGCTCAAAATGGCGGTTTATCAGAAGAAGATTCACTAAACGTTATGAAAAAATATTTATCACAAGCTGAAATTCCAGTAGAGATTTATTCTTACGTACCTAATTTACCAGATGATATTTTTCCTAATCTAAAATTAGCTTTTTTAAATCAAGATATCAGTGAATTGAAGAAAATAATAGGTATTCCAACCAAACAAATAGAGACAATCATGTCTGCAATTAAATCAGATAAAATCAATAATATGGTTGGTTTGCATCAACTTCGAGGAATAGGTGAAAAAGGAATACAAAAATGTTATAGTTATGCGTCTAATGAAAATGTAAATAAAATTCAGATTACCCTTTTTAAAAATGAATAAATCAGAAGCAAAAAATATATTAACAGATTCCATTTCAAATCTCCATTCCTATAGAGGTAATCTTACGAATGAAGACATTGATGCAGAAGTAATAAATAATGTATGCTTAATAGTATTAAAGAATAGAAGAAAAAAACCTAATCCAGAAGCTAACTTAGATGATTTGTTAAAAGAATTGGTTAATAATGAAATGAATCTTCCTGATTTAATAAGAGCATTTACAGAAGCTGCTATGGAGTTATTCCCAGACTATTATGGTATAAAAAATGCTACGGCTGCTCTAATTGGAATTCCTAATAATCTAGATTGGGATGGAATGTGGGATTTCTTAGCAGATTATTTCAGGTCTAATCATGGAAAAGAAATAAATGAATACTCCGCTAAAAGTATTAAGGTATTTTCATCTATTAGGCATGAAAGGTTTGAGGATGGGGTTCTAACTTCAGAAAGTGAAGTTGATAGAGTAATAAACATAACCTTTGATAATGAAAATAATATATTAGTTAGTATAGCTCCATCTTTGTCTCCTAAAAAAGCAGCTTTTAAATCGGGTTCTGAATATAAAAAATCTTATGTTGGCTTTGACCCAGATTACTTGTTTACTGTAAGTTTTGATGATTTTAATGAGATAGATTCATTTATGTTAGAAATGCCAAATCGTAAATTGAAAATAGTTTACTATGATTAAAACTCAATTAGATTCTTTTAATAAGAATACATATGTGCATTGTTTAAATGAAGTTTTTGATGGACTAAATTTAGTTGATGGATTTTTATTGGAAATTGAAAAAAATCGTAATTACCGTAATATAGAAAGTATAATTTCTGTTTATGATAAGTTATTTGGTAATGGTGAGATTTCCAATCACATTGATTATAAAATAGGGAAAGTTTACAAGCCACTTTATGTTACAAATCCTGGTGAATTTTCTAAATCAAATTCATATTGGCATATAAGACTTAAATTAAATTCAACGGATTTTATTTTGTTAGATGAGCTTTATGAAAAAAAGTTATCTAATCTTTTAAGATTTCTTAAGCATTTATTTTCAAAAATTGATAATTTTTTCGCATCATCAAAAATTACTCAATTGAATAGTTTTAAAAAGTTATTAGAGAATATTAAATGTGATATCGAAAAATTCCTTTTATTTATTGAACATCGAAGTATTATAAATAAAAAAGAGAAGCTAGATGAAGCAAAAATTAAACAAATACCTTTTGGAGGTCTATACTATACGGCTCACATAGAAAATATCAATAGTATTTTAGAGAAAGGTATATTGTCACATAACCTAGCACATTCTAAAGGACTATTGACCGTTGATATTTCAAACAAGCAAGTGAATGAACGTAGAAATAGGGTTGTAGTTGGACTTAATGGGAATTTACATGATTATGCTCCACTATATTTCAATCCTAGAAATCCAATGTTGTATTATTTGTGTAAAAACAGACCTAAAGAAAACCTTGTTTTAATGAGGATAAACCCTCATATTTTAATGGAAGATGACGTTAGTTTTTCTGATGGAAATGCAGCATCTAGAACAACGAAATTCTATAATAATCTAGACGATTTTAATAATCTAAATTGGACTACAATTCAAAATGAATATTGGACAAACTATCCTGATGGGAAAAGAATAAAATGTTCAGAGGTTTTAGTAAAAAAAATGATTCCAATGTATTACGTTACGGATTTATTTGTGTATAATCAAAATGCTTTAAAAAAAGTAATTAGTTTCTTTCCAAATCACTTGGGTATTAAGACAGAAATTAAAAATAATCTTTATTACTAGATTTATATAAATTCAATAACAACAAAAATTTAAGTAGAATGACTACTGATACAGTGTTAAAAGTAGCTATGGTATTAAGTGAAGAAGAACAATATTCACTTTATAAAATGTTACAAGAACATATAAGAAAAGCAAAAAGGAAATCTAAAAGTAAAACACCATTAATGACAAATGATGAAGTTGATAGATGTTTATTAAAAACTGTGTTTAATGTAAGTTTTGACGAATAAAACTATTTTCTCAAAAATCTTATTAATTGTGTTAATGATAATATAATAAGAAGAATTAAATTAAGAATTAGTTCGAATACTAATGCTATAGTTCCAAAAGTTTCACTAATTGGAGCAGAAGTATGTTTTCTTTCTGCACTTTTAAAAGCACGAATCCAATGAGAAGCTTCTAAATCATATTTAAGCAAGGTTGATGAAGACTCGTCATTTTCTCGCCAGATAAATTTTTCATTTCCGTTTTTATTTTCCATGATAATTAGAGTTATAAATTAATTTATTACAAATATAACAAATTGCAAACTAATGTTTGCAATTTGTTATAAAAAGTTTTATATTTGTTTAACTTAAAATCTTAGTCATGAAAAATACGTCTGAACAAATCGCAAGAACAATTTTAAACCAAATTAAATATTTTGATAAATCTGCTTTAATGGCATGGGGAGCAAAATCATTTTGTGCTTTATCTGAAAATAAAACTAGAGTAGGTGGTCTTAGTTTTCAAGTAAATGGTTTAACTCATAAAGGTTGGGTAACTATTGAATTAGACTGGTTAGATACTTACACTGTTATTTTTACTAATAAAAAACGTGAGGTAATTAAAACTTTTGAAGGTGTATATTGTGATATGCTTATAGATGTAATTGATTATATCGAAGGAAAACACGCAGCATAATGAAAAAGTACGTAGCATATTACAGAGTATCGACTCAAAAACAAGGTAGTTCTGGGCTTGGTTTACAGGCTCAGAAAAATGCTGTAGCAAATCATATAAGCGACAAAGGTAATCTTGTTGGTGAATTTACAGAAGTTGAAACAGGAACACGAAAAAAGAAGCGTGTTCAAATATATAAAGCTATAGAGTTAGCGGAAGCTAACAAGGCAATCCTAATCGTTGCCAAATTAGATAGATTAGCGAGGGATGTTGAATTCACCTCAGCTCTATACAATGCCAACGTTGAATTCATTTGTTGCGATAACCCTAACGCAAATAAACTCACCATCCAATTGTTATCTGTAATAGCAGAGCATGAAGCTGAGGTTATTTCTAAACGTATTAAGGATGCACTTGCAGTAAAAAAAGATAAAATTGAAAAAGGTATCTATATTAATAAAGATGGCTCAACAATGAATCCAGTTGATGGTGAGGTTCGTTTAGGGAATCCTAATGGTTTTGGTGAGTATCAAAAATTAGGAGTTAAAAAGATAAAAGAAAACGCACGTAACAACAAAAACAACATTCAAGCCATGGATGTAATTTGTTCAGCACGTAAAGAAGGAATGACCTATCAAGCTATAGCAGATAAATTAAATAAGCTTCAATATACAACAAGACGAGGAAAGCAATTTAATCCAATCCAAGTTCAGCGTCTCTTTAAGAAGTGTGAAGATTAGTCGTAAATACTAGCTTCAAATAACAAACCCTTTAGACACTTACTAAAGGGTTTATTGCTTCATACCTTATCGACTAATTATTCAATGAAATATACTTTTCATAATGAGCATTAAGTATATTATTGTTTTCGGTAACGCTATAGTCTGCAAACCCATAGAACCTATCTGTATTATCATACACTGATAATAGTACGTCTGATTTTGGGTATTTATTAACTTCACCATTTTTAAAGGCAACCGATAACGATAAATCTTCTTTATCAAACATTGCAAATGCAACTGGTTTAGAACCTTGAAAAATGATACCGTAGTTACCTTTTTCTTCTGTTAACTTAAAATTTAATGTCTCTTTTTTCATAATGTAATAATTTAAAATATTTGTGTTAATTCATTTAACTATGATGCAAAGAAATAACAATAGCTCAAGTATAGCGAGGGATTCCCAAGGATTCCCTTAAGAAAAGAAAACTATGTAACGATAAAAATAATATTCAAGCCATGTATGTTATTTGTTCAGCTCGTAAAGAAGGAATGACCTTCCAAGCTATATCAGATAAACTAAACAAACTTCAATACACTACTAGACGAGGTAAGAAATTTAATCCAATCCAAGTTCAGAGATTATTTAACAAGTGTGATGAATAACAGGTGGAAATTTATGTATTAGATTTTTTCTTTTATAAAGTCAACTACTTTATAAATATATCATTAATAGCTTGGCTTCTTTCTTCTGTAAGCCCATATTCATTTGCATATCTCGAAAGTATTAACTTTTCATCTTCTTCAATACTACCATCAATTAGTATATCTTGAAGTTGTTCTATGTATTCTAATTCATTATCGGTATAAATTGATTTAAAAACATTTCTTTCAATTTCGTTAGCATCATTTTTAGATATATTATATTTAATTGCTTTTCTGTCTAGTATTTTTCGTTCTATCTCATCAATGATATTATCATTTTTTAGCATAAATAAAATATCTTTTTTATACTTATCAACTAGTGGATTATTAATTGAATTCTTTTGGTCAATAGTAATATTTTGTTCTGAAATTTTCGGAATATGTTGTTCAGATAAATTTCTGACATCTTCAAATTTTACTGTTACAGTCCAAGTATGTTTTTTATTAGATTTAGAATCTGCTTTAATATCTTTTGAGTAATTCACTCCAACTTTTACAAAAAATGCCTTTATATCTAAATTAATATTTTTTAATTCTTCTGAAGAGAAGTTCTCAATTTGAGAAACAGACACTATTTCAGTATGTTCGAGTAAATTACCTTCTAATCTTTGTTTAGCTAATTTTTGCCAATTTATATCTGAGTGATACCAAACTAATTCATCTGGTATATAAGGTTTTTTGAAAGGTTGATATTTTTGCGATTGACTAATTTTAGAATCAAAATCAGAAAAACTATCATTGCTTTTTTGATTTTGAGAATTAACCTCTCCTCCATGGATTTTTACATCAACTTTAACATTTGTATTTGTGTTTGTATTTGATTGTTCTTGCTTTACTTTAGATTTATTACTCGAAACCTCAAAAGAGGTTGCGCCTAAACATTGTAATAAAGTTGCATATTCCGACATTCTGTCTAAAGTTAGTTGCTCTTCAGTGTTATGGAGTGGTAAATAATAGTCATCTCTACGTGGATGCACAACATAAACCTCATTTAATTTAGGATGACCAATTGGGAAATTTAAACTACTAACAGTATTTGTATTAAGAGCAATAAAACTTTTATTAGCACTTCTAAAAATATCATTACTTATTAAAATAGTTTTTCTTTCTTGTCTTGGGATTTGAATGAAACCATTTTCTATTTTTCCAGTAACTTCATTTTTTAATGATTTTAAGTCTAGAATCAAAGAAGCATCCTTAGTTAATTTTTCACTTTGTTCTAATAATTGTAAAGCATGGAAATATTCCCCTCTGTTTTTTAAAATTTCAGCTTTTGAAAGAAGAAAAAGCGGCTTAAAATAATCATCATCTTCGAAATTTAAATCAAAATTATCGATAAGAATTACGCATTCATCAAATCTCTTTAATTCATATAGGCAGATATGCATTTGTAATTGGAAAGAAGGATATTGTTCTAATTTATAGCCTAGTTCATTTTCTTCTAGATTGAGTTTTTCAAGTAAATCTAATGCTGTTGTATAATCTTTTTCGTCATCTATTAATTTATTAACACTTTCAATTTTTTTTCTTAAGTCATTTTCTACTCTTATATCAACTGATTGTACAGATTTAATGATTGTCGTAAATAAATTTATTAAAAAATTCTCGTTGGAAGGAATGAATGTATTTATTGGAACATCTATATGATTTGTACTATTTATAATATAAAACCTAAGATTCAATTCACCTTCTAATATAATCTTTTCGATTTGGTCTACCTCTTTCCAAGGAATATAATAGAATTCATGGTCAAATGGATTAGATTTATTTAAGTTCTCCACCTCAAAAAATACGTTAAGTCCAAATTCATCAATGGTCATTACATTAAAAAAAGTACAATCATCATCTTTATCGTCTAATATACTTAATAGCAAAAAGTTATCTTCAATTGAATAAGCATCCCACTTCTCATGATATACAGCCCAATATTCATTCAGTCTATCAATTATTTTATTTAACTGATGTTTTGGAGCATTTATTTTATTTTTGGCTTCTTGAAGATATATATTGGCATTAGAATTGTTAGAATTATATTCTATAATTTTTGCTCCGAATTCTTTACTTATTATAGTTGATAATTGTTTCATGGAATTTATTATTGGACTAGACCTCACATTAATTTGTGCAGTACGAAAATTAGTAAAAAAAAATATTAAAAAGTGTAGTTTGAAAGAATATTCATTAGTATGTTAAATCAGATAAATTGTTAAATGATTTTAAGGGCTACATATTTATGTGAGTATTTATTAATAGAAAGAATAATTTCTATATTTGTACTTCTAATATCAATTGAAATAAATTAAAGTAAAACAACGAGTGTTACCCTATTAGTTACCCTAAAAAGTTAACCTCTTGAAAGTATAATAAACACTAACGTTTAAAGATAGGTGTCGGAGCCTTGCTCTCCGCAGAGAGAAACCCATAACGAAAGTTATGGGTTTTTTGTTTTTAATAAAGTCAAGGTTTCTATTTAATAATAGGATTAAAAGATTAATGGATTCGTATCGTATTTTTTTAAAACAGATAGTAAATCGACTAGCGGAAGTTTGATGGAATATGTGCCTGTATAAGAAGGGCAGATCATACAATCGTCAAAATAGAATTCGATATAAGTATCATTAAGCACAAAGTTGTTTTTGCTTGTAACGAAATCCTCTATAGATATTTCCCAACAGTCATAATAAAGTTCTCCTTTATCTATTTGTTTATTTATATGTTGATTAAGGATGTTTACTAATTCCTCTTCAGAGTCTTGAGTAAAAAAATCTTCATACGTCATAAATACGCCTCTGTTTAAATCAAAATTAAACCCATTAAAAGAATAACTAGGATGCATTGCGCCCGAATAAAAATTTTCTTTGTAAAACAACACGCTTATAAGTTGGTCATTAACGTTATAAATTTTGTAGTCAATAAATCGTTCTTCTCTAAATGTTTTGGCTTCAATGCTATCGCACAACAACTTGCTTTCTAATATGTCTTGCTCAGTTTTTGTAATGTTTATATAATAGTCGTTAATAAAATCGTTGAAATTTTTATGGGTTGGTTTAAAAGATTCATTAAGTAAAGGGTACTTAAAGTTTATGGTATAATCGGTCTTTTCTAGACGGTAGTTTTCAGCGATAATCAATTTTTGAAGTTCTTCACTTTCGTCTTGTTTATCAATTAACTGTTTTTGTTTTATTTCAATTGTTATGGACTTATCTAAGGCTTTAATATCGGCATCTTCAAATCCTACGGTGTCCACAGTAGCTGGATTTATATCTTCAATAATTTCACTATTGATGCTATTTTCTTGATGTTTATCATTTTTGCAATTTGAAAATAATAGGACAAGGATTAGTATGTATATCGACTTCATGTTGTTTTGTTTTTTAAAATTAACTGTATCTGATTCTATGGGGTATTCCTTCAACTTTAATTAGGAAATGGCTTTTATGATTTTACAGCGTCATCTCGTGTTATTTTTAAATCAGGAATTTTTATTAATTCTATAGTGGTGGATGCTAAAACAATTTTACCATTGGTTTTTTCTATTTCTAATCGGATTTTATCGTTTAGGATATGTTTTGTATAGCGTCGCTTTTTAAAGTCTACGATGTATCTTAAATTGAACTGTATCCAATTATCAGTTAATGAAATCGCTAATGTCGGGTCTACTTCTGCGTCTTCAATATAGAATTTGTTAACCACTTCGTTCCATTGTGCCTTTGAGTTCGCTGTATAGTCAGAAAGGGTTTCCGAAGCTATTTTAATGATAATTGATTTTGCTAAATCAATATCGGAACCATAACGAATTGGTAAATTAAATTCATCCCAAATAAATGGGAAATCTTGAGAGTAATTATAAATAGGGCCTTTAAAGACAAAGGCGTTACTCAGTTTTACAATGCGTCCGCTATAATTATCGCTACTTACCCACTGACCAATTTCCATCATTGTGGTGTAAATACTATCGACATCAATCACATCTCCTTTAATGCCGTTAATCTCTATGCGATCGCCAGGTTTATATACTTTGACTAAAAATATATAAATAGAACCTGCAATACTAAGAATCAATTCTTGTAGCGTAAAGGCTAATCCTGCGGTAAATAAACCAATAACAATGGTGAAATCTTTAATAGAACCCGAGAAATAGACGATGGCCAAAAAAATTAAGAGCGCGTAGCCTACAAGCTCTATACCCTTCTGAGCTTTATAGCGTATGACAGTATTAGATATTTTGTTTTTTAAATACCGTCTTATCAATTGAATAGCAATTAAAATAAACGCTAGTATGACCATAAATTTAATAATACTAACGAATAAGGGATTCGTGTTAATCCACTCATTTAATGCTTCCATGTTTATCATTAAAAATCGGTTTATAAATTCTAGAAAGAATCCAATTAAGACTATCGGTTTTGTTGCTAATAGTACCTATTTATTAATCCGCAAAGTTTCTAAATCATCTCAATTATGATACAATAATCTATGCCTATCATCACTATTGTTTATTATGAGTTTTGGTATATTGCTTTAACATTTGCTTTAGTGTTTCAAGATAATCTTCCATAATACTAATTGTCATATCTGGATGTGCTGAAGAAGGAATAGTAATAGGGCTCTCATCTAAAGTTTTGTACAATTCCGGATAATTGACTTCAATACTCGTGGTAAGTCTTATAATTTGATTTTCTATGTTTTGTAATGTATCCATGGCTTTATATTTAAGAATTAAAATTAATCAAAACAGAAATGATTTAAAATGATATATATCAGTGTTTAAAGCCGTTTTATAGTAGTATTTTGCCATCTTCCATTTGAATAATTCGATCCGTTTTATTCGCAAAATCTTCGTCGTGTGTAACGATAAGTAATGATAAATCTTCTTCTTCACTTAAGCGTTTAAAAATATTAAATACATTTTCTGCATTATGACTGTCAAGATTTCCCGTAGGCTCGTCTCCCATAATAATAGACGGATTATTAATTAAGGCACGCGCTATGGCAACACGTTGTTTTTCACCACCAGAAACACGAGAAGCTTGTTTTTTGGCTAAATGTTCAATATTCAACATTTTTAGTTTATCCATAGCATCATGCTCAATCTCTTGATACGATTTCTCTCCTAATTTTTTAGCAGGAAGCATTACGTTTTCTAAAATGGTAAATTCGGAAAGCAAATAATGAAACTGAAACACAAAACCAATATGTTTATTTCGCATATAGGATAAATGTTCACTATCGCTACCAGATATAAGTTTGTTGTCTAAATACAACTCACCTTCATAATCGGTATCCATAGTAGAGAGAATATAAAGTAATGTAGATTTACCACAACCCGATTTTCCCATTATGGATGCAAATTCTCCTTTTTTTACCTGGAAGTTAATGTCTTTTAAAACATGAAACATTACGGGTTTCTTAAAGTATTTATTGATATGTTTTGCTTCTAGTACAGTAGTCATGTTATAGGCCTCTTATAATTTTTACAGGATCAATTTTTTTAGCTTTTTTGGAAGGCAAATACCCAGCAAGAAAGGTTGAAAGCATAGCGAATGAAAAACCGATTATAAAGAATGATGGTTGAATGTTAATGGGATAGGTTTTTACAGTTGGTATCGCTTCTGTTTCAAAAGGAACGGTTGCTATTAAGCTAGATAAACCATAACCAATGAGCAAGCCCAAAACACCTCCGACAAAACCTATAATCATAGCTTGACTCATAAATATGAGTTGCACATCTTTACCCGAAAATCCAATAGCTTTTAATATGGCGATATCATTCATTTTTTCATAAATAAGCATGTTTAAAATGTTGTAAATACCAAAGCCAGCAACAATAAGTAATGTTATAGATACGGCATAAGTAATAAGGTTTCTAATGTCAGTACCTGTTTCAAATTGTGCGTTAGCGGTTTTAATATCTATCGCTTTTAAATCGAATTGTTGTTCAATCTTTTGCGCGAGCGGTAAGGCGTTTTCAATATCGTAAAGCTTCACATTAATATCTGTGATATAATTATTGGCTTCACCTAAGATCCGTTGTACTGTTTTTATATTGCTAAAACTTTGTACAGCATCTAAATCAGCAATACCACTCTGATAAAAACCGACAATTTTTAGAGGAAAAATGCCTCCCTTAATCGGACTGACTTGTACACGGTCTCCCACTTTTAAAGCCATTTTTTTTGCAATACCAATACCTAATAAAATACTATTATCGGTGTTATGTAAGGCTTCAGCTGAGCCTTCAACAATATAATCGCCCAAATTAAAGAGTTCAACTTCGCTCAAAGGATTTATTCCTGTTAAATTTCCGGCGAGTTCAATAGAACCAGCCATATAAAAAATTTGAGTTTTAACCTGTGGAAGAGCGCCTCTAACCGCATCATCTTTTTCTAAAAACTTAATAATAGGTAAACCATTATGGATTTTTTTCTGACTCAATTTTGGTTTAATAGAATGCACGACGTTAAAACTTTCCTTTAAATTATCATATAAAGAAATGGGCTGCTTTTCTGAGGGTTCTATTTCGTTGTAAATATGAATGTGAGGTGTTTGGTTTAAGACTAGATTATCTAACATGGTATTTAAACCGGTCATAAAACACACCAAAGTAATATATGAGCCTATACCAAATGTAACTCCAAGTGCAGCAATAGCTGTTTGCTTAATTTTAGTGAGCAAATGGGTTTTTGCGATACTTAAAATGATGTTCCAATTAACCATTAGTTTTGTTTATAAACATAAGTGTCTTTGCTGATTCCTGACACTATTTCGATGTAATCCATATTCTCTAAACCTGTTTTTATGGTTACAATACCTTCATCTGTTTTAACTTTATTCCCATCAATGAGATATGATTTGGGTAGGGTTAAGACCTTTTCTTTTTTAGCAATAATGATATTAGCTTCACCAGAAAGTCCAGGATATAACACTTTTGGTTGTTCTACAAAAATAGCTTCGACTTTAAAGGTTTGGTTTCGTTCATCTTTTTTAGGATATATTTTTGATATTTTTCCTTTAAATAAAACAGCGGCATAAGCATCTAAACTTATTACCACTTCTTGGTTTAATGCGATACGCACAATATCAACTTCATCTACCAAGAGCTCTATGATAAACCGATTAGCACTACCAATGCTCGCAATAGGTTCCATGGTGGTTACAATTTCACCAGGTTCTTTGTATAAAGCGTAAATTTTGCCATTAATTTTACTCTCTACGGTAAAATCTTGGTTCAGAATAGAAGACGATTGGTAATTGTTTTGAGCTTGTTTTACAGCTGTATTTAGTTCGTTTTTTGTTCTATTGTATTTATTGCGCAAGAGCTTTAATTGCGTTGAAGCCAGCTCATAATTAAGTTTTTTTGTATCGTATTGTACTTTAGACCCAATATGTTGATCCCATAGATTTTTTTGTCTGTGGTAATTGATAGAGTCATTTTTATAAGTCAGTGTGGCTGCGGTTATTTCATCTTCAATACTGCTTAGAATAGCAGCACTACCTGTATAATTTTGTTGAGCTAGATGTAATGCTAGTTTAGCATTCTGACTATTTATTTCTGGTGTACTATTAATGATTTGCATTAGCGGTTTACCTTTAGAAACCAAATCGCCTTCTTCAACTAAATTAGCGTCTAATATGCCAGAGACAATAGCATAAACTTGATATAAGCTATCGGGTTGTATAATAGCAGAAGAATATACGGCTTCGGTTAAGGCACGCTCCTCAGGTAAAATTTTTTCTTGCTTAGTTCCGCAAGAGAGCAAGATTAAAAAAATGAATAGAACGCTATAGAATTTCATTACAAGTTATTTTAGCTTTATTAAAGACTATTTATTTAGCCGTTGTTTATTTCTTTAATTCTATATCGAGTTTAGCGAGTAATATTAATTCCGACTTATTTTGCCCAGAAAAACTTGTAGTAATAGCAGTTGCCGTGTTTAAAATTTTAGAATTAATAGTTTTATTGAACAACGCATAATGCGCACGTTTAAAATCAACAAAATGTTGAAAATAGGTATTAGAATCTTCTGCTTCATTAGCTTGTAGATGTTTAAAGGTTTCTAAAATGGACTTTGCGTCTTCATTTTCTGATAACCAATCTTTATAAACAAGAGTTTCCAAGATCTTAAATTCTTCATCTTTTATGCCATTATCTGTTGCTGCAATTGCATAAAAGAGATGACCAAGTCTTCTATAAAATTCTAAATGAGTGTCTGAGTTCAAAATTCTATGTTTTAAACACTAAAAATAAACAGTTTCATTCTCTATTTATATGATATAAATCAGTTCGGAAGGTTCTGTGATAACTTAGCAATTCAAAATATTAATAATTAATTAGGAATAATTACCTTAGTCGCTTTCAATAAAAAGCAATCACTATGTTTGAGCAAGACCAAGATATTTTTAATATTCTTTTAGATTCTATTTCTGAAGGGGTTGTTGTGGTTGATGAACATCAAAACATTGTTGAGGTTAATAAAGCTGGTGAAATTATGTTTGGCTATGATGAGGATGAGCTTTCTAATCAATCCTTAAATGTTTTAATTCCAGAGAATTATCATGCAAACCATGGTGCGCATTTTAAAGGTTTTGTTAGAGAGCATAAACAGCGTAGCATGGGACATGGCCGTGACATCTATGGCGCAAAAAAGGATGGGAGTATTTTCCCTATTGAAGCGAGTTTAAATCCGTTTACCTTTAATGGACGTAATTTTATTATGACATTGGTCATTGATATTACAGAACGAAAAAAATTAGAACAAGAAAAAAATCATTTAGCTAAAATATTTCTCGAATCTCTAAATGAGATTTATGTTTTTGATGCCAAAACCTTAAATTTTATTAATGTTAATCAAGGTGCTGAAAAAAACATAGGTTATAGTGTAGAAGAGCTTAAGTCTATGACGCCTTTGGATATTAAACCCAATTATACGGAAACTAGGTTTAGGAAGGAAATAGAAACGCTTAACAATGGTAGTGTTGAAAAAATAGAGTTTGAAGCCATACATCAACGGAAGTGCGGCAGTACTTATCCTGTTAGCATTCATTTACAACGTTCTAAATTAGGTAATAGAGATGTATATGTAGCTATTATCTTGGATATTACAGAACAAAAAAGTTATACGGAACGCTTAGAAAAAACAGTTGCTTTAAGAACGGATGAATTAAAAACCGCTTTAGCCGCTGAAAAAGAACTTAACGATTTAAAAACGAAATTTCTATCCATGGTGTCTCACGAGTTTAAAACACCATTAAGCGGAATTTTAACATCAACAATGTTGTTGGGTAAATATAAGCTGACGGAGCAACAAGATAAGCGCGAAAAACACATCATGACTATTACGGATAAAGTCCAATATCTTAATGTTATTTTAAATGATTTTCTTTCTGTAGAAAAACTCGAAAAAGGAAAAATTAATTATAAGTTTTCAAACTTTAAAATAAGTAAGGTTTTAAATGAAGTTATTTATAATGCCAATATGATTTTAAAAGATGGGCAACACATTAACTATCCAGAAAAGATTGATGATTTGTCCCTATTTCAAGATGAAAAAATAGTAGAATTAGCCTTATCTAATTTAATATATAACGCTATCAAATATTCATCTGAAAACACTATTATAGATATTGAAATTTCTCAGAATAAGGATACAACCATTTTTAAAATAAAGGATAATGGTATTGGTATTCCTAAGAAAGATCAGAAAAACATATTCGATCGTTATTTTAGAGCGGAAAACGCTCTTCTGATGCAAGGTACAGGTATTGGATTAAATATCGTTAAAGACCATTTAGAGAATTTAAAAGGTAATATTACATTTACAAGCATTGAGCATAAAGGCTCAACGTTTACTATTGAACTTCCAAACAAAGCACAACCATGAAAAAAGTATTATTAATAGAGGACGATACCGTATTAAGAGAAAATACAGCCGAATTATTAGAACTTTCAAATTATGAAGTTCTTACAGCTGTCAACGGAAAAGTTGGTCTCGAAATGGCAAAAAATAATAAGCCAGATATCATTGTTTGCGATATTATGATGCCTATTCTCGATGGTTATGGTGTTTTAGAAGGATTGTCTAAAGACAGTGAGACTAAGTTTATTCCTTTTATTTTTTTATCTGCCAAGACAGAACGACACGATGTGAGAAGAGGTATGGATTTAGGTGCGGATGACTATATTACCAAACCCTTTTCAGAAGACGAAATTATAAATGCCATTGAAAGTAGAATGGCAAAAGTGGCACTTTTGAAAGAAGAACATGAGTCTCTTCAAAATGCCACATCAACTAATGAGGATGAATTAAGAACTTTAAGTGACTTAAAAAACTTTTTTGATGATCATGGTACAATTTCTAATTATAGTAAAAATGATATTGTTTATAAAGAAGGCCATAACTCTAACTTTATCTATCTCATCTTAAAAGGTGTTGTTAAGTGCTATAAATTTGATACAAAAGGAAAAGAATTGACAACGGCACTTCATGCAGAAGATGACCTTTTTGGCTATACGTCTTTTACCCAAAATATACCCTATAGAGAAACTGCAATTGCCATGAAAGATTTAGAATTGGCAGGCGTTTCTAAGTCTGAATTAACCGATGTGTTAGAGAATAACCACAAACTAACATTAGAAGTAATTCAATTATTAACCGAAGATATTACTGGTGTTAAAGATCAATTACTGCAAATGGCTTATAGCTCTGTGCAACGTAAAACAGCCTCAACAATTTTAAGGTTTGCTGAAAAGTTACATTCAAACCCAGGTGATCCCATTGTAATTTCTAGAAATGATTTAGCAAGTGTTGCAGGTATTGCTACTGAAACATTAATTAGAACGATGTCCGATTTTAAGAAAAAAGGAATTATAGATATGGAAGGTAGAAATATTAAAATTCTAGATCTTCAAAAATTACATGATATCAATTGATTATTAAACATATTTTTCAATAAATTCATTTAAACTTTTGGTTTTTAACAAATTAAAAACGCTTAAAAAGATCAATATGACCAATATCATATTTTAATTATCCTCATCGATTTAGATTTGTATCCACTAAGAAATTTAAACGATGAACATTTTATTACCAACAGATTTTTCTGAAAACTCGTGGAATGCCATTTCTTATGCCATTGACTTTTTTGAGCCAGTAGCATGTAATTTTTATCTGCTTCACGTTAATAGAGTAGATACCTTTATGTCGGGTGATGGTGGCTATGTGCCAACGGCAGATCAAATTGAGGAAATATATGTTAAACCTTCAAAGCTTAAATTAAGAACGTTACTAAAAGAAATTGATGAACACCATAAACCTAATAAAAATCATAAGTTTTATACGTTAAGCGATTATGGTTTTTTCTTAGAATCAATTAGAAAATATGTAACTAAGAAAAAGATAGACTTATTAGTAATGGGTACCAAAGGTGCATCAGGATTCAAAGAATATATTGTAGGCAGTAATACTGGCGACGTTATAACAAAAGTGAAATGTACAACATTGGTTGTTCCAGAAGATGCAAAATATAAAGGGCTTAAGGAAATAGCGTTTCCAACAGATTTTAACCTCTCTTACGACTTAATGGCACTTCAGCCATTTACAGATATCTTAAAAACTGTAGAAGCGAGTTTACACATCATTCATATTCAGAAAAAGGATGCTAAGCTAAATATAGAACAGCTTGAAAATAAAGATGTATTAAGCGATTATTTTGAAGAATTTAAACCTAGCTTTCATTATCTAACTAATGGTAAAGTAGAAGATGCTATACAGTGCTTTGTGGAGAGTAGAGATATTAATATGATTGTCATGGTTGCTAAGAATCTCAACTATTTTCAGAGTATACTATTTCATTCTAATGTAGAAAAAATTACGTATCACACAGACATACCATTTCTAGTTTTACATCAATAAAATATTTAAATTATGGGAAATTCAATTTTTTTAGCAAAGTTTTGGGGATGGTATCTTATTATTTTCTTTTTAATCTTAAGTCTAAACCCTAAACGTATTAAGCAGATTTTTAACGATCTTAAAGATGAAAAATTTTTAATTGTTTTTTCATTCATTGCCATAATTGTAGGACTATTAAATGTGCTGTTTCACAATATATGGGAACCGAACTATAAACTAATTGTGACGCTAATTGGTTGGTCATCCTTATTTTTTGGATTAGCCTTATTTATGTTTCCAAAACCAACGGTGTATTGGCTCGAGATTATTAACATAAAAATGGTGCAAGTGATTTATACCTTATTGTTTTTAATTGGTCTCTTTTTGCTTAATGTGGTTTATAATATTGTTCCTGTATAGTGCGCTTTAAGTTGAAGTAACTATTGAAAAAATCAAATACAATATTAAGGGATATACATTTTATTTGCTATTAATCATTTAAGGCATCCAGCTAAACGAAGTTGGATGTCTTTTATTTTATAATAGTGTCATCTGATATATATCATTGTTTTTAGTGTTTCAGTACTTTAACTTTAGTAACGTAATTTAAAACAATCATTATGTTAACTGTTCTACTTCCCACCGATTTTTCCGAAAATTCTCGGAATGCTATTAATTACGCTGTACAATTATTAAAGAATGAAAAGTGTACGTTTTATTTATTTAACGCGTATACACCTGTTATTTATCATGTGGAATATGTTCTTGGTTATCCTGCCCAATTTGGTTTAGGAGATGCTGTTAGAAATACATCACAGAACAATTTGAATGCTATAGTTTCAACACTTAAGGACACCTATGATAACGATAATCACAAGTTTGAAACTTTTGCAAGATTCGAAACGCTAGTGTCGGGCATTAAAGAGTTCGTCGAAGAGTATAAAATTGATTTTGTAGTTATGGGAACTAAAGGGGCTACTGGTGCAAAGGAAGTTCTATTAGGCTCAAATACCGTGCATGTGTTTAAAGAGATAAAATGTCCTATTTTGGCAGTTCCATCAAGTTTTTCTTTCGAAGCTCCTCACGAGATTTTATTTCCTACTGATTTAGATGTGGAGTATAACGATTCGACCCTTAAAATTCTAAAAGAATTAGTATACTCAAACCATGCTAGACTAAATGTTTTACATGTATCAACAGGTTCTGAGCTTAACGAGAAACAAAAATCAAATAAAGAAAAATTAAAATTAGTATTTAAGAATTCAGCTTTTCTATTTCATCAGTTCAAAAGCATGGAAATAACTGATGCTATAAATGAATTTCAAATAAAACAGAAAATCAATCTCTTAGTGATGATAAATAATAAACATTCTTTCTTTGAGAATCTGTTCTTTAAAAATAAAATTAACCAGATTGGGTTTCATTTAAATGTTCCTTTTTTGGTTATTCCTTGTGAAGCTTGAGATGTTATTTGATACTAAAGGTTCTGAAGGCGGCTTTAGCATTTTATAATAGTATTGATTTTAATAATTCTTTTAAACTTAGATTATGAATATTGACGATATAGACATTATAAAATACTCTGGCGAAAAAGTGAAATTTTCGTTAGATAAATTACGTGTATCTCTAAAAAGAACAGGAGCAGATGATACTATTATTAATCAAATCCTAGATAAAGTGAGAGATGAATTGTATCAAGGTATTTCAACTAAAGAAATTTACAACAGAGCATTTGCCTTACTTAAAAAAGATAAGCGCTGTTTTGCTTCAAAATATAAACTAAAAAAAGCACTATATGAATTAGGACCGACAGGTTTTCCTTTTGAGCATTTTGTAAGTGCAGTGTTAAATTATTCAGGCTACAAGACAGAGGTTGGTAAAATTTTGCAAGGAAAATGTGTTTCGCACGAAATTGACGTCATCGCCCATAAAAATTCAGAGTCAACCTTAATAGAATGCAAATTTCATAGTGAGCAAGGGCTTAATTGCAATGTAAAAATTCCTTTATACATCAACTCAAGGTATCAAGATGTAAAAGCCAATTGGAATAAAAACTCTAAAGATAATGCCGCATTAACCAAAGGCTGGGTGGTAACCAATACACGGTTTACAAAAGACGCTTTACAATATGGTAGTTGTTGTGGCTTGTATTTATTGAGTTGGGATTTTCCATCAAACAATGGTCTCAAAGATAGGATAGATCGCTTAGGATTATACCCAATAACCGTATCTACACTGCTGAACCAAAGAGAAAAGCAATTTCTCCTTAGTAGATCTATTGTGTTGTGTAGAGATTTAATTAACGATAAGTTTTATTTAGATCATCTTGGAGTTTCCGAGACACGGAAAAAGAAAATTTTAAATGAAATCTCTCAATTGTGTGCCTAATTAAATAATAAATCATGGAAAAATTTGCGAAAATCAATTTTTTGGGAGCAGCAGGAGTTGTTACTGGATCAAAATTTTTAATTGAAACTTCAGAAAAAAACATACTGATAGATTGCGGTATGTTTCAAGGTCTAAAAGAACTAAGAAAACTCAATTGGGAGGATTTACCTATAGATGTGGCAGCTATTGATGTTGTTTTGTTAACTCATGGTCATTTAGACCATGTTGGTTATCTACCACGTTTATTAAAACAAGGATTTAAAGGTAAAATTAAAGGGACTGCTCCAACGCTTGCCATTGCAGAAATAATATTAAAGGATAGTGCTAAAATCCACGAAGAAGAAGCTAATAAAGCCAATAAGGAAAAGTATAGCAAACACAATCCTGCGTTGCCATTTTACACTATTAAAGATTCTGAAAATACTATAAAGAAATTTGAAATAGAGCTTGTGGATAAATGGATTCAGTTATCAGAACATATTTCTTATCGATTTCAGTATAACGGCCATATAATAGGGGCTACATTTATAGAAATTGAAATAAACGGTAAGCGCTTTGTGTTTTCTGGAGATATTGGTAGGCGGAATGATTATTTACTCAATGCTCCCAAAAAACCAGAATGGGCAGATTTTTTATTTATGGAAAGTACCTACGGAAACAAAATACATCCAAAAGAAAATGTTGAAGATGTCCTAACAGAAATCGTTTTAGAGACTCTACAAAAAAAAGGCAATTTAATTATTCCAAGTTTTGCCGTAGAACGATTACAAACACTGATGTATATTCTCTGGAAGTTGTATCAGCAAAATAGAATTCCAAATATTCCAATTTTTGTAGATAGTCCAATGGGTAATAATGTTTTGGATGTTTTTAAACGTTTTCCGAAGTGGCATAAATTAGCGATGCAAGATTATGATGCTATGTGCAATCATGTCAATATTATTCAATCGTATAAAGAAACTTGGGAAACTATTGACGACAAAAGATCTAAAATTGTTATTGCTGGTAGTGGCATGGTTACAGGCGGACGCGTACTCACATATTTGCAGCAGCTTATAGATGAGCCAACAACGACTGTGCTGTTAGTGGGTTATCAAGCAGAAGGTACACGAGGTAGACAACTTTTAGAAGGGGCACACGAGATTCGCTTTTTTGGTAAATACTATCCTGTAAAAGCTACTATAAAAAGTATTGAGAGTCTATCAGCACATGCCGACCAGCAAGATTTGTTAGATTGGGTAAGTGATATAAAAAATGTACCTGAAAACATATATTTAATTCACGGAGAACCAACAGCTCTCGATGCTTTTAGAGTGAAATTAAAAGATAAATACAATTGGAATGTGACTATTCCGAAATTGACAGATGTTGAAAAAGTAATGCTATAAAAAATAAGTAAGCAATTATTGGTTGAACTGACATTCGTCATTTTAGTTTTTAGTTATAGGTATTAACTTAGTACTTAAATTAATAATTAACCCAAAACCTATGGAAATCATGAAAACCACACAAACAAACTTACGCCATGCAGAATGGTTGAGTGCAGAAGAAATGCACATAGTGTCTAAAGAATGGTTGTCTGAATTGAATTTTATAAAAGATGAACATCTGTTTTTTGAAGATTTAGTAACACATTTTACATCTCAATTAATAGCATCTGATAAGTTTTCTGATAGTAAAGAAATTGTAGATGCCATTAATAGATCAGAAAAGCATAACAATAAACTAATAGAGGCTGTTAAAATGCATGAAAATGAGTTAGAAATAATGGTGGATGGCATTGATCAAAAAGAAGCGGAAAAAGCATATACTAAAGAACATCAGGATTTAGTCATTGGGATTAAAGACTTCTTAAAAGAGTATAAGTCATTGAAAACACAACTTTTTGATATTATAAAAAACATCAAAAAAGAAGATAAAAGAAGTCATCTGCTAGATAGGGAATGAAATATCAAGAAAAATTTAATCGTCTATGAGTTGTATAGAAGAGGAAGATAGGCAAAATAGACGCTCTGAGTTTTTGATTGTAAAGGATTATAAATGCTTTTAGTAAACATACTAAAAGCATTTTTTTTTGCTAAAAATCTTACGCTTAATTTCATCATTAATTTATGTAGTGCGCTAAATCTTTTCTGTTTGAAGAGTGTATGTTTATATATTATTTTAATAATCTCTAGAGATTTAGTTCACTTTGTATTTAAAACAATATATAAATGGTATTGCCACAGGAATTAGTGTCTACGAAAATAGCTTAAATGGAGGGCCATGGCAAGTTGAGGGTGTTTTTACTAATGTTTCTGCAGGTGAACATGACATAACAGCAAGAGATAAAAACGGTTGTGGAAAAACAACAGAGTCTATTTTTGTTATCGACTATCCATTGTGTTTTACACCTAATGGAGATGGTAATAATGACGCATGGAACATTCAAGGTATTGGTAGTAAAGCATCAACTTATATTTATGATCGCTACGGTAAACTGCTAATTCAAATGAATCCTGATGGAGAAGGATGGAACGGAACATTCAATGGTAATGCTTTGCCAACAAGTGACTATTTTACTGTAGAGTATGATGAACCAAGTAGCGGCTTACGTAAAGAGTTTCAATCACATTTTGCTTTGAAACGGTAGTTTCAATTTAAAAGCAATTTATATAGAAAGCTGAATGTCTCTAAGAGCCATTCGGCTTTTTCATTTTATAAGAGTCGTTCTTGTATCAACTAATCAATCCAAAGATATATTATGTATTTTTGAAGAAAAATAAGAACAAATGTCCATCATAAAACAATTGAAATGGAGGTACGCAACCAAAAAATTTGATGCTACTAAAACACTTTCAAAGGAAAAATTAAATACTTTAAAGGAAGCTTTCAATTTAACAGCTGTGTCTTTTGGTTTGCAAACCTTAAAAATGGTTGTTATAGAAGATAAGATTGTAAGAGAGCGTTTGATAGAAGTCGCTTATGGTCAACGACAGGTTGTTGATGCTTCTCATTTATTGGTACTATGTATTCAAACTGAAATTGACGGTAACGATGTAAATGATCATTTTGATACGATTAAAGCCATACGAAATACACCAGATGCAATTCTTAATCCTTTTAAGGAAGAATTAAAATCTACAGTTGAAGATATGCCTGCAGATAAGAAACTAATTTGGGCAACTAAACAGGCATATATCGCTCTAGGTAATCTCATGACGGTTTGTGCTGTAGAAGGTATAGATAGTTGTCCGATGGAAGGCTTTATACCAAAAGCGTTAGATGAAAAATTAGAATTGGAAAAACACGGTTTAAGTTCTGTATTATTGCTACCTGTTGGTTATAGAGCCGATGATGATATGTTTGCCGATTTTAAAAAAGTAAGACAACCTATTTCAAAAACCGTTATAGAATTATAGCAGTTTTCACTGTAAGAAATATGTAAAATGATATCTTTGTTTTTCGACTGAAAAAACACAATAAAATCAAAATTCACTATGCCAGGATTCGAGTTATTTAGCGATTTAGAACGCAAAGAAGTTAATGATGTTTTAGATAACGGAGTATTAATGCGCTATGGTTTTGATGGTATGCGAAACGGCCATTGGAAAGCTAAAGAATTGGAAGCTGAATTGGCGACCACATTTCAATCTAACCACGTTCAATTGGTTTCTAGTGGAACAGCCGCAGTATCTGTTGCCTTAGCGTCAGCGGGAGTAGGAGCAGGTGATGAGGTGATTATGCCAACCTTTACGTTTGTGGCGAGTTTTGAAGCCATTATGATGTTAGGGGCTATTCCTATTTTGGTTGATATTGACGATACATTAACTTTAGATCCAAAAGCTGTTGAAGCTGCAATTACTCCAAAAACTAAAGCCGTTATGATTGTACAAATGTGCGGAAGTATGGGGAATATGGATGCGTTGCAAGACATTTGTAATACGCATAATTTATTATTTGTAGAAGATGCATGCCAAGCTATTGGAGGCACTTATAACGGAAAACCATTAGGTAGCATTGCTGACTTAGGGTGTTTTTCTTTCGACTTTGTAAAAACAATTACCTGTGGTGAAGGAGGAGCTGTTGTCACGAATAACAAAGATTACTATATAAATGCCGATCATTACAGTGATCATGGTCATGACCATCTTGGTAATGATAGAGGTGCAGAAACACATCCGTTTTTAGGTTATAATTTTAGAATTTCAGAATTACATGCAGCCGTTGGTTTGGCTCAAGTAAGACGTTTACCTGAGTTTATTTCTATTCAGAAACGTAATTATACGATTCTAAGAAATGCATTATCTAGAGTTCCGGGAGTAACGTTTAGAACTGTTCCTAAAGGAGGTGAAGAAAGTTATGCCTTCTTAAACTTCTTTTTACCAGATGCCGAATCTTCGCAAAAAGTAATTGAAGCGTTTAAAACAGGTGGAGTAGATGCGTGTTGGAATTACTATCACAACAATTGGCATTATATTAAAGAATGGAATCATCTTAAGGATTTAAAATCGTTGTTTCCAATTTCAACAGAAGTAAAAAAAGGTTTAGAATACCTTCAAACAAAAACCTTTGAGCAATCTGATTCATACATCGCTCGTAATATATCGTGTTTAATTAAATTGTCTTGGACAGAAGATGAAGTTAAAGCACGTGCTGAAAAGATGGCGAAAATTATTAAAGCGCATATTTAAATTTAAACTTATTTTCTATCAGTCTATGTATTTGTAAGAAACCATGTTTTAATTTTCTTACATTCAAACTTCAATTTTTTTAAATTAGAATTTATTTATACACAAGGCAGAACAGATAAAAGTAGATCAATTAGAGTCTGGTACTTACGTATTGAAAATTTATTCTGATAAAGGAGAAATGACAAAAAAGATAGTCATAAAATAGAATAAAAGTCGCTATTAATAACTATAAAAAGAGAGCCAGATTTAAAAAATAAGGCTCTCTTTCTAATTAGTGAAAAAACACTATAACTAATACATTTATATAGTAGACGTCCTTAATACTCTACATAATCTACAATTTCTAAACCATAACCAATCATACCAACACGTTTGGTTTGGAGACTGTTGGATAATAATCTTAGTTTTCTCACTTTAAGATCGTGAAGTATTTGGGCTCCAATACCGAAATCTTTAGAATCCATACCTAAACTCGGTGCTTTTACTAATTCCCCTTCTATTTGATTGTCTTTCAAAATAGACAGACGATTCAATAGATTCATCGATTCTGCTTGCTGATTAATGAAAATTACAGCTCCTTTTCCTTCTGTATTGATGGCGTTGAACATATTGTCCAATTTTTGATCTGCATTATTGGTTAACGTTCCAAGGATGTCATTATTAACTAAGGAAACATTAACACGTGCTAAAACAGGTTCGTCTTTTGACCAACTTCCTTTAGTTAAAGCAATATGAATTTGATTGTTCGTTGTTTGTTGGTAGGCTCTTAGTCTAAATTTACCAAAACGTGTTTCGATATTAAAATCTTCTTTCTTTTCAATTAAAGAATCGTGCTCCATACGGTAGGCTACTAGGTCTTCAATTGAGATAATTTTTAAATCAAATTTCTCAGCTACTTTCAATAATTCAGGAAGCCTTGCCATGGTGCCATCCTCATTTAAAATTTCGACTAAAATTCCGGCAGGTTGAAATCCAGCTAAACGCGCTAAATCAACCGCGGCTTCAGTATGACCTGTACGTCTTAAAACTCCGCCATTCTTAGCTTTAAGAGGAAATATATGTCCTGGACGACCTAAATCTTGTGGCTTGGTATCCTTTTCAACTAAAGCTTTAATTGTTTTTGCTCTGTCATGGACAGAAATACCTGTTGTACATCCTTGTCCTATTAAATCAACAGAAACCGTAAACTGGGTATGATGTAGAACGGTATTGTTTTGTACCATCATTGATAAATCTAGTTCGTCACAGCGGTCTTCAGTAAGAGGAGCACATATGAGCCCTCTACCATGTTTTGCCATGAAATTTATCATTTCAGGCGTTACAGCTTCTGAAGCTGCAATAAAATCACCTTCATTTTCACGATTTTCATCATCAACAACAATAATAACCTTACCTTGTTTAATGTCTTCTATAGCTTCTTGAATAGTGTTTAGACTGGTTTGTGTATTCTTGGTTTTAGTTATCATCATGGTGCTTTTTTTTTGACGCTGCAAAGATACGTTTATTTTATATTTTGAAGACAGCTGAGGTAGAAGTCTTGAGAAATTCTACTTCTTACAATTATATACTTTAGTGGATAAATAGGAAGTGTTAAGGCAACAATAAAAGGATTGATGTGCTTTCCTTCCTGATTAATAATCTTATAAAATTTTGAATAGACAAAAGCGTTGACAATAACATATATAACAAAAAATATGAATGCGATAATACTTAAAGTTAAAGCCGACTCTGCTAATTCCGGAAGTTTATTATTGTTAAATACAAAATGTAACACAAGTAGTACAATACCAACACAATAACTTATTAAACTAGTTTTTGAATAATCATTGTAATCTTTAAGTAGTACTCTCGCTTTTATAAGTGTATCTGGAATTTCTAAACCTTCAGACTTTAAACCTTCAAGTGAAATATTGCGATCTAATATATTATGAAGTGCAATCTCTTTTGGCTTTTTATCCAACGTAATTTCATCTTGATTTTTAATAATCCCTATTAACTCTTCCATAGAATATTTGGAATAAAAGTTATACACTTTAGTATCACTTTCTGAAAGTTGAAGTTTATTCTTAGGATTGAATAATCGTTTTAAAGGCACAATGATGGCATCAAACTGAAAAACACCTTTATCATTTGTCGCACGTGTTGTAAGATAAATACTTAAAGGTAGCATTACGGCTGTAGAAAGCCAAGAACCAATAATGGGACTAAAACTACCTTTTTCAGCACTGTTTTTTGCGAAAATTCCAAAGAAATGATAGGTTAGGAATAGTACAATAGCGATGACCATTGGGAGTCCAAGTCCACCTTTACGTATTAATGCTCCAAGTGGTGCTCCTACAAAAAAGAGAATAATACAGGCAAATGCTAAAACAATTTTATCTTGTAATGAAATAATGTGCTTGTTTAAGAATATTTGCTTCGTTTCTAAATTCTTTTTATTAGAATCTAAAATTTGTCTAGTACTATTAGAAGAATTTACTGCCAAATTTAAAATCTGAATTTTTTGAGCTGTACTATAAAAATCTAAAAGATTCTTAGAAATTAAAATAGAATCCTTAGGAACGGTTTTTCTAGTCTTAGATGTATCTATATTAATATTTAAAGACGCATATGTACTTCGATTGTATAAGGTGCTAGATAAAGCTTTATAATCATTTGCTCTGTTTCGTTCTAAGGTATCAATTACTTTATTTAGCTGAGCTACACTTAACATGTTGTATCTGTCAGATTGACTTTTCTCATCTAAGTCATCACTATTTAGTATTTCTAAATCAACATTGGTAATGTAGTTATCAAAATAGCTTTTTACATGCGGCTTGTTTTGATTCTTCCTTACGTCTTTGCTAATGACTTCTTCGTAGTAATTCCCATTCAACAATTCAAGTTGAAGAATATTAGAGTCTGGACTACTTTTTAATTCACCTTTTTCAGAAGCAATAACTTTATAATTTCCGCGTCTCGTGGTGCTTTTTTCATGAATAACAACATCTTCAAGAAACTGCCCTCGGTCACCAGATTTCTTGGCAACTTTTATATTAATATTTCCTATTTCATTAAACTGACCTTCAGCAATAGCTAATGCTGGTTTCATTTTAGCGATGTTACGTCTTAGGTTATAAAAATTATATTCTCCCCAAGGAATCACATTATTCGCAAAAAAGAAACAGCCGATTCCAAGTGCAACAATAAAGACACTTAAGCTACGCATAGCACGTTGCAAAGAAATACCTGTAGATTTCATTGCCGCAAACTCATAGTTTTCTGCAAAGTTGCCAAAAACCATGATTGAAGATAATAAAACAGTCAAAGGCACTACCAAAGGAATTAACTTTGGCATATAGTACAAAATAAATTTAGCCGTCACAGTAACGTCCAGATCTTTACCAGCAAGTTCAGCAATGTATAGCCAAACTCCTTGTAAAATAAAGATGAACATGAATATAATAAAGACGCTAAAAAACGTCTTTAAAAATGTGATAAGTATGTACCTATCTAATATTTTCACACAATTAAAATTTAGCCTTAGTCTATTTTATTGATAAAGTAATCGCTGTATTTACTTTTGTCAAATGTAAATAAGGTTTTTGATATAGGTTGGTCGGTTTTAAAAGAATTAACAGTTAATGTTGTTTTCGTTCCGTTTTTACCAACTTCAATTAAATTGTAAATATGCTTAGTAGTTGCATCAATCCCTAATAAAATATGCTTTATTTCAGAATTTGTATCCATTGGATTGAGTTTGATATACTGAATTTTGCGTCCTTTGATGGTTTGTAAGATGTCCATTTTAAAGCTATAACCATCTTCATAAAAGGATAACATTTTACTTGGTGTGATGGTACTTTCATCTTCTGAATTATCCGAAGAAATAGTAACTTCCTCATCTTCAGGACTAATAGTGTGTAATGTCTTGCCATCAAAAATGCGTGTAACACCTAGGATGTTAAGCTTGTATTTTTCACCCTCTATGACTACATCACCTCGCGTTTCTTGTTTAATATTCTCGCTAATATTATTTAATTCATATTTAAAATCTAAGCTAATGTTTTTATAGCTTTTAATTTTTGTGCTTACTTCTTTTAGTAAAGATTCTGCTTTGGCATCATTTTGAGCGAAAGCATTGAACCCTATAGCAATACATGCGATAATAATTAATTTTTTCATTCTTTTTTGTTTCTATTTATAGTGTAAAATAATGTTTTTGTTACCTAGTGCAATGTACTGTTATTGTTCATTATCTAGCAACTGATCTAAGGATACTAAATCAGGAATTAAAACTTGACGCGCTTTACTTCCTTCAAAATTTCCAACAATACCAGCAGCTTCTAATTGATCAATAATACGACCTGCTCTGTTGTAACCTAATTTTAATTTTCGTTGTAATAAAGATGCAGAGCCTTGTTGTGCTGTTACAATAAGTTCTGCTGCTTCTCTAAACAATTTATCTCTGTCTGATATATCAATATCAAGATTTGTGCCACCTTCTTCACCAACGTACTCTGGCAGTAAATGAGCATCCGGATATGCTTTTTGTGAACCGATAAATTCTGTTATTTTTTCAACTTCAGGAGTGTCTACAAACGCACATTGAATACGAATAAGTTCGTTACCTTGTGTGTAAAGCATATCTCCACGACCAATCAACTGATCGGCACCCGAACCATCTAAAATAGTACGCGAATCTATTTTACTCGTTACTCTAAATGCGATACGAGCTGGGAAATTCGCTTTAATAATACCTGTAATAACGTTAACCGATGGACGTTGTGTTGCCACAATTAAGTGGATACCAATAGCACGAGCCAACTGCGCAAGTCTAGCAATTGGTGTTTCTACCTCTTTACCTGCCGTCATAATTAAATCTGCAAACTCATCTACAACCAATACAATATATGGTAAAAATGCATGACCATCATTAGGGTTTAATTTTCTGGCTTTAAATTTTACGTTGTATTCGGCAATGTTTCTACAAAAGGCATTTTTAAGCATTTCGTAACGGTTATCCATTTCAATACAAAGTGAATTTAAGGTGTTTATAACCTTTGTATTATCTGTGATGATGGCTTCTTCACTATCTGGAAGTTTTGCCAAATAATGACGTTCAATTTTATTGAAAAGTGTTAATTCTACTTTTTTAGGATCAACAAGAACAAATTTTACTTCTGCTGGATGCTTTTTATATAATAAAGAAGTCAGCACAGCATTTAAACCTACCGATTTACCCTGGCCTGTTGCACCAGCCATAAGTAAGTGTGGCATTTTAGCCAAATCGACAACAAAGGTTTCATTGCTAATGGTTTTTCCAAAAGCGATTGGTAATTGCATATCCGATTTTTGAAATTTTTGAGACGCAATAACTGAGCGCATCGATACAATAGTCGAATTTTTATTAGGTACTTCAATTCCAATGGTTCCTTTTCCTGGAATAGGGGCAATGATTCTAATTCCTAAAGCCGCAAGGGATAGGGCAATATCATCTTCTAAGTTTTTAATTTTTGAAATTCGGATACCAGCATCTGGCACAATTTCATATAGTGTAACTGTTGGTCCGATAGTCGCTTTTATGCTCGAAATTCCAATTTTGTAGTTGTTAAGTGTTTCTACAATTTTGTTTTTATTTTCTTCAAGCTCATCTTGATCTATAGAAATACCTTCATTATCATATTTCTTTAATAAATCTAATGGAGGAAATTGAAATTTACCTAATTCGAGTGTCGGATCAAACTGTCCAAAATCTTCAACTAATTTATCGGCTAAATTGTCGGTTTCAGATTTTTCTTCTTCAACGGCTTCAACCTCGATTTTTAATTCAGGAGTTTCAATGGTTTCTTCTTTTGGCTTTTCTGTGACTTCCATTTTTAGCATTTCCACTTTAGAATCCTTCTCAACCTCAGGTTCTGGTTTAGAATGCTTAGTAATAGTAGGTTCTGTCTTTTTTAAAGGAATGTCCAAAGCAGACTTAATAGCTTCGGCTTCTTCAGTTAAACTATTATCGAAAATAGGTGTCGGTTCTGTTGCCTTTTTATCGGATTGTAAATCTTCTTTGATAGAGCTTTTTGCACTTTTAAAACTGTTTACTAGAGTCTCTCCTGTGATTTTAAATCGAATAGCCAAGTAGGTGATAAGCCCAAACACTAACAAGAGTATCGTACCAATTTTACCAATGTAATCTTGAAAGAATTGATTCATCTCGAAACCAATAGTGCCACCTAGAAAATCATATTTATGAGTGAAAAATCCAAAAAGAATTGACAGCCATACAACGATCAGTGTTCCCCAAATCCAATGTGATCTTAATTTTGATTTGTTTAAACTCAAAGTAACATAAACACCTGAAAGAAATAATAAACCAGCAAAAATAAAGGAAGGTAAACCAAATCCTTTAGTAATAAAAAATTCGCTTACCCAAGCACCAAGCTGACTTGCCCAGTTCTTATATTCATTTGAACGTTCTGGGAAATTATGAAGCACACTTTGATCTTCCTTACCCGTAAATACAAAGGATAAAAATGAAATAAAGAGGAGTGCTCCTAAAATAATAAGGAAACTACCAAAAATTAGTTTTTGTTGACTAGACAACTTAAGTGAAGGCTTTTTAAATGCCCTCTTAGCCTTAGTCTTTGGTGCCGCTTTAGTGGTTGTTTTCTTTTTTGTTGTTTTTTTTGCCATGCTTACTTCCCACGAAAGTAGGAATCTATATTTTAGTTGTAATCTTTTGCTCCTTTAGAAATCCCATTGACATAGTCTTCTATAATATGTAATTCTTTTGCTGTTTCAAAACCTTTAAAATCACTAATATCTTCAATGGTGATATTAGAATTATAAAACTCTAAATAGTGATGTGCTAGTGGTAAATAAGACCAATGCCATTTTTCTAGATTGTAACCTGTTCTGCCATTTTCTTTGGTGGTGTAAACTTGATAAAACCCAAAATTATGAGCATTAGCATTCAGCCAATCATAGATAGACTTTCCTTCTCCACTGCTAAAATACGAATTACTTAAACTATTTAAGTCTAAATCTGTTCCCCAATGATGACGAGAAGAACTTGGCATAGAACTATATTCTAAAATTTTATGAGCTCGTTTTAGCGGCTCAAGATTAGAATAGGTATTCCATTTGCGTTCCCAAATTGCTTTTTGTTCGTCAAAATTTCGTGTTCCTGATAAGATGCGTAATACGACTCCGTCTTTTTCAGCAGCATTATACATGTCTAAAAAAGAAGCATAAACCGTTTTATTAAGGTATAAGGTTTTTGCAGAATGTTGTGCACTAACCTTACTAAATGTAGAATCTGTTTTATAATCAAACTTTCCTAAAACCAATGCTTTTGTAATGGGGATGCTTGGAGCTTCACTAGTTTTTAAAGTATCTATTTGGGCTGTTATAAGTTCTGTAGAACTAATTTTTTTATCCTTTTCATTGCAACTGAAGAGCGCTAATACAATAGAAAACGTCACAAATAATGATTTCATCTTAAGGCTTAAAAGTGTTGTTGGTTTTGAATGGGACAAAAATACAAATATGAAACGTTTCTATTCTTGATTTTGGTATGGAAACGTGAATTTATAGATGGGATATTTTAATTTACTTACCTAAGGTGTGTTTTTTTCCTTATATAAACTTAGGAATATAAATAATGCCAGCAATTATAACCGCGACTATAGAGGCAATAAAAACGGCACCAGCAGCCACATCTTTTATTAATCCAATTTTTTTATGATAGTCAGGATGTATAAAATCAGCAAGAGCTTCAATAGCAGTATTCATACCTTCAAGACTCATTACCAAGCCAATCATTGAGAATTGTGCAATCCATTCGGTTTTAGAAATATCAAAACAGAAGCCAGTAATTGTGACCACTATGGCGATGCATAGTTGTACTTGAATACTGGCTTCTGTTCTAATAAGTATAAGCATGCCTTTAAAAGCAAAGCCTATACTTTTTATTCTATTAATTAGAAAAGATTCTTTTTTGGGCATGCAGTAATTATGCTAAACTTGCTAATGCACTTTCGTAATTAGGCTCATCTTTAATTTCAGCAACTTGCTCTGTATGTAAAACAGTACCATCAGTATCGATAACGACAATACAACGCGATAATAAAGGTGCTAAAGGTCCTGTTTTAAAAGTGATACCGTAATCTTTTCCAAAATCTCCGGTTTTAAAATCAGAAAGACTTTCTACGTTATCTAAACCTTCAGCTCCACAAAAACGAGCTAAAGCAAATGGTAAATCTTTAGAAATACATAATACTTTTGTGTTGTCTAATGCGCTTGCTTTTTCATTAAATGTTCTCACAGATTGCGCACAAGTACCAGTATCTATACTTGGGAAAATATTTAATATCAATCGATTGCCTTTGTAATCTGTATTAGATTTAGCCGATAAATCGGTTGCTGTAAGTGTAAAATCGGGTATTTTTGTACCTACTGCAGGTAATTGACCTGTAGTTTCTATTGGGTTTCCTCCTAATGTTATATTTGCCATGATTTATTTTTTTGTTTGTTAAAAATACCAACTTTTATGCGCATTACTCTTAAATTAAGAATAATATTTAGAATTATTATTTGAATTGATTATTACTGTAAAAATGCTGCTTCGTATATACTATTAATAGAATGGATTTAAAGCGTTTTAAACATACAAAAGCCCTTAATCATAAAGTTTAAGGGCTTCTTGTTTTTGATAATTATTGATTGTTATCGCAATTCAGCCCCCAGTTTACTTTCAAAATTAGATTGTAGTTTGGACATGATTTTATCAATTTGTTTATCGTTTAGCGTCTTGTTTTCGTCTTGAAATATAAAACTCACCGCATAACTCTTTTTACCCTGAGGTAAATTTTTGCCTTCGTAAACGTCAAATAAATTCACGTTTTTAAGCAATTGTTTTTCGGTCTGCTTGGCTATGGTGTCTATATCTTCAAAAGTAACATTGTTGTCTAATAACAAAGCAAAATCGCGTCGTATAGATGGGTATTTAGAAATAGGACTAAACTTAATTTTATTATGTTTTGCCATTTCTATCACATTATCCCAGTTAAAATCTGCGAATAATACATTCTGAGAAATACCAAAATGTTTCAATACCGATTTTTTAACCAATCCGAAGTCAACCATTTTCTTCTTTCCAACAGAAAAACTCATGCCTTCACTGAAAATATCAGATGTATTTGGAGTCGATTTTAAACGTGATAAACCTAAACGTTGTAAAATCACTTCTATAGTTCCTTTTAAATAAAAGAAGTCACCTGGATGAGCAGCTGCATTCCAACGTTCTTCCGTTTTATTTCCTGTTACAAATAACGATAAGTGTTTGTGTTCTTCTCGCGCTTCAGTGTATTGATGATAGGTTTTACCGTATTCAAAAAGCTTTAAATCGTTGCGTTTTCGGTTAATGTTATGTGCTACAGCTTCCAATCCTGAAAACAATAATGACTGACGCATCACTTCTAAATCACTACTAAGTGGATTCAGCATTTTTACATTATGATCCGCGTTTAAGTCGTCACTCAATTCAACATACTTAGGTGTTGTTAATGAGTTGGCCATAATTTCATAAAAACCTTGAGATACTAATTGATTTCCAATGATATTTTGAAGTTTATAATCTTCAAAACGTGATGAATTAGAAATAGACGCATTAAGCTTTTCTGTAGTGGCTATATTATTGTAACCATACACTCTCAAGATTTCTTCAATAATATCAGCTTCACGCTGAACATCGTTTCTGTAGGCAGGTACAGTTAATCCTAAACCAGCTTCAGTAACATTATTGACTTTAATCTCTAAAGAGGATAAAATACTTTTTATAGTTTCTTCGGGAATCGTTTCTCCAATTAATTTTTTAGCACTGTCAAAACTCAATCGTACTTCAAAATCTTTTATTTTCTTCGGATAGGTATCTACAATATCACTTGTAATTTCACCACCAGCAATTTCCAGAATTAATAAAGCAGCGCGTTTTAAAGCATACTCAGTAAGATTAGGATCAATACCACGTTCAAATCTAAAAGAAGAGTCCGTATTTAAACCATGACGTTTAGCTGTTTTACGAACACTAACCGGATTAAAATAAGCACTTTCTAAGAAAATACGCGATGTGTGTTCTGAAACACCAGAATCAAGACCTCCAAAAACACCAGCAATACACATTGGTTTTTTGGCATCGCAAATCATTAAGTCTTCCTCGTGTAATTCGCGCTCAACACCATCTAAAGTGGTGAATTTTGTTCCTGCTTTACAGGTTTTAACTTCAATTTTATTACCGGTAATTCTATCACCATCAAAAGCGTGTAAAGGTTGCCCTAACTCGTGTAAGACATAATTTGTAATATCTACAATATTATTAATAGGTGATAGGCCAATAGATTTTAAACGGTTTTGCAACCAAGCCGGAGAACTTTCAACTTTAATTCCAGATATGGTTACACCAGAATAGCGTGGTGCTTTTTCATAATCTTGCACATCAACATCTACTTTATATGCTCTAGCATCAACGTGGTAAGAG
This sequence comes from Winogradskyella psychrotolerans RS-3, assembly GCF_000427335.1. Classification (GTDB taxonomy): domain Bacteria; phylum Bacteroidota; class Bacteroidia; order Flavobacteriales; family Flavobacteriaceae; genus Winogradskyella; species Winogradskyella psychrotolerans. The sequence goes on along the minus strand of NZ_ATMR01000091.1, from coordinate 38,459 downwards.
CTTACTGAAGGAGTAATAAGCTCTAGGAAAATTTCTTTTTGTAATAAACCAGCTTTTAAATCGCGCGCTACACCGTAATGGCTCATCGCATCTGCTCGGTTAGGAGTCAGGCCAATTTCAAATACTTCATCATTTTCAACCTTAAAAAGATCTGCAGCTAGTGTGCCAACTTTTACATTAGCATCTAAAACCATAATACCATCGTGCGATTCTCCAAGACCTAATTCGTCTTCAGCACAAATCATTCCATGACTTTCTTCGCCTCTGATCTTACCTTTCTTAATGGTCCAAGCTTCTCCTTCTGCAGTGTATAGCGTAGTGCCAATAGTTGCTACAGGTACTTTTTGTCCGGCAGCCACATTAGGTGCCCCACAAACAATTTGTACAGGAGTATCCTCACCAATATTTACGGTTGTAACTTTTAATCGGTCTGCATTTGGGTGTTGTACGCAAGTTAAAACCTCACCCACAACAATACCTTTTAATCCGCCCTTTACAGATTCGTAAGTGTCAATACCTTCTATTTCTAAACCCAGATCAGTAAGTAATTCGCCTGTTTTTTCGGCGTCCCAATCGGTTTTTATAAACTGTTTAAGCCAGTTGTATGAAATCTTCATTTTTTCAATTTAGTGAAGCTACAAAGATAGTAATAGTTGATTTGTAATGAAATGTGAAAGGATAAAATTTAGAATTGATTTTAACATTGTGATTTTTGACGCGTTACACCACAAAAATGATGGATTATAAGATACTGAAGTATGGGTGTTTTGTCGTTTTTGGGAATGACGTTCAAGATTTGTTAACGTATTTATTTTACTTTTTATGTTGAAAAACATTCTAGATTTACGATTTTTATCAATTAATTAGAATAGAAAATTATACTATGAAAAACCTTATAGGCTTTTTAGCCATTATTTTATTGTCCTCTTGTAAATCTGAGACATCATCTAAAACCTTAGAAATGGGGTCTTATAGAGCTGTTATTGAGGTACAAGACAATGAAGAATTACCATTTATTTTTGAAGTAAAGTCAGCTACCGAAATAAAAATATTTAATGCAGAAGAAGTCATAGACGTCAACGAGATTACTTATGAGAATGATTCTGTTTTTATTAAGCTACCAGTATTTGAAGGTTATATCGCTGCTAAATTTGAAGGTAATAATCTAAAAGGGAGTTTTATAAAAGAAAGTTTAGATCGCATTGTGCCATTTACTGCAGATTATAATAATGCTAAACGTTTTGAAGTAAAATCGAAGCCATCACAAAATAGTACAGGTATTTGGGAAACCATTTTTAGTAAAGACATTGCTGACGACGAGTATATTGCTAAAGGTATTTTTAAACAGGAAGGAGATAAGGTAACCGGAACTTTTAGAACAACCACAGGTGATTATCGTTTTTTAGAAGGAGTTATGGATGGAAATGAAATGAAACTGTCGACGTTTGATGGAGCTCATGCATTTTTATTTACAGCAATCGTTACAGATTCTACCATGGAAGGTCATTTCTATTCTGGCAACCATTGGAAAGAACCTTTTGTCGCCAAACGAAACGATACTTACGAATTGCCAAGTGCTAATAATTTGACCTTTATAAAAGAAGGTTATGATGATATTGATTTTGAATTCTCAAATACCGCTGATGAATTAATATCTATAAAAGACGAGCGTTTTAAAGATAAAGTTGTGATTGTGCAAATTATGGGAACGTGGTGCCCAAATTGTCTAGACGAAAGCAAATATTATGCAGAATACTATAAAGAGAATAAAGGCAGAGGGATCGAATTTGTAGCTCTAGCATTTGAATATGCAAAAACAAAAGAAGATGCTTTTAGCCGCATAGACCGTTTGCAAGACAATGTTGGTATTGATTATCCGATACTTTTAGCGCAATACGGAACGTCAGATAAAGTCAAGGCACAAGAGAAATTACCAATGTTAAACCACGTGTTATCGTACCCAACCTCTATTTTTATTGATAAAACAGGTAAAGTGCGTAAGATTCATACCGGTTTTAATGGACCAGCAACTGGTAAAAAGTATGTTGAGTTTAAGGAAGAGTTTGAAGGATTTGTTAATGGGTTGTTGAAGGAGTAGGGGGGGCGCTGTGCTATTTGGCTTTTTAAGTGGTTTGGTAATTAAAAGCGGAATATAAAATCTTTGAATATTTTGTAAGTAGATTAGAGCCAATAATAAATTATATAGGTTGTTGTAAGTAGCTTTTATTCCGTTCCTTTTGATGAAATAACTTTTGTTTTTGCTCCGTAAATTTCAAATACTACTTTAGCTTTATTTCTCGTTCGTTTATCATCCGATATGAAATAGTCAAAATATGATGAATAAAAACTATGACTTGCATCCCATAATCTCGCGTAATTAGATTTTGAATTGTGTTTGTCTTTCCAAATAGCCAATTAAATCTAATAGTTCAAAAATTCCAGCAAATCTATTTCCATTCCCATTTCTTTTCCTTGTGGATGAATATTAATAGCGTTTTCAATCATTCCAACAAATGATAATCCACCCAATTCAGTACTCCGAGTATTTACTTGTTCGATAACCTCTTGCGGTATATAATTGTTCATTTGAACGAAATTAATTTTCATTCTTTCTCGAAAGTTCTTTTTTGTTTCTTCACTTATGGAATTTATCACTGCTTTAATCACACTTTGGACATTTGGCACATCTCTGATTGTTTCAAAAACTGTTTTAGGATTTTCAGTTTAAGTCTAAACTTTATTCGAGGGTAGCTCTTGGTTGACGTATTTATTATTAGTAACTAGACTTAAAGTTTCAAATCGCCTTTGAAGTCGCTCTTCAAGTAAAATGGACGTTTCTGCTTTGATTTCGTTAGCCTCTTGTAAATGTGCAGATGAATAATAAAATTCAGTCATATTTTTATCAATATTATTCCGCAAATTATCTGTCGACAAATTCTCTTGTTCGGTTTCTACAATAATGTTGTTATCTAAATATGCTGTATTTTTCAAATTAATAGCCGTTTTATGATATAACGTCGTTTCAATGACTTATATCAAGCGTCAAACGAAATTAACATTTTTCAATGTAAAAGTCAGTAGTTCAGCTTTTAAACATATTCATGCCTTATTAACAATTTTCAAGTCCACAACAGTTCGCTTAACACACGTCTTTAGTTCAGGTTTTTAATTATTTAACGTTTTGTTTTGTCAATATGCGCTAACATAACTATGAAACAAGTCAATGAATTTAACGTGTTCGCTCTAATTTTGTGTAGAACAAAAAAACAAACAAATGTCTTTACTAACAATCATATTATCGATTCTCTTGCCACCATTGGCCGTATTTTTAAAACACGGTTTAGGAATCGAGTTTTTAATTAGTCTTTTGCTAACCCTTGTAGGTTGGTTGCCAGGAGTTATTTATGCGTTTTATGTCAATAGTAAATAAAAATAATTATGGAAAATATATTAGTAGCTGGTGCAAACGGTACCACAGGAAAACATGTTGTCAATCTTTTAAAAGCATCGCAATACTTTAACCCAATTGCTATGGTACGAAAAGAAGAGCAACAAAAGCAATTTAAGGATGATGGAGTAGAAACCGTGCTCGCAGATTTAACAGAAGATCTAACACATGCTGTAAAAGGTATTGATAAAGTGGTTTTTGCTGCGGGTTCTGGTGGGAAAAATGTGGTGGAAGTTGATCAAGAAGGAGCTAAACGTTTAATGGCTGTTTCTAAGATGGCTAATGTCAACAGATTTGTAATGTTGAGTTCTATGGGAGCAGATCAACCAGAAGCTTCAGAAGAACTGCAAGAGTATCTAAAAGCCAAGCAAAATGCGGACGAGCATCTTAAAAACAGCGGCCTTAAATATACAATTGTAAGGCCTGGATCTTTAACTAATAATGAAGGAAAAGGAACAGTAGAATTGAAAGAAAAATTAAATAAGCGTGGTGAAATTAGTAGAGCAGACGTGGCGCAAACCCTCGTGAAATCTTTAAATGATGATGCTCCGTATAATACCACATTCGAAATCATAGAAGGTAACACTTCCATTGGTGAAGCCATGAGTGAATTACAATCGACTGTTAGTTAGGTTTTACCTATGTAAATTGAATTTCAATAGAACAAAAGAAAATTTAACACGAATTAAAATTAAGATTAAAATGGAAAATTTAAATAAGAAAACAGTAGCTATATTAGCAACAAACGGATTTGAAGAAAGTGAATTAAGAGAACCCAAAAAAGCTTTAGAAGATGCAGGAGCAGAAGTGCATATTGTATCCTTAGAGTCTGGCGAAATTAAAGGATGGGCAGATGGAAATTGGAGTAACTCATATAAGGTAGATAAAACTTTGAAAGACGTGAGTCAAAAGGATTACAATGCTTTAGTATTGCCTGGAGGGCAAATCAATCCAGACATATTACGTAAGAATAAGGCTGCGGTGTCCTTTGTGAAATCTTTCTTTGAAAACCATAAACCCGTTGCTGCCATATGCCATGCACCATGGTTGTTAGCAGAAGCAGGAGTTTTAAAAGGACGTAAAATCACATCATACGATTCTATAAAAACGGATATGATTAATGCCGGAGCTAATTGGGTCGATGAAGAAGTGGTGGTGGATTCAGGATTAGTGACCAGTAGATCTCCTGAGGATTTACCAGCATTCAATAAAAAATTAGTAGAAGAAGTCTACGAAGGTAAACACGAAGAGCAAGTGGCTTAATACTAAACACTTTGCTTTGATTAAGAAAGAGAAAAGAGACGTTATAAGCGTCTCTTTTTTTTTTTGTTTCAAATTGAACTAACAAAATGACTATTCAATGGTTTATGAAATATAATTCCAAATGTTGCGATACTTGCTCATTTGTTTATAGGTATGGAGTATTGCACTATGCTCTGGAGACGCTAAGCTAGGGTCGATTTTTAAAATGTTTTTAGCATAATAACGCGATTGCTCCAAGATATCCTTGTCTTTTACAATATCTGCAATTCTAAGGTTTAAAACACCACTTTGTTGGGTGCCCATAAGATCGCCTGGTCCACGTAATTTTAAATCCACTTCAGCGATTTCAAAGCCATCACTACTGCGTACCATGGTTTCTAGTCTAGTTTTACTGTCTTGACTTAGTTTATGACTTGTCATCAATATACAATAACTCTGTTCTGCACCACGACCAACACGTCCGCGCAATTGGTGTAATTGCGATAAGCCAAAGCGTTCTGCGCTTTCAATAATCATAACAGAGGCATTGGGCACATTAACACCAACTTCAATAACGGTTGTTGCCACCATAATTTGAGTTTCGCCTTTTACAAAACGTTGCATTTCGTAATCTTTGTCGGCAGGTTTCATTTTTCCGTGAACAATTGAAATCTGGTAATCTGGCATTGGAAACTCTCGAGACACACTTTCATAACCATCCATTAAATCTTTATAATCCATGGTTTCATTTTCTTGAATTAATGGATAGACGATATAAATTTGACGACCTAAAGCGATTTCATCTTTCATAAATTTGAAAACTTTCAGTCGGTTATTATCAAATCTGTGAACCGTTTTTATGGGTTTTCTTCCTGCTGGTAATTCATCAATTACAGAGATATCCAAGTCGCCATAAACAGACATGGCTAAGGTTCTTGGAATTGGAGTAGCGGTCATTACCAAGACGTTTGGAGGAAGGGTGTTTTTATGCCATAATTTTGATCGTTGCTTAACTCCAAAACGGTGTTGTTCATCAATAATAGCGAGTCCTAAATTCTTGAATTTAACCTTATCTTCAAGTAAAGCATGCGTGCCAATTAGGATCTGTAAATTGCCATTTTCTAGATTTTCATGAATGATTCTTCGTTCTGAAGCTTTGGTTGAGCCTTGAAGAAGTGAAACACTGATTCCTAAAGGTTTGCATAGGTCACTTAATCCTTGGTAGTGCTGGACTGACAAAATAGCAGTAGGAGCAATTAGACAGCATTGATAACCGTTGTCAAGCCCCATGAGCATTGACATAAACGCGACTATGGTCTTTCCTGAGCCTACATCTCCTTGTAAAAGGCGATTCATCTGGGCATTACTGCCTAAATCGTGTCTGATTTCTTTTAAAACACGCTTCTGTGCATTGGTTAATTCGAAGGGTAAATGGTCTTTGTAAAAGGTGTTAAAATAGTCTCCTACTTTATCAAAAGTAAAGCCTTTTATTTTCGATTTATGAATGAGATTTTTGATAATTAACTGCAGCTGAATGTAAAATAATTCTTCAAATTTTAATCGAAATTGAGCTCTTGCTAACAGCTCTGGAGTCTTCGGAAAATGAATATTAAAAAGTGCTTCAGGTTTTGAAATTAATTTTAATTCAGCCATAACTGAATCGGGCAACGTTTCTACAAACCGACCTTTGGTTTCCAAAAATAATTGCTGCATTATATTGGTTACAACTTTATTTGTAACACCCTTATTTGATAATTTTTCGGTTGAAGGATAAATGGCTTGCATGGCTGAACGCAAATTACTTTCGTGCTCCGATTGCAATTCTATTTCAGGATGTGGCATATTAAATTTACCACTAAACCAATTGGCTTTTCCAAAAATCACATAAGTTTGACCTGTCTTTAGGTTGTCGCGTATCCACTTTTGACCTCTAAACCAAACGAGTTCCATCATGCCTGTGTCGTCTCTAAAGTCTGCGACTAAACGCTTGCCTCTTTTTTGAGCGACTTCTCTAAATCCTGTAATTTTTCCAATGATTTGAACTTCGGCATTATTACGCTGTAATTCATTGATTTTATAGTACCTAGTGCGATCGATATACCGATTTGGAAATAGATTAAGAAGATCTTGATAAGTCTGAATGCCCAAATCTGAGCGCAGTAAATCCGCTCGGTTGGGACCAACGCCTTTAAGATAATCGATGGGAGTTTGTAAATTCACACTCATAATTGCGAATTTACCAAATTCCTGCGAACGTAGGAATCTCATCTGATGAAGAATTCAACTTTATTTTTATCGGTATATTTTAGGTTTGTCATTCCTCCGAAGGCAAGAGTCTATTTTGTACCTTGTAATACGCAATAGGATGGTGTTTTTACTTTAGAAAATCACTCTGACGACCTAAGTTGTTATTTGATGCTTTTCTTTCCTGTAGCGCTCAATGGTATCGTTTTTTCAAAAACAATCCGTTGCGGGATTTTATAGGAGGATAAATGTTTAGAGCATTCTTTAAGAATTCTTTTTTTATGTCGTCTTCGTCAATTACATGGCTAAGAACGATGGTGGCTTGTATTGCTTCACCTAAAAGGTCGTCATCAAAACGAGTAATCATACAGTCTTCGACTTCTGGGATTGCTAGTATAACGTCTTCAATTTCTTTCGGACTAACGCGTTTACCTCCAACTTTTATGATTTCTTTTTTCTTGCCACCAAATAGATGAATCCATCCTTGTCTATTTTGGCTAAATCACCTGTGTGGAGCCATCCATCTTTAATGGCAAGATCAGTGCCTTCTTTGTCTTTAAAATAGCCTAACATGATGTTTTCTCCACGTGCTAACAGCTCTCCTTCTTCATTTATTGTTGCGGTTTCACCTTTGTCGTTAACTATTTTTAATTCGACATTTGGAATAGCTTTTCCGATGGAGCTTGTTTTGGTATGGATAAATTCAGGAGGTAAATAAGATAAGCGTGCTGTAGCTTCGGTTTGGCCATACATCACATAGAATTCTTTAGTTGGAAAGGCTTCTGTGAACTCGTCAATAAAAATAGTATGCAATTTCCCTCCTGCTTGTGTAACGTATCTTAAACTAGGAAATACTTCGGTTTTAAACGTTTGCGATTTTTTTAATAAAATTTGAAAATGACTTGGAACACCAGCAAATCCGGTACAGTTGTAATTTTTTAAATCGTTGATAACTGAACCAAGGAAAATAAAACTATTATTGAGAACTAGTGATCCACCAACTTTAAGATGTGTATGTAATAGCGATAAACCATAGCAATAAAAGAACGGTAATACCACGCACATAGCGTCGTTTGAAGTCAGTTTTAAATACGTAATAATAGCATCTGTATTTGCGATAATATTTTGATGACTAATCATTACTCCTTTTGGTTCTCCTGTAGAGCCAGACGTAAAAATGATTTCTGATACACGATTACTGTCGAAATTTGAATTCATTTCAAGAATATTCTGATACTCTCTAATTTCTAAAGATGCATCTTCATCAATTAAATGGATATTTGAGTTGAATTCTAATTTGCGTTTTAACGATTTTGTGATAAAAACCAATGCACTTTCCGTTGTGTTGAGGATGTAATCTAAATTGCCTTGTTCTATGGCAAAATTAAGAGGTACACAGGTATTGCCCGATTTTAAAATACCTAAGTATGCGGTTATAAAGAAAGCGGAATTTGGACTAATTAATGTAATATGTTGATTCTCTCCAGCAGTTTCTTTTAAATATGAGGCTATTTTTAGGCTATCACTATAGAGTTTCTGAAATGAAACCGTTTCTTTTGAGCCTAGTAAGAAATCCTTTTCAAGATTTTTAGTGGTGTCAAATAAGTGATCAAAAACATTCATATCTAAGGATTTTAAAATATTGGACGCATTCTTAAATATTCTGTTGTCTTTCTTTTGCGTTCAAAGTTTTTATAGATATTTTCAATATCTTGAGGAGTTCTGTCCATAACTTTAGCAACTTCATCTGCGGGATAGTCATTTTCCCAACCATACCAAATGAGATCCATTTGCTCAAAAGGCATTTGGTAAAAGAAATCTTCCTGGGTTTGTTCTGCAGTATAGGTATCTGTGGTTGGTGTTCGGTCAATAATTTCCTGAGGAACGCCTAAGTGACTTGCTAATTGGTAAACTTGTGTTTTATATAAATGACCAATAGGCATCACGTCTGCACCTCCATCACCATGTTTTACGAAAAAGCCTTGCTCAACTTCATGTTTGTTTGGTGTCCCAATAACAGCATAGTGTAAACGTTCTGCATGATAATAAAGCATACTCATTCTGCTACGTTGTTTAAAATTGGTAGAGGCCACAATTTGAAGGTATTCTTTTACGGGTAATAGTTTGCTTATGATATCTCCGTTTAGTTTTATGACGGTTACAGAAAAAGCAGGAGGCAGGTTTGATGCTGCATCTTGTTTTATTTCAATTTTAGCTTTGTCAATAGTAGGGTCAAAATTAGTAATCACTCTTCCGATGGCGTCATCTCTTCTTTGGTAGCATCCAAAACCATCTAGTGCTTTGGTAATGTCTTCAACTAAGGTATCTGTGACTTCAAATTTAGCAGCTAGTTTTTCAGCGAGTATTCGGCTATCATCACTAGAATCTTGCTCTGGGAGCATGATAGCAGTAACTTTATTCGGACCAAAAGCTTTAGCAGATAATGCCATGCAGACTGAAGAGTCAATTCCACCGCTGATACCAATAACGGCACCTCTTCGCTGTAATTTTTTTGCGACATCAGTTTTTAATTTTGAAATGATCTCATTGCAAACAGTTTCGATGTTTTCAATATGTAATATATCTTTTGAAAAAGGTTTACGTGTTGTGTTCATGATTAATTCTTTTGCCAGATGATTCGTCTATTATTGTTATATTTAGCACAACAAGTTCGTTTTCTTGTAATGCTGGTATGGATTTATTGATATATAAATCATATAATATTTGAGTGGATAAAACAGCTGTAATTGCCATGTTATCAATCTCTGATACGTGTTTATTTAGTGTCATCTTCTTTTTAAGTTGACTGACGTATGCTGCATTGAAAATTCCAAATTCGGTAATCTTTTCTTCTGAGAGCATCGTGTTTAAATAGGGCGGCATGTCTCCTGAAAAAAAGCGCTTTGAATAGGTGCTCGGTAGGCTTGCTTCGGTCGATTTAAAATAGATTCTGGTAATCTGTCTTTCATTAGTTTCTTTAACAGATACTTTTCGTTTAAGCCATTTAATTTTAAATCAGGATTCAAGTTCATGCAAAATTCAATAACTCTATGATCTAAAAAAGGATAACGACCTTCAACTGAATTTGCCATAGCCATTCTATCTCCTTGAGAAGATAAAAGATATTTTGACATAAAGAAGTTTAGTTCAATCCACTGTGCCTTGGTTAAATAGTCGAGGTCTTTAAATTTTGTTTCTAACTGCTTTTCAATTTCTAAAATGGGATTGTAATTCTGAATCGCTTCTTTGTAGTCTTTCGAAAAATAATTATTGATTCGAGATGTGTTATGCCACCGCAGCAAATGCGAATAAATTGGTGATGTGGTTTCGTTCAATTTATAGCCGAAAAATAATTTTAATATAGTGTTGTTCGCTTTGCTTATTTGTGGAATGTAAGGATATAGTTTTTTGAGTAATAATGGTCGATACTTAGATTGTGGATCCTTAGCCCAAAAAAGCTTAATCTTAGTTTCTTTAAATATGTTGTAGCCTCCAAAAAGTTCATCAGCACCTTCACCTGTTATGACCACTTTAATGTTTTGATCTCGGACACTTTTCGCTAACAAACTCATAGGTGCAGGAGCTGTGCGTAATAAAGGAGCTTCGGAATGCCAGACCACATCTTTAAAGTTTTCTGAAATATCTTTTGGGCTGCACGTAATGCTAGAATGTTGTGTTTTAAAATAATCTCGCGCTATATTTTGAAAAGAGGATTCGTCAAAATCCTTTTCTGTAAAACCAATAGAGAAAGTTCTCAGATTATCGGGTAAAATCTTTTTGATAAAAGAAGTGGTAATACTAGAATCTAGACCTCCACTTAAATATGCGCCCACTTGCACATCTGCTCTAAGTCTTAATTTTACGGCATCTGTAAAAAGAGATTCAAAGGCTTCAGAAGCTTCTTCTAGTGTATTGTATTTATAGTCGTTGGGTTTGGTTATTGGTAACTCCCAATAGGTTTTTATGGTTTTGGAATTCGCGTTAATCGTCATGTAGCTTCCGGGAGGTAATTCAAAAACATCTTCAAAAGCTGAATTAGAAGAAAGTGTTGTCCAAAATGTGAAATATTCAGACAATGCTTTTGCTGAAATTTTTGGCCGAAATTCTGGAAATTCTAAAAAAGATTTTATCTCAGAAGCAAAAATAAAAGCGTCGCCAACTGTAGTGTAAAATAAAGGTCTAATGCCTACACGATCTCTAGCTAAAAATAATTCTTGTTTGTTTTTATCCCAAATGGCAATAGCGAACTGGCCGTTTAATTTATTAAGAAATTCAGGCCCATATTCTTCATAGAGATGCACAATGACTTCAGTGTCACTATGGGTTTTAAATGTGTGGTTTTTTGCTAATAGTTCTTCTCTTAGCTCAATGTGGTTAAATATTTCGCCATTAAACACAATCCATAATGAGTCATTAGAATTAGAGAGAGGCATTGTGCCTGTGGCTAAATCGACAATGCTAAGACGTACACTACCAAGGCCAACAGCTTTAGATAGATAAATGCCACTTTCGTCAGGTCCTCTGTGCTTAATTCGTGTAAGCATTTGCCGAAGTGTATAAGCTTTATCTTCTGTGGATAAATTAAAATTATAAAAGCCAGCTATTCCACACATAGTTAAAGAATAAAAAGTTTGAAATTACATCTTACTCTCAATGAAGGCGATAATGTTATTAATAGATTGAAAGTTTTCTACAACGAGTTCTTCATCGCTCGTTGTTAAGTTAAATTCTTCCTGTAGAAATTCAATTAAAAACAATAAACCCATAGAGTCTAGGATGCCTTCTTCGAAAATAAGAGTGTCATCTTTTATCTTTTCTACATCATCAAAAGTAGATTCAATAATGTAATTTTTTACTTTGGTTTTTGTATCAGTTTCTGTCTGCATTATAAGATTATTATTAACTAAGAAGGAGTGTTAAAAGTGTTTTAAAGTTTTCAATTAAATCATTTAATATATTAAAGCGTAAACTTATTAATTTTCTTACAAAATAAAGTTGAAATATTTCTAAAGTTATTCTAAATTATTGTTCATAAGTTAGTTGACTAGGGTTTTTGAAATGTTTCAAATAAAAATTAGTTATTTTTCGTTTTAATTCTTCAAGAAATTCTTGCTTTTTATGTAATAGGTTTTTAGATCTGTTTGTGAGTTTTCTTAATGGGTTTCCAGCATATAATGTCCATGAGTTTAAATTTGAGCCAATTAAAGATAAAGCACCAACAGAGGCTCCTTCTCCAATAAGAACATTCGGAAGTATAGTACATCCTGCTCCGATTATGGAGTGTTCACCAAGTGAAACTCTTCCTTTTTTCATGGTTTTATATGTGTCTGGTATTGTTGGATTCGTTAATGAATTACCCGAGTAATCATCCGTTTTACTGTATATTTTTACTCCTTGAGATAGACCAGAAAAATCGTTAAGTTCAATACCGTCAGATGCAAGTAAGTGGCAATATGAAGCAATATGTACGTATGATCCTATGTTTAAATAGCCATCTCCGGGTACTACCAAAGAACAAAATGAATCTATAATAACATTACTGCCGATAGATATATTCTGGATACCATAAATTAAACAATTTTTAGCGATTTTAACATTGGTTCCAAGGGATTTAAAACCAAGTGATTTTAGGTCATTATTATCGTAATAACCAATTTCAAATAGGTTTGGGGTCATTGAGTATGATTTAATTAAAAAGCAGAGCTGTAAATGTATAAAAGAAATTAGATAAGGTAAAGATACATATAAAATTAACGAAAAATATGATATTTGTCAGTCCGCAAGTGGTGCACTTTTGAACAGGTTATTTTTTGTTTTAATGTTGGAAATTATACGTTGAGCGTTAAAAAAAGGAACTTCATTTCTGTCATTCATACAATTTATGCTAAACTCGTTCTAGTAACGCATGAATCTAATTTAATCGTAACAATATAATTTTTAGAATTGAGTTTTTGTGTTATGAGAGTTGAATTCCGTATTTTGGTCTTATTCTTGTCTAGTTCTATTTTATGAAGAAATTTTTTGTTGCCCTTTGTGTTTTTATTACGAGTTTGTCATTTGCTCAGCAGACTGAATATGTGGATTTTAAAAGAGCAAACGGAATGCTTAATATCCTTATAGATTCTTCAATGGTAAAAGGGAGAGTTTGGTATAATCTCGATATTACTAAATCAACAGATTCTATATTTTTAGATGCTGTAAATATGACATTCAAAAATGTTGAGATAAAAGTAGCTGACTCTAATGTTGAGCAATTGGACTATTCCTATGAAGATAATAAAATCTATTTTAAAAATCAGTTTAAAAAAGGTCAGTCTTATACTATTTATTTTGATTATTCTGCAAAGCCTAAACAAGCCTTATATTTTTTGAAACGAGAGAATGAGCCTCAAGTATGGACGCAAGGGCAAGGAAAGTATACAAGCCATTGGTTTCCTAGTTTAGATGATGTTAATGATAAAATTATTTTCAATTTAAGTACAATTAAGAAATCTGAATATCGCTTTATATCTAATGGTTTAAATACAATTAATAGTCCTTTGCAGGATGGTTTGGAGAAGGTTTCTTATCAAATGGAAAAACCGATGTCTAGCTATTTATTAGCTTTAGTATATGGTAAATACAGCAAAAAAACAAAAACATCTAAAAGTGGTATTCCTTTAGAGTATTACTATTATCCAGAAGATTCCTTAAAAGTAGAGCCAACATATCGCTATTCTGAACAAATGTTTAATTTCTTAGAAGAAGAAATAGGATTTGCTTATCCATGGCAAAATTACAAACAAGTTCCTGTCCACGATTTTCTATATGCAGGGATGGAAAATACAAGTCTTACTATTTTTTCAGATGCTTTTGTGGTCGATGATATTGGGTTTAATGACAAAAATTACGTCAGTGTTAATGCGCACGAGTTAGCACATCAATGGTTTGGTGATTTGGTAACTGCAAAATCTGGAGAACACCATTGGTTACAAGAAGGGTTTGCAACGTATTATGCGCTTTTGGCGGAACGCGATATTTTTGGTGATAATTATTTCTACTATAAATTATTGGAGTCAGTCTTGGAGCTAAGCAGACAAGATCTTTCAGGTAATGGAACATCACTTTTAGATCCTAAATCTAGTAGTTTAACCTTTTATCAGCGTGGAGCTTGGGTTTTACATGCTTTAAAAAATGAAGTTGGGGATGTCGTTTTCAAGAAAGCTGTTAAAAATTATTTAGAAAAGCATCAATTTGGAAATGTTGAAACCGCTGATTTTATTTCTCAAGTTGAAAACCTACATGGTCAGTCCTTATCCCATTTCGTTAATCATTGGATTAAAAATAAAGCCTTTCCTTATGAGGAAGCGTATGATATTTTGAAACGTCAATCTACATTTATCAATGAATATGCAATGGTAGATTGCGAGGCAAAAACGTCTAAATGTGAAGAACACCTGAAATATTATGTTTCAGATGAAGCAAAAGTGAAGATTATTTCACAAGTACCAGAATTGGTGACGCCAAATGTGTTTAATAATAGTTTAAAGGTTAGACAAGCTATTTCGGAGCATGTGACTAAAATTCCTGAAAGTATAAAATCAGATTATGAGTCTTTACTTAATGATAAATCGTACATTACGATAGAAAACGCCTTATATAACCTTTGGGTTAATTTTCCATTAGAACGTTCTAAATATCTTTCTAAAACTCGAAAAACAATCGGTTTTAATGATAAGAACGTGAGAATGTTATGGGTTGTTTTAAATTTAAACACACCTTATTATGATGCAGATAACAAGCAAGTATTATTTGATGAGTTAATGGGATATACTGATGAGAAATATAATACAGATGTGAGAATTAAAGCCTTTAATTATTTAGATTTAATGAAGTCTTGTTCTGAAGAATGTCAATCTAATTTAGAAAAAGCAAAATCACATCACAACTGGCGAATGGTTAAGTTTGCTAAACAATTGTCTGAAAAACTACAACAAAAATAAGATTAATGCGAGCATTAGTGATATCTGGAGGTGGAAGCAAAGGTGCATTTGCAGGGGGTGTGGCGCAGTATCTAATTGAAAATAAAAAGCATAAGTACGATTTGTTTATTGGGACGTCTACCGGAAGTCTTTTGGTGTCTCATTTAGGATTAAACCGCGTAGATAAAATAAAACATGTCTATACGAGTGTCAATAATGATGCGATATTTGATAGTTGTCCTTTTATCATCAAAAAAAAGAAAGGTATTGAAACCATAGGGATTAATCATTTTATAGTACTTCTAAATTTGTTAAAAGGGCATAAGACGTTCGGTACAAGTCTTAACTTAAAACAACTCATTAAAAGGACATTAACCAAAGAGGAATTTATTACGCTTAAAGAAAGTAATATAGATGTTGTAGTTACTGTTTCTAACTTATCACTTAATCAAGTAGAATATAAATCTATAATAGATTTTGATTATGAAGAGTTTTGCGAATGGATTTGGATATCTTGTAATTATACACCATTTATGTCCCTAGCTAAAAAATATGGTTGTGAATATGCAGATGGCGGTCTAGGATCTATGGTGCCTATAGAAGAAGCTATAAAACGAGGTGCAACAACAATAGATGCTATTATTTTACAAACGGAAATAAGTCAACTTAATAGAATGCCTTCGATTAATGCTTTCTCTTTACTTACTAATATGTTTGCCTTTATGTTGGACAGAATAGAGAGTCAAAATATTAGAATCGGTAAGTTTGTAGCTTCAAATCAAAACGCTATCATTAATTTTTATTATACTCCAACAGTTTTAACAACCAATTCATTAGTTTTTGATAAAGTTAAAATGACTAAATGGTGGGAGAGTGGATTTAATTACGCCAAGTATAAAAACGAAGAGGTTAGTCCATTAGAAACAGAATAAATCAACATTAATAAATATAAATAATTAAATGCGAGCTTTAGTAATATCTGGTGGAGGAAGTAAAGGAGCATTTGCAGGCGGAGTGGCACAATACTTAATGGAACGGGAAAAACATAATTACGATTTGTTTTTAGGTACATCAACAGGAAGTCTTTTGGTACCGCATTTGGCGGTTAACGAAATAGGTAAACTCTATGATATTTTTACTAATGTACAGCAGCACGATATTTTTAGCATTAGCCCTTTTATTCAACATAAAAAAGGGGATAGAGAATATGTGTCTATTGATTTTATAAATTCGTTATGGCAATTTATAAGACGTAGACGGACTTTTGGAGAAAGTAAAGCCTTAAGACGTCATATTAGAAAAAATGTGACTTATGAAGAATACCTGAAAATTAGAAAAGAGAAGCATGATGTAGTGGTGACGGTTTCTAATTTATCTATGAATCGTGTAGAATATAAATCTATACAAGAATGTTCGTACGAAGAATTTTGTAATTGGATATGGATTTCATGTAATTACATTCCGTTTATGTCCTTAGCAAAAGTAGATGGTTATGAGTATGCAGATGGTGGATTAGGATCTGTAATACCTATTAGAGAAGCTATTCAACGGGGAGCAACAGAAGTAGATGCTATTGTTTTAGAAGCGGAAACTTTAGGAAAACAAAAGGTATTGGGTAAAAATCCGTTTTCATTAATGATTAGTTTGTTTGGGCATTTACTAAATCAGGTGGAAAGAAATGATATCATCATCGGAAAGTTAGCTGCACGCAATAAAAATGTAAAACTCAATTTGTATTATACACCTACTAGCCTTACCGAAAATTCACTGATATTTAGTAAGCGATTAATGACTAAATGGTGGCGAGAAGGCTACGAATATGCTGAAAGACGTCATGAAAAGAAAAAATAGTATTCTTTAGGTCAAATATTCAATTGCAATAAGAGTTATCAAATGGAATTAAAATACGATTATATCATTTTAGGGGCAGGTGCTTCGGGACTAATGTTGGTGTACAGAATGTCGAAAGATGCATTTTTTGATGATAAATCCATTTTAATCATAGATCAAACAAAAGAAAAGGGCAACGACAGAACTTGGTGTTTTTGGGAAGAAGGGTCAGGAGAGTGGGATGATCTCTTAGTTAAAACTTGGAATAATGTTTACTTTGGAAGTGATACGTTTTCTAAAGTTATTTCAATTGCTCCGTACCGGTATAAAATGATTAGAAGCGAAGCGTTTTACAAATCATTGTGGGAAAGTATAAGTTCTAAATCTAATTTTAGTTTTATTGAAGACACTGTGGATCGTTTTACGGAATTAGAAAACGGAGTTCAGATAATTAGTAAAAATGATACTTATTTTGGTTCTAAGGTTTTTAATAGTTTACCAAATCCTGAAACTTATACTTCTCAAGATAAATACCCTTTAATACATCAACATTTTGTAGGTTGGTTTGTAAAAACAAAAGTCGATTTGTTGGATGATTCTGCTGCTACTATTATGGATTTTACAGTGCCTCAAAACGGAAATACGCGTTTTATGTATATGTTACCAATAGATAAACGTACAGCCTTATTTGAATATACCTTGTTTTCAAGAGATTTATTAAAACTTTCTGAATATGAGGATTCTATTAAAGATTATTTGAGTGAGAGAAACATCGTAGATTACGAAATTATAGAAAAGGAAAAAGGGAATATTCCAATGACCTCTTTTAAATTTAATGACTTAAATTCTAGGCACATATTAAATATTGGAACAGCTGGAGGTTGGACAAAAGCAAGTTCTGGTTACACCTTTACAAATACATCAAAGAAAACTAAAGCAGTCGTGTCGTTTTTAAAGAAAGAACAGGACTTATCTAAGTTTTATAAAAACGATAAATTTGGCTTTTATGATTTAATACTTTTAGATGTATTAGCGCATCATAATGAAGAAGGAGCAGCTTTATTTTCGTCCATGTTTAAAAAGACAAACATTAAAACTATTTTTAGGTTTTTAGATGAAGAGTCTACGTTATTCGAAGATCTAAAAATTATTCTATCAGTTCCGCCAAAACGATTTATTCAAGCCTTTTTTAAGCGGCTATTTTGAAAAATTAACTTTTAATTATACGCTTGTCAGATCAACTTAAGAATATACTTGTCCTCTATGGGGTTTTAATGTATCTCGTATGGGTTTCATTTCTGACTCATCAACGACTAAGTAAGCTATACTGTGCATGTCGCTAAGAATTTCAACACCTGTAATTGTAATGTCTAGTTTGTTCATAGCAATATATTCCTTTAAATGTATAACATGGTGTTCAGCTGTTTTTTGTCCTGCTGGTCCTCTAAAATCCCATATTAATTTCAATTTTCGCATAGTTTAGTTTTTACTGAATCTTTATAAAGTTTAATCCGTCTTAATTAGCCTTATGAATTGAAATGCCTTGTTCAACAAATTTCTTAAAATTAGTCATATAAGTTTTTGTCTGTTTCTTAAATGCGCTAGGTATTAAAAACAACATTAAACTAATTTTAAAGCTAGTCGGTTGGCAATCTGTTATAGATGTCCATTGTGTTATATTGTTTTCTGTAGCTTTAAAATAATTTTCTTGAATGTTGCGGACTCCTTTTGTTGCATAGGTAGCGTGAAATTCATTAGGGAAATCTTGTTTTGTAACGGTTTCTATAATTTCCATTTTACGTTTTCCAAAACTAAAGTTTAATTTCATTTTAGCACCAAGTTCATTCGGAATTCCAGAAATATGTTCAGTACTAACCAAGCCTTCTTGCCAATGTTTTAAGTTGTCCGCAGAATTAAATTTTTTTATAACTTCTGAAATAGGTTTGTTAATTAATATTTCAGTGGTGTACTGCATGTTGTTGAAGTTTTGATAAAAGTATAACAAGCGATAGTAAAAATGTTATCTAATCGTTGTTGAACACTTTTAATTGTTAAAATCATCGTAAAATATTACGACTTGTACTTTTGGTGTGATTTTTACAACATAGCTAACGATAACTATTAAAATAATGCTATTTAATCCACTTGCTAAATACGCTATTTATGTTACTTTTGCTGAGTTTTAAAAGTGAGTTATTTATATCAATACAAATCAAGTTTAAATTATGAAGCTTAATATTAAATGTTTGTTTCTAGTGTTTTTTGCACTAAGTTTTTCTTTTGCACAAGATAAAGATGAAGTACTTCTAAAAGTAAATGGCGAGCCAGTTATGGCTTCGGAGTTTTTAAGAGTCTATAACAAAAATTTAGATTTAGTACAAGATGAAAGCCAAAAGGATATTGATGGTTATTTAAAATTATTTACGGAATACCAATTAAAACTAAAAGAAGCTAAACGCTTAAAATTAGACGAAGATAAAAACTACCAACGCGAGTTCTCTAGATATAAGCAACAGTTAATTAAAAATTATATTTCGGAGAACAAAGTAACTGAGGCTTTGGTAAAAGAAGCTTATGATCGTAGTAATATAGATATTAATGCGTCACATATTTTAGTGCGTTTAGATGCAGCATCAAAAGATACTTTAAATGCATATAATGAAGTTTTAGCGTTAAGAGAACGTGTTTTAGCAGAAGGTTTTGATAAAGTGAAAGCAGAAATGCATAACGGAAACACTATTTTTCTAGAAAGTTTAGGCTATTTCTCAGCGTTTAAAATGGTGTATGAATTTGAAACTGCAGCGTATAATACTAATGTTGGCGAAATTTCAATGCCGTTTAGAACCCAGTTTGGTTATCATGTAGTTAAAGTTGATGATAAAAGATCATCTAGAGGTACAGCAACTGTAGCTCATATTATGGTTAACTTGGTTTCTAAAGATTCTTTAGCAGATCCTGAAAAGCGAGTTAATGATATTTATAAAAAGTTAAATCAAGGAGAAAGTTTTGAGTCCTTAGCGAAACAATTTTCAGAGGACAAAAGTTCTGCTCGAGAAGGTGGGAAAATTGCACCTTTTAAAAGTGGGCAGTTAAGTTCTGCGGAATTTGAAGATGCTGCTTTTGCATTAGAAAATGATGGTGATGTGACTAAACCTTTCAAATCTGCATATGGTTGGCACATTGTAAAACGAATTAGCTTAAAGCCAATTGAGCCCTTAGAAAATTTAAAAGAATCTTTTGAGTCAAAAGTAAAAAGAGATACAAGATCTAAGTTAATCAATGAAGCGATGATAGCTAAGTTAAAGGCGAAGTATAATGTAACGTATAATTCTGAAGCTAAGGCGTATTTTACGTCTATTCTTAATAAAGAGTTTTATAATCGTAATTGGAATTTACCAACTGATTTTAAAACTAACGAAACGCTGTTTTCTGTAAATAAGACAAATTTCACTTATGAAGACTTCGGAAAACATTTAGTGACAGCACAACGAATTTACTCAGGTAAGGCGACACCTTTTGCTACAATTGTAGAAAAAGAATACGAGAGTTTTATTGAAAAATCGATACTTCAATATAGAGAAGATAATTTAGAGGTAGAAAACTTAGAGTATGCAAATATTCTAAAAGAATATAGAGATGGATTGTTATTGTTCGATTTAATGGAAAAAGAGATTTGGAATAAAGCGTCTCAAGACTCTACAGGTATTGGATCATTTTACAATAAAAACAAATCTAAATACAAATGGACAGATAGAGTAGAAGTTGTTATAGCATCGTCAGCAGATAAGTCTAATGCAAAGAAAGCGCTTAAAATGATGAAAAAGGGGAATTCTGAAACAGATATTAACGAAAAATTAAATACAAACGATAAGCAAAACGTTATCTTTACTAAAGGAACTTACACATTAGATAATCCTATTCTGCCGTCTAGCTTTAAAGCTAAAAAAGGTGTTTCTAGTGTTTATGAACATCACGATGCGTTTCACGTTATTGATGTAAAGGAAGTTTTGCCAGCAGGACAAAAAACACTGGAGGAAGCAAAAGGTAATGTAATTAATGATTACCAAGCCGAAATTGAAAACACTTGGATTAATGATTTATACAATCGCTTCAAAGTAGAAGTTAATCAAGAAACCCTTAAAGCTATTAAAGCTAAAATAGGAAACTAATTTATATACTTTTTGAAATATTTTTTATACATATTTTGCCTTTGTTTACTTTTTACTAGCTGTGATTATTTTAAAAAATCAGATGGTCTAGATCCTGTTGCGCGCGTTAATGAAAACTATCTTTATAGGGAAGATATTAAGGATATAGTACCCAAAGGCACTTCTGTTGAAGATAGTACCTTAATGGTAAATGCCTATATTAATCGTTGGGCTAGACGTTTGCTTTTAATGGATGGAGCTTTAATAAATCTTTCTGAAGACAAGCAAAATGAATTTTCTAAATTAGTAAAGCAGTATAAAAATGATTTATACACCAAAGCGTATTTAGAAGGCTTAGTGAAAAAAAATATAGATTCTGTGGTAAAACGCGAAACAGCCCAGCTATTTTACGATGAGAATATAGAATCTTTTAAGCTTAATGATAATCTTATACAATTTAGATATATAAGTTTGCCGCTTAACCCAATTAATTTAGATACTATAAAAAAACGTTTTCAACGCTTTAGTTATAAAGACAAAATGTATTTAGATTCCATTTCTGTACAGTTTAGATCGTACTCTCTAAACGATTCGCTTTGGTTAAAACTAAGTAGGGTTGCAGAGAAAATTCCGATTTTAAATAACACTAATAAAAATGAACTGTTAAAAAAAACTAATTTCTTACAGCTCAAAGATTCATTAAACCTATATTTGATGTTAGTAAACGATGTGCGACTTCAAAACGACTACGCACCTTTAGATTATGTGAATTCGTCGATCAAAAAAATTGTTATAAATAAGCGAAAACTAGAGCTCATCAAGCAACTCGAAAATGATATTACAAAAGATGCCATCAAACAAAATAAATTCCAAACTTATAATTAAAGCAGCCCTTTTGGTTGGTTTTATTTCATTCAACTTCAGCAACGCTCAAGAAATTATTGAGGACGAAGTGCCACAAGTTCAAAAAACTAAGGATACTTTAGTAAACAAAACTCGAATTAAAGCAGACGGAGTAGCAGCTGTTGTAGGTGATTTTATTATTCTAGAGTCTGATTTAGATAGAGAAATTGCGCAACTTCAGGCACAAGGAGCAGATCTTAAAGATTTAACAAGATGCGAACTTTTTGGGAGCTTGTTAGAAAATAAGTTATACGCACATCAAGCTATTCAAGATAGTGTAATTGTTAACGAATTGTTTATTAAGTCGCGTACAGAACAGCAAATACAAGGTATTTTGGCGCAGACTAAAGGAGATATGGAAGGCTTATTAGAATTCTATAAAAAAGATTCAGAGCAAGCCTTACGTGATGAAATGTATGAGATCAATAAAAACGGATATCTTGCTCAAGAAATGCAATCTAAAGTTATTGGCGATATTGAAGTAACACCAGAAGAGGTTCGTACCTTTTTTAACGATATACCAAAAGATGAACGCCCTATTTTTGGAACAGAATTAAAGTTAGCTCAAATTGTAATTATTCCTGAAGTTACAGAAGACGCTAAGCAAGCTGTAATAGATCAATTAAATGATTTCAAAAGAGATATAGAAGAAAACGGTTCTAGTTTTGTAACTAAAGCTATTTTTTATTCTGAAGACGGATCAAAAAGTGATGGCGGAAAGTTACCTACCATGAATAGAAAGCAACCAAGAATGGTTAAAGAGTTTAGGGATGCTGTTTTTAATATGCAAGAAGGAGAAATTTCAGAGCCTTTTGAAACTGATTTTGGTTATCATATTGTCTTTTTAGAAAAAGTAAGAGGACAAGAATATGATGTGAGACACATTTTATTACGTCCAAAATTATCTCAGGAAGCTATAAAAAAAGCAAATGACGAAATTAAAGAGGTTAGAGCTAAAATCATGGATGGCTCATTAACATTTGCACAAGCAGCAAGAGAATTTAGTGATGAAAAGGAAACTAAATTTGAAGGTGGTCAATTAACCAATCCAACAACACAAGATTTCAATTTTGAATTAACACGAATGGAACCAGAGTTGTATTCTCAAATTCAAGATTTAAAAGATGGAGAAATTAGTGAAGTCTTACAAGATGAAGATCGTGTAAATACTATAAAATTTAAAATTTTAACGGTAACTGATCGTATTGACGATCACGAAGCCGATTTTGCAAAAGATTACTTAAAAATTAAAAATTTAGCCTTACAAGACAAACAAGTTAAAGCTGTTGCAAAATGGCAAAAAGAAACTATTATCGATACCTATATTAAAATTAATGGTGAGTATAGAGATTGTGACTTTCAAAGTAATTGGTTAAAAAAATAATAGAGTATGTCTGATGTTGCAATAATTGAAAATTTTGTCAAGAAATATGCTGCACTAAAGCAAGAGATTTCTAAGGTTATCATAGGTCAAGATGACGTTGTAAATCAAATATTAATTTCTATTTTTTCTGGAGGTCACTCGCTTTTAATCGGAGTGCCTGGTTTGGCAAAAACATTAATGGTAAATACCATTGCACAAGCATTAGGCTTAAACTTTAAACGTATTCAGTTTACTCCAGATTTAATGCCAAGTGATATTCTTGGTAGTGAAATCTTAGATGAAAACAGACAATTCAAATTTATAAAAGGACCAATTTTTGCTAATATTGTTTTAGCAGATGAGATTAACCGAACGCCACCAAAAACACAAGCAGCCTTATTAGAGGCCATGCAAGAACGTTCGGTAACTGTAGCTGGTCATCAGTATAAATTAAGTTTACCTTACTTTGTATTGGCAACTCAAAATCCAATAGAACAAGAAGGAACTTACCCTTTGCCAGAAGCTCAATTAGACCGTTTTATGTTTGCTATTAATTTAGAATATCCTTCGTTTCAAGAAGAAGTTGATGTTGTAAAAGCAACGACAACAGATGTTCAGATGACGGTTAATTCACTATTTACAGCACAAGAAATTATTGATTTTCAAAATGTCATTCGTCGTATTCCTGTTGCAGATAATGTTATAGAATACGCAGTTTCTTTAGTGGCTAAAACAAGACCTAAGGCAGATTCAGCAGCAGAGATTGTAAAAGAGTTTGTAGATTGGGGAGCAGGACCAAGAGCTTCTCAAAATTTAATCTTAGCAGCAAAAACACACGCGGCTACCAACGGTAAGTTTTCACCAGATATCGAAAATATACAAGCCGTAGCAACCGGGATTCTTAGACATAGAATCATAAAAAACTACAAAGCGGAAGCAGAAGGTGTTACAGACGAAAAGATCATTCAAAGTCTGTTTTAATCAAAACAGCACTTAATATTATAGTCTTGTCCTTTTCCTAATTTAATCTAAGTCTTTTGTTGTTGAGTTCTATTATTAATAAAGACTTATTAAAACGATTTGTATTCGCTTAAAAGCTGAATTTTAATTCATATTTATTCTAAATAATGAAACCGTCTTGATTTCGTTATAAGGTGTTGATTTTTAATTTTTTACACGAATTATTTCCTATAATTTAAATTAATTATACTATATATTTAAAGAATAAGCAATAATGCTACATTTTCTTAAAATGTGTAGATTTGTTTCGTTTTAAAAAAAATTATAAAACTTTCAAAGAATTCTATTTTATATTATATGAACATTTATAAAGATTACCTAAAGCAAATAGAGGAACGAAAAGCTCAAGGGCTTCATCCACAGCCAATTGATGGGTCTGAGTTACTTAGCCAGATTATTGAGCAAATTAAAGATTTGAATAATGAATATAGAGAGGGTTCTCTTAATTTCTTTATTTATAATGTGTTACCAGGAACAACAAGTGCTGCTGGTGTAAAAGCGAAGTTTTTAAAAGAAATTATTTTAGGCGAATCAGTAGTGAAAGAAATTACTCCTGCATTTGCTTTAGAGCAATTATCGCATATGAAGGGTGGACCTTCAGTAGCAGTGTTATTAGATTTAGCTTTAGGAGAAGATGCTGCTATTGCAGAAGAAGCTGCTAAAGTGTTAAAAACACAAGTATTTTTATATGAAGCAGATACTGAACGATTAGAAAACGCTTTTAAAGCAGGAAACACAATCGCAATTGATATTATTGAGAGTTACGCAAAAGCAGAATTCTTTACCAAATTACCAGATGTTGAAGAAGAGATTGAAATAGTAACTTATATTGCCGGTGTTGGTGATATTTCTACAGATTTATTATCTCCTGGTGCAGATGCACACTCAAGATCAGATAGAGAATTACATGGGCAATGTATGTTTGAGCATAATAAAGAGATGCAAAATGAATTGTTAGCTTTAAAAGAGCAGCATCCAGATAAACGTGTAATGTTAATCGCTGAAAAAGGCACCATGGGAGTTGGTTCTTCAAGAATGTCTGGTGTAAACAATGTTGCATTATGGACCGGTGTTCCTTTCAGTAAGTATGTTCCATTTATCAATTTTGCACCAGTAATTGCTGGTACAAATGGAATTGCACCAATTTTCTTAACAACAGTTAGTGTAACCGGAGGTATTGGTATTGATTTAAAAAATTGGGAAAAGCAAATAGATGCAGAAGGAAATACTATTGTAGATAAAGATGGCGAACCCGTTTTAAAACAAACATATTCTGTTGATACAGGTACAGTATTAACAATTAATACAAAGACAAAAAAATTATACAAAGACGGTGAAGAATTAAAAGACATTTCTACTGCATTAACGCCACCAAAAATGGAGTTTATTAAAGCAGGAGGTTCTTACGCTGTTGTATTTGGTAAAAAATTACAAACATTAGCTTGTAAAATATTAGGAATAGATATTCCTCAAGTATATGCAACTTCAAAAGAAGTTTCTGTTGAAGGACAAGGTTTAACAGCTGTTGAAAAAATATTCAATAAAAATGCTGTAGGAACTACACCAGGAAAAACCTTGCATGCAGGTTCTAATGTTAGAGTAGAAGTAAATATTGTTGGTTCTCAAGATACAACAGGTTTAATGACGTCTCAAGAATTAGAGATGATGGCAGCTACAGTGATTTCACCAATTGTTGATGGTGCCTACCAATCGGGTTGTCATACGGCGTCTGTTTGGGATGATAAGTCTAAAGCTAACATTCCAAGATTAATGAGCTTTATGAACGATTTCGGTTTAATTACTGGTCGTGATCCAAAAGGGAAATATTTCCCAATGACAGATGTTATTCATAAAGTATTGAATGATATTACTGTTGGTGATTGGGATATTATTATTGGTGGAGATTCGCACACACGTATGTCTAAAGGTGTTGCTTTTGGAGCAGATTCAGGAACCGTTGCTTTAGCATTGGCTACAGGTGAGGCTACAATGCCAATTCCAGAATCAGTAAAAGTGACGTTTAAAGGACAAATGAAATCTTATATGGATTTCCGTGATGTAGTTCACGCTACACAATCTCAAATGTTGAAGCAATTTGGAGGAGAAAATGTATTCCAAGGCCGTATTATCGAAGTGCATATTGGGACTTTAACTGCAGATGAAGCCTTTACATTTACAGATTGGACAGCAGAGATGAAAGCGAAAGCTTCTATCTGTATATCTGAAGATGATACATTAATTGAATCTTTAGAGATTGCAAAAGGTCGTATCCAAATCATGATTGATAAAGGAATGGACAACACGAAACAAGTACTTAAAGGTCTTGTAGATAAAGCAGAAACTAGAATTACTGAACTTAAAACAGGTATTAAACCGTCTTTAAGACCAGATGCTAACGCTAAATATCATGCAGAAGTTATTATTGATTTAGATGAAATTTCTGAACCAATGATTGCGGATCCAGATGTCAATAACGAGGATGTTTCCAAACGTTATACGCACGATAATATTAGACCATTATCTTTTTACGGTGGCACTAAAAAAGTGGACTTAGGATTCGTAGGATCTTGTATGGTTCACAAAGGTGATATGAAAATCTTAGCGCAGATGTTGAAAAACATTGAAGCGCAACATGGTAAAGTTGAATTTAAAGCGCCATTAGTCGTAGCTCCTCCTACATATAATATTGTAGATGAGTTGAAAGCTGAAGGGGATTGGGAAGTCTTAGTAAGATACTCAGGTTTTGAATTCGATGATAATGCACCAAAAGGAGTCGCACGTACAGGATACGAAAACATGTTATACTTAGAGCGTCCAGGATGTAACCTTTGTATGGGTAACCAAGAAAAGGCAGCACCAGGAGATACGGTTATGGCAACGTCAACACGTTTATTCCAAGGTAGAGTTGTAAAAGATTCTGGAGAGAAAAAAGGTGAATCATTATTATCATCAACTCCAGTTGTTGTATTGTCTACAATTTTAGGTAGAACACCTACACTTGCAGAATATGAAGCTGCAGTAGACGGCATTGTTTTAACGAAGTTTAAACCTTCAACAAAGCAATTAGTAAGATAATTAAAGTTTTATTTTATATAAGTGAAAGCCTGAATCTTAGATTCAGGCTTTTTTGTTTTCTAATAACAGTTGTTTTAAGAAAATACTATTTTCAATTTAGAATTATTATGACATAGAAAATACTTATTCCACTATCATTATTATATGTTATGAACGCTTTTAAAGTCATATTGCATTTCGTATATTAGTAAAATTAATTAAAAACTGATATTCCATGGCATTTGATATTGATATGATTAAAAAGGTTTATGCTAACATGACAGAGAGCGTTGATGCTGCTAGAGACATTGTAGGTGAGCCATTAACACTTTCAGAAAAGATTTTATACTCACATTTGTGGGATGGCAAACCGAACAAGGCGTTTACTAGAGGAAAGGATTATGTAGATTTTGCTCCAGACCGTGTAGCTTGTCAAGATGCAACAGCGCAAATGGCATTATTGCAATTTATGCAAGCTGGTAAGCCAAAAGTGGCTGTGCCAACAACGGTACATTGTGACCACTTAATTCAGGCTAAAGATGGAGCTGCAACAGATTTAAAGCACGCTAATGAAACGAGTAGTGAGGTTTTTAATTTCTTAGAGTCTGTATCTAATAAATATGGTATCGGATTCTGGAAACCAGGAGCTGGTATTATTCACCAAGTGGTTTTAGAAAATTATGCATTTCCTGGTGGAATGATGATTGGTACAGATTCACATACTGTAAATGCAGGTGGATTAGGTATGGTTGCCATTGGAGTCGGTGGAGCAGATGCTGTAGATGTAATGGCAGGAATGGCTTGGGAACTAAAATTTCCTAAGTTAATTGGTGTAAGATTAACAGGAAAACTTTCGGGTTGGACGGCACCAAAAGATGTCATTTTAAAAGTAGCTCAAATTCTTACGGTTAAAGGTGGAACAGGAGCTATTGTAGAATATTTTGG
Organism: Winogradskyella psychrotolerans RS-3; assembly: GCF_000427335.1. Lineage (GTDB taxonomy): Bacteria > Bacteroidota > Bacteroidia > Flavobacteriales > Flavobacteriaceae > Winogradskyella > Winogradskyella psychrotolerans. Next base: position 10,301 of record NZ_ATMR01000091.1, on the reverse strand, counting down.
ACCAGGAGCAACGTCTATGTCGTGTACCGGTAAAGGAACAATCTGTAATATGGGAGCTGAGATTGGAGCAACCACTTCAACATTTGGTTACGATGATTCTATGGAACGTTATTTACGTGCTACAGATAGAGCAGATGTTGCAGATGCAGCTAATGCTATAAGACCATATTTAACAGCAGATGATGAAGTTTACGCTAATCCAGAGCAGTATTTTGATCAAGTTATCGAAATTAACCTTTCTGAATTAGGACCATTATTGAACGGCCCTTTTACTCCAGATTTATCTACAGAAGTTGGTCGTGATATGACTGAAAAAGCAAAAGCTAACGATTGGCCAATGCAAGTAGAATGGGGACTTATTGGTTCTTGTACCAATTCATCTTACGAAGATTTATCAAGAGCATCATCTATTGCGCAACAAGCATTAGATAAGGGCTTAAAAATGAAGTCTGAATTAGGAATTAATCCTGGTTCTGAGCAAGTACGATTTACTGCTGAACGAGATGGAATTCTTGGAATATTTGAAAAATTAGACGCTAAAATATTTACAAATGCTTGTGGTCCTTGTATCGGACAGTGGGCAAGATACAGCGATCCTAAAAATGCACCTAAAAATAGTATTGTACATTCTTTCAATAGAAACTTTGCTAAGCGTGCAGATGGGAATCCTAATACACATGCTTTTGTAGCATCACCTGAATTAACAGCCGCTATTGCAGTTGCTGGACGTTTAGACTTTAATCCAATGACAGATAAACTTATCAATGAAAATGGAGAAGAAGTAATGTTTGACGAGCCAACAGGATGGGAATTGCCGCCAAAAGGCTTTGAAGTTAAAGAAAACGGGTATTTAAAACCAGTTGCTGACGGAAGTGGAGTTGAGATTTTTGTAAAAGAAGATTCAGAACGTTTAGAGTTATTAGAACCGTTTACACCACTTGGAGATACTATTACAGGAGCTAAATTGCTGATCAAAGCTTTTGGTAAATGTACTACCGATCATATTTCTATGGCTGGTCCATGGTTGCGTTTTAGAGGACATTTAGATAATATTTCTAACAATACACTAATTGGTGCTGTAAATGCTTTTGGTAAGAAAACTAATTTTGTTAAGAATCAACTTACAGGAGAATTTGCTGGAGTGCCAGATACGGCAAGAGCATATAAGGCTGCAGGAATAAAATCTATAGTTGTTGGTGATCATAATTACGGTGAAGGATCTTCTAGAGAGCACGCAGCTATGCAACCAAGACATTTAGGTGTTGCAGCAGTTATTGTTAAATCTTTTGCACGTATTCATGAAACTAATCTTAAAAAGCAAGGCATGTTAGGTTTAACATTTGACAATGAAGCGGATTACGATTTAATTCAAGAAGATGATACATTCAACTTTACAGATTTAAATGAGTTTGCACCAGATAAACAATTACATATAGAAGTTGTTCATGCAGACGGAAGTAAAGATGTCATTGCATTAAACCATACTTATAATCAAGCTCAAATTGAATGGTATAATGAAGGTTCTGCTTTAAATTTAATTAAGAAGCAAAACGCTTAATCGCACGTTATATTTAAAATAAAAATCCGTTAGAGTTTTATCTCTAACGGATTTTTTTATTTGCTATGTATTGTTAAAAATAGTTTAGAATTATAAAAAGGTATATTTGTTTCAAACCTAGATTTATATGAAAAAAATTCTACTCTTATTTGGTTTCATTTTTTTACTACAAACAAATGAAATTCTTGCACAAATCATCGAATTACCAAATATGCTATATTTATGTGATAGTGGTTCTATTCAACTTGATGGCACCGTTGTAAATACATCAGATACAAATATTACGTATCAATGGTACTATGGATTATCTTTTAGTTCTTCTAATACTGAAATTGTTGGAGCAACCAATCCTTTACTTACAATAACAGGTACTGATAATGAACGTGGGTTTTATAAAGTAAGAGCCATATTATCTAATGGTAGCAACCATGTTGACTGGGTTCAAATCGTAAAGAGTGATAGCAATACTAATTTTGAATATGTACAGTGTAATAATTTTTTTATAGAGGAATTGCAAATTGAGAATACGTTTTCAAATGTTTCTAATATTACTACTAAATATTACGAATTAGAGGAAGATGCTACTCTAGGAAATGAGAACAATTCATACGAGTTTTTTATATATGACTTTGCCATTACTATTTTCATTCGTGTTGAAGAAAATAGTGGAGCATGTGCAGATATAATACCAGTAGAAGTCTCCTCTAATTCTTATTTGTATGCAAATTGGGTTCCAAACATGGGTAATTGTTCTACGGATTCTTCAAATATGGTTTTTGACTTAACAACAAATGATGATCAAATTCTTGGAGGTCAACAAGCAGAAGTGAGTTACTTCGTTAGTTATAATGATGCTATAAATTTGACAAACCCAATAACAAATGCTTCAACTTATATCCCATTATCTCCAAATCAAACCATTTATGCAAGAGTTTACAATCCCGATGATATAAATTTTGGTTGCTTTGCGGACAATAGTATTATTCAATTTCAATTGTTGTCTATCTCAAGTCCAACTCCAAATACAGAATTAGATTATATCGTTTGCGATACGTCTAATGGCTCTACTACAGACGGTATTGGTGCATTTGATTTAACAAGTAAAAACGCTTTAGTGTTATCTGGCTTAAGTACGTATCAATATAATATTAGTTACTATAATACTTTGGTTGATGCAGATAGTAATACAAATGCTATAGACTCACCTAATAATTATATCGCTAGTGATGAAGTCGTTTATGTTAGAGTAGAGAGCAGTTCTAACTCGTCATGCGTACAAATATCACAAATGAATTTAATAGTTCAAGATATATGTGATGATATTTCGGTGAATTTACTTTCTTATTGGCAGGCACCGAGACCCGGATTTACGTACAGAAACATGTTAATTGTAAGAAATTATGGAGAGTCCACAGTCAGTTCTGGTACTGTAACGTTTACTGCAGATCCGTCAGTAACCTATACCGGAGCGTCAGGGTTAAGTGCAGGAAATTCCATTACACCAGCGCCTAATGGCTTTACTTTAGATTTTACAAACTTATTACCTGGTGAAAGTGAAGTGATTTATATTGAAACATTAGTCGCCACATCAGCTAATTTAGGAGATATGATTACCAATGTTGCAGAGTATACAACAGCAGCAAATGATGTTGTTATTGAAAATAATACCTCTAACTTATCGGAAATCATTATTGGTTCTTATGATCCTAATGATATTAGCGAATCACAAGGACCAGAAATTGAACATGTAAGCTTTACGGAAGACGATTATTTGTATTATACCATTAGGTTTCAAAACGTTGGAACTGCTAGTGCCATAAATGTAACTATCAATAATAGTTTAGATGAAAAATTAGATAAAACAACATTTCAAATGTTAAGAGCAAGTCATTCATATGGAATTGAGCGCGATTTTGATAATTTAACATGGAATTTCTATAATATAAATTTAGCAGATGAAACTACTGATGAGCTTAATAGTCATGGTTTTGTGAATTATAAAATAAAACCATTAGCCGGCTATGAAATAGGAGATATTGTACCTAACACAGCAGGCATTATTTTCGATTTTAATGAACCTGTAATTACTAATACGTTTAATACAGAATTTGTAGCTGCTTTAAACTTAGCCGAAAATAATCTTAACTCTCAGTATTTGTTATTCCCAAATCCCTCAAAAGATATAGTGAGTTTAAGTTTTAGTTCAAAACAATCAAACATAGAAGTTACTGTTTTGGATATTTTTGGGAAAATGGTATTAATGCAAAAGGAGCAACACGTTTCAACACTAGAACTTAATATATCGGCTTTAGAAAAAGGTGTTTATTTTGTGAAAGTTAAAGATGATAAAGGACAATGGGGATCAAAAAAGATTATTAAAGAGTAATCTCTAATGTTTTTATAAAAAAGTAGAGCCTTTGAGAGATCAAGGGCTTTATTATGTTAGGATGGTCGTTTTATCTCGACAATTAAACTATCTAATAAATACGTCTTCAAATGCAGTCACTGTGGTTCTTTGACAATGTTAACCTGTTCAAGGTGCTCTGTCCTCATAAAGTCAAAATTTACGCTAATGAACATAATTTTTGTTCTTATAAAAAGAAAGATTACATCTATATTCAAGCAGATGCGGCCAATAAAGTCTATTTGATAGAGCACGGAAAAGTTAAAATTGGCTATTACAGTGAAGATGGAAATGAAATCGTAAAAGCCATTCTTACTAAAGGTGAATTGTTTGGTGAGAAAGCTATTTTGGGTGATGATAAGCGCGATGAATTTGCACAATCTGTAGATAATGAAACGTCTATATGTCCTATCAGTGTTGATACCATGCATGATTTAATGCGAGACAACCAAAATTTTAGTTTTAAGGTTTATAAGTTTATTGGTTTAAAATTTAAAAAATTAGAACGTAGGTTACAAATGTTATTATTTAAGGATACTAAAACACGCTTAGTTGAATTTCTAGATGAGCTTTGTATCGATTTTGGTTATGACTGCGATAAAACAGGAGATCATGTTATTAAGCATCCCTACACTCAAAAAGATATAGCATCGTTAATTGGAACCTCGAGACCAACAATTAATATCTTGTTGAATGAACTTAAAGAGGAAAATTACTTAGATTTTAACAGAAAAGAAATAAGAATATTAAAAAAATCAGCATAGTGTTAGCTATCTAACATTTCGTTAAGCTTTGGGTATTTAATTTTGAAATATAATTTTAAAATTAAAAAGCGATGAAGAAAAAAATGATTTTAGCGGTATTGGCATTAGGTGTTTTTGCCAGTTCGTGCAGTAATGATGACGATAATACTAGTTCTGTAGATTCAAATTTAACTCTTAATCTTGATGGTTTAGAAGCATTAGGAGATGATTTTGTGTATGAAGGATGGATTATTGTAGACGGATCTCCTGTATCTACAGGGACCTTTAGTAGTGTAGATTTTCCACAGACATTTAGTGTCAATTCAGAACAATTAGAGGTAGCAACCACATTTGTGTTGTCTATTGAACCAGCAGTGGATTCTGATCCTTTACCCGCAGCAACAAAAATTCTAGCTGGCGATTTTTCGGGCGCTTTGGCTAGTGTAGATTCTAATGGTATCGTAGCAAATTTTGCAACGGCGACAGGTAGTTACATTTTAGCAACACCAACAGATGCAGATGATACTAATGAAGAAAGTGGAGTTTGGTTTTTAGATAATTCTAGTGGAAGTGCTGTTACAGGTTTAGACTTGCCAACATTAACAGAGGGGTGGAAATATGAAGGTTGGGCTGTCTTAGATGGCACACCAATTAGTACAGGGACATTTACAGATCCAACATTAGCAGACGATAATGCAACGACTTCAGTTTTTAAAGGAGATGCAGGGGATGGACCAGGTTTCCCTGGTGAAGATTTTTTACAAAATGCACCAGCAGGAATAACATTCCCAACAGATTTAAGAGGAGCTACAATTGTAGTATCAGTTGAGCCAAGTCCAGATAATAGTCCAACACCTTTTACATTAAAGCCATTGGCACATGTAGTACCTAGCGATGCTGCGGTGCATACAACTATTTCGATGGGAGTAGGGCCAACTTCGGTTATTTCAGGTTCTGTAACACGAAATTAAAGCAAATTTAAATTGTTAGATTTGAAGCGTGATACCTATTTTTGGTGTTGCGCTTCTTCAATTTGATTATGTTATGACTAAAGATAAAACGACTAAAGATAAAACCACTAAAAATAGGATTTATAATGTTTTAGCGATTTTACTAATTATTTTGTTTGTGATTCCGCAAACAAGAGAGCCAATTCAGGTCTTCTTTCATAAGGGGTTTAGCTATATTAATACAGCAACACTTATAGATAAAGTAGAACGAAAAACGGTTAGTAATTTGAATTGGGATTTAATATCTGATAATGGTAAACGATTAGATTTTAAAGCTACAAAAGGCAAAGTTGTATTGATAAACTTTTGGGCTACGTGGTGTCCTCCATGTATTGCAGAAATGCCAAGCCTTCAAGAATTATATGATGATTATGGTGATAAAGTTATATTTCTATTTGTTACCAATGAAGATTTTGAAACCGTAGAAAAGTTTAAAGCAAAAAAGAGTTTTAATTTTGAAGTATTTAGGCCTCTAAGTGAAGTTTTAGAGGAATTGAGAGCACATTCAATACCAAGAACATTTATCTTAAATAAAGCTAGTGAAATTGTTGTTGACGAGACTGGAGCCGTAAATTGGAATAGTGCTAAAGTCAGAAAACAACTAGACGAGTTACTTGCCGAATAAACTACTTAAAATATTTAAAAGGCACTATGAGCATTCCAAAGTTCTCTCCTTCATGCTTACCTAAGTGTTTATGATGCATTTTATGTGCACGTCTTAAACCTCTAGCGTATTTATTGTCAACATTCCGCAACCATTTAAAGCGTTGATGAATAAAGATGTCATGAACAACAAAATAGGCAACACCATAAGTTAAAATACCTAAGCCAATAGGAAGCGTATACCAAACGTTTTCATAACTCCAAAGGTAAAAGCATGTTATACTCACCAATGCATAAAATATAAAAAAGGCATCATTACGTTCAAACCAGCTATCGTGATCTTTATGATGATGATCTTTGTGTAAATTCCATAAAAAACCATGCATAATATACTTGTGCGTAAACCACGCATTAAATTCCATAATGAAAAATGTAGCAAGAAATATTAAAATCCAAAAAGTGATTTGCATTGCGTTATTATTTTAAAGTAAATTTAATTGATATTTCACATAACTACGTGTTAGAAGCTCTATTTTTCTGTAGTTAGGAACTCTAATTCTAGTAGATTTTATCTGTAATGCCGGTGTTTTTTTAGTTTTCTAATAATTTGCTGTAATATCTGTAAGCCATAAATACACCAAAACGCGCTTCTATAGGTAAGCGTTTAATACCTTTTAATCCATTAGCAAAATCGGTTTCGATATCTGTAATAATGGTCTGTTTTGAAATTTCATCAAGTTGATTTAAATCTGTATTCGGAAAATAAGTTCTACTTAAATCTTCAAAATCTTCTTTTAAATCACGTAAAAAATTCACTTTCTGAAAGGCAGAACCAAGACTCATCGCTGAATCTTTTAAATCGTCATATTTAGTGTTGTCTCCCTTTACAAAAACTTTAAGGCACATTAAGCCTACAACGTCTGCTGATCCATAAATGTAAGCCTTGTATTCATCATTAGTTAAATAGTCCGTTTTATAAAGATCGAGACGCATGCTTTTCATAAATGAATCAACCAAATGTTTATCAATTCCGTAATTATGATAGGTGTTTTGAAAAGCGTTTAAAATAGGATTAAGGCTTATCTTATGTTCTAAAGCGGCCTCAAGATCACTTTCAAACATGTTAAAGAGCTTTTCTTTATCATAATCATGAAAAGAATCTACAATTTCATCAGCAAATCTTACAAAACCATAAATATTGTAAATGTCTTGTCTTATGGTGTGAGATAGCATTTTTGTAGCCATAGAAAACGATGTACTGTAAGCATTTGTAACGGCCTTACTACAGGTATGAGAAACGTTGTCAAAAATTAATTTCATATGATGGTTATGTTTGCTATTAAACTTCGTTTTTTTGAATCAGTTCAGCTACGAGCTTGCCTGAAATTAAAGCCGGTGGGACTCCTGGTCCTGGCACAGTGAGCTGTCCTGTAAAATAGAGTCCATTTACTTTTTTACTTTTTAATTTTGGTCTTAAAAAAGCTGTTTGCATTAATGTATTTGCCATTCCGTATGCATTTCCTTTATAAGAATTGTAATCTTCAATAAAATCGTTAACACAATACGATTCTTTAAAAAGTATATGTGCTTTAACGTTTTGTTCTGTTCTTTGTTCAAAACGATTTATAATAAGGTCAAAATATTGCTGACGTAATTCTGATGTATCTTCAAGTCCTGGAGCAATTGGAATTAAGAAAAATCCGGTTTCACAATTTTCAGGAGCCATACTTGCATCAGTTACTGAAGGAAAGTTAACATAAAATAATGGATTTTTAGGCCATTTAGGATCGTCATATATTTCTTCGGCATGATTTTCAAAATCGGTGTCAAAAAATAAATTGTGATGCTCTACATGTTTTATCTTTTGGTTGAAGCCAACATAAAAGAGTAGAGACGAAGGTGCAAACGTTCTGCTTTCCCAGTAAGATTCACTGTATTGTCTATAGTTTTTGTCTAAAAGCGTTTCAGAATGGTGATAGTCAGCACCACTTAAAATAATGTCAGAACTAATAATAGTCCCGTTTACCGTTATGCTTTTCGCTCTCTTATTGTTAACGTTAATTTTTTCTACGTTACTATTGGTATGTATCGTTACACCTAAGCTTTCTGCCAAGCTTTTCATCGCTTTAACTATTTCGTACATGCCTCCTTTTGGGTGCCATGTGCCTAAGCCAAAATCGGCAAAATTCATAAAACTATAAAACGAAGGAGTTTGATTTGGTTTAGCTCCTAAAAACAAAACAGGAAATTCTAAAGTTGAAATCAGTTTAGGATTTTTAAAGTTTTTTCGGACCTCTTTGCTAATCGTTTTATAGAAGCGATCTAAGCGTGTAATCGTTTCTTTAGTCACCAATTCGAAAGGTGAAAGACCAGGCTTTAAAACCACCTTATTTATAGCGATATCGTAGTTTTCTTGAGCAGTTGCTATAAATTTACGAAGCGGTTTAGAGCTGCCACTTTCAATACGTTCAAATTCATCACAAATTTTATTCATATGGTCACCAATTGTGATCACATCATCAGAAAAGAAAATTTTATAGGCAGGACTCAACTTATCAAGTTGATAGTAGTCGCTTGTGCTTTTTCCGAAATCATTAAAGAATTTATCAAATATATCTGGCATCCAATACCAGCTTGGTCCAATATCAAACGTAAAACCATCCTTTTTATACTGTCTAGCTCTTCCACCAACAGTACTATTTTTTTCGAAAATGGAAACAGTATGCCCGGCTTTAGCTAAATAGCATGCGGCTGATAAAGCAGAGAAACCAGAACCTATTATGGAGACTATTTTGCTCATTGGTTTTATAATTCCTTAGTTAGTGTTTTAATAGAGCTAAATGAACTAATGTTCTTTGGAAATTGATCCTTATCAATAGTACTTAGCATTTGACCTAATACCCAAAAATTAGTATTTGGTGTTTTGAGTAAAAGGTCATGAAACGCATTAAGATAACTTAAAAGATTCTCTTTTTCAGGTTTTATAGTAAAATAAGAAACGAAAACAATCTCTTCATAATAGCTTTTAAGTTCAAGCAAACTATCTATCGGAACACTTGGTCCTAGAAAGATAGATCTGTAGCCATGTCTGACAATTTCGTGATTAAGAAACAATAGACCAAGTTCATGTATTTCGTTGTCTGGTAAATAGAGAACAAAGGTTTTCTCAGATTTATGTATTTGTTTCGATTGTATTTTTTCTGTGCTGATTAATATTTTTTGACGAATAAGCGTAGAAATAAAATGTTCGTGTGCAGGTGTTATAGTATCTGTTTGCCATAATAGACCGATTTCAGTTAAAAACGGAATAAATATATCGTAAAAAATATCTTGAAATGTCTTTTCTTTAAGCAGCGACTCATAAGTTTTATAAAATAAGGCTTGATCAAAATTGAGCATTGAGAGTTTAAAAGCATTAATAGCGTGGCTTTCCATATTAGTTTCTGTTGCGATTTCTCTAACTAACTGTGGAATCTTTTGCGCTTCAATTGTAGCAATCTTAGAAATTTTATAACCATTATTATTAAGGTAGCTTACATTGAGTAGTTTTTGAAAACTAGCTAAGTCGTAATATCTAATATTTGTGTCCGTGCGTTTAGGTTCAAGCAAATTATAACGCTTTTCCCAAATTCTTATAGTGTGTGCTTTAATCCCTGTAAGGTTTTCTAGATCCTTTATGCTAAACCTACTCTTAATATTGTTCATTTTATTTTAAAAATGTTTAAACAAAAATAAGGTTTATACCAATACGAAGTTTAGAATTAACAAAAATTATATAAAAAAAGAATGTAGGGTAATTTAGAAACTTGAATTTACTTGTATAGGTAAGAGTAATGTTTTTGAGTAATTGTGCGCACGAGAAGACTCGAACTTCCACGGACTAATGTCCACCAGCCCCTCAAGCTGGCGCGTCTACCAATTCCGCCACGTGCGCAAAATAATGAAGTAAATATATAAAAAAAAGTTAAGCATTATACTTAACT
>NZ_ATMR01000090.1 GCF_000427335.1 Winogradskyella psychrotolerans RS-3 | reverse complement strand
TTTGGTCAGCCCTATACGGTTGGTGCTGCAGAAGGGGCCATGAACCTGACCTTTTTGCATTGGGGGTTTCATGCCTGGGCCATTTATGCTGTAGTTGCCTTGGCTCTGGCCTTTTTTGCTTATAATAGAAAACTGCCTTTGACAATAAGATCTGTTTTTTACCCCTTACTAGGAGAGCGCATACACGGGTGGATTGGTGATTGTATTGATGTTTTGGCAGTATTGGCTACCCTCTTTGGGTTGGCTACTTCATTAGGTTTAGGCGTAAAACAAGTCAGTGGAGGATTGTCTTATTTATTTGATATCCCCAACACCATTACCGTTCAGGTTTTATTGATTGCAGGGATAACCTTTATTGCTACTTTATCTGTAGTATCGGGAATCGATAAAGGGGTGAAATTTTTGAGTGAGTGGAACGTGAGAATTGCCGCAGTTTTACTAATTTTTGTGATTGTGGTAGGGCCTACACTGTTTATATTTCGCTCCTTTGTTCAAAATTTAGGGAATTACCTGGAAAACATTCTCCAGGTGTCTACCTGGACAGAGGCTTACAGAGACAATGGCTGGCAGAAAGACTGGACCGTGTTTTATTGGGCATGGTGGATTTCTTGGTCACCTTTCGTAGGAATGTTTATTGCCAGGGTCTCTAAAGGCAGGACCATAAGGGAATTCATATTCGGTGTTTTGTTGGTGCCTTCCATTTAACGTTTTTTTGGTTGACTGCTTTAGGTGGATCAGCCATACTATTGGACATGCAAGAGGGGGTAGCTAGCAATACCCACAGTCTGGCTACTAGCATTGTTGCTGATGAATCTATTGCCTTGTTTGTTTTCCTGGAGAAGTTCCCATTTTCTAGTGTAGGATCAATTATAGGGATTTTGCTAGTTACTAGTTTCTTTGTAACCTCATCTG
>NZ_ATMR01000089.1 GCF_000427335.1 Winogradskyella psychrotolerans RS-3 | reverse complement strand
AAAAGCGATTTTCAATTAAGAAAATCGCTTTTTTGTGTTTTGTAGATAAGACTATTGTCCCATTATTTCTTGCATTTTTTCTTGCATCAATTCTTGATCCTGTAAAGCGTCCCATCCAAAAGTATTAATTGCCCAAACGTAAAATAGAACCATTAGTATACTTAAAACGACACCAATAATTCCCATTATTTTTCCAGCTTTTACATTTCCAAAACCTGAATAGCTTTCAGGTGCTTCCATGTATAACTTAGTGGCTTTACCTCCAAGAATAATTGCTACGATTCCGAAAATTAATCCAGGTAAACCGTAACAACAGCAGCCAATAATTGATAAGATTCCCATGATTAGGACTAAGGTGCCATTTGGTATTTGTTGTTTCTCCATTGTGTTAATTGTTTTAGTTGTTTTAGTTGGTTAAAAAGGTTTTTATGATAAAACTTATTACAATAATACTAATATTTAAGATAAAAAGACCTAAAATTATTTTGTGACCATTTTTAAATTGAAATTTAAGATGCAATAAGAGGAAAGAAAATAGGACAATAAGTGAATAGATTGCCGGATACATATAAAAAGCAGCAATGAAATCTCCACTTAAAATTAATGAAATAGAGCGCTGCATCCCGCAACCCATACAGTCGATATTAAACGTTTGTTTCCATAGGCATGGTAACATATAATCATCGAGTCCTTTTGCGAATATTAACATACCGCTAAAGTAACAATTTGCTAAATACTTTTGTTATTGCTATTACTATTTTTCTAAAACGTATTTTTGTGCCTGCTTTAAATATTTGAATGATGAACATATCTAGACTTATAAATTTTATCTGTATTGTGGTCGGTGGAGCAGTCGCTTTTTATGCACAAGCACAACAAGAACAAAACCCCTATATCTTAATGGGGGGTATTGTATTATTGATTTTTGGTATTTATAGAACGTCTAGAAATATACCGAGCAAATTTGATAAAGAAGAATCTTTTATAAAAACAGAAAGAGAAGATGAAGTTTAAAGTTGGTGATACCGTAGAAACGATTGATGACGCTATTTATGGAGTCATCACAAAAATTTCAGGAGATATGATTTCGGTTGAGGACTCCGATGGTTTTGTTTTTCAGTTTGAAGCCAGAGAACTCATGTTAATGGCTTCTGGTAATAGTTTAGAAAATGCAGTTTATAATACAGATTTTGAAGCTGTAAAAAAAGAGAAGGAATCTAAAAAACGAAAGTCAGAACCTACAGTAAAGCCAAAAGAGCGTCATGCTCCTAAGTTTGAAGTGGATTTACATATTCACCATTTAACAAAATCATCTCGAAGCATGTCAAATTACGATATGCTAAACCTTCAATTAGATACGGCTAGAGGTCAGCTCGAATTCGCCATGCGAAAACGTATTCCTAAAATTGTTTTTATACATGGAGTAGGAGAAGGCGTTTTACGACAAGAATTAGAAACCCTTTTTGGCCGTTATAACAATGTGAAGTTTTATGATGCCGATTACAAAACTTATGGTTTAGGAGCCACAGAAGTTAGGATCCTTCAAAATATTGAACCTTAATCGTCTTCAGGATCAAAGTCTTCTATAACCGTGGTTAATGTACCAAGGTTAATTTCTGTAGATCTGAATATCGTTAAATCTGTATCTTTTATAATAAAATTAGTTGTTACTGTTCTTGTATATGTGTTCTCAAAAGCATCATAATCTTCAAAGTCATAGGTTGTATCTTCCAAAGGATTTAAATAAAGCAGTACTAAAATACCATTAACAGCTATACGGTCATCTCCAGGGCCATTTAAACCATTAGCGTCTTCTAAACGTGTAAGTACCCCATCTCCATCGTCATCAGTGTCTAAATAATTTGGGATACCATCTCCATCAGTATCTAATGGATTGGTTAAAGGATCATCATCTCCATCTTCGTCTAATTCGTCAAGTTCATTTTTTGTTAATACATTATCACCATCATCATCGATATCGAGATAATCTGGTATACCATCTCCGTCTGTATCTTGTGGGTTTTCTATACCGCCTGGGCCGTATTCAGAAATACTTGGTACTCCATCATTATCATCATCTACAATGGTAGACGTTATATATACGTCGCCAGAACCCGCTTCGTAGTCTTCTCGGATGGTTAAATTAGAGGGAGGGACTACAGCGCAAATATCACTAGCACTTAATTCTCTATTGTAGGTTCTATATATGAAACGAATTGTTTCTTCGTTAATCGTTAATTCTGCAGGTACGTCTACTGTGGTCGCTGATGTAAATAGCGCATCATTAGTGGTAGACTTAGGGAAGATTAAAATAAGTGCTTCATTCGGATCATCTCTTGTATCATAAACAAGATGGTAATCTTCAAAATTATCACATTGGGCCAAAATTTCATCAAACTCTAAATCTACAGTTAAGATATCACCATCATCGCAGGTGGTTAAAAAAGCAAAACAACATAGGATAAAAAAACGACGGATCATAGATTCAATTTTTAACAAAAATAACGGATTTGTAAAATTATAACGCTCCATTATCTAAATAATTTTATTTACAATATTTTTGCAAGACGAAATAAGCATGTTCAAAATTTTATCATTCAAGGAAATGATGAATCGCCAACCACATGTGTCCATAAACCCACAATACATATCAACACATGAATTCAGTATATTTAGATAACGCAGCCACTACCGCTTTACGACCAGAAGTTGTTGAACGCATTACAAAAGTATTAAACGAGAGTTATGGCAATGCCTCATCCACGCACAGTTTTGGTCGTTCATCAAAAGCGCTTTTAGAACAATGTAGAAAAAATATAGCCTCTTATTTTAATGTTTCGGCTTCAGAGATTGTTTTTACATCTGGAGGCACAGAAGCTGATAATTTGGCGATGCGAAGTGCGGTAAGAGATTTAGGTGTTACAGATATTATTACAACCAAAATCGAGCATCATGCCGTTTTGCATACAGCAGAACAACTACAAAAAGAATACAACATAGATATTCAGTATGTAAATTTAGACGATTGCGGTGTCGTAGATTATCTGCATTTAGAGCAGCTATTACAATCTACAAATAAGCCACTCGTAAGCTTAATGCATATTAATAATGAAATTGGTAATATTTTAGATATTGAAAAAGTAGCCCAACTTTGTAAAACTCATAATGCCTTATTTCATTCGGATATGGTACAATCTGTTGGGCATTATAAAATAAATTTAAAAGAAATCCCTATAGATTTTATGGCAGCAAGTGCGCATAAGTTTCATGGACCAAAAGGAGTAGGGTTTTGTTTTATCCGAAAAGAATCGGGTTTAAAACCGTTGATTTTTGGAGGAGAACAAGAGCGCGGTTATAGAGCTGGTACAGAAGCTACGCACAATATTGTAGGTATGGACGAAGCCTTGAAGATAGCGTATGCTAATCTTGATGAAGATAAAAAATACATTTCGGGATTAAAAGACTATTTCATTCAGCAACTAAAAACACATTTACCTGACGCGAGTTTTAATGGTAATTGCGAAACTGTTGAAAATAGTACATACACGTTGGTTAATGTCTGTTTACCAATTGCACCTGCAAAAGCTCCGATGCTACAGTTTCAACTCGATTTAAAAGGGATAGCGTGTTCAAAAGGAAGTGCTTGCCAAAGTGGAAGTAGTCAACAATCGCATGTGTTATCTGCAATATTAACTGATGAAAAATTAAAACAACCTTCTGTACGGTTCTCTTTTAGTATTTATAACACTAAAGAAGAGTTAGACCATGTGGTTACTGTTTTAAAGGAATTTGTTAGTGCTAGCTAAATTTAGGCTCAATAAATTCGTTTAGTAATTTTGAAATCTAATAGGACTAATTCTTAATAATTACCTTTTGAGATTTAGCTGTAGTGTTTGCCTGAGAAGTAACATTCACAACATATACACCATTGCTTAAACGTAACGTAGATAAATTATAGTTATCTTCGATAGCATCGACATTTAGTTGAATGATACGTTTGCCAGTAACGTCGTAAACCTCAATGCTCTTAATATCTAAACCATTAGGATTTTGTACTGAAAGTTGATGTTGCTTATTGTCTTGGTTTATTGTTAATGCGGTTGTATCAAATTCTTCAATATTTAAGACTTGATTGGTAAATACAATAGTAAAACGATCCGTGTAATTGCCTGGCTCTATATTTAGTTCGTAATCTAAATGTCTTAAATTAACATAGGTGTCGGAGTCATTATCATGAATGTAAATGCCTTGGGAATCATCGAAATTCTGAATATCGAAGATTCTAAAACGCAGCGGCTGTTGTTGCTCTATATCAATAGCTAAAGGAATAACCAGGGCTTCTTCAAAAGGAAACGCTTGACCAGAATACACCTTGTCATCTAAAGAAAAATAGGCATCTGAGTTGTAGCTTTCTGTACGGATTAATTCTAACCCATAATCAAATCCGGCAGTTGCAGAATCATGAAAATTCAAAACCAATTGTCTTGTGTATTGTGATGCATCATCAATAAAATCGACATTAATTCTAAAGCGCTTATAATCTTCAGGTATAATAGAAAGTCCATTGTCTTGATATTGAATTCCTGTGTTTGCATTTGTATTAGTATTATTGTCATTACTATTTCTAAAGAAATAACTCTCACCATCAGATTCTTTTGCAAACGCACGATGTGAATTTCTTGTATATACCGTTGCAGGAACACTAGGTGTGCCTGCGCTACCTTCAACCATAAAACCTTGTCCAATTGGTATGTAGCGCGAAGCTTGTTTTGTTCCAGTACCTCCAGGTCCAGGAGGCAAAGAAAACACGTTGTCTTGCTCGTCGTATGTAAGGAAAACAGCAGGAGTGTTAGTAATTATTGCTCCAAATTCATCAATTGTAAATAAAGAATAGCCACCTATGTAATCTTGTAATACATGAGAGGACACGTTACCATCTTGCTCCCAATATTGTATTGTACCATTAATCGTTGCTTGGTTATCTGTATCATGAATAAACGCAGCAGAGTCCATAGCACTAGGATATGGATTGCCGACTAAAGTATTTAAGCCTGTGGCAACATCATTGGTAATAGTACCATTATTTGGTTTGCCTCTAAAATCATACACTTGACTTTCGGTATCACTTGTACCATTACCTTTCATTGTAAACCCAAGACCTGGTTTAATATTTCCGGTAGCACCTACAAAAACCCAATCGAGATATTGATCAGATGTTTGATACGTCCATAACCAACGTTGGGCTATAGATAATGGGCTAGAACTACCGTCGTAACCTCCAACAAATGCAGCATCCGCACTAGATGTTAAGCCAAAAGGGTCGCCTATTGACGGAATTCCCGTAGCATCATCAATTAAATTAACGCGTGCATCTTCATTTCCAAAAGCGGCAGAATTATTTCCAACAGGTGAGCACCAATAATTATAACTCCATTGGTTTACGGTGCCTGTTTGATAAACACTTAATTGACCAACACCAGAATTACCAGTAGCTCCATCTCCTTGAAGAAGCTGAGCTTCGTCTCTTAGATATAGTTTAGAATCTGCGTCATCAATGTTAACATCGTCAGTAACATAAACATATTGATTTTTTACAAAAATATAGGCGTCATTTTGAACACTAAGTTGGGCAAAAGATATGGAGGAGCAAAGTAGTAGTAATGAATAGAGGGATAGTTTCATAATTCTTAAATTTTGAACTAAAGTTTAGAGAGAGTAAAGTATCTAAATAAATTTAGCTAGTCAAAATTAGTTATATAAAATGGTCTCGCTTTGCTGAATTCATCCAAAAGCATACTCATTTCGTTCTAAAACAGGACTATAATCTAAAAACGAGCAGACAATCTTACGTTAAAGACACGTGGTGTTAAATAATTTGGAATTGCATATTGTTGCTTGCTATAAACATCTCTAACCCAAGTATTGGTAATAGAGTTTTGGTTGTTAAACATGTTATAGATTTCAAAACCGATAGACAATTCTCTAAATGATTCTTTCCATTTAGAATTGTATGTTTTTTCAGGATTAACTATTTCGTATGAAATTCCTAAATCGGCACGTCTATAATCACGTAGTCTCAATTGGTAATTATAAGGATCTGCATAACTTGGAGAACCACCAGGAACACCTGTATTATACACTAAATTTAAATACATTTTTAAATCTGGCATGTTAGGTACATAATCCTGAAACAACGCACCAAACTTTAAACGCTGATCTGTTGGTCTTGCAATATAACCACGGTTATCAATATTTTCTTCGGTTTTTAAATAACCAAAACTAAACCACGATTCTGTTCCTGGTACAAATTCGCCATTAAGTCTTAAATCCAAACCATAAGCATAAGCTTTTGCATTGTTATCTGCGCTGTAGCGAATTCTAACATTCTCTAATGTATAAGGATTAACATCAGTCATCCCTTTGTAATACCCTTCAGTAACCAATTTAAATGGTCGGTCCCAAATTTCAAAACTATATTCGTTTCCTAAAACCACATGAAACGATTTTTGTGCTTTTACGTTGGGATTTACGACACCTTCAGAATCTCTCAACTCTCTATAAAAAGGAGGTTGGTAATACAAACCTGCCGCAACTCTAAAGAGCATGTCTTTTTCCCAATTAGGTTTAATAGCAAACTGTCCTCTTGGACTAATAACGGTCTGTGTTTTATTATCTGTAATGCCATCCCCACTGACATTCCAAGTATGTGTTCTAACCCCAGCGTTATAAAAGACGTCGTTGCCATTCCAATCTGTACGTTTGCTGTATTGCAAAAAAGCTTGGAATCTATTAATCTGTATGCGATTTGTTGCTCTAGTATCTTCAAATGCAACTAACGGTCCGGAAAAAGGACTGTAGGGTTGTGGATTGGTTTGGCTAAATATTGGAGGTCTAATTGAAAAACCAGCAGAATCAATAACTTCATATTCTACCAAGCGGTCTCTAATATCTTCATTGGTGTATTTTACAGACCATTCTACAGTGCTTTCGTCGTCAATTTTATAATCACCTCTATGCTCGGCATTAATTATAAAAGCATCTAAATCGTTACGTGCATGCGTTAATTGCGAACCAATTCCTTCACTGAATTCTACGTCTCCTAAATTTTCATCTCCAATATTTGTGTTGACTTCCCCTAAACGGTATTGTGCTAAGATGTCGAAATATTCTTGTTCTGTGGTATGATAAGCGGAAGCAACGAGTTTAAGTGTTAAATCATCACTAGCAAAATAATTAGCTTTAAAAGCACCAAAATAAGTTTGGTATTGGTCTTTTTCTTGACCATCATAAAACACTAATAGAGCCACCGGATCTTGTAAGGTTCCAAAATTAGTTTGTCTGTTTTCGGGTTGAAAGTTGTATTTGTTTGAAGAGATATTCCCTAAAAAGTTTAAATGAAATTTACTAGAAAAACGGTAGGTTAAATACGTTTGTGCATCTGCAAAGACAGGTTCTACATTGCCTTCAGTTTCAAGACTATTTAGTAACAAACTATTATCTCTATAGCGTACACCTGCTATTCCTGAAAATTTACCATCTTTTGAAACGGTTTCGGCAGTAAGACTTCCTCCGAGTAAACTTAAATCTGCACGTATACCAAAGTCAACAGGGTTTCTATAAGTAATATCTAAAACAGATGATAATTTATCTCCATACTTCGCTTGAAAACCGCCAGCCGAAAAATCAACATTATGAACCATGTCTGTATTTACAAAACTTAAGCCTTCCTGGTTTCCAGAACGAATTAAAAACGGTCTATACACTTCAATTTCGTTAACGTAAACTAGGTTTTCATCAAAATTTCCACCACGTACAGAGTATTGTGTACTTAATTCATTAGAAATATTAACTCCAGGTAATGTTTTTAAAATGTTCTCAACTCCAGGTTGTGCTCCTTTGATAGTTCTAATCATTTGTGGTGAAATGGAGGTGACTCCATCAACCGATTGTCTGGTGTTTGTATTAATAATTACGGTTGCGATTTGCTCAACTTCAATTAACATTACAGGATTGTATTCAATCTCCTGTCCGTTTTTTAGATTGAATTTTTGTTCTACGCGCTTGTGAGAAACGTGAGTAAACATTACGGTGACTTCAACTCCAAAAGGAATTTTAAGTTCGTAAAAGCCGTTGTTGTTGGTTGCAGTTCCTTCTCCTGTACTCGTCGTAATATTAACACCTTCAATAGGTACATGACCTTCATCTAATATAACACCTCTAATAATTGCAGATTGCGAAAACGAAAGCAAACTAAACAGTAAGCTTATTAAGACTATAAAATGTAAGCGTTTCAAATGGTTTTAATTTTTTTAGTTAAGTTGAAATTAGAGTTTATATTTCAATCTTATATATTATGGTTGTTATTATATTTTACTTTGTCCTAAAAAAAACACCCCTAATGAGCTACGCTCGGTACTTTCAACAAAAGCGATTGCTTTTATTTCAATAATCCTCAAGGGGACAATTTATAGAAAAATCCTTTTTAGAATATAATTTTATTTTTTATTAAAAATTAAACCTAAATTTTAATAGGAACACAAGGCGTCTTACTTCTTAATTTTAGAAGTAAAGCGGTCTTAAATCTGTTTTTTGTCTATTTTCTAAAAAACGTTGCTTCAAATGTAGAACTATTTCCCACATTATCTGTTACAATTATTTTTAATTCGTTCTTGGTATCTTTAACGATATTATCATTAAAATCGTGTGTAAGGGTGTCTGTTTTATAATCATATTCCATTAAAATCCACTGCCCATTAACTGTTGCTCTGTATTTACTAATACCTGTAAGTTTGTCATCAATCTTCAGTTCTAGATAACGATAATTACTTATCCATTTTTTATCCGTAAAATTAATCGGTGTTATCGTTGGAGGTTCAGTGTCTATGGCTAAGGCATAAGTTCCTAAAGATTTACTTCCTGCTGATAGGATATTACCTTTTCTTGAGGTAGACACATAATATGGCTTTTTGTAATTACCATAAAACCTTGCAATATATAGTTTGTCTTGGTGCTCTGTTTTATAATTGCTTAAGTCGTAATTAATATAAAAGTTTTTCTGCATGGCGATGTTGTCATCACCAAGAAAAAGGGTGTCAGAACTCACTCTAAAATCAATATAAGAATCATCATATACCGTATTTTGATAGAAGTCTACAGTAATGTTTCCTGAGGTTAATTTAGTAGCGCTATCAGTGCTAACCAATGATTTTTTTGAAACATCTAAAATACTGTCTTTCTTAATCGTTTCAAGTTTTCCGTCTATGGGTATTACCACCCAAGATTCATTTTGGTGGTAATCTCTTATTCTTACTTTATATACAGATGAAGTACTGTCTTTTACTTCAACATAGCCGTTATCATAAGCATCTTTATAAATGCTAAGAGGATTATTTTTTTCAATAAAAAGTTTCTGAATTTTAGCTTTCTTTCGCACATAATACTCGTAATCAACCATGCGCTTTATGTGTTTGGTTTCCTCAAAACTAATGCGCTTAAAATCAATTTCTAAACTTTTATTCTCATTAAAAAATGTTTGAATATTACTAACACCATTGTTGTTAGGTGCTAAATCTTGCTTATCAAAAGAAATTACTCCAAAACCAACATTACCATAAGCGGATATTTTCTCAACAGCATAGTCACCGGTTTTTTGAGGAATTAATCGTAACGGAACGCGCTCGTTTTTTCCATTGATGATAGCATTTTTATCTTTCGGATAGGCAAACACACCAGAAATATAAGGAGCCTTAGAGTCTTTAACTTCCATACCAAACAATAATGGATTCATTGGACGTTCTTCATTATCTCGTATTTCAAAATGGAGGTGAGGTCCACCAGAACTCCCCGTATTACCCGAAAAGGCAATGACTTCATCTGGCGTAATTAGAAGTTCTTCAGTATGTGGAAACACTTCGACTTCAAAACTTTCTTTATCGTATTGACATTGCTTTATATAATCTTCTAAACGTTTTGAGAAGGCCTTAAGATGTCCGTAAACTGTAGTGTAGCCGTTTGGATGCGTAATATAGATGGCTTTTCCGTAGCCAAAATGAGAAATCTTAATCCGACTGATATAGCCTTCTGCCGCAGCATAAACTTTTAATCCTTGTCTTTGTTGTGTTTTTATATCTAATCCACCATGAAAATGTGTAGATCGTAACTCTCCAAATGTGCCAGAAAGTACTAATGGAATATCTAAGGGATGCCTAAAATAATCTTGAGGATATTCGGATTGTCCATGTAGTGAACATGTTATTAAAAAAAGGAGCAAAAATTGTTTCATAAAATCAACTATTACAGCTAAAATATCAATTTGATTACGATTTTCAAATTCTAAAACCGTATTATTTTCATTAACGGTTTAATTCCGTTGAACTTATAATAATAAAAAATAAATGTAAAAGAATTGTATTTTTTCATTAGGTATGTTAACTTTGTTTCAACAGTATTGAATTGCTTTAATGAGTAAAATAGAAGACATTGTTGATGCGTTAGAGAATAAAATCAGTAAGATTTTACACAAGCAAGAGGTTTTAAAACAGACCAACGCTAAACTCTCAGATCAATTAGAACAGCAACAACAAAGGCTTCTAGAGCAGCAAGAAGAAATTTCTGCTTGGGTAGAAAAACATGATACACTCAAAATGGCAAATTCAATGCTCGGTAGTGACGAAAATAAACGAGAAACGAAGCTCAAAATAAATGCACTTATTAGAGATATTGACCACTGTATAGGACAATTATCAGAATAATATTGTAAATTTAGATTATAATGTCAGAACAATTAAAAATTAAACTTTCTATAGCAAATAGAGTTTATCCATTAACGATAAACCCAAGCCAAGAAGAAGGTTTACGTAAAGCCACAAAAAAAATTGAGGCTATGATTGGACAATTTGAGCAGAATTATTCTGTAAGAGATAAGCAAGATGTTTTGGCCATGTGTGCCTTGCAATTTGCCGCTCAAGTAGAGCAAAAGTCAATAGATAAAGAGTATGTAAATGAAGAAGTACAGGAAAAGCTTGAAGCTTTAAATGAACTTTTAAATCAACATATTTAACTCGTACGTTCTTTTAAATACATAAGGTTACTGCCTACATTAGTTACATTTTTTGATAAACTCAACGATCAATTCTTTAAAAAGGGTGAGTTTAAGTTGTAAAATCGTGCTGTTAGTGCTGAACTCGTTTCAGTATCTTAGACAGATTTTTGATCAGCTTGTTAGCCCTAAACTTGTTTTTAAGGAGTTTATACAAAACCGATAACTGATGTAGGCTTTTTTTATACACTAAACTAAATAATGAACATGGACACTAACACAATTATATATATTGTTGGAGGAGTAATATTAGGAGTAATACTAGGATATATAATCGCTAAATCTTTAGAAAAAGGAAAAGCTTCAAAAATAATAGAAAATGCAGAACGAGAATCTCAATCGCTTTTAAAACAAGCAAAATCAGATGGAGAATCGTTAAAAAAGGATAAAATACTACAGGCTAAAGAAAAATTTATTGAGCTAAAATCAGAACATGAAAAGGTGATTTTATCTCGCGATAAAAAAATGGCTGAAGCTGAAAAGCGCATTAGAGATAAAGAATCTCATGTCTCTAATGAACTTAGTAAATCTAAGAAGTCTAATCAATCGCTTGATGATAAAATAAAAGATTATGATTTTAGATTAGAATTCCTTGATAAGAAACAAGAGGAAATAGAAAAGGCGCATAAGAGCCAAATAAAACAATTAGAAGTTATTTCTTCATTATCTGCTGAAGAGGCTAAAAGTCAATTGGTAGAGTCGCTTAAAGAAGAAGCCAAAACAGATGCGATGGCTTTTATACAAGGCCATATAGAAGAAGCTAAGTTAACAGCGCAGCAAGAAGCTAAGAAAATTATAATTAACACTATTCAACGTATTGGAACCGAAGAAGCAGTAGATAACTGTGTGTCTGTTTTTAATATTGAATCGGATGATGTTAAAGGTAGAATTATTGGTAGAGAAGGTAGAAACATTAGAGCTATCGAAGCTGCAACAGGTGTTGAGATTATTGTAGATGATACACCAGAAGCGATTATCTTATCTTGTTTTGATTCTGTAAGACGTGAAATTGCACGTTTATCATTACACAAGTTGGTAACTGATGGAAGAATACATCCTGCAAGAATTGAAGAGATTGTAAAGAAAACCGAAAAGCAAATTGAGCAAGAAATTATAGAAGTAGGTAAACGTACGGTTATCGATTTGGGAATTCACGGTTTACACCCTGAGTTAATAAAAATGGTAGGGCGTATGAAATACCGTTCGTCTTACGGACAAAACTTACTACAACACTCGCGTGAAGTTGCTAAACTTTGTGGAGTAATGGCGGCAGAATTAGGCTTGAACCCTAAGTTAGCTAAACGTGCAGGATTATTACATGATATCGGAAAAGTACCATCGTCTGAAGTAGATGTTGAAACTCCACACGCTATCCTAGGTATGCAATGGGCTGAGAAGCATGGTGAAAAACCAGAGGTTTGCAATGCAATTGGAGCACACCACGATGAAATTGAAATGACAACGTTGTTGGCACCAATTATCCAAGTGTGTGATGCTATTTCTGGGGCGAGACCAGGAGCAAGACGCCAAGTTTTAGATTCTTACATACAGCGTTTAAAGGATTTAGAAGATGTTGCCTTTGGGTTTACAGGTGTAAAGAAAGCTTATGCGATACAAGCAGGTAGAGAATTACGTGTTATTGTAGAAAGCGAAAGAGTTACTGATGAGAGAGCGGCAAGTTTATCGTTTGAGATTTCTCAAAAAATTCAAACAGATATGACGTACCCAGGACAAGTAAAGGTTACAGTGATTAGAGAAACTAGAGCAGTGAATATTGCTAAATAGTAATCAACATATATGAAATAAAAAATCCGGTGTTATACCGGATTTTTTTATGCCTTATTTTAAGCGAACTAAAATGTAAAATCGCTATTGATTCCTTAATTAGAGTTCTTTTTATTTTTGAAGGTTATAGAAAAAGCCGTGCCTTCGTTTAGTGTGCTTTCCATTAAAATCTCCCCTTGTAAAGCTTCAACTTGCGTTTTTGTAATGTATAAACCAATACCTCTAGAATCTGATCGCTCAGTACCATGAAAGGTTTTATACATTTGAAATATTTGATCTTTATACTTCTTCATGTCAATACCAATACCATTATCAGAGATAAGAATTTTAACAGAATCCTTAGTGTGAATAGATTGAATGACGATTTGAGATTTTTTATTTGGATCTGAATACTTAATACCATTAGAAATCAAATTATAAAACACACTTTCTAAATAAGATCTATTCGTTAGCATTGATTCATCTTTCCGCAAAGCATTGTGTATGGTAACCCCTTGTTTGTCGCTATCTATTTTTAGACTTTCAATAATTTTATTTGTAAAGTCATGCAGATCCACACGTTCCTTAAGTTGACTAATATTAATTTTAGATTTTATACTTACAATATCATCCAGATCGACTATCGTTGTGGTTAAAGATTCTGATATAGATTTTAAATGCTCAACAAGTTCTATTTTCTCAGTTTCCGAACTAGCTTCGTCATAAAATTCTAATATGTTTTTAAGATTCCCTATATGTGTTTTTAAATTGTGAGAAACAATATGGGTAAAACTATATAGCCGTTTATTTTGGCTCGTTATAAGCTGTAAGTTGTTATTAAGTTGTGCTTCCTTGTCTTTAGAATTGGTAATGTCTGTATGTGTACCAATAATATGAGAGGGTTTACCTTTAGAATCTCTTTTTACAACTTTTGCTTTATCTAAAATCCATTTGTAACTACCATCTTTACATTGAATACGGTATTCGTTTTGGTATAATTCAATATGCCCTTTTAATAGAGACTTAAATTCGCTATAGTAGGCTTCTTTATCATCTAAATGCACTTTACTGTCCCAAAACTCAGAGGTGTTTTTTAGTTCACTATTCGAATATCCAATAATTTGCTTCGACTCTTTTGAGTAAAATACTTTGTTGGTAAGAATGTTCCAATCCCAGAGGCCAACATTAGATAATTCTAACGCTATTCTGTGCTTCTCATCTTCTAGTGTCGGTTCGGAGGTTTCTCGGGTTTTATAAAAGGCTGACCTGTAATTTCTTAAATGTAGATTTGGGAATTTCATCATTTTTCTCTTTGTTTTAAGACACCAAAGCAATCCGATTGTCACAAAAATAATGATGTTTTTTTACATTATGTTCTTGGGTGATACTTATTTAATATGTCGCTTAAATGAGAACGATCGACATGCATGTATATTTCAGTGGTAGTAATGCTTTCGTGACCAAGCATCATTTGTATAGCTCTAAGATCTGCACCGTTTTCTAATAAATGTGTCGCAAAGGAATGCCGAAAGGTGTGTGGTGATACATTTTTATGTAATCCGGTTTTTTCTACAAGTTGTTTTGTAATGGTAAAAATCATGGCTCGTGTCAGTTTTCCTCCTTTGTAGTTTAAAAAGACGATGTCTTTAGAATGGGGTTGTACATCAATATGGTTTCTAATAGCAATCCAGATGTTAATGAATTTTTGAGTGGTTTCACCAATGGGCACAAAACGCTGTTTGTCTCCTTTACCAGTAACTTTAATAAAGCCTTCTTCAAAAAAGAGATCCGATATTTTTAATTCTATTAATTCGCTAACGCGCAAACCACAACTATATAAGGTTTCGATAATAGCTCTATTGCGTTCTCCAAGATTGACTCCATTATAGTGGTGACTTAAATCTATGGCTTTAATGAGGTTGTCAATATCTGAAATCGATAATGTATCGGGCAGCTTTCTACCTATTCTTGGGGATTCTATTAAATCTAAAGGATTTGTGGTTCTGTAGTTTTCAAAAATTAAGTAATCGAAAAAATTACGAAGCCCCGAAATTAACCGTGCTTGCGATCTTGGATTTAGGCTTTTTGATACGGAATAAATAAAATCTTTAACCGTATGAGTGTCTATGATAATAGGTGATACTTTAATAGCATGCGTTTCAATATATAGTATGAGCTTTTTAATGTCGTAACTATAATTTTCAATGGAGTTTTTAGACAATCCGCGTTCTATTCTAAGATAGTGTTTGTAATCCGTTAGTGCTTGCTCCCATTTCATGGTTAAAAATAGTAATTTGCGATATATAAAGGTGTAAAAGCGGCATGTATTTTATCTTGCCTTTTAGTAAGACGGGTTAATAATTCAAATCGATAATTAACTAGATATATTAAAGAGGCAAATCGCCTCTCTTTTTTTTGTGAATAACAGCTTATAATGGTTATAAAGATATCTATGATTTTTAGTTAACTCTAGGTTATTAATTGAGATAGTTATGAAATTTTTATATTTTAGAAATGAGGTAATTAGCCTTTTTCTTGGCTGAAACACTATTAATATCGTTGAAATACATGATATTTTAACATAATTAGGATTTGTACTATGGGAGTAAAGTCTACTTTTGTCGACCAAATTAATTATCAAATTTAAACTTAAATTATGAAAAAATTATTGTTTACAGCTGCAGTTGCAGTATTAGGATTTACAAGTGTAAGTGCACAAGAAGAAGCTAAGACTTTTGGTTTTACTGAAGGTGATATCTTCATTGAAGGTATGGTTGGTTTTAACAGTACAAATGATAAAGAAATTGAATTAAAGTCTAATAGCTTTAATGTTAGCCCAAAAGTAGGTTACTTTATGAGCGAAGATTTAGCTATTGGTGGTATGTTGTCTTTCAATTCTTCAAAAACAGAAGATAATGGTGTTGATATTTCTGAAAGAAATGGTTTTGGAGTAGGTGTATTTGCACGTTATTACTTTTTAGATTTAGGAGAGCGTTTTAAAACTTATACTGAATTTGGAGTTGCTTACAATAATGATAAAGATAAATTATCTGACGTAGCTTTCAATTCTGTTAATGCAGGTTTAGATTTAGGTATCAATTATTTCGTAACTGAAAAAATCGCTTTAACATTTGGTTTAAAGAATGTATTATCTTTCTCAACTGAAAAAGGTGATTACGATGGAGCAGAAGCTACTTCAAACTTTAACTTAGGTTTTGGTGATGTTGCTAACCCATTTGGTGGTAATGCTGCTTTTGGTATCTTATTCAAGTTATAAGACACAAAACAATTTATTATATTAAAAACCGAAGCATCTGCTTCGGTTTTTTTATGCGCATATTTTATATCTTTACTACATAAAACGAGCATGCTGAAAGTTTCGTCTCAAATGAAATGTTTAATAGCACAGAGCATGTGACGTTAATTAAAAATAGAAAAATCATATGAAAAAAATAATTATCATAAACGGTCCTAATCTTAATCTGTTAGGTAAGCGCGAAACCAATATATATGGTAATCTCACATTTATGGAGTTTTTTGATTCAGTAGTAGAAAAGTATCCTAATGTGGCTCTAGAGCATTTTCAGTCTAATATAGAAGGTGAGCTTATAGATAAGTTACAAGAAGTTGGTTTTACTTACGACGGGGTTATTTTAAATGCTGCAGCTTACACACACACGTCTGTTGGTATTGGTGACGCCGTTAAAGCTATTACAACTCCAGTTGTAGAAGTGCATATTTCTAATACATTCTCAAGAGAAAAATTTAGACATAAGTCGTTTATTTCTCCTAATGCTAAAGGAGTTATTTTAGGTTTTGGTTTACAGAGTTATGAGTTAGCTATAGAGAGTTTTACTTCTAATTAACGCTTACTGTAATAATCTCAAAGAATTAAGAACTGTAATTTTGAAACTATTTAAATTGATTTGCATGAAGATTCTTATTAAAATCCTATTAATTTTTAGTCTTATAAGTAGCTCGTTTGGTGTTCAAGCTCAAACTGAATTTGGTATTAAAGGTGGACTTAATTTCACCTTTTTTAAAGTGGTTGAATCTAATTTTGGAGAGACTACAGATGTACAACTAGGATTTTATGCAGGTGCCTTTGCTGATTTTGAAATAGAAAACGATTTTCATTTACAACCCGAATTACTTTTTATAGGTCTTGGCGATTTTAATTTTTTGAATGCTCCCATATATTTAAAATACAATATAGACGAACGTTTTACTATTCTCGTTGGTCCAAGTATCAATTATTTCTTCGATTTTTTTAATGCTAAACTTAAAGTCAGAGCCGATTTGGGATTTGCTTATAATTTTACTCCAAAAGTAGATTTACACATGAAATACACCATCGGTTTTGAAGAAATTACTCCTAATGGATTGTTTTTAGGTTTGGGGTATAGATTATAAATTCCACTATTTTCTTCAATAGAGTTAATGATTTTAGTCATTGAGTTGATGGAACTATTAAACATTTCCGATTGTTTTTTAGGTAAATATTAAAACTTGTTAAACTGCTGTTAAGCCTTATTGTTACTGCTGTTTTGGCTATTAGTTTTGTTGTTTTAAACCCAATAAAACAATCATAAATTATGAAGAAATTAATAGTTTTTACAGGAGCATTTTTATTTGCATTAACATCAGTTAGTGCACAATCAGATTCAAAAACTGTTCAGCTAGGAGCCAAGGGAGGTGTTAACTTTTCTAAGCTTACTGGTGACGATTTTGATGATGTAGATTCAAGAACAAGTTTCAATGTCGGTTTAATTGCAGAAATTCCAATTTCAGAGCGTATTTCATTTCAGCCAGAGGTATTTTATTCAGGACAAGGTTTTGATATCTTAGAAAGAGATCAGG
The DNA here is from genome assembly GCF_000427335.1 of Winogradskyella psychrotolerans RS-3. GTDB lineage: Bacteria > Bacteroidota > Bacteroidia > Flavobacteriales > Flavobacteriaceae > Winogradskyella > Winogradskyella psychrotolerans. Next base: position 139,306 of record NZ_ATMR01000089.1, on the reverse strand, counting down.
ATAATGTTTTTGATACCGATCAGAATGTAGAATATCAATTAGACTATATTCAAGTACCTTTATTACTTAAAGTGTATTTAGTAGAAGGATTAAGTGTAGAGGCAGGTCCACAATTTGGATTCAAAATTCATGAAGAATTTGATTCGGAACCAAATTCTGATGGTGGAGATTTTGAAATTGATGAAGATGATTCTTACGTTAAAGATTTTGACACAAGTATAGCTTTAGGAACCTCATATAAATTTGATGGTGGTTTCTTTGTAAGTGCACGTTACACTATGGGCTTAACCAGTATTTTTAAAGACGATACCTTTTTTGAAGGAGTAGATGGAAAAAATGAAGTATGGCAATTTGGTGTCGGATTTATGTTTTAATCAACAACCATAAATAAGGATATAAAAAAAGTTCCAGAATTATCTGGAACTTTTTGTTTTTTACAGCTAAACCTTTGAATATAATAGAAATGCTATCCTTCTAATTTGGTAAAAATAGAAGCATAGGTTTTGGAGTAGGCTACACGATTTTAGTATCAGTGAAAGGCCATTATTCGAAAAGAGATTAACAGCGGTGTTAAAGTTCCCTTTTTAACTTTAAATTACGTATTAAGATTATTTAACTAATTTATAACTAAGCAGTTGTTTGATATAATTGAAAAATGAGCTATTTTTGATAGTGCTATAACTATTGACGCCATGACATTTTCTTTAAAACACCAGATATGCCTTATTACTTTTTTAAGTATGTATCTAATGTCTATGACACCATGTTTTGGACAGCAGAGCTCACAATTTGCTACCTTTCAAGAAGATTTAGCGTCACAAAATTGGGATTTAGTAGTTAATGGGATTTTCTTAACTAAAACTGTTTCTTTTACCGCAAGTCAGTTTGAATTTTTAAATGCTGAAGCGAGCTTAATAGAGGTTCCTTTGTTATTTAAAGTGAAGATATCAGAAAAATTGAGTCTTCTGTCTGGTGCTAAAATAGATTTTTACAAAGTACAACAACGTCTGTCTTCTGATGTAGGTGTTTCAATATCTACGGGCTTACAATACGATATAAATAAGAATGCTTTTATTAATGCAGGGTTTAATTACCAAATAAATAACACAGGTTATGGTTACAATTATAACTATGGCAATAATTCTAGCTTTATTTTAAAATCCGGACTTAAGTTTTAAATAAAAAAATGCGATTCAAAATTGAATCGCATTTATAATATATTGAACCATCCGAGTAAGAAATCCTTCCTAAAGGGAAGGTTGGAATGGGCTTATAAATGAATTACTTCATCATAGGCAGCTGCAACAGCTTCCATAACAGCTTCACTCATTGTTGGGTGAGGATGCACTGTTTTTAGTACTTCATGTCCTGTAGTTTCTAATTTACGACCTAAAACAGCTTCTGCAATCATATCGGTAACACCAGCACCAATCATATGACAACCTAACCATTCACCGTATTTAGCATCAAAAATTACTTTTACAAAACCATCTTTTGCTCCACTAGCACTTGCTTTTCCAGATGCTGAGAATGGAAATTTACCAATCTTCACATCTAAGCCTTGTTCTTTAGCTTGCGCTTCAGTTAAACCAACACTTGCAATTTCGGGTGAACAATATGTACAACCAGGAATATTACCGTAGTCTAAAGCCTCTACATGCTGACCTGCAATTTTTTCTACACAAAGAATACCTTCAGCAGAAGCAACGTGCGCTAATGCTTGCCCTGGAGTAACATCTCCAATAGCATAATAGCCAGGAATGTTAGTTTGGTAGAAATCGTTAACCAAGATTTTATCTCTATCAACAGCAATACCTACGTCTTCTAAGCCTATGTTTTCAATATTAGATTTAATACCAACAGCAGATAATACGATATCGGCTTCTAATACTTCTTCTCCTTTTTAGTTTTTACGGTTGCTTTAACACCAGATCCAGAGGTATCAACTGAAGTTACTTCAGCAGATGTCATAATCTTAATGCCAGATTTTTTAAAGCTACGCTCTAATTGTTTAGATACATCGTCATCTTCAACAGGTACGATTTTGTCTAAATATTCTACGATAGTTACGTCTGTTCCTAAAGAATTGTAGAAATAGGCAAACTCAACACCAATAGCTCCAGAACCTACAACAATCATCTTTTTGGGTTGCTTTTCTAAAGTCATCGCTTCTCTGTAGCCAATTACTTTTTTACCGTCTTGTGGTAAACTTGGTAACTCACGAGAGCGCGCTCCTGTAGCAATTATAATATGATCAGCAGAATATATAGTTCCGTCAACATCAATCTTCTTTCCAGTCTTTAGTGTTCCAAAACCTTCAATAACGTCTATTTTATTCTTTTTCATTAAGAATTTCACACCATTACTCATGCCTTCAGCAACACCACGACTACGTTTTACAACAGCGCCAAAATCGTGTTCAGCACCAGAAACTTTAAGTCCGTAATCTTCAGCATGTTTAAGGTATTCAAATACTTGAGCAGATTTTAAAAGCGCCTTTGTTGGAATACAACCCCAATTTAAGCACACACCACCAAGGCTTTCTTTTTCTACAACAGCAGTTTTAAATCCTAATTGCGATGCTCTAATTGCAGTTACGTAGCCACCAGGACCACTTCCTAATACTATAATATCGTATTTACTCATGGGTAAGTTTTTTATTGAATTTTTGAAGTTACAAAAATAACAAATTCCAAAAAGAAAATGCCAAATTCCAAAACGTTTAAATTGCCATAAGTGTTTTCTGAGTTAATATTTGAGGTTTGTGGCTTATTATTAGGGGATTACAACTATAACTCATCTGTAAAATGCGTGCGACGTTTGTCTTGTTGAAACTTATCGGTATTATAAATTTTAGACTGTCCCTTGGCTATAGATAACGATTGCCATTTAGCGCCTTTTATAAATTTGCCAATAAACACTATCTGACCTACGTGATAGGCATAATGCATCATTTGTCTGTTGATAGCTTCAGTTAAAGAATGGCCTTGATTTCTTATGTAAACCGCTTTATCTAAATCGGATGATTTTAAAGGCTTAAGGGCTATGAATAAGCAGTCCCAACCTTTATTCCAATTGGCTAGTAATTCATCTTTAGATTTAAAGTCATCATTAAATTCGTCATCGCGTTGTCTCCATACTTTTTCACCATCTTCAGTTAAAAAGTTGGTCCAGCGACTCAACATATTACCAACAAGATGTTTTACAATTATAGCTACGGAATTAGAGTCTTGAGCAAACTCTTTTTGTAAGTCATTAAAAGAAAGTTGAGCTATGGTTTTATCACCAAGAGATTTATAGTATTCAAATTGTTTGATAACACTGGGTAAATAGGACTGATCCATAAGATTTAATTTAGTCCAATAAAATTAGCGATACAACATCAAATAAACTATAATTTGTAATAGTTTGATGTTATATCGCTATTTATAAATCTGGAAACTCATTTTCAAATTTAAGCGAACTAAAGATCGCTTTTAGAGTTTTTAGTTTGTGCCTTTTCGTCTTTATGAGAAACGCATAAGTAACCCTTGAATAGCCTTAGTTATTGAAAATGGAATTTAGTTTTTGCTAATTAACCTTCAGCGGGAACAAATTTTAAAGCCACACCGTTAATACAATGACGTTCTCCTGTGGTGTCTTTTGGCCCATCACTAAAAACATGTCCTAAGTGACCTCCGCAAGTGGCACAATGCTCTTCATCTCTTGTGTAGCCAATTTTAGTATCTGTGCCAAAGGCAACATTTCCTTCAATGACACGATCAAAACTTGGCCAGCCTGTACCTGAGTCAAATTTATGCTCACTTTTAAATAAAGGAGTGTTACAAGCAGCACAATGATAAACTCCTTTTCCGTAGTTTTTATCTAATGGGCTAGAGAATGGACGTTCTGTTCCTGCTTTTCGTAAAACGTTATATTGAGCATCGGTGAGTTGTGCTTTCCATTCGGCTTCAGTTTTTGTAATCTCAAAGGTTTCTTTTACTTTGGTTTCATTTTTCTGAGCCGAGCTGTTACAGCTAAGAAATAAACCAATTATTGTTAATAGTGCTATTTTTTTCAAAATCTAAATTTTTTAAAATTGTTGTTTATTGGTTGAGTCGTAATTAGGTTTTATTCATTACGAAATGAGAGATATTTTTATTTTAAATTACATTCAAAATAACCTTGACTTTATTTTAATTATTGTTAAATTTAACAGCAACAACAATTAATGAATAGATATTTAATGAAAATTATACATATAAGTGCAGAATGCTATCCAATAGCTAAAGTGGGTGGTTTGGCTGATGTTGTCGGTGCTTTGCCTAAGTACCAAAATGAAATAGGTGCTCATAGTTCTGTTATAATGCCTTTTTATAACAATAAGTTTACGCAATCACATAAGTTTACTTCCGTTTATCAGGCAAATTTAAGACTGGGTAACCAAGAGCTGCCTTATAATATTTTAAAAAATTGAAGATCCTACGGTTTTAGATTTCGATATTTTCTTTGTTCACGTTGGAGATTTGCTTTACACAGAGAAAGTATACACCGATAATGATACTAATCGCTTTTTAGCGTTTCAAATAGCCGCTTTAGATTGGATTTTAACTTTAGAGGAAAAACCAAATATTATTCATTGTCATGATCACCATACAGGTTTAATTCCTTTTATGGCTCAAGAAAGTTATAAATATGAATCTTTAAATAAAATACCTGTTATAACTACAATTCATAATGCACAGTACCAAGGCTGGATGGCTTATGATAACTTGTATAAAATACCAAGATTTAACATTGAAAAAGTAGGGTTAATAATGTGGGAAGGCATGATTAATCCATTAGCTGCAGCAATAAAGTGTGCTTGGCGTGTTACAACAGTATCACCAAGTTATATGGAAGAATTAAAATATAATGCCAATGGACTTGAATCTTTATTATCTCATGAAAACTCTAAAGCCATTGGGATTTTAAATGGTATAGATTCTGATGTGTGGAATCCGGAAACTGATAAATACATCATTAAGAATTATAAAAAAGCGACGGTAGAAGCGGGTAAAAAAGAGAATAAAAAGTGGTTGTGTTCTCAGTTCAATTTAGACGAAAGCAAACCTTTATTTGCCTTTATTGGCCGTTTAGTAGGAGAAAAAGGAGCCGAACTTTTGCCTTATGCACTTGATTATGCCTTACGCTCTAAAGATATCTCAGTCATTGTTTTAGGTTCTGGCTCTAAAGAAACCGAAAAACAATTGTTTGATTTAATACCTCGCCATACCGGAAATTATAATGCATTTATTGGTTACGATGAAAAACTCTCACATATCATATATGCTGGCGCAGATTTTTTACTAATGCCATCTCGTGTAGAACCTTGTGGGTTAAATCAGATGTATTCCTTACGATATGGAACTGTACCAATAGTACGACGTATTGGTGGACTAAAAGATACTGTAGTTGATATCGGAGACCATGGTTTTGGCATTTGTCATAATGAAGTTTCGGTTCAAGATATAGTGCTTTCAATTCATAGAGGAAAAGAATTTTATAACAATCAAAAGGAATTTAAAGCCAATAGAAAACACATAATGAGCATAGACCATTCTTGGAAGGTCTCTGCTAAAGCCTATATAAATTTATACAAATCAATCAACTAAGGAATTCACGCTAATCTAAAAACTAAATATGAGCTATGATAAACGATAAAGTATTGTCAATTATACTAGGAGGAGGCCAAGGGTCTCGATTATATCCATTAACAGAAAAACGTTCTAAGCCAGCAGTCCCAATTGCAGGTAAATACAGGCTGGTAGATATACCAATCTCTAACTGTATTAATTCGGATATGAAACGTATGTATGTCTTAACGCAGTTTAATTCAGCCTCTCTAAATAGACATATTAAAAATACATATCATTTTAGTTTTTTAGTTCTGCATTCGTAGATGTACTTGCTGCGGAGCAAACTATAAAAAGTGATAAATGGTTCCAAGGAACAGCTGATGCCGTTAGACAAAGTATGGATCATTTTTTACAGCATGAATTTGAGTATGCACTAATTTTATCTGGAGATCAATTGTATCAAATGGATTATAATGACATTATTCAAAAGCATATAGAGAGTAAAGCTGATATTTCTGTTGCAACATATCCTGTTAATGCAAAAGATGCAACGTCTTTTGGGATTTTAAAGTCTAATGAAGAAAATGTTATTACATCGTTTATAGAGAAACCATCTTCAGATTTATTAGTTGATTGGAAATCTGATGTTGGAGAAGAAATGCGAAAGCAAGGTCGAGAATATTTAGGATCGATGGGCATATATGTTTTCAATAGAGAGTTACTAATTAAGCTTATGGCAGATGAAAGCACTGTAGATTTTGGAAAAGAAATCATTCCACAGTCTATCAACAAGTATAAAACCGTGAGTTATCCGTTTGAGGGGTATTGGACAGATATTGGAAATATAGATTCATTTTTTGAAGCTAATATTGGACTAACTGATGATATACCTCAATTCAATCTTTACGATTCTAAGCAACGCGTATATACTAATGCGCGTATACTTCCTACTTCTAAGATTTCAGGTACTAGCTTAGATAGAGCTGTAGTTTCAGAAGGCTGTATTATTGGAGCAGCTAAAATAGAAAAGTCTGTTATCGGCATTCGTTCACGTATTGGTAAAGATTCTACGATTATTAATACCTATATGATGGGTAATGATGATTACGAATCGTTAGAAGGAATTCATCAAAATAATACTGAAATTCTAGTAGGAATAGGTGAGCGTTGTTTTATTAAAAATACAATTATAGATAAAAATGTTCGCATTGGGGATGATGTAAGAATCAATGGAGGTCCTCATCTTGAAGATACAGAAACAGAGACCTATGTAGTCAAAGAAGGTATTGTGGTCATTAAAAAAGGTGCAGTAATCCCTAAAGGTTTTGTACTTTAACCTATGGGAGAAGTCATAGCACACAGTCGTTTTACAGATTTTGATATTAATCTATTTAAATCTGGAAAGCATTATCGTTTATATGAAAATTTTGGTTCACACATTACGACTTTAGATGGAGTAGAAGGTGTATACTTTGCGGTTTGGGCTCCTAGTGCTAAAATGGTATCTGTAATTGGCGACTTTAATTTTTGGACAGAAGGCGAACACAAACTTAATGTCCGTTGGGATTCTAGCGGAATATGGGAAGGATTCATTCCTGGTGCAGGCAAGGGCAGCAAGTATAAATACAAGATTCTAAGTAGTAATAACGATATAAAAACTGAAAAAGCAGATCCTTATGCTAGGCGTGCAGAGCACAATCCTAACACGGCATCAATCGTTTGGGATGATAACTATAAATGGAAAGATACAAAATGGATGAAAAAGCGTAAAAAGAACAACGCTTTAGACGCACCGTTTTCTGTTTATGAAGTTCATTTAGGGTCTTGGAAAAAGAAAATTGAAGAGAATCGTTTTTTGTCTTACGTAGAAATGGCCGACGAATTAGTTAGCTACGTAAAAGATATGAACTTTACACATGTGGAGCTAATGCCAATAATGGAGTTTCCGTATGATCCTTCTTGGGGTTATCAGGTTACGGGCTACTTTGCACCAACATCGCGTTTTGGTTATCCTGAAGAATTCAAATTATTAGTTGATAAATTACACCAAAACGATATTGGTATTATCCTAGATTGGGTACCGTCGCATTTTCCAGAAGATGCGCATGGACTTGGTCTTTTTGATGGTTCTGCACTTTATGAACATCCAGATAAACGAAAAGGCTATCACCAAGATTGGAAGAGTTTAATTTTTAATTACGGTCGTAACGAGGTCAAATCATTTTTAATTAGTAATGCTATTTTTTGGTTAGACCAATATCATGCAGATGGTTTTAGAGTAGATGCGGTAGCATCAATGCTGTTTTTAGATTATAGCAGAGAAGATGGTGAATGGGAACCAAATATGTTTGGTGGACGAGAAAATTTAGAAGCCATGTCATTTTTAAGAGAAATGAACGAAGCGGTTTATTCGGCTTTTCCAGATGTACAAACTATAGCAGAAGAATCCACAGCATTTCCTATGGTTTCTAAACCTGTATCTATTGGAGGTTTAGGTTTTGGTATGAAATGGATGATGGGTTGGATGCATGATACGCTTCAGTATTTTAGTAAAGAATCGGTGTATAGAAAATTTCATCAAAATGATTTAACGTTCTCAATGACTTATGCTTTTACAGAGAATTTTATGTTACCGTTAAGTCATGATGAAGTAGTGTATGGCAAAAGTTCTATGTTAGGTAAAATGCCTGGCGATGAATGGCAACGTTTTGCTAATTTAAGATTGCTTTATAGCTATATGTTTACCCATCCTGGAACTAATTTATTATTTCAGGGAGCAGAATTTGGGCAAAGCGGTGAGTGGGATTTTAAAACTAGTCTCGATTGGCATTTACTACAATATGATCCTCACCAAGGAGTGCAACAATTAGTTAAAGACTTAAATGCACTTTATGTAAAAGAACCGGCCTTACATCAAAAACAATTTGAAGCAGAAGGTTTTGAGTGGATAGATTATGGTGATTCTGAAAATTCTGTATTTACCTATATTAGAAAAGGAAATGAAGAAAAAGACGATGTTATTATTGCTTGTAATATGACTCCGGTTCCTAAAGAAAATTATAAAATTGGAGTTCCTCGGAAAGGAAAGCTGAAGGAGATATTTAATAGTGATTTAAAAAAATACTTTGGTACTGGTCAATACAAAAATAAAATAAACAAGACCAAAGCGGATGCTTGGCATTTTAGAGATAATTCGGTAGATATCGATATTCCTCCTTTGGGAATGGTTGCTTTTCGGTACGCGAAGTAAAATGAAAAACAAGTAATTATTATTAAGACCTTTCTGGTAAAAAATATCAGAAAGGTTTTTGTTTAAAATAAATTAACAAATGATAAAGGTGAAAAAGGAATTTATCTTAAAATATGGCGTTCCTAGCTTGGCTGTTATCATTGTTGCTATTCAGTTATGTTTAGTTCACTTTCAGGATTTGAGTAGGTGGAAAGGCGGAGGTTTTGGTATGTATACAGAAATCCATTATTTCTATAATCAAATTCATGTTTCAGGGATGTCTGTCGATTCTTTAATTAAAGATGATCCTAGTATGAGATCTACTTTGGGGTATTTAATGCTAATGCCTAATGATAAAAACATTAAAAAAGCTGCAGAATTGGTGCTCAAAACAACACATAAAGATAGTGTTTATTTGCAAATTTGGAAACCGATAGTTAATTCTGAAAACGGTTTGTATAAAAAGGTTTTAGCTAATGAAATTCATTTGAAAAAATCAGAATTGTGAACTATTGGTCAGCCATAGAAATTAAATTGAAAGACCAAATTGCTTTAGCGTCCCAGCTGTTGCTTTTTATGCTAGGATCTTATGTTTTTATTTTAGCAGAAGAACATAAGTTGTGGAAAATTCTTGTCCTTTTTTTCGGACTTATTGCATGGCTTTTCTTTCGCAATAAAACGAAGCATCCTATAATTTGGATAGTCTTTTTTGTGCTTCTCACCATAGATCTTTTTTACTCATATTTTTGGGTTGCTAATCATCATTTTATGTTAGTTTTTATGGTGCTTTCGGTGATTCTTTTTAGCTATCATAAACAAAGTGACATTCTTTTAAAAAACATCCAGTTACTTTTAGTAATTGTGCTGTTGGCTTCAGTTATGCAAAAAATAACATCTAAGCAGTTTATGAGTGGGGATTTCTATTATCACGCTATTAATCTAGGTGGATTATTTAAGTTTTTCTTCACTATTTTTCCTGAGAGTTTAGAGATTGCAAAAAGCAACTCTGAAAGCTTAACGACTTTGAAAGAGTTAAATCCCAATCTTACGGAACATATCGTTTTAAAAGATGTTTTTCCTAACCTTAGTTTTGTTAGTCGTGTTTTCGCTTGGCTTACTGTAATTTTCGAGTTTTTGGTTGCTGTCGCGATATTATGGAAACCTAAGAAAATAGGGACGCATATCATTTTTATTATCCTACTTTTTGGTATCCTATTTACAAGACTCGAAACAGGTTTTGTTTCGTTATTAGCTATAAGTGGCCTTTATTTATGTAAGAACATTAAGCTGAAACTGTTATATGTTTTAATTATTTTAGGCTGTATCACATTGATTATTACTAAATTTGGGTACCATTGATAATATAATCACTTGCTTATTATTAGTTTAATCTGGCTTTTTAGCAGTGTTTTAAAGTTAATAAATCGAAGAGGTTTTGCTTTACGAATACCGTTAAATACCGCTTTAAAATTCATATAATCGCAAAAACTCATGTCGAAAACGATATAGTTAACAACAATTACCAATAACGAGAATTAAGCCTTTCAAAAGTTTAAATTTTCCGTTTTTTGTTGGTAATTTTGACAAAAAATTAACCTATGATTGTAAATACTGAATTAGAAAATAAAGGGAATTTGTTTCCTTCAAAAATAATAGATTTTAAAAAGGACGTTGATAAACTTTATTTTACTGCGGATAATGATGTTATTCTAGAATTAACTGTCGTTAGAGATAGCTTATTTCGTTTTAGATATACAACCGTTGGAAATTTTGATAATGATTTTTCTTATGCTATTACTAAATACGCAAGTATAGGTTATAACAAATTAGAGATAGAAGAGAAAACGGATCATTTTGAAATACTGACATCCAAATTGCGATGTAAGATTTCTAAAGATGATATGAGAGTCTCTATTTATGATGCCATTGATGGTATGCTTATTAATGAAGATGAAACTGGTTTTCATTGGGAAGAAAGTTACGAGCATGGAGGAAATATTGTTAAGATGAGTAAAACCTCTAACGATGGTGAGAGTTATTACGGTCTTGGAGATAAACCAAATCACCTAAATCTTAAAGGAAAGCGTTATAGTAATTGGGTTACGGATTCGTATGCTTACGGAAAAGATACAGATCCTATATATAAAACGATTCCATTTTATACAGGGTTGCATCATGGTAAAGCTTATGGGGTTTTCTTCGATAATACGTTTAAAACATCTTTTGATTTTGCTCAAGAACGCAGAAACGTTACTAGTTTCTGGGCACAAGGAGGCGAAATGAATTATTACTTTTTCTATGGTCCTAAAATGATGGATGTTGTAGAAAGTTATACTGATTTAACAGGAAAACCACATCATTTACCGCCACTTTGGGCTTTAGGTTTTCATCAGTGTAAATGGAGTTATTACCCAGAAAGTAAAGTAAAGGAGATCACATCAACGTTTAGAAAACTTCAAATTCCATGTGATGCTATTTATTTAGATATCGACTATATGGAAGGTTTCCGTTGTTTCACTTGGAACAAAGAGTATTTCCCAGATCCAAAACGTATGGTTAAGGAATTATTGGATGATGGATTTAAAACTGTTGCTATTATTGATCCAGGAATTAAAATTGATAAAGACTATTCTGTATTTAAAGAAGCTTTAGAAAATGATTATTTCTGTAAACGGGCAGATGGTGATTATATGAAAGGTAAAGTTTGGCCTGGAGAATGTTATTTTCCAGATTTTACAAACCCTAAAGTGAGAGATTGGTGGTCTGGATTATTTCAAGAATTAATTGAAGATATCGGTATCAAAGGAGTTTGGAATGATATGAATGAGCCTGCCGTTATGGAAGTGCCAAATAAAACATTCCCAGATGATGTGCGTCACGATTATGATGGCAATCCTTGTAGTCACAGAAAAGCTCATAATATTTATGGCATGCAGATGGCAAGAGCAACCTATCAAGGGTTAAAGAAATATTCATACCCTAAACGTCCATTTGTTATTACACGTGCTGCCTATTCTGGGACACAACGTTACACGTCAACTTGGACAGGTGATAACGTCGCAACTTGGGAACATTTATGGATTGCAAATATACAAGCGCAACGTATGGCAATGTCTGGTTTCTCATTTGCTGGTAGTGATATCGGTGGATTTGCGGAGCAGCCACAAGGAGAGTTATTTACACGTTGGATTCAATTAGGAATCTTTCATCCGTTCTTTAGAGTACATTCTTCTGGAGATCATGGAGACCAAGAACCTTGGGCTTTTGACGAAGATGTAACGGCGATTGTAAAGAAATTTATTGAAATTAGATATCAATTATTACCATATTTATATACTGCTTTTTGGAACTATACAGACCATGGGAAACCATTATTAAAGTCTTTAGTACTGTATGATCAAGAAGATGTACAAACACATTACAGAACGGATGAGTTTATTTTTGGAGAACAAATATTAGCTTGTCCTGTTTTAGAGCCAAATGCTAAAGGTAGACGTATGTATATTCCGCAGGGGAATTGGTATAATTTCTGGACAGACACCATCATCAAAGGAGGTAAAGAAATGTGGGTCGATGCAGATATTGATAGCATGCCAATTTTTATAAAAGAAGGAGCGATTATTCCTAAATTTCCTATTCAGCAGTATGTTGGTGAAAAGGAAATCACTGAGGTTACTTTAGATGTGTATTATAAAAAAGGTAAAGAAGAAAGTGAACTTTATAGTGATGCTAATGATGGTTTTGATTATACAAAAGGACGCTATAGTTTAAGAAATTTTAAACTGACAGGGAAATCTAGTGAATTAATAATCAACCAACACAAAGAAGGAAAGTTTACAACACCTTATCAAACTTTTAATATTCAATTTCATGGTTTACCATTCGACATTGTAGAGGTTCAATTAGATAATGAGAAAATAGCTCATAAGAGCTTAAGAGTTAATGGAGTGGAGTCTATTGTTGTAGATAAGAACTTTTCTGAGCTACATATAATAGGGATTAAGTCAAATTCATAGTGACCATTTACTTATTTTAGTGTCCTATTGATACTAAAACACAGGAAAAATAATTTTAATGTTTTAGTAATGTTTAATAAACAATTAGCTATGAAATTTAATAAATTAATATTGAGTCTTGCAATAGTTGCCTTTGTGGCTTCATGTGCAACAAATCCTTTTACAGGAAAAAAACGATGGCCTTTGTTGGTAACGATCAGTTATTCCCATCTGCATTTGCACAGTACAACCAAGTACTTACTGAAAGTAGCGTAATTACAGGAACCAAAGATGCCGAAATGATTACACGTGTCGGACAACGTATTGCAGTAGCTGCAGAACGTTATTTAACAGCAAATGGTTTTGAAGGTTATTTGGAAGATTACCAATGGGAATATAAACTTATAGAATCTGAACAAGTAAACGCTTGGTGTATGCCAGGTGGTAAAATTGCGTTTTACACAGGTATTTTACCAATTGCAGCAAATGAGACAGGTATTGCTGCAATTATGGGACACGAGGTGGCGCATGCTTTGGCTAACCATGGACAGCAACGTATGAGTGCTGCTTATGTACAACAAGGTTTAGCTGTTGTAGGGAATGTTGCTTTATCAAATGATGACCAGGCTTTAGGGATTTTTAATCAATCTTATGGAGTTGTTTCTAATGTGGCAGGAATGTTACCTTTTAGTAGATCACATGAAACTGAAGCAGATCAAATTGGTATTTATTTAATGGCAATTGCAGGTTACAATCCCGATGAAGCTTCTGTTCTATGGGAACGTATGAAAGCAAATAGTGGAGGTGAATCTCCACCAGCGTTTTTAAGTTCTCACCCAAGTAACGATTCTAGAATTCAGAATTTAAAATCGTTATCTGAGAAAGCTAAAGTAGAAGCAAAGAAATTTGGTGTCACATCATTTAGACCAATAAACTAAGATTATAAATATATTTGTTTACTTTAGAAGCTGCTCAATTTGAGCAGCTTTTTTTTATGAAATAGCCTTATTAATAATGATTTAGTTATTAAATCATAAGACAGAATTATTGTAACAATAGACACCATTAACTAACCAACATTTATGAGTGAACTTAAAAAAGGGAGTAAAAAACTTCTCAACGCCTGGGCATTTTACGATTGGGCAAATTCAGTTTATACCTTAACTATTGCGTCGTCTATATTTCCGATATTTTATTCCGCATTATTTGTATCTCAAGTTGAAAAAACGGTTCCTGCTTTCGGAATGGTTTTTAAAAGCACCGCATTGATTACTTATGTTACCGCATTTACTTTTTTAGTAGTTGCTTTTACCTCTCCTATTCTTTCTGGGATAGCGGATTACGTTGGTAATAAGAAGAGTTTTATGAAATTCTTCTGTTATGTTGGTGGCTTGGGTTGTATAGGTTTGTATTGGTTTAGTCTTGAAAGTATTCATCTCAGCCTTCTGTTTTATTTTATGGGACTAATAGGCTATTGGGGAAGTTTAGTATTCTATAATTCCTATTTACCAGACATTGCCTTTCCGGAACAACAAGATAGCATTAGTGCCAAAGGGTTTAGTTTAGGCTATTTTGGAAGTGTATTACTCTTAGTGTTGAACCTAGCGATGGTGATGTTCCCCAACTTTTTTCATATAGCTGATAACATAGGCGAAAATGGAGAAATACTAGAAACGGCAGCACAAGTCGGAATGCGGTATTCTTTTATAATGGTGGGTTTATGGTGGATTTTATTTAGCCAGTATACATTTAGAGTACTACCGGAAGGTGTTAAAAAAGGTGGGAAAGTCACAAAAGATGTGGTTTTTAATGGATTAAAAGAACTGAGACAAGTTTGGCACCAATTAAAACAGAACTTAAGATTAAAACGTTACTTGGTTGCTTTTTTTGTATTTAGTATGGCAGTGCAAACTATAATGTTGGTGGCGGTTTATTTTGGTGAAGAAGAAATTGCTTGGGGAGACGATGATGCCAAAACTTTTGGACTTATTGTGAGTATCTTAGTTATTCAATTAGTTGCTATAATCGGGGCGCTCATAACATCTTTGGCATCTTCAAAATTTGGAAATATTAAAACACTTATCGCTATCAATTTCTTTTGGATGTTACTTTGTTTTTATGCTTATTTTATGGAAACACCATTTCAATTTTATATTGCTGCGGGTTTTGTAGGATTGGTTATGGGTGGAGTACAAGCCTTAGCGAGATCTACATATTCTAAGTTTTTACCAGAAACCGAGGACACTACCTCATATTTTAGTTTTTATGATGTAGCAGAAAAAATAGGAATCGTAATTGGAATGGTCATTTTTGCGACTATAGACCAGGTGACCGGAAGTATGAGGAATGCTATTTTGTTTTTGGTCGTCTTTTTTGTGGCAGGAATTGTACTCTTGTTTAGGGTGCCAAGATTAGATGAGAAAAATAAAGCATAAGAGTTTGATGTTACTATTTTAGACAATCTAATTTGCTTTTTAACACTTGAATATAAAAGTTGTTGTATAAGATTATTATAATAGAAAAGGACGAGCAAACGCTCGTCCTTTTCTATTAGATATGTAATGATAAAATTTAATTGTGAACACTACCAGATCCTGCAATACTGGTATTCTTCTTTGTTGGTTTCCCTGAATATTTTACATCACCAGAACCTGCTGTTTTAACAGTAAGCTCTCCGTTGCAAATCACAGATATATCTCCTGAGCCGGAGATTTTAGCTTCTACATTGGTGCTTTTTAAAGCATCCCCATCAAAGTCTCCAGAGCCAGCTACAACAGTAGTGAGATTTCTAGTGGTGCCTTTTAGCTCTATATCACCAGAACCGGCTATCTTACTTTGTATGTCTTCCGCTTCTATATTTAAATTAATATCTCCAGAACCCGCTAAAGCCACTTTAAACGTATCTGCTTTTATGGTGCCAGAATTTTCAAGATTACCAGAACCAGCAAGCGACACAGAGCTAATAAATTCATAAGGTATAGTGATAACAATGGTTTCGCTAGGTTTTAAATTATAGCCATCCTTAATTTTAACGTGCAGTGAATTACCTTTAACTTCAGTAATTATATAGTCCATTAAATTAGAATCTCCTTGTATTGAAATTTTACCTTCTGTACCATTAACAAGTTTAAAGTCCATGGATCCCGAGGCTTTTATGTCATCATAAGAATCTGTAGAAACGGTTGTGGTTGTAATGTTGCCATCGCCTTTAATCTTTTTAGATTTCCCCCATTGTGCAGAAACTAATGTAGTACTTAAAAGAAGCGTTAAGAGTGTAATTGATTTTAAAAGTTTCATAAGTGTTCGATTTTATTTGATTGATGTAATATTTGATTTTTTTCTTAATTGTTTTTAAAAGTTATGCTGCCATATTCAGATTTTATGAGCACAGAATTGTTGGAATTTTGATTGCCGTGATAGCCAATGTATTTCTTTCCAAAGTTGTCTGTGTTTTTTTCTGTAAAATTGAAACCATCAGATTCTCTTAGCGACCCAAAGTCAATATCGATATTAAAATCGAAATTGTAATCACTATCAATTCCGATAGTAATACCAACAAATTCAGTATCAATATCTAATTTTTTAGTGTTCGGCGCTAAACGGTCAATTTTTATAGAACCATAATCGGCTCTTATTTTTGCTGTTTTATAAATGGTGCCAAGTCTTAAGGATAAATAATCACCTTTTCCGTCTAAGTTGTTGATGCTGTCTATTTTGAGTGAGCCATAATCACATTTGTAAACTACATTTTCAGCAATTTCGATTACAGAGGTTGTGTAATCTGCTTCTAAGTTTAAATCTTTAGCTTTTGCAACAGTAAATTCGCTATAATCAGCTTCAATGGTTCCGTTATTTATATATTCAAAATAACTGTTTCTAGTGTAATCTAATCGTAGTGTATTCGATTTTCCCATAAGTTCCTTAGTGGTTACTTTTCCATAATCACATTTTATATAGGCGTTGCCTTCAAGCTTGTCTAAATTGATATAGCCGTAATCGTTAAACAATCTAACATTGTTTGTTATAGGCATTTTAACAACGTAATTGACTTCCATTTTTATAGTGTTGCCTAATTTTTTATTCCACCAAGAGGTGTCCCAACTATTACCTTCAATTGCTGTAATTGCTGAAACTTTATGAGGTGCAGATTGAAAAGCAACATCTAATTCGTTTAGTTTTTCGTTGACCTTACTTTCATTATTACCTTCTACTTTTATGATGACTTGGATATCAATACGATTTTCATTCCATGTAATGATATCAATATTTCCATAGCGATTGGTAATGTTAAATGTAGCATCCGCATTTACATTAAAGGATTTTCTAATCGTTTTCTGTTTTTCGTGTTTTGCTGCTTTTGGTATCTCTTTTGATGCCCAGATCAGACTTGGCATCAGTAATAAAAGAAAGCTGATTTTATATAATATTTTCATTGGAATTGGATTTGAATTGTTTAACGATTTCAATTTGTTCTAATACGGTGTTTAGAATATCTATTCTAGTTTGAAAGTTGGAAATCATCGCATAAATAACACGTTGGTTTTTTCCGCTTTCGGTTAAATCTGTTTTTAATTTTTTGTAATCGGTTTCTAAAAGTTGAATTTGCACTAATGCATCATTAATAATTTGTTCAGTTAATGGCGAACGTTCTTTATTCAGCTTTTTTAATTCATTTTCAATGGTAACAGTAAAAAAATCCTGTGTTTCGGACATTTTAGGAGATACGCTTGCTAAATCTAAATCATCAGGTTGCTGTTGTAATGTTGTAAACAGCCCGAAACAAATAACGATAGAAGCAGCAATAGCTAAAAAAGGTTTCCAGTTAAACCAAGATTGTTTTTGGGTTTCAATTGCAACTGAGTCTTCAGCTTTCAGTTTGTCTAAAAAGCGTTGCTCATGGTTTTTATGAGGTGTTTTAATATTAAATTCACCTTTCAAATCATCAAATAAACGATTTAAATTATCTTTTTCCATATGTTAATTTATGATGCTTTTAATAGTAATTTTTGTCGCAAACTTTCTTTTGCTCTCGATATTAAGGTTCTACAATTAGCATAAGAAATGTTCATAATCTCACAGATTTCTTCGTAATCGTAACCTTCAATCAGATGTAATGATAAGCCCAAACTATAATTTGGTTTTAAGGTTTTCATCGCATCTAAAATCAGTTTTACTTTTTCGCTGTTCTGTTCATTTTCATTAATGCCGTTAGCGTCTTCAACTTTATATATAACACTATCTAAAGACACTTCGTTTTGTTTTACCGCTTTGTTATAGTACCCAATGCTGTTGTTCACAACAATACGTTTTAACCATGCGCCAAATAAATTGGTGTCTTGAAGCGTGTTCAATTTTGTAAAAGCCGTTAAAAAAGACTCCTGCATAATGTCCTCAGCTTTAAAAGAATCTTTTACAATTCTAATAGCTTTGTTATATCTGTTGTATATTTCCAACTGTGCACGTTGGTTTCCAGATTGACAAAGCTGTAATAACTGTTCGATATTTTGATTGGTTGGTTTCAAAAAAACAATTGCTTTTACTTATAGAGAACTACTTTTATTTTTTGTTACAGTTAAAATGAAAAAAATTTATGTCGTTATAAAGGTAATGGCATAACAATTGAAATTACTGTACTGTGAATAACTTTGAATATCTTATAACGTTTTGATATTCAGTATGAAGTTAATTATTAATACATTTAAAATAATGTTATTCTGTGCGTGATAATGACAGAATGGCTCAAAAATATATATGGCGAAATCAAATTTTTTAAACTTAGACAATCTGTCATTTCAGGATTTTGATGAGAATTCAGAATTAATTCCACTAATGACTCCTGAAGATGAAGAATTAATAAACAACGAATCGTTACCAGAGTCGTTACCAATTTTACCGTTACGAAATACCGTTTTATTTCCAGGTGTTGTCATTCCGATTACAGCAGGTAGAGATGCATCGATTAAACTGATTAATGATGCCAATAAAGGCGGAAAAGTAATAGGTGTGGTGTCTCAGAAGGACGAAGCTGTTGAAAACCCAACAGCAAAAGACATTTACAAAACCGGTACTGTTGCTCGCATTTTAAAAGTGCTAAAAATGCCTGATGGTAACACAACTGTTATTATACAAGGTAAAAAGCGTTTTGAAATTACAGAAGTGATTTCTGAAAAGCCTTATTTAACGGCAACTATAACGGATATTCCTGAAGCAAAACCAGCAAAAGATAATGAAGAGTTTAGAGCAATTATAGATTCTATTAAGGATTTGTCTTTAGATATCATTAAAGAAAGTCCAAATATTCCGTCGGAAGCAAGTTTTGCGATTAAAAATATTGAAAGCGATTCGTTCTTAGTCAACTTTGTGTCGTCTAACATGAATCTTAAAGTAGAGGAGAAGCAAGAATTGTTAAAGATTAATGATCTTAAGGAACGTGCGCTTCAAACCTTGAAATTTATGAATCTTGAGTATCAAAAATTGGAGCTTAAAAATGATATTCAAAGCAAGGTTCAGAGTGATATGAATCAGCAGCAGCGTGAGTATTTCTTACATCAGCAAATGAAAACTATTCAAGAAGAATTGGGTGGTGGAGTATCTTCTGGTGAAGAGATTGAAGAGATGCGTGCACGTGCTAAGAAAAAGAAATGGGACGATAAAGTAAAAGAACATTTTGATAAGGAGTTAGCTAAAATGCAACGTATGAATCCTCAGGTTGCTGAGTATTCTATTCAACGTAATTATTTAGATCTCTTCTTAGATTTACCTTGGAATAAGTTTAGTAAGGATAAATTCGATTTAAAAAGAGCACAGAAAATATTAGATCGTGATCATTTTGGATTAGAAGATGTAAAGAAAAGAATCATTGAATATTTAGCAGTTTTAAAACTGCGTAACGATATGAAGTCACCAATCCTATGTCTTTACGGACCTCCAGGTGTTGGTAAAACGTCTTTAGGTAAGTCTGTAGCGGAAGCTTTAGGGCGAGAATATGTTAGAATTTCGTTAGGTGGTTTACGTGATGAAGCTGAAATCCGTGGTCATAGAAAAACCTATATTGGTGCTATGCCAGGACGAATTATTCAAAGTTTGAAAAAAGCACAAACGTCTAATCCTGTTTTTGTATTAGATGAAATAGATAAATTATCTACGGGTAGCCAAGGTGATCCATCTTCTGCGATGTTAGAGGTTTTAGATCCTGAACAGAACAATGAGTTTTACGATAATTTCCTAGAAATGGGATACGATTTATCTAAAGTGATGTTTATTGCGACGTCTAATAGTATGAATACCATTCAGCCAGCATTAAGAGATCGTATGGAAATCATTAATGTTACAGGGTATACTATTGAAGAAAAAGTAGAGATTGCTAAACGTCATTTATTACCAAAGCAGTTAAAAGAACATGGTTTAGATGATAAAGCTTTAAAAATAGCAAAGCCACAACTCGAAAAAATAGTTGAAGGTTACACACGTGAATCTGGAGTTAGAGGCTTAGAAAAACAAATTGCAAAAATGGTGCGTTATGCCGCTAAGAATATTGCAATGGAAGAGGAGTATAATATCAAGATTTCTAATGAAGATGTTATTGAAATTCTAGGAAGCCCAAGAATGGAGCGTGATAAATACGAAAACAATGATGTTGCAGGTGTCGTTACAGGTTTAGCTTGGACAAGTGTTGGTGGAGATATATTATTTATAGAATCTATTTTATCAAAAGGAAAAGGAACTTTGTCTATTACAGGAAACTTAGGTAAAGTAATGAAGGAGTCTGCAACTATTGCCATGGAATATATTAAGGCAAATGCAGATGAATTTGGTATTGATCCAGAGGTTTTTGGGAAATATAATGTACACATTCACGTGCCAGAAGGAGCGACTCCAAAAGATGGTCCAAGTGCAGGTGTTACTATGTTAACTTCTTTAGTATCTTTGTTTACACAACGCAAAGTTAAAAAGAGCTTAGCGATGACAGGTGAAATTACCTTAAGAGGTAAAGTCTTACCTGTTGGTGGTATCAAAGAAAAAATCTTAGCAGCCAAACGTGCACGTATTAAAGAGATTTTACTTTGTGAAGATAACCGAAGAGACATCGAGGAAATTAAACCAGAATATTTAAAAGGTTTAACGTTTCACTATGTTAAGGATATGAGCGACGTTTTAAAACTAGCGCTTACAAAGCAAAAAGTACATAATGCAAAAAAGCTTTAAACTAATATTGACATTTTTAATAAGTTTTACTTCGTTAATGAGTGTATGTGCTCAAAACGAAGTAAAATTTAAAGATGTTGTATTAGATGGAAAGCCTGCAAAATTAAATATAGTTACTGGTGAGATTGCCCTTATTCAATTAGAAGATAAAGTAGTTGAAACCAAAATAGATTCGGTTGAAACAAAACCGATATTGGTATCGGATTCTAATAGCATTACTGCTTCAGATAATACTGAAGTTAGTTTAGATACTATATCTGATTTTCATATTGTAAAAGAAGGAGATAATTTATTTCAATTATCTATAAAGTATAAGTCGAGTTTAGGTGAATTAAAAAAAGCCAATAATTTAGAGACGACACTTATAAAACAGGACAAAAATTAAGAGTCCGAAATCTTGATAAAGTTAGTGAGGATGAGCAATTATCAGTTTGGATTGTTAAAAAAGGTGATAATTTATACGGAATTGCGAAAGAAAAAGGAACAACAGTAGAAGTGCTTAAACGCATCAATGACTTAAAGAGTGATGTTATTAAAATCGGTCAAAAGTTGCAATTAAAATAGAAAAGAACAACACTCAAAAAATAAAAAAATCATATCATCGTTTTAAGATAGATTTAGTTATTTTGCAAAATCTATGATTAAGAGGATTACCACCTTATTTTTAATGCTTTTAACACTACCAATGTTTGCGCAATTGGGTGGTGAAGCAACCTATCAGTTTCTTAATTTAGTATCCTCTCCAAGACAAGCTGCCTTAGGTGGAAAAATAATTACCAACTTTGATCATGATGTAACTGAAGCACTTTACAACCCTGCGTCTATTAATTATAAAATGAATAATCAATTGGCTGTAAATTATTCCAACTATTTAGGAGGTATAAGTTACGGAACTGCCGCATATGCCTACACTTGGGATAGACGAGTGCAAACCTTTCATTTTGGCGTTACCTATATTAATTACGGTTCATTTGATGGCTATGATGTTAATGGAAATTCTACAGGAACTTTTAGCGGAAATGAAACAGCGATATCCGCAGGTTACAATTATAAAATTCCATATACGGATTTTTATGTCGGAGCCAATGTTAAGGTCATTACATCGGCATTAGAACAATACAATTCTATTGGAGGAGCTATAGATTTTGGGGCGATGTATATTAATGAAAAGCTCGATTTTCATGCCGCATTAACCGTAAGAAATATAGGAACTCAGTTTTCAACTTACGCAGGTCAAAACGAACCATTACCATTCGAAGTTAATTTTGGAATGTCTCAAACTCTAGAAAATGTGCCTTTACGTTGGCATTTAACTTTAGAGAATTTACAAAAATGGCCAATAGCAGTATCAAATCCTGCACGAGCCACAACCGATTTAGATGGTAATCAAACAGAAGAAAAAGTAGGATTTTTAAATAAAGGATTACGACATTTAATTTTGGGTGCAGAATTATTTCCCGAAGGTGGTTTTAATGTTAGATTAGGGTATAACTTTAGACGAGCAGAAGAATTACGAATAGAAGACCAAAGAAACTTTTCAGGACTCTCAGTAGGTGTTGGAATTAAATTAAATAAAATGCGTTTTAGTTATACGCATGCAAGATATAATGGAGCTTCAAATTCTAGTTTTTTCGGACTTCAAATAGATTTACAATAAATATGAGTAAAATAATTATCGCCATAGATGGATTTTCATCTACAGGAAAAAGTACGGTAGCTAAACAATTAGCAAAAAATCTGAACTATATCTATGTAGATACTGGTGCCATGTATAGAGCAGTGGCTTATTTTGCTTTAGAAAATGAATTGATTGGTGATGGTTTTTTTAAAGAAGATGATTTAGTAAATAGGTTAGGAGACATTAGTATTACGTTTAAGTTCAATGAAACTGCAGGTTTTGCTGAAGTGTATTTAAACGGAGAAAATATTGAAGCCGCAATTAGAACGCTTAAAGTTTCTAAATACGTGAGTCCTGTAGCTACGTTGTCTGCAGTAAGACGAAAGTTAGTAGAACAACAACAGCTCATGGGAAAAGACAAGGGTATCGTTATGGATGGGCGAGATATAGGAACTGTAGTTTTTCCTGAGGCTGAATTAAAAATCTTTATGACCGCTTCTGCGGAAACAAGAGCCAAACGACGTTATAAAGAGTTGACTGATCGTGGTCACGAATTGAGCTATGAAGATGTTTTAGAAAATGTAACAACTAGAGATCATATCGATTCTACAAGAGAAGATTCTCCCTTAGTAAAAGCAGAAGATGCTATTGAAATTGATAATTCTGAATTAACAATAGAAGAGCAGCTGGAGACTATTGTTGGTTTGGCTGAAGAGTTGATTTCTAAATAACAGAAAAATAATCTTCTTACTTTTACTAAATTACATCTACATAATTAACAAAATAAGAATAACATGAAAAATAAACTTATTTTAATAGTAATGTTAGTTACCGTATTTAGTTGTTCAGATGACGACTTCTCATCAGTAAATAAAATTGTTGATGAATGGAAATTAACTGAAATAAGATATTATACCCCTTCAGGAAATTCCATAATTGATTATTCAGATGTTAATATTATTTATGACTTTCGTGAAAATGGAACCTTGATAGTGTCAGGAACAGAACAAGGTATTTATAATAATGGAACATACGAATACGAGATAGAAGAAGGGGTGGTAGAAGGCATTTCTGATTTAGTTATTTTTACTGTAAAAATAGATCAAACGTATTGGACCTATGATTTAACCAATGGTATAATGAAATTAGGAATATCTCATGTCGATGGACCTGATTTAATATTTGAGAGAAACTAAAAAAGCGACTTTATTTAGGATACTTATTGTAACCAAATAAAGTCGCTTATTTAACGTTTTTTAGGTCTTAATTACAAATTAGGAATAATTAATTCCTGACCAGGATGAATCACATCCGGATTCTTTAAAATATCAGTATTTGCTTGGAAGATTTTCTGATATTTACCAGGCTCTCCATAATATTGCTTAGCAATTTTCCCTAAAGTTTCACCAGAAACAACGGTATGTCTTGCATACACAGATTCATCAGCTACTTTAATATCGGCCATAATATCAGATGGGTTATCACCACCTGCTTCTTTAATCTTATCCCAGATTAAGTTTTTATCGTATTGTGTGGCTGCAGTTCCTGTTACTTGAAGTACACCATCTTTTTCATTAACATCTCCATTCTGAATGTTTAATGTTTCACCTAAGTCTAAAACGTCTTGGTATTTAGCTCTAACCATTTTTATATGTTTTTAAATTAATACTCTCGTAAATATACCAATTTTTAGTGTTCTAAGCATCAAATTGATATCCTATTATATAGGACACATGGATGAATATAAAGTCACATCATTTAGTGTTTGGTTTTCAGAATAATATACAGTACTTTTGCACTCCTTTTTAGCGAATTAGAGAAAGTAAGGAAAGGGATAAAACAAATCTAATAATAACTTCTGTAGATTTTTCGCAAATCTTTCAAAAGATACAGAATACAAATTTTTATTCAGCACAAATGTCTGAAAAAGAAACAAACCAAGCTGAAGTTGAAGCAACTGAAGCGACTCAAGCAGTAGCTCCAGTAATATCTGAAGCTCAAGCAAACCCAGAAAAATTCTTAGAAGAATTCGATTGGCACAATTACGAAGAAGGAATTGAGCAAGTAGCGGATACTAAATTAGAAGAATTCGAAAAATTAGTATCAGAAAATTTCGTTGACACTTTAGATGACGAAGTTGTAGAAGGTACTGTAATTACTATCACGGATCGTGATGCAATTATTGATATTAACGCAAAATCTGAAGGTGTTATTTCACTTAACGAATTTCGTTACAACCCAAACTTAGCAGTAGGTGATAAGGTTGAAGTATTAATTGATGTGCGTGAAGATGCAACTGGTCAATTAGTATTATCTCACAGAAAAGCGCGTGTAATTAAAGCATGGGAACGTGTTAATAATGCACACGATACAGGTGAAATTGTAAACGGTTTTGTAAAATGCAGAACTAAAGGTGGTATGATCGTTGACGTATTTGGTATAGAAGCATTCTTACCAGGTTCTCAAATTGATGTGAAGCCTATTAGAGATTACGATCAGTATGTAAACAAAACTATGGAGTTTAAAGTTGTGAAAATCAACCACGAATTCAAGAATATAGTTGTTTCTCATAAAGCGTTAATCGAAGCTGATATTGAAGAACAGAAGAAAGAAATCATTGGTCAACTAGAAAAAGGACAAGTATTAGAAGGTATTGTGAAGAACATTACTTCTTATGGTGTGTTTATCGATTTAGGTGGTGTAGATGGTTTAGTTCATATTACAGATTTATCTTGGTCTCGTATCAACCATCCAAATGAGATTGTTGAGTTAGATCAGAAATTAAATGTTGTAATCCTTGATTTTGATGAAAACAAATCAAGAATCCAATTAGGTCTTAAGCAATTATCTAAGCATCCTTGGGAAGCTTTAGGTGAAGGTGTAAAAGTTGGAGATAAAGTAAAAGGTAAAGTAGTGGTTATCGCTGATTACGGTGCTTTTGTTGAAGTAGAAGAAGGTGTAGAAGGATTAGTTCACGTAAGTGAAATGTCTTGGTCTACGCATTTACGTTCAGCTCAAGATTTCGTATCTGTTGGAGACGAAATCGATGCTGTTATCTTAACTTTAGATAGAGAAGACAGAAAAATGTCTCTTGGTATTAAGCAATTAACACCAGATCCATGGACTGACATCACTACTAAGTATCCTGTAGATTCTAAGCATACTGGTATTGTACGTAACTTTACAAACTTTGGTGTATTTGTTGAATTAGAAGAAGGTATCGACGGATTAATTTATATCTCAGATTTATCTTGGACTAAGAAAATTAAGCATCCATCTGAGTTCTGTAACGTAGGTGATACTTTAGATGTAGTTGTATTAGAATTAGATGTAGATGGACGTAAATTATCTTTAGGTCATAAACAAACTACAGATAATCCTTGGGACAAGTACGAAACTGAGTTCGCTTTAGGTACTGTACATAAATCAGCTATCACAGAGATGGTAGATAAAGGAGCAACAATTGATTTTAACGAAGATATCGTTGCCTTTGTACCAGCACGTCATTTAGAGAAAGAAGATGGTTCTAAACTTGGTAAAGGTGAAGAAGCAGAATTCAAGATCATTGAATTTAATAAAGAATTCAAACGTGTTGTAGCATCTCATACAGCAGTATTTAGAGAAGAAGAAGCTAAAATCGTTAAGCAAGCTGTTAGAAAACAGGAAGCTCAAGCGGCAGAAGCTAAACCAACTTTAGGTGATGCAAATGATGCTTTACAAGCTCTTAAAGATAAAATGGACGGAAAGAAATAATTTCCTCTAATTTTAAATAAACTAAAGCCTCTCGATTTTTCGAGAGGCTTTTTTATACCTTAGTTTGGCAGTTATATAATACAATGCCTTTGGAAGAAAAAAGTATTGCCAACAAAATAATTTATCCTAACTTTGTAAGCCAACAACGTTTGGAAACTATATGAGTCAGAAAGTACTACTTAACTCTAAAGAAGTCAATATTACCCTTCATAGATTGGCTTGTCAACTCATTGAAAATCACGATGATTTTTCTGAAACCGTATTAATTGGTATTCAGCCCAGAGGAAAATTTTTGGCAGATCGTTTAGCGCAAATGCTCACTGACGATTATAAGATTAAGAATATTCAATTTGGTCATTTAGATATCACATTTTTTAGAGACGATTTTAGAAGGGGTGATAAACCATTAGAAGCCAACACTACCAAAATAGATTTTATAGTCGAAGATAAAAATGTCGTCTTTATTGATGATGTTTTATATACCGGAAGAAGCATAAGATCTGCATTAACTGCCATTCAATCTTTTGGTAGGCCTAAAGATATTGAGCTATTAACCTTAATAGACAGACGATTTAGTAGACATTTACCTATTCAGCCCAATTACAGAGGACGACAAGTAGATGCTATTGATAATCAGAAAGTCATAGTAAAATGGGTTGAAAATGAAGGAGAAGATGCCGTTTATTTAGTAGATAAGTAATGCGAAGGAGTTTATAAATATAGATTACCACATAAAGTGAATTGCTATTGGCGAAAAACTAATAGCCAAAAGCCAAAAGCCAAAAGCCAATAAAAATGAGCGAATTAAGTGTCAATCACTTATTAGGAATTAAATATCTTACTAAAGAAGATATCGACCTTATTTTTGAAACTGCCGATCAGTTTAAAGAGGTTATTAATAGACCCATTAAAAAAGTACCATCACTTAGAGATATTACTATTGCGAATCTATTTTTTGAAAATTCAACTAGAACAAAATTATCTTTTGAGTTGGCTGAAAAACGATTGTCAGCAGATGTTATTAATTTTTCGGCTTCACAATCTTCAGTTAAAAAAGGAGAAACGCTTATTGATACCGTTAATAATATCTTATCTATGAAAGTAGATATGGTGGTTATGCGTCACCCGAATCCTGGTGCAGGTGTATTTCTTTCAAAACATGTAAATGCCAGTATCATTAATGCCGGTGATGGAGCACACGAACACCCTACACAAGCCTTATTAGATTCGTATTCAATTAGAGAGAAATTAGGAAGTGTTAAAGGCAAGAATGTTGTTATCGTTGGTGATATTTTACATAGTCGTGTAGCACTTTCAAATATTTATGCGTTACAACTGCAGGGAGCCAACGTTATGGTTTGTGGACCTAAAACCTTGCTACCAAAATATATTAAAGATTTAGGTGTTAAGGTAGAAACCAATCTAAAAAAAGCTTTAGAATGGTGTGATGTTGCTAATATGCTACGCGTGCAGAATGAACGTATGGATATTAGTTATTTTCCTTCTACAAGAGAGTATACACAGCAATTTGGAGTTAATAAAGAACTATTAGACAGCTTAGATAAAGAGATTGTAATTATGCACCCTGGACCAATAAACAGAGGAGTAGAAATTACAAGTGATGTCGCAGATTCTAAACAAGCCATTATCTTAAATCAAGTAGAAAATGGAGTTGCAGTTAGGATGGCAGTGATTTATCTTTTAGCTTCTAAAATAAAACAATAAATTATGATAATAGATAGAGATGGTAACATTGCCATAATTACACAAGAAACAGCAACTGTAAAAACACTAGTTCAAAATATTGAACAAGCGTATGACACGTATAAAAATGATCATCTTATTGTAAATTTATCGAGTTTAGATAAAATTACACTTGAAGATGTAATAGAGTTTTTACGAATAAGTAATAATCATAGAGGCGATAAAAAGAGTTTTGTTATTGTTTCTGAAAACGTGGATTTAAATCAAATGCCAGACGAAATAGTTGTAGTGCCAACCATGAAAGAAGCTTTTGATATTATTGAAATGGAAGATATTGAACGCGATTTAGAATTGTAAAAATCGCATTTGGTTTTTAATATCTTTGTCACTTGCATCTAAGGATTAAACAGTTTGAGACTTCACAAAAAATAATTAATGAAATTAACCATTCTCGGTTGTCACAGTGCCACTCCAGGTATTAATAGTAATCCAACAGCTCAGGTATTAGAGATTAAAAACCATATGTTTTTAATTGATTGTGGAGAAGGTACGCAAGTTCAATTGCGACGAAGTAAGGTTAAGTTTTCGAGGATTAAACACATTTTTATATCACATCTTCATGGAGATCATTATTTTGGTTTGATTGGTTTAGTGAATACGTTTAGTCTTTTAACAAGAGAGACAGAACTTCATATTTATGCACCAAAAGGCTTAAAAGAAGTCATATTACTTCAAATGAAGTTATCTGCTAGTTGGACAAAATATCCACTTATTTTTCATGAGTTAAGCGCTAACGAATCTGAATTAATTTACGAAGATGATAAAGTTGAAGTCCACACGATTCCATTAAAACATCGTATTTACACTAATGGATTTCTATTTAAGGAGAAAGAAAATGAACGTAAGATTGATATTAATTTAGTTACTGAAGCCAACATTAATAAAGCGTATTTCAGAAAGTTAAAACAAGGATTTGATGTAGAGAATGAGGATGGAGTATTAATTAGTAACCAAAAGGTAACTAAAGATCCAATAGCAGCAAAAAGTTATGCCTTTTGTAGTGATACTATTTATAATGAAGACATAATCCCAATAATTAAAGATTGTACCATTTTGTATCACGAATCGACTTTTTTAGATAAAAACGAGTCTCTTTGTATTCCAACAAAACACAGTACTGCAAAACAAGCTGCTACTATAGCCAAGAAAGCCAATGTTGAAACTTTAATACTTGGACATTATTCAACACGTTATAATGGTTACGAGGACTTTAAGTCTGAAGCAAAAACTGTTTTCGATAATGTGCTATTATCTAAAGATGGTAAATCGTTTAATTTTGATTAATACCCGTCTTAAACTCCTCTAAATTCAGAACCCATTCTATAGCCTCTTCTACACTTTTACAGCGTTTTAGACTTTTATTAAAAAATTTCTTTTCTAAAGAAGCATTGAGATAACTAAAGTTTGAGTAAGTCACAATAGCGGATGCTACAAAAGCATCATAGTCTTTATTGAAATCTACCCAAAGTTGTGGATCAAAAGAATACGAGTTGTAACGATTGGCGATATAACCTATTTTAATGCCTTTTGATATGACGTTGCTAAATCTAGAAACTAATTCTTTGGCAATATTATTATCCACATGTATACCTTCGTTAAATTCAGATAATAAAAAATGTTCTGTTACGTATACGGTACCAAAAGAAAAGGTTTCTTTTTTATAAGCTAAATGCCTAGAATATTTACTGTCTTCAAACTTCATTTATATATTTTAATCCTTAAATTTATAGTGAAAATTGCGATGTAAAAAATAAAAGAAGAAGAAAAAATAAATAAAAATGTAATGGATGCAGACTTAGGTAATTATAGAAAATCTTACGAGAAAGGTGAGCTATTATTAAATAGTGTACCAGAAAATCCGATTGAGTTGTTTAGAGATTGGTTTATAGAAGTAGATACTCATTTTAATGTGGGAGAAACGAATGCTATGACTATTTCTACTGTAGGTTTAGACGGTTATCCAAAGAGTAGAGTAGTGCTACTTAAAAAGTACACACACGAGGGATTTATATTCTACACCAATTACAACAGTGAAAAAGGTAAAGCTATTGCAGATAATCCTAATGTGTGTTTATCCTTCTTTTGGCATGCTGCAGAGCGACAAATTATAATAAAAGGTAAAGCTGAAAAAATTTCAGAAAATCTAAGTGACGGTTATTTTGAATCGCGACCAAGAGGCAGCCAATTAGGCGCTATTGTTTCTAATCAAAGTGAAGTTGTAAAAGACAGAAAGGAATTAGAACTTAAATTGAAAGATTTAGAGGCTAAATTTGAAGGAATGGAGATTGAACGCCCTCATAATTGGGGTGGATTTATAATTAAACCCGTAGAGCTAGAATTTTGGCAAGGCAGACCTAATAGGCTTCACGATAGAATTCGATACCAACTTCAAGACGATTATAATTGGAAAATTGAACGTTTGGCACCCTAGTGTTTATATCAATTAACATAATTAGTCTAGTTGAATTTGTTACGCTATAGAATACAAAAACCAATGCGTCTAATTATCGACGAAATACATTTATCACGTGCTTAAAAACATCTTTTTTGTCCTTTAAAATGTATTTCATCGATGATTTACATTAAATTTCGACAAACTACATGTTGTTTGTCGATTTTAACATTTCCTTAACAGTTTAACTTAGCTGTGTGGTTAATTTAGCAGTCCCAAACCTAAATAACCTACATTATGAAAGCAGCTAGACTCTTGCCGATCTTGGCTATTGTTGCCCTTTTTACTTTTACGTCTTGTGCCAAAGACAATACAGAAGAAGAAGCCCTAAATTCAATTGAAGTTCCTGTTGCACCTGAAGCTAAGTCCATAGAGATTGAAATTATGGAGCTTATTAATGCATATCGCATTAACGAAGGATTAAATGCTCTAAATAATCATAATACGGTTAAAGCTGTTGCCTCTACACATACAGAGTATATGATTGAGGTTAATAATGTTTCTCATGATAATTTCTTCTTAAGAAAGCAAAGCTTACAGGCCAATGCAAGTGCAAATATCGTTACTGAAAATGTTGGTTATGGTTTTAGTTCTGCAGAATCTGTTGTTAATGCTTGGATAGCTAGTCCTAGTCATAGAGAAAATATCGAAGGTAATTATACCGATTTTGATGTCTCTGCAGAGCAGAATAGTGCAGGGAAATGGTACTTTACTAATATTTTTATTAAGCGCTAGTTTGCCTTTGCTTTACACAATAATCCCTATTTTTCAAACACAACTTTAGTTTTTATAAAAGGAATTGCATAATATTTCTTTTTAAAAACAGATTTCCGAGAATGCTTAGACCAATTATTAGAACGAAAGCGCGAAAATTTTAATTGTTTTTCACTGTTCGTATGCAGAATACTTGGTGTTGTTAAGTACATCGAATTGGTGATTTCAACATGGTCTGGCTTTATGGTTTCTATACCGATAAAAATTCCTTTTTCTCCAAATGGAAGGGCCTTGTCTTCTAAATCTATTTTATAATTCTTAGTGTCCTTTTCGGGCTTAATAATGATGTTTTCATAATGTATAAGCTCAGCAGGAAACCCTAAGTGATCTACACTATAAAAAGCTAATCGATAAAACGTTTGATATGTTTTATACATATCTCTGCTTGAATCTTTAAATTTCAATTCGACTTCAATTAATTTACCTCTAGGTTGCTTTATGTTTTCTATTAATGTGGCTGTTTCGTATCCAAAAAGAATAGATGTCGGGAATACTTGTTTTCTTTTACCTGTGGATAGACTAGTTTTCTGTTTTTCATATACTTTAGTGTTACTTAAAATAAGAACTTCCGTTAGAGTTTCAAACTTTGGTAATAATTAAAGATTTAGGACATAATCATTTGTACTATTATAATTAGTTAATGCTATTTGATGTCTGTGATAACCTATCAGCGATATTACCAAAGTGTCAGTTTGAGTGGTTTTAGAGATATCTAAATTAAAAGTTCCATCCTCATTGCTATATACTTCATTTTTTGTATCCTTAATAACTAAGTTAGCGTAAGGTAATTTAGCCTTAGTTAGGCTGTCTGTAAGGCTTCCTTTTATAGTTTGGGAGTAAATTGTACACGTTGATATTACCGCTAATAGTAGTACTGTAATCTTCATTTATAAAACTTTAATGTCTTAACAAAATTATGTTCTTTAAATCCCTTTCTTATCAACATTAAGAAATTTAGTTGAAGTATAAAAAAAAAGAGCAAACTCATAAAGCTTGCTCTTTTTTAATATTTATGAATGAGATATTATTTCCTATCTCTATCTAGAATGTAGAAGTATGAACGTCTGTTTAATTGGTGTTCTTCTTCTGAACATTTAGAATTATTTCCGCAATCATTTAAAAGTTGTGTTTCACCAAAACCAATTGCACTTTCTATTCTTTCTGGACTTATGTCTCTAGATAAAAGATAGTCTCTAGTAGATTTTGCACGACGATCAGATAACTTTAAGTTATAATTATCGCGACCTCTACTATCGGTGTGTGATTCTATTTTAATAATCATTTCAGGATGCTTACGTAGGACATCAATAATGTTTTCTAATTCATATTCAGCGTCTGTTCTAATGTTAGATTTATCAAAATCAAAGAATATTGGATTAATAACAATCTGATTATCCATAATTAATGGTCGTAAGGATAAATCTAATTCATTTACTTTTCCATTCTCATTAGTCGTTGTAATAGTGCCTTTATCATCTACGTAATCTGTTTTAGAACCTAAGATGGTATATGTTTTTCCACATTCAACATCAAAAGTATATGAACCATCGGCTGCCGTTGTAACTTCTTCTAGTATTTTACCAGTTTCGTCAATAAGTTGTACTGTAACTCCGCTTAAAATAATATCTGTTCTTTTTTCTCTAGCAATACCTGTAATTTGCTGGCGACATTCAGTTACTGAGTAACTATAGATATCATCACTTCCTTTACCTTCTGGTCTGTTTGAAGAGAAATAACCTTTTTGTGTTTCATTGTTTATGAAATAAGCAAAATCGTCATAGCCACTATTAAAAGGTGCACCAATATTAATAGGAGCTTTTGTAGCGTCATCTTTCAATATATTTGATTGAAAAATATCTAAGAGACCTAAATTTAAATGTCCATCTGAAGAAAAGTAGAAGGTATTATCGTCACTTATAAAAGGGAACATTTCCCTGCCTTCTGTATTGACATCATCTCCTAAATTTTGAGGTTCGCCATAAGTACTATCTTCATTAATAGTCACTGAATATATGTCTGTTTGACCTAAACCTCCATCTCTATCAGATACAAAGTATAAGGTTTTGTTATCTGGGCTTAATGCTGGATGACCAGTAGAAAATAAATCATCATTAAAAGGTAATTCTTCAACATCAGTCCATTGATCATTAACTAAAGTAGCTTTGTAAATTTGAAGATGTGTTGTACCTTCTTTATCGTATTTTAATCTATTACGCTTCGTCGTATTATCTCTTGTAAAATACATCGTTTTTCCATCATTGGTAATCGCAATGGAAGCTTCATGATAGTCTGTATTTATACCGTCTGCATTGATTTTAGATGAGGCACCGTAAGATTGAGAACCATCGTCTTCATCCGTAACTTCTAATTGGAATATGTCTAAAAAAGGCTCTTTATTCCAGTTGTACACTTTACTATCACTACTACTTGAAGAAGCGAAATAAAGGGTATTGTTAAACATATACGATCCAAAATCAGAGTTTTCAGTATTGAAAGGTAAATTTTCAATTTGAACAATTAGGTCATCGTTCTTTGAAGTTAATTTATCAAAAATATCAACTTCATCAGGATTGTATCCTTTAAGTCTACTATCTCCGTTTTGAGCTTCACTAAGTTTTTTAAACCACACATCAGCTTCTTTGTAATTACCAATACTTCTTAGAGATTGAATATATTTATAAATATACTCAGCTTCAATGTTTTTGTGTTCAGCTAAGGCTTTCTCATACCAATACGCTGCTTTTTCAGAATTAGAATTATTGTAATAAGCATCACCTAAGCGTGTTAATACATGGGCACTATTTGTTCCTTTTTCAACAGCTTTTTCGTACAATTCAATGGCTTTTACATAGCCATAATTCTCAAAAAATTTATCTGCCAATTTCGTTTGGGCAAAAGAGAATGTACTGCTTAAAACTATAACGAACGCTAATATTTTGGTCTTCATAATTGGATCTTTTTAGAAATATCTAGGCGATTTAATACGTTTACTTTTAAAGACTTCGAACATTAGTAATACTTCGTGTGTACCACTAGTGTAAGGTCTTATATCTGAAATTGGATATTCATAAGCATAACCAATTCTCAGTTGTTTTGAGACTTGAAAATCAGCTATACCACCAATTGCTGCTGCGTTTTGGTTAACTCTATAAGCACCTCCTAACCAAACTTTATCATGGAATAAGAAGTTTGCAGAGACATCAAATGATAAAGGAGCACCATTTGTAGCTTTTAATAATACAGATGGCTTTAATTTTGTGTTTTCACTTAGATCAAAAACATAACCACCAGTCGCATAATAACTAATACGTTCTAAAGCGACATAATCAACAGAGCCACTTCCTCCGTTATTATAATCGGTATTTAATATTCTAGGTGCAGAAAGCCCAAGATACCAACGTGACGAATGTAAATATAAACCGGCACCAAAATTTGGACTCCAACGATTCGATACATCATTAAAAAACTGATCGCTTATTACAGAAGGATCATTTAATAACTCTTCATCTAAGCTATAATGTGTAAGTCCACCTTTAATACCAAAGGCTAATTTTACAGTTTCACTTGCTTTAATGGTATACGAATAATCTGCATAGAGGTATGAGAAATTTTCATAACCTAGCTTATCATTGATAAAGGAAATTCCTAACCCCATATTTTCGTTACGTAATGGAGAGTGAACCGATAGGGTTTGTGTTTCTGGTCCACCATCTAAACCAACCCATTGACTTCTGTGTAAACCTACGACACTAAGCGTTTCTCTACTTCCTGCATATGCCGGATTAATAGAAATAGTGTTAAACATATACTGCGTAAATTGAGGTAACTGCTGAGCAAAAGCTGTAGAAACACTCAAAAATAGTATCGCAATACTTATAATTTTTGATAACTTCATTGGTTAAGTTTTTTGTTAATTTGTTGCTACGTAGATAGGTCCAGCCATTGGCTCCAATCCACTATTTTTTAGGTTAATAATGTAATAATATGTACCAGTAGGGACTTTTCCAGAACTTCCAATAGAAGAACTGTGTGCTTCACCACGCCAATCATTTAAGTAATTGTTAGATTTATAAATCTCTGCACCCCAACGATTGAATATTTGAAGCTCAATTACAAATCCACAGTCTTCAATACCTGTAATCGTAAATGTTTCATTATAAGCATCACCATTTGCTGTTACTGTTTTAGATATTACAACATCATCTTCACCACATGCTAATACAACACAATCATCATCTAAAGTAACGTTAACCTCTATATCTGCAGGACAAGCAGCATCTGCAATCGAGTACATAAATGTATACTCTCCAACTTCTGCAGAAGACGGATCAAATAAGCTACCATTAACTGTAGCATTACCAGAGATAACACTCCAGGTTCCATTGGTATCAAAGTCACCAGATAACAGGTCGAATAAATTAAATTCAGAATCTAGAATACAACGATTAGCATCCGTAGCTTGCATAGTATTAGTTAATTCTACAGTGATTGTTTGTGTGAACAAAGCTTCATTACCACAATCATCAGTAACTGTCCATGTTCTAATAATATCATAATCTTCTGAGTTATTAATTTGTGTCGATTCTTCGTTGAAACTAACATCAATATCATTTGAACATGAATCTTCGAACACTAAACTTGGTCGTTCAGGAATATTATCACATAAAACAGTTAAGGTATCATCAAAAGCAGTTACTGAAGTTGGCGCAGTATTATCTTGTACGTT
The DNA here is from genome assembly GCF_000427335.1 of Winogradskyella psychrotolerans RS-3. Lineage (GTDB taxonomy): Bacteria > Bacteroidota > Bacteroidia > Flavobacteriales > Flavobacteriaceae > Winogradskyella > Winogradskyella psychrotolerans. The sequence continues at coordinate 103,193 of NZ_ATMR01000089.1, read as the reverse complement.
GATAATTTGCGTATGTACACTGTCATTTCCACAATCATCTGTTGCTGTCCATGTACGTACAATAATGTAATCTCCCATACAAGAACCATTTGTTATTTCTTCTAAGAAAGAAACGTCTGCAGTTCCACAATTATCAGCTGCAGTTAATGTTTCTGCTGTAGGTACAGCATCACATTCTACATCTAAATCTGCAGGTAAAGTCTCATTAAAAGATGGTGCTGTGGTATCTTGAACTGTAATAGTTTGAACAAATGTTGTGGCATTATCACAATCATCAGTTAAAGACCATGTTCTTGTAATAATAGAAGAACTTGGACAAGAGCCATCAGAAATACTATCTGTAAAGACAGCTTCAAGATTAATAGCACAATTATCAGCTTCATCAGTAACATCACCTGTAATAGATAGGTCTGTAACATCTACATCACATTCAATAGTGATATCTGCAGGAACACTAAACGTTGGAACCGTAGTGTCTTGTACTGTAATAGTTTGAACAAATGTTGTTGCATTATCACAATCATCGGCTAAGGTCCACGTTCTTGTAATAACTGATGAGCCAGGACAAGTACCTTCTTCAACACTATCTGTATAAGCAGCCTCAAGATCAACAGCACAATTATCCGTTACGTCAGTAACGTCGCCTGTAATTGATAAGTCAGTAATATCTACACCACATTCAATAGTTATATCGGCAGGACCAGTAAATGTTGGAGCCGTAGTATCTTGAACAGTGATCGTTTGTAATTTCGTTGTCGTATTATCACAACCATCGATTAAAGACCATGTTCTTGAAATAACATATGATCCTGGGCAAGATCCATCTACAATACTATCCGTAAAGCTCGCTTTTAAATCAGTAGAACAGTTATCCGCTTCATCGCTCACATAACCTGTAATATTTAGGTCTGTAGAATCGTAATCACATTCAACTGTGATATCATCTGGCACCGTAAATGTCGGAGCGATAGTATCGTTTAATGTAATAATTTGTGTACAATCTGTACTATTTAAAACTGTAGTTTCATTTCCGTCACGTAATCCGTTCCCGTTCGTATCTTCATAAGAGGTAATCGTATACGTACGTGTAATTGTTTGATTACACGTGTTTTCGTCACTACTATTTTGAGCAGTAATTTCTATTATACCACAAGCGTCATCACCGATAATCCCATCTGCATTACCTAATTCTTCAAATTCATCAATAGTGTAAGTTGTTTGAGAAGGTAATTCTCTATAACATGCTACAGTAGTTTCTTCGAACGTTGGACAGCTTACTATAAACTCACAACAGATTGCTGCTTCACCTGATAGTGTAATGGTATTACAAGAATTTTCATCTGTTATTTCTACGTTATAAGGTTGATCAGCAGGAATTGCATCTGATGTCCAAGTAAAAGAGTCATCATTGTTAGAGACCCAAGTACCAGGCTGCCCATTTCCTGTAGCCGTAAATGGTGCTGAACCGATAAATGTTGCTATAATAGTATAAGTTGTATTATCATCAGAGCATAATGTTACTTCTGCAGTTACTAAAGTTACGTCAGGATTCAAGCTTACAGTTACTGCTAAGCGTTCTAAACTCTCACAACCTTCAGCAGAAGTTTGAGTCGCATAATAAGTGTTTCCATCTATTAAAGCCTCAGAAGGATCAATAGGAGTTGTTTCGTTTTCACTAGCATACCATTGAATTGATTCACCTGTGACATTTAAGTCTGCAACAGTTGGATCACTAGATTCGCAAAATTCTTGATTTACATCTCCGGTAGGAGCATCAGTTGTATTTAAATTAACCGTAATAGTTGCTGGCATTGATGGTGTTCCAATAACATCTGTGATAATATAGTCTACAGAAGTCCCAGAAAAACCTGATACTGCTTCAAATGATACAAGACCATCACTACTTACTGTAAATGTTCCTTGACCAGGAATTGTAACAGTGGTAGTTGGTAATAATGTTACAGGATCAATAAATTGTACACCGGTTATATCTATATTATAAGTTCCTGCAGAATCATTTTCTAAAACATTGATTTCTATTACGGCCTCTATTTCATCAGAAGTAGCACAAATAGAGTCATCATCTGCTTCAGGTATAATTAATTGTGAAGGACAACGCGCTCCATCTCCGGGTTCTATATCAATTAAATCAGCATGATTTGTTGCTATTAAATTTCCTGTATGTGGTAATGCTATTCTATAAATATTTCCAGAAGCATTATTTGCAATGTACATATTTCCAAGGGCATCCATATAAGCCGTTCCAAAAGCGTTAGTCGTTTCTGAACTTAAACCCGTAATTGAACCAAGATCGTCTATAGTATTGGAAGCAATATTAAAACGTAATAACTTTCTACCACTTGTACTTGTAACCATATAAATGTTACCGTCAACAGGGCTAACTACGATGTCATTAATAGCTACAGAATAATTTAATAAGTTTGTTGATGTTAAATAGCCTGCACTAGATGGATTTAGATCAATAGATACAAATTTGTTTTCACCATAAAGAAATAGAATACCATTTTCATTAATATCACCAGAACTGTAATCTCCAATAGTAAATGGTCCTGTTATAGGTAAAAATTCTACATTAGCTGAGGCATCAATTTTTACAATGTTGTTAGTGTTTTGTTGAATTCCATAAATGTTATTATCTAAAATATTGTAACCAATACCATTAACGAATTGAGATACAGAAGTATCTGTAATCAATGGAGCTTTAATTAAGGTTTGGGCATGTGTTGCTAAATCATAAGAGTATAATCCTGAAACACGATTGTTTTCACTATTTCTTTGATTTACAATAATATAAGCAAAACCATCGTCACAATCAAAAGGAGTGTTTAAGCAATCAGCAGGAGATGCTCCAGTTAACGTCAGTGCACTACAATTATCATTAATCGTTACATTATAAGTTTCAACCACACTTTCAATAGGGCTAGAAACCCAAGTGGTTGTGCCGTCATTGTTATCAGTGAAAATTCCAGGTTGTCCATCTCCAGAAGCTGTAAATGGTGCTGTACCAGTAAATGTAGCTTCAATAGTGTATAAGGTTCCATTAACAACGGTACAGCTTGTTTCTTGTTGAGAAACTAAAGCGATTTCAGCGCTGTAATTAACTGTGACAGCTAATCTCTCGATACTTTCACAGCCTGCTGAACTTGTTTGAGATGCATAATAGGTATCACCATTGCTTAACGTTGCATCTGAATTTAATGGGGTATCACTATTTGCATTTGCATACCAAATAATATTGCTTCCTGACGCTTCTAAGTCAGCTACGGTAGCATTTTCGCTTTCACAAAATTGCTGCGTGGTTGAGCCTGTTGGTGCTTCTGTATCATTTAAGTTAATAGTTATAACTCCTGGTGTCGAAGTAAAACCTATGACATCTAGAATTGTATATTGAATAGAGACACCTGTAAAGCTAGCTAAAGCTTGAAATGTAACGTCTCCATTAGATCCTAAAGTAAAAGTACCTTGACCAGAAACTGTTATACTATTAGATGGTAACGACGTGTTAGGGTCAATAAGTTGTACAGAATTGGGATCAATTGCGTATGTGCCTTCAGAATCATTATTCGCGACGTTAATCGTAACATTTGTAGTATCAGAAGTCATACAAATATCATCAGCAATAGCAATTGGTTTAGTAGGCTGTGAAGGACAACGTGCGCCATCACCTGGGCTTACGCCTGGTAAATTACTATAGAAGGTGGCTGTTGTTCCGCCTAAGTGAGGTGTTGCTATTTTATAAGTATTACCAGATGAATTATTTGCAACATACATGTTACCTAGAGCGTCCATGTAAGCAGTACCAAATGAATTAGAAGATTCAGATTGTAGGCCTGAGACATTACCTAAATTAATAATAGTATTACTAACGGGGTCAAATTCAAATAAAGATCTTGAACCTGAACTTGTTAACATATATAATTTGTTGTTAACAGGGCTAAACGCCATATCATTAACAGAATTAGAATGCTGTAAAACAGTGTTAGCTACTAAGTAATCTGGACTTGATGGGTTTAAGTTAATGGCTACAAATTTGTTGTTCCCATATAGATATAAAATTCCATTCTCATCGATATCTCCAGATGCGTAATTAGTACCTGTAAAACCTGTAATATCTAATAATTCTATATCTCCGTTGCTATCAATTTTAACAACTTTACTACTTCCACTTAGTATACCGTATAAGTAATTATCAATAATATTGTAGCCAATTGCATTTATAAACTGAGACGTATTAGTTTCAGCAATAATTGGATCCTTAATTAAGGTTAGTGTATTTGTAGATAAATCAAATGAATATAACCCTGTAACATTTCCATTGGAACTTGAAACATTTGTTAGTATATATCCAAAACCATCATCACAACTAAAAGCAACATTGGCTTGACCTATGTTTGCTTTTTGTAAATCTGTATAATTTGAAGGCTTATGGAGAAGAAAGGCCTCATTTGCGGAACTAAAAATCTCTGAAGGAACCTGTTGGGTTTTTGATCCTTTTTTATTTAGTGGCACGATAGTTTGACCAAAAGAATAAAAATTGACCATAACTAGAGTCATGATAAACACCAAACTCATTAGAGGTTTACGAGGTGTTTTAGATTTGGGATTGTATAAATGTTTCATCTTAAGCTTTTTTAAGTTAATCAGATTATGATTGCTTTAAAATATGATTTTGAGTTATATAAGTTGGAATGTTTTATAAAAATAGCGCGGTAAATGGTTATGGTCGATGTTAAAACTTTTATTTAAGTAACTGTGATTTTCTGTTGTATTAACTATAGCTGATTTAAAACTGATTGCCGGTACTTCTTGTTCCGCAGTAGTGCTACTAACAGTAGGCAACTTAAATTCTGGGTTACTTGATGATGAAAATCCTGACGCAATAAACATTAAAGGTAAAATTATTTTCATATTTAAAATTGATTAACAAATTTTATGGTCGCTTAGCGATGTCTTATTTTTTGATAATGTAATACATCAATTATTTGTTAAACATAATATTATTATGTTTAATTGGGTAATCAAAATATTTAGAGGGAAGGGATTTTGGTAGTTAAATACCAAAACATGGATTTATTAATATAGTTTTTAATTTGGGGTGTTTTACATTAATTTTACATAGCAAATTAACCTATAACTAAATTCATAGGCAAATAATAAAGTTAAAGCGGCAATATACTCGTCAAAACGGACATATGCAACGTTTTGTCGAAAATAATCACACTTAATCGATAAAATATGAAAACGATTACACTAGTTAGACACGGTAAATCATCATGGGAATACGATGTTATAGATTACGATAGGCCTTTAAAACAAAGAGGTATTGAGGATTCTAAGTTGGTAGCTAAGGAGCTCGAAATGAGAGGTCATGTTCCTAATGTTATATTTTCAAGTCCAGCAAATAGGGCCTTAAGTACGTGTAAAGTCTTTTTGAAGTCATTAAAGCTATCTGAAAATCAGATAATTATTAATGAAGATTTGTATGATTTTGAGGGGAGAAATGTAATCAATTTTATAAAAAACCTATCAAATGACCTAAAAGAGGTTATGATTTTCGGTCACAATCATGCTTTCACGTCAATTTCTAATATATTTGGGGATACATTTATAGATAATCTTCCTACAAGTGGTTTAGTTAAAATTAATTTTGATATTGAAGATTGGAAAGACCTGAAACAAGGAACTACAGAGTTTATTATAATTCCAAAGGATTTAAGAGAATGACAAAAGACAAAAACATTTATATAAATAGAGAGTTAAGTTGGTTAAAGTTTAATGAGCGTGTTTTGCAAGAAGCTGCAGACAAAGATGTGCCACTAATTGAGCGGTTACGATTTTTAGGTATTTTCTCTAATAATTTAGATGAGTTTTTTAAAGTTAGATATGCCACTGTAAAGCGAATTTATGAAGCAGGAAAAGGTGGTAAATCAGAATTAGGAGGTATTAAGGCAGGTGACCTTTTAGAAGAAATAACTAAGATTGTTATTGAGCAACAAAGTTATAGTTTAGAGATTTTAGATGAGATTGATATAGAGCTTCAAAATGAGAATATTTATGTCATTAATGAAACAGAAATTGATGACGATCATCACGAGTTTATCAAAAATTACTTTTATCAAGAAATAAGTCCAGCGTTAGTAGTAATAATGCTTAACGAGGATGTTGCTTTGCCTGAACTTATGGATATTTCAGCTTATTTAACGGTGAAAATGTCTAGCAAAGATGAAAAAGATCAAGTGGCATTGATTGAGATTTCTACAGCAATGGATCGTTTTGTAGTGTTACCGAGTAAAAACGGTAGTAATTATATTATAATGGTCGATGATATTTTAAGGTATTGTTTAGATGATATTTTCAACATCTTTAAATATGACAGTATTAGTGCTCATATGATTAAGATTACAAGAGATGGTGAATTAGACTTTGATAGCGATTTGAGTAAAAGTTTTATAGATAAACTTTCAGAAAGTGTTAAAGATAGGCAAAGTGGTGCTCCTGTGCGTTTTGTTTATGACATGAATATCGAACAGAAAACTCTAAATCTTCTTTTAAAACTCATGTCTATTGAAGAGAAGGAGAGTCTTATTCCTGGAGGTAGATATCATAATCGTAGAGATTATATGAGCTTTCCAAGCTTGGGTAGAACCGATTTGCTTTATGCAAAGATTAAACCACTCCCTGTAAAAGGATTAAGTTTAGAAGAGAGTATTTTTAAAACTATTGCTAAAAAGGATTATTTGGTTTATACACCATATCATACCTTTTCTTATATCGTTAAATTTTTAAGAGAAGCAGCTTTAGATCCAAAAGTAAAAACCATAAAAATTACTATTTATAGATTAGCTCAAATATCACATGTTGCTAGTTCTTTAATTAATGCGGCTAAGAACGGAAAAAAAGTTACCGTTTCAATAGAGCTTAGAGCTCGTTTTGATGAAGCAGCAAATATTAATTATGCTGAGCAAATGCAAGATGAAGGTATTAAGATGTTCTTTGGTGTTACGGGCTTAAAGGTACATTGTAAAATGTGTGTTATTGAACGCGAAGAAGACTATAAATTAGTAAGATATGGTTTTATAAGTACAGGGAACTTTAATGAATCTACGGCTAAAATTTACACGGATTTTACCTTAATGACTGCAAGTCCAAAAATCTTAAAAGAGGTCAACAAAGTGTTCGACTTTTTTGAAGTCAATTATAAAATTAATAGATATAAACACCTCATTACGTCACCACATTATACGAAGTCTAAATTATTCGGTTTAATTGATAAAGAAATAGAATGTGCCAAAAATGGTAAGCCTGCTTATATTAAACTTAAGATGAATAGCATAAGCAGCTATAAAATGATAGATAAGTTATATGAAGCGAGTAGAGCAGGAGTAAAGATACAAATGATTGTAAGAGGAATTTGCTGTCTGGTACCGGGAATTAAAGGTATGAGCGAAAATATTGAAATTATTAGTATCGTTGATAAATTCTTAGAACACACACGTTTGTATATTTTCTCGAACCAAAATGATCCTAAAATTTACATTTCCTCGGCAGATTGGATGACTAGAAATATCGATAATAGGGTTGAAGTCAGTTGCCCAATCTATGATGAAGATATAAAAGTAGAGCTAAAACACTTATTTGATATTTGTTGGAATGATAATGTAAAAGCAAGGATTATCAACGAAAATCAAGATAATACCTATCGAAGAAACAACAATCCTAAGGTAAGAGCACAGTTTGATACGTATAAGTATTACTTAAATAATTTAGAAGGATAATTATGTTGAAGATACAGAAATTTGCAGCTATTGATATTGGATCGAATGCCGTAAGGTTATTAATTTCTAATATCATAGAACAAGATGATGAACCCACAATTTTTAAAAAAACTCATTAGTTCGTGTGCCTATTAGATTAGGTGCAGATGTATTTCTAAAAGGTGAAATATCAGAATATAACCAAGAACGAATGATAGATACCATGAAAGCTTTTAGTCTTATTATAAAGTCTCATGGAGTGACGCGTTACAAAGCCTGTGCAACATCTGCGATGAGAGAAGCTAGAAACAGTGCACCTTTATCTGAAAAAATTCTCGAAACGTGCGGTATCAATATTGAAACTATTGATGGTGAAGAAGAGGCAGCGATAATTGCTGCAACAGATTTACAATCTTTTATAAACCCGAATAAAACATACCTTTATGTAGATGTTGGTGGGGGTAGTACCGAGTTTTCTATCATCCATAATGGAGATAAAAAAATGTCTAGATCGTTTAAAATTGGAACTGTAAGATTGTTAAATGATATTGTTAAGAGCGAAACATGGAGAGAGTTAGAAAACTGGATTAAAGAAAACACCAAACAATACGATAAAATAGAATTGATAGGATCTGGTGGTAACATCAATAAGATTTTTAAAATCTCTGGAAAAGATATTGGTAAACCATTAACTTATTTCTATTTAACAAGTTATTATAAAATGCTTCAGAACTATTCATACGAAGAACGTATAACGAAGTTAAATCTAAATCAAGATAGAGCAGATGTTATAATTCCGGCAACCCGAATATACCTGTCTGCTATGAAATGGAGTGGAGCAAAAGATATATATGTACCAAAAATAGGACTCTCAGATGGTATCATAAAGAGCATGTATTATGAAACTGTTTCTAGTGTTGTAGTATAGTTTTTGTGTATAATAATCCATTTGTCCGATTTTTCACTATATAGACCTATTAATTGATCGGAAATTATTATTTAATTTATCTTCGTAATCTCAAATTGAAAATTATGAAAAAATATGTAGTTGCTTTATTATGCGTTGCTTTCACATCTATAGGAATGTCTCAGGATATTTTATACGGTGTTAGAGGTGCGTTAAATGTCTCTAATCTAGACTTTGATCCTGATGCTAATTTTGAAAACGAACACAGAAATGGTTTTGCCTTTGCTGGGTTTGCCGATTTTAATTTGTCAGATAATTTATCATTATTAACAGAGTTACAATGGTCTGCAGAAGGTGCTAAAGAAAGAAACCTTAGAGCAGATTATCTTAAATTACCTATCCTTCTTAGGTTTTCAATATCAGATAACTTTTTGTTAGGTGTTGGTCCTCAAATCGCTTTAAAAACGTGGGAATATGAAGATAGCTTTTCTACGTTTGTATTTTCTGGAGTTGCTGGTGTTGAATATATGATTACAGATGAGCTATTTCTAGATGCAAGATATTATTACGGCATAACCAATATCTTAGATGAAGATTTAACAGATGTTGAAGCTAAGAATCACGTGATCCAATTTGGTTTTGGAATAAAATTATAAAACGAAATTACTTCAAATAACATATAAGCCTTAACCGATGTTGAGGCTTTATTTTTTTACAAATTTTAAGGTGGTTAATGTTTTGTTACTGTCACTAAAATTTATAAAATAAACGCCGGATAATAAGTGGTTTACATCTATGTTTGCCTTGGTGAGTTCTGATGTAAAAATCAATTTTCCTTCTAAGTTGAATATGGTATATTTTAAATTTTGAAATGTTAAATTATCTCCAAAGTTTAATAATAATTGGTCTTCAACAGGATTCTTTACAATGCTTATCGAATTAGCTTTATAATCAAAATCATTCACTGAAAGTACTTGCTTGCTAAAACTTAAAACTTTGCTATTATCATTAGTAGAGCGACCTCCATCATCAGAAATACTAGTCAGGATTAAGTTCTCACCATTATTGATGATTTCGAAACCAAAAGTGTTTGCAGAGTCATCGCTAAACATTGAAAAATAAGCATTTTCAAAATCACTAGATGGCTCGCACACATTTGTTGTTGGTGTAAAAGTTGCAATATCAATTTTATCTCCATTACCTAGATAGATGTTGTAATCTCCATTGAATGTGTTACAGACTCCATTGCCATTAAATGAAATAGATCCAAAAATAGGATCAGTATCACTTCCGATACTAATAGTAGGTGATTCTGTGGATTGCTGGCTGTAGGTTGTTCCGTTATCGGTAACGGATTGTAAATACCATGTTCTAAGTAATGTAGCGTTTGTTTCTGCTTTTTGGTATACAATTGAATCTCCGTTAGCATTGGTAAGTGTTAACGTTTCTTCATCACCACTGCCAGCTATTACGTATGAGTGAATGCTTGGATAGGTATAGTTATTAGTTAAAACCGGAAGATAGAAATTCTCGTAAATGCCATTAGGTTGATTATGGCAATCTGCTAATGTAATATTAGTTTGGTTAATTATAATCTCAGTATCTGATGAAGAATATGAGCCATTTATAGAGTTACACGATGATGAAGCGGAAAAGTCTAAGTAATTGTCCGAGTAATTAGTATCTGTAAAGGTAATAGGCAAATTACCATAGATATTGTTATAAGTTGCTCCATTTTTAGTAACAGATTTTAAATACCAATTATCAACTATTTGCTCATTAGGAGTATTGATTTTTGTAAAGTAGCCAGTTACACCTTCGGGTGTATCATCATCCGTAAAAAAAATATGGCTAAGTTCTAATGACGTTGTTGTACCATTATCTGTAATACTGTAAGTTAAATCTTTTGGTTCTCCATCGTTAATATTGAAAAGAAGACTAATAGCTGTTTCCCAACCTACGTTGTCTTCACTACAACTAGAGATGTCCCAATTTGCTTCAGTAATTTCAATAGTGTTTTCTGCCGAGGATGTTGTATATAAATCGAGATAGGTTTCACCGCAAAAGCTTTGAATCGTTATACTATTACTATTAAATTCTACTGTAATAGGATTAGAAGGGTTCTCATAAAAGATATCGAATTCAAAGAATGAATTCATTGTCCATTCACCCAATAAAGCTTCATCTTGCGAATAACAAATTGATGATAATAACAGGAAAGCAAAGTAGATTTTTTTCATATCGATGATTTTGTAGATGTTATAAATCTACAAAATTATCCATGAATAGTTTCCTTGTTTCCTAAATTACTCATAATATCAGCTTCAAAATTGAGAAGAGCTTCCCATTTTTGGTCTACTTCTTTACGATCTCCATATTGTCTGGCAAAATTTAAAAACATAGTGTAATGACCAGCTTCGCTAATCATAAGCTTTTTATAAAACTTGGCTAGTTTTTTATCTTCCAATTCTTCAGATAATAATCTAAAACGCTCACAGCTTCGTGCTTCAATGAGCGCTGCATACAATAACCTGTGGACTAATTGCGTCGTTCTGCTTCCGCCTTTTGGAAAAAATGTAATTAGAGAAATCACATAATCATCTTTACGATCTCTTCCAAGTGTCCAGCCGTTTTCTAATATTAAATCGTGTACCATTTTAAAATGGCTCATTTCTTCGTTGACGAGTTCTACCATTTCTTGTACGAGTTCTGTGTATTCTGGGAAACCGACAATTAATGAAATCGCTGTACTTGCAGCCTTTTGCTCGCAATAGGCATGGTCTACTAAAATATCTTCAATATTCTTTTCAACGATATTAACCCATCTTGGATCGGTTGGTAATTTTAGTCCTAACATAATTATTTAACTTCAACTTGAACAATATTCGATTTTCCGTTTTATTTATAAACAAGGTATGCAAAGCGTATTTATCAGATTCAGGAATAGCATGCATAATATCTATTAAGACCATATTTATATAGGTAGGGTCGTCGTTAACTTGTATAGATTTTAAAACCGCCAAAGTATCAAAATTATATAAATCAGAGCCGGCAACTAAATTGGCATTGTAATTAAAGTCTTTATTTACTTTTTTCTTGTCAAAGCTCTCATTGTAAATTAGTTTGTTGTCTTTAGTAACACTAACATCAAACTTGAAATTTCTATAGTGAGTTTGATAATTAATAGTGTCTTTTATCTTAGAAAAACGAACGGCATTAGACATGTCAGAATAGGTCTTTATCTTTACACGAAAACCATTACTCATTAAGGTGTCAATTTCTTGTTCTAAATAGGTTTCAGGGATATAAACATTGGTTTCAAAACTCACTGTTTTTTTGAATTCTGCAATGCTTTCAGATAGAGCCTGGCTTTGCGTTTTTCTGCCTTCACAGCTTGTGAAACCAATTATAGTAATGATTAAAAATGTGAGTAAATGTTTCATCTCATTAAATTTTTAAAAAATAGCTTATTTTTATTTCTTTCTCTGATGGTTAAAACCATGGAAATAATAATTAAAACACTTGATAACGTTGACATCCAAAAACCTCGATCAAATTTTTCTGAGAATATGAAATTGGCAACCATTAAAATAGCACTAGCGATAATAACAATTAAAGGTAGGTTTTTTTATTCATCCAATTATTTTTTAATGATTCCTAATATCAAAAATAATAATAAATTAGGTTAAAGTGAATAAGTCACTAATATTAAGTTATATATCTAACCCAAACATCTGTCGTAACACTTCAATGTTCGGATTCTTTTCTTTAAGCTTTTCGTATTTCTCTATTGGTGTAAAGGCATATTTCTTAGCAACCTCCTCATTAACTGTGATATCTAATTTAAGATCATAATTAAGAAGTTTTTCTTCAAAAAAGCCATTAAAGGAAACTCAGCACGTTCTAATTCAATCTTATTTGTGTTATTAGAATACGTTAAGTAAAGTGTAGTGCCTTCTAGTTTAGGGTGATCCATTTGTAAAATAGAAGCCATAATTTTTTCACCTTTCTTGTCCATTTGATCGGTGTAAAGTTTCCATGCTTCACTTAAAGCTTCTTGTGTTACAGGCTCTTTAGGAAGGTTTTCTTCATCAATAACCACTTCCATTTGGCGTAATTGATGCTCCTTCTTTTCTCTAATACTTTTTAAAGATAATCCTGAAGTTGATTTTTTAGGCTGATTTATAGATATTTTAGGAATGATGACAGGTTCTGCCACTACAGAAGCCGGTTCTTTCTTTGCCGCTATTGGTTTTGTAACAGGAATAGGTGTAATACCTCTCGCTTTAAAATACGAAGGAGGAATTATGAAGTGCTTAAGATTTTTTTTTCTCCATCAAAAGTGATAGAGGCAAGTTGCATAAGTGTTAACTCAACGAGTAAGCGTTGATTTTTACTGGTCTTGTATTTTAAATCACAGTCATTAGCTAACCGAATGCCTTCCATTAGAAAAGTATGTGTCGTTTTCTGCGACTGTTCCATATATTTTAGACTGGTATCTTCACCAACTTCTAATAACGGAATGGTTGCAGGGTTTTTACAAACCATTAAATCTCTAAAGTGAGATGCCAAACCAGCAATATAATGATGACCATCAAATCCTTTAGAAAGGATGGTATTGAATTGTATTAGTAAATCTGGAATTTTATTTTGTAAGATGAAATCTGTACTTGTAAAATAGGTTTCGTAATCGAGAACGTTTAAATTCTCTGTAACGGCCTGTCTTGTTAAATTTTTACCCGAAAAACTTACGACACGATCAAAAATCGATAAGGCATCACGCATGGCACCATCCGCTTTTTGAGCAATAATATGAAGCGCATCATCTTCGGCGTCGATGTCTTGTTCCTTAGCTATATATTTTAAGTAATCTTTAGCATCGGAAACCGTAATACGTTTAAAATCGAAAATTTGACAACGCGATAATATCGTCGGAATGATTTTATGTTTTTCAGTTGTTGCTAAAATGAAAATACAATGCTTTGGTGGCTCTTCTAAAGTCTTTAAAAAGGCATTAAAAGCGGCTTGAGATAGCATGTGTACCTCATCAATAATATACACTTTGTATTTTCCAACTTGTGGCGGAATACGAACTTGGTCTGTAAGCTCTCTTATTTGATCTACACCATTATTAGACGCTGCATCTAATTCAAAAATGTTAAAAGCGAAATCTTCGTCTTCATTTGTGTTTTCGTCACTATTAATCATTTTAGCCAAAATACGAGCACATGTCGTTTTACCAACTCCACGAGGACCTGTAAATAATAAAGCTTGGGCTAAGTGATTGTTTTCAATAGCGTTGAGTAACGTATTTGTAATAGCTTGCTGACCCACAACATCCTTAAATGTTTGGGGTCTGTACTTACGAGCCGATACTACAAAATGTTCCATGGTAGTGCTGAATTTAATTTGGCATTTTTTAATACCAAATTTTTGAGCATTACAAATTTAAGAATAACCATTTAAAAGCAGTTTATAAGGACTAAAATTTAACATGAGTTATTAACAATTTGTGTACTTTTGCGCCAAGTAGATCGCCTTATCGATTCTAAATTTATTTAGGGTAGGAAAGTCCGAACACCATAGTGCAATCATAGTGGTTAACAGCCATCCATCGTAAGGTGAGGAAAAGTGCAACAGAAAGTATGTACAGGTAATGCTGTAGTGAAACCAGGTAAACTCTATGTGGTGCAATGTCATGTATACTAACGTTTGAGCGTACACGCGCGATTGTTAGAGGGTAGGCAGCTAAAGTTTGCTGGTAACAGTAAACGTAGATAAATGATAGGGGCTTTTTCTTTATTAGGAATTTATTTCCTAATAAGAAAATGTACAGAATTCGGCTTATAGATTTACTTAAATAAACAAGCTTCATGTTTTAACATGAAGCTTTGTTTTTATACTGTTTCTTTGTGAATTAGCTTTTAGCTGGATAATCGAAAAAACTAAACATATTACCACCATAGCCTTTAGAATGTGAGTAATGTTCTAGCTGACTTAAGTCGGTATGTTTAGAATGCTCTACAACCAATACTCCTTCGTCTTCTAATAGTTCATTCTTAAAAACTAATTCCGGAATTTTAGAAAAAGCGTCCAATTCAAAGTCATAAGGCGGATCGGCAAAAATAATACTATGTTTTTGTTTTGATTTTTCGAGAAATTTAAAAACATCACTTTTAACAGTGCTGATAGTCATTTCAAAAGCTTCAGCGGTTTCGTTTATAAATTTGATACAACCAAAATTTTCATCTACAGCCGTAATGTGCTCAGTACCTCTTGATGCAAATTCATAGCTTATGTTTCCTGTTCCTGAAAACAAATCTAATACCGAAATGTCATCAAAATAATACTGATTATTTAAAATATTGAATAGGGCTTCCTTTGCCATGTCAGTGGTTGGTCTAACAGGTAATTTTTTAGGAGCTGTAATACGTCTGCCTTTAAACAATCCGGAAATGATGCGCATTAAAAGGAATTTAAGATTAAAAAATGTTTATGTAAATATCGTCTGTCTATATCATTAGAAATTGAAAACTTATATTTCTTTTCAACAAAATCAACATGTCTTATATACGTGAAAAGAATAGTGTATAATTCATCATTCTTTTCAACTTGACCGGTTAATTCAACAGTCGTAGTTTCTACATCTAGTTTTAATTGTTCGAACACAAATAAAATATAGTAGATGAAATCTTCTTTACTGTGGTATTCAAAAACATTAAATAGTTGAAGTTTATTTTTCTCAATGACTGAGACTTCAACAGTGCTTTTATTAATATTAAGATAAACTATTGACTCGTCTTTGGATTCTGTGTGTTGTAAATGCGAATCTATAAGTACACTTGATGAGTGTTTATAAACAAATTCGCCAAATGTGTCAAAGATGTAATTGTTGATATTTACATAGGGAACATAAATATTCACGCTTTTATTTATAGAGATGTCATCTTCTGTAATAAAATCGTTTCTCAGTATTTTTGAGTTGAATTTTAAATAGTCGGCCTTATGCTCAACATTATACAATTCCTCTGGGACTAATGTTGCTAATTCATTTTGATGAATTACTAAAACAGCATTAAAATCTTCTGAAAAAACAGTATTACTACTCAATTCTGCTTTTAAATGATTGAGAACTTCAACAGGAGTTGTTTTTTGCTCAAACGAAATGGTTTTGAGAAACTCAATAGTATTTAGAGTTCTATTTAGAATACAAAAAGAAAGCCCATTCAAATTAATTTGAATGGACAGTTCTTTAATATCGTTTATTTTCAAACTATTCTTTATTTGTGTAGCTCTTTGGCCAGTTTCCTTTAGTGAATACTTCGGTCATAGATCCTACTTTTAAAGTTGGTCCGTTAACACCATCTACAGACATCACTTGATTTTCTTTTTGAATTAAATAAGGTTCTTGGTCGTTTAAGATAACAGATTTTTCTACACTTGCTTCAAACACAGAAAACTCATCTAGTTTACCTGCTTTAAGTGTGAATTTAGCACCTTCTTTACCAATACCAACATCCATCATCTTTTTGTAACGATCGCTACCTTTAAATAATGAGTCTTTTACAGAGTAAAAACTTAACGTATCAATTAGAGTTAGTGTTTTCATAGTTTCTACACCACCAAATGCTTTTGTCTTTTCTTCGTCTAAGACTAAAGTGTCACGTCTTTGTGTAATTGGTACTTTACCAGTTTCAACGAAACCGATTAATTTATCAAAGCTATCTGTGTAAGTTCCGTTAACATCTTTATATGCTAATTGTGCATCTCTAATATCAATTAAACGATCAATAACTACAGCAAATCGCTTTTGTTTTAATTCGTTAAATTCTATTTCTCTATAAACAGACATGTAAGTTATATAACCTAAGAAAATAATTAAGACCCATAGTAATATATTGATTACTGGTTTTATTTTTTTGGTACAAATTTGTCTATTAACCATACAATTCCAATGGTTAATGCTATAATAACTACAATCGCTATAATTACTTTCATATTAGTTTTTATTAATTAGGTCTATCGCAAATCTACAATTTTTTTTGTTGGTTAAAACTATCTAAAATAAAAAACATTAAAAATATTGAACTAATTGAAATATGCGCTTTAAAAAGAGAGAATAATACTATCTTGCTATATATTTATTTTCTCTATGATTTCTAATGCATCTGCATTCTATTCGCTACTAAAATCTAAATTTCCATTTGCACCAACTTCTAAGCAAGACATGGTGTTAATGCAGTTATCTCAATTTATTTTTGATACTAATAAAAATTCAATCTACTTATTAAAAGGGTACGCAGGTACAGGTAAAACAAGTATTATTGGGACTATAGTTTCCAATTTGTGGCAAGCAAAAAAAAGTGCGGTTTTATTAGCACCAACAGGAAGAGCCGCTAAGGTTATTTCAAATTACTCTAAAAAGGAGGCATTTACCATTCATAAAAAGATTTATTTTCCTAAAAAAGATAAGGGAGGAGGAGTCAATTTTGTAATGCAACCTAATAAGCATCGCAATACTATTTTTATTGTTGATGAGGCTTCCATGATTCCTGATACTCCTTCTGATACAAAATCGTTTGATAGTAGTTCTTTACTCGATGATCTAATGCAATATGTGTATTCTGGTCATGAATGTAAACTATTGTTAATAGGAGATAAAGCACAGTTGCCTCCTGTAAAATCCGATTTGAGTCCTGCTTTAGATGAAAATAAGCTCAGTTTAAACTATAGTAAAGATGTTGTAGGAATTGAGTTAGATGAAGTTGTACGACAAGAACAAGGCTCAGGTATTTTAAGTAATGCAACAGAACTCAGAGCGGTTTTAGAATCTAATTTTTACGAGAGCTTTAAATTCGACCTTAATGGTTTTACAGATAGTGTTCGTTTAATAGATGGTTATGAAATTATGGATGCCATTAATGATGCGTATAGTGCGGATGGTTACGAGGAAACAGCAATCATTGTAAGAAGCAATAAACGTGCAAATGCCTATAACCAACAAATTAGACAACGTATTTTATTTAATGAGACTGAGTTATCTGCAGGAGATTACCTAATGGTAGTTAAGAATAATTATTTTTGGTTGAAACCCACAAGTGAAGCTGGTTTTATTGCTAATGGTGATATTATTGAAGTCTTAGAGATTTTTAGTATCAAAGAATTATACGGTTTTAGATTTGCAGAAGTAAAGTTAAGAATGGTAGATTACCCAAATATGACTCCTTTTGAAACGGTGCTACTTTTAGACACCATAGATGTAGAAAGTGCCTCATTAAGTTACGAAGAATCTAACCGACTATACCAAGAAGTATCTAAGGATTATGAAGGTGAAACAAAATACAAACGCTTTTTAGGAGTGAAGAACAATAAATTTTTCAACGCTTTACAAGTTAAGTTTTCTTACGCGATTACTTGTCATAAATCTCAAGGTGGGCAATGGAATACCATTTTTGTAGAACAACCATATTTGCCAAATGGTATGGATAGAGATTATATTAGATGGTTGTATACCGCAATTACAAGAGCAAAGGAAAAACTCTATCTAATTGGATTTAAAGATGAGATGTTTGTAGAAAAAGATTCAAACTAATGTAGTTATGACGGAAACAATTCTAAGTATTTTTTTAGGCATCGGACTTTCAGCTTCTGTGGGATTTAGAGTCTTTTTGCCATTGTTTGCCTTAAGCTTAGCTGCCTATTTTAATGTATGGGAACTTAATGAGTCTTGGCAATGGATTGGCAGTGTAACAGCAGTAATTACTCTTGGTATAGCAACTTTAGTTGAAATTGCAGCCTATTACATTCCTGTTGTAGATAATCTATTAGATAGCATCGCTATTCCGTTAGCAACCGTTGCTGGTACAGCCGTTATGGTATCTACAGTTGCAGATTTAAGTCCGGTTATTACTTGGGCTTTAGCGATTATTGCTGGAGGTGGAACTGCAGCCGCTGTTAAAAGCTCTGCAAGTGCAACACGTTTGGGCTCTACAGTCTCTACAGCGGGTTTTGGAAATCCCATAGTATCAACCATTGAAACAGGTACTTCGGTTGTAATGTCTATTGTCTCTATATTCTTACCGATTTTAGCTATAATTCTAGTCCTATTTATATTTTATTTGATTTATAAACTCTATAAAAAGATGCGACCAAATAGACCAAAATCATCTTAAAACCTTATTTTTGAAATTGAATTCGTTCATTATACAAATCACATAGATGAAAATTATATCCATGATTCCTGCACGCTATAGTGCATCCCGATTTCCAGGTAAATTGATGCAAAATTTAGCAGGCAAATCTGTAATTCTAAGAACTTATGAAGCTACTGTTGCTACGAAGTTATTTAGTGACGTTTATGTGGTGACAGATAGCGATATTATTTTTAATGAAATTGTTAGTAATGGTGGCAAAGCCATTATGAGTATAAAGGAACATGAATCTGGAAGCGATAGAATTGCTGAAGCTGTTGCTAATGTCGATTGCGATATTGTAATAAATGTACAAGGAGATGAACCTTTTACCGAAGGTGAAAGTCTAGCAAAAGTGATTGAGGTTTTTAAAGACGATAAAAATAAAGAGATTGATTTAGCATCTTTAATGGTAGAAATTGAAGATTTAGAAGAAATTAATAACCCAAACACTGTAAAAGTAATTGTAGATCAGCAGAATTTTGCTTTGTATTTTTCTCGAAGTCCAATTCCTTTTCCTAGAGGTAAAGATGTTGGCACGCGTTATTTTAAGCATAAAGGAATTTATGCCTTTAGAAAACAAGCCTTATTAGATTTTACGGTTTTGCCAATGCAATTTCTTGAAGCATCTGAGAAAATTGAATGCATCAGATATTTAGAATATGGTAAGCGTATTAAAATGGTAGAAACCAAAATACAAGGTGTCGAAATTGATACCCCAGAAGATTTAGAAAAAGCGAAGCGTTTGTGGAAGTAGATTACAGTAATATAAAAGTAATCGGTTTTGATGCCGATGATACGCTTTGGGTCAATGAAACCTATTTTAGAGAAGCGGAAGAGGAAGTAGGTCAATTATTATCGCATTATGAAACACCTAATAAGATTGATCAAGAGTTGTTTAGAATGGAGATTGAAAACCTTCCTACATACGGTTATGGTGTAAAAGGTTTTATTTTATCTATGATTGAATTGGCCGTTGAGCTGTCTAATGGAACAGTGTCTAATGCTATTATTTCGAGAATATTAGTCATCGGTAAAGACATGATTAATAAACCGATTGAGTTGTTAGATGGAGTAGAAGAGGTGCTAAAAATATTGTCTAAAGATTACAAGTTGATTGTCGCTACAAAAGGAGATTTATTAGATCAGGAGCGAAAACTAGAAAAATCGGGATTGTTAAAATATTTTCATCATATAGAAGTGTTAAGTGAAAAGCATGACACTAACTATATTCAATTGCTAAAACGATTAGATATAGAGCCAGAGTCCTTTTTAATGATTGGCAATTCATTAAAGTCAGACATTTTGCCTTTAGTGAAGATTGGCTCAAAAGCTATTCATGTTCCATTTCATACCACGTGGCAACACGAAAAAGTCTCTAAACAAGAATCTAATGGAGTAGAATATAAAACGGAGCATAGTTTAACCGAAATTTTAAAATATTTTAATTAAGAAATTGAAAGTACTTGATAAGCATACATGGAATAGGCAGGCTCATTTTGAGTTCTTTAATACATTTGTAGATCCTTATTTCGGAGTGACATTTAAAGTAGATGTTACAAATGCTTATGAGTATTCACGTCATAATGAACCCTCTTTTTTTGTAACCTATTTACATGCTACAATGCAGGCTATAAATGACGTTGAGAATCTAAAATACAGAATAAATGAATCAAATGAGGTTGTTGTTTTTGATACCATTCATGCCTCACCAACAATTTTAAGGCCTAATAAAACCTTCGGATTTTCATTTGTAAAGTATGATGCAGATATTCTTAAATTTCAGAGCAATTTTTTAAAAGAAAAAGAAAGAATATTTGGTTCTAATGAATTATTTCCACCTATAAATTCAATGGATTGTGTGCATTGTTCGTCTTTGCCATGGGTGAATTTTACAGGTCACAAAGAACCATTTAAAGGAGATAAAGAATCTATACCAAAATTAGCGTTTAGCAAAATGGAAAGTGTAGGGTCAAAAAAAGAAATGCAAGTCGCTATCAGTGTAAATCATGCCTTGGTAGATGGCTATCATATTGGGCTATTTAATGAAAAATTACAATTTCATTTAAATAGTTATTAAATATAAACTAAGTTGTTATTTTTGTTAAAGATATAAAGTAAATGATATACAAAAATTATCCAATGGTGTCCAGAGTTGTTTTCGGACGTGGAAGTTTTAATCAACTCGATGACATCCTCTCTCTAAAGCGTAAAGGACGCAATGCACCATTTATATTTTATGTTGATGATGTCTTTAAGGGCAATCATTGGTTAACGTCTCGCATTACATTATCCTACAAGGATAAAATTATATATGTACCTACTAAAGAAGAGCCCAGCACAGGCCAAATCGATCAGTTAGTTGAAGATATTATATTAGAATATAGTGAGCTTCCATCTGGTATTATTGGTATTGGTGGAGGTACAGTTTTAGATATTGCAAAAGCAGTGTCTTTAATGCTGACCAATAAAGGAGAATCTAAAGATTACCAAGGTTGGGATTTAATTAAGCATGCTGCGATTTATCATGTTGGTATTCCAACAATTTCTGGTACAGGAGCAGAAGTATCTAGAACCACAATTTTAACAGGCCCAGTACGTAAATTAGGTATCAATAGCGATTATACTCCTTTTGATCAAGTGATTTTAGATCCTGAATTAACTAAAGATGTTCCAAAAGATCAGTGGTTTTATACTGGGATGGATTGCTTTGTACATTGTGTGGAGTCGCTTACAGGAACATACCTTAATGCCTTTAGTGAAAGTTATGGAGAAAAGGCTTTTGAGCTCTGTAAAGAAATCTTTTTAGGAGATTCCTTAAGTGTGGAAGAAGCACAAGACAAATTAATGATGGCTTCTTGGCATGGAGGTATGAGTATTGCCTATTCGCAAGTTGGTGTAGCACACGCAATGAGTTATGGTTTAGGCTATCTCTTAGGTGTAAAACATGGTATTGGTAATTGTATTGTTTTTGATCATTTAGAAGCGTTTTATCCTGAAGGTGTAGCTATTTTTAAAGAGATGAAAGCTAAACATAATATTGAAATACCTTCGGGTATTTGTGCCGATTTAGATCAAAGTCAATTTGATATTATGATTGACGTAGCACTAAGTTTAGAGCCACTTTGGGAAAATGCCATCGGTAAAAACTGGAAAACCATTATTACCAGACAAAAGCTTTTAGAGCTTTACAAAAAAATGTAACATGCGCTGGTTAGCCAAATTTATATATTTTAAAGTATTGGGTTGGAAGGTTGTTGGAAACACTAACTTCTCAAAAGATAAAATTAAAAAATCAATCATAATTGCTGTGCCTCATACCAGTTGGCATGACTTCTATATAGGCGTATTGCTTCGCAAGGTTACTGGTGTTAAAACCAATTTTGTTGGTAAAAAGGAATTATTTGTTTGGCCATTTGGGTATTACTTTAGAGCTATTGGAGGCAGCGCACTCGATAGAACGTCTGGTCAAAATAAAGTAGAAGCTATTGCAAAACTATTTGCAGAAAAGGATGTGTTCCGATTAACATTAGCACCAGAAGGCACTCGGAAAAAAGTAGAAAATTGGAGAACAGGATTCTACTATATCGCTAAAACAGCTAATGTGCCAATTATAATGTTTACACTAGATTTTAAGAACAAGCAGAATAAGATATCAGAACCTTTTTATCTTACCGATGATATTGAAGCTGATTTTAAAGCGATGAAAGCATTTTTTAAAGGTGTTGAAGGAAAGGTAAAAGAATACAGCTAATTAGATATGTCTTAATAAGAATTTGGCACGAGAATTGAAGTATTTATATTGCAATGAAACATAAAGTAAACTCCAAGTCCCTAAAAAGAAACATTGCCCCAAAAGCTATCCAATTTAATTAGATAGCTTTTTTTATGCCATAAATTTATCCAAAAGATAATTGGTCTGACTTTGAAGCTTATTTTTAAAGAACTGCATACCTCCAAAGAAAATGCCTTTGATTCCCATAGCTTGTTTTGCCCATTTATGTAAGTTGAATTCGTCCGTATGTTTAATAATTAATCCATCTTTAAATTCAAAAGACGCATCAATCTTATTATGAACTTTGCGTCCCGTTTTGCTGAAATTATAAATAGCTTCCCAATGTGCAGAACCTGTTTTATCGTTAGCATTTATGTCGGAAAATTCAACGTTAAACCCTTTTCCTTTTTGAGATTCACATAACATTAACCACATGGCTTTAGCACGTTCGCCTTTCAAAATTCCAAACGCAGGATCTTCAAAAACAACGTCTTTATGATAGCAAGATGCCATGGTTGGTCCATCACATTTTTTTAAAGCTGTATAAAATTTTTCTACGATGTTTTCCATAAGGTTAAAATTAGTTTAAAGATTTATAAAACCATTCCATACAAAAATACGTAAGTAGAGTGCTATTACCCCATATTCTTTTCTTCGAATGGGATTTAATTGCTATGAAAAGGAAAGGCCATCTTTAACGAGATGGTCTTTTTTTAGTTGATAGTAATTGTATTTCTAAAACCGATGTCTGTCTGTTGGTCAAATAAAAATTCAAAATAACCAGCATCACCTTTTTGTCCTTGTATTGTAGTTTTTGCTCTACCGATTTCTAATCCAGATTTATTATAAGCCTTGGCAATCACTTCGGTGTTAAGCGCTGTTTCAAAAATTAAATATAAGGTGAGTTTGTTGTTATTATTATGGCTTCGACTATCAACAGTGTAGACTCCCGTTTTTAAACCATTTTTCAACAAGCTATCGGATAATATAATTTTGCATTCTAAGGTTTTGTCTACGCCTTCTGAAACACCATCAAAGAATTCTGTCGCAGATTCACCAACCATTTCACCTCCTTTATTTAAACCTTCTTTAGTTTTGTTTGCGATGCGGTTACAAGATAATAAGCACAAAGCAAAAAGTAGAATTAGTATACGGAATGGATTCATAATAAAGGTGTTTAAGCGTACTTTAAATAGCGAATTTAGCGTGTGTATTTCTTAATCTTGTCAATAATCTTCTGCAAATTATAATATACAAATTCATTCGTTTTTGCATAATAAAACGAGATAAAGCAAACAACAGAAAGAAATAGTATAGCGCCAATTACAGCTTGCCAAGGCTCTAAGGTTCTACCAATGAGTTGGTGTAGTCCAAGACCAGTAAAACTACCATAAATGATTATAAAATGAATAACGTAAATGGATAGCGTTTTCTGTCCAATTTTTAAAATTAACGGTTGTTTTATGTAATTCTCTGCTAAATAGAATAAAGAGAACAGAATTAACACATCTCCTAATCTGGTAAACAAATAATTATAATAAGCAACCTCCTTTAAAATTGAAAAGTCGAAGACGTAATAGAGTCTCATTAATAATTCAGATGATCCAAAAATGAACGCAATTCCGAAGACAAAAAAGCCAGATACTATAGCTGTTTTGAATTTTGGTCGTTCTACATAACGATAAAATAACGTGGCTATAAAAGCACCAAAGGCCACATAACCAAACCATGGGATTATAGTAAAAATAGAACCATTTTCCTTAGATAAATAGTTTGAAAACACCACAGGGATTTCAGGTAATTCTAGATAGCGATACAAGGGTTCGGTCATAAAAACAGCTAAACCAAGAAGTAACATAACGATTGAAAACAGCAAAGTTTTTTTAAATGCGAGCCTGTAGATAAATACAATAAGTATAAGAGAGAGTCCGATGCATTGCAGTACATCTATAACTAAAAAATAACTTGAAAATTTACCCATTAACCATTCAAAAATTGGGGCACGCAACAAATAACCAATACCAATAAGCATAAAGCCTCGCATTAGGCCTTTTTGCATACGCTTCTTAATCGTTCCGTTTTGTTTCGCTCTTATCAATAAATATGAAAAAATAAGGCCAGAAATCGTGAAAAATGTCGGTGCCGTAATTCCTCTTAAGTATTCCCAAACTTTAAAAGCGGTATAACTATGGTTTCTGTATGAAGGTTCTAGCAGTGTATCTATAAAGTGCCCTTGTAGCATCATTAAGATAGCAAATGCTCTAACAGCATCTATAAAATATAAACGGTTTGCGCTCAAGTTAAAGTTGGTTGGTATGCAAATGTACTATTTTAGAGTTGGAATAAAATAATATAACGATTTTTTGGAGTGTGCTTGTCGTTTTATTCACTGTGTTGTACCACAGTATTATTTTATTAATATTTCAATATCTTTTGGTGTAAAGTATTCTTCTTTTGCGCTGAAAATAGTGTGAAAATTTCCCTTTATAGTTATTTTAGGGTTTACAAGAAGTTCTGATTTAGCTACACTATCTATTATATTTAATTCATGTATTTCTAAAATGATGCTTTCTTTTGATTCTGAAATTAGTCCCTTAAAAGTCTTTTTAAATGGTTCCGTTTTTGAAATGGTAAACTCATCGATATATTCGCTTTCGTCTGTCGTCAAACTTGGTCCCTCAATGAAATGTTTTTTTAATTCTTGTGAGAATCCTAATTCCGTGCTTGTTGTATGAAATGAAATTTTTAAATTATCAAGATTTTTCTTAATTCTGATTTTCTTTTCTCCACTCCTAGGAGATACTATAACCGTTATTTCAAAGTTGTCATTAACTCTATATGATGCTTTATCTGTTAGGAAATACATTTCGGTATCAGAAAAGTCATTTTGATTGCAACTGGAAGTTAAAATTAAAAGTAGTGAATATGCTAATATGTTCTTCATTTCTCAAATGTTTTAAACTTTAAATAACAGTCATCATTCTCAATGACTGTTATAAAGCGCTAAGCCAAGATAATATCTTCCTGATTAAAAATCAATAACTTAGATTCTCGTCTATAAATTAATTATAAACATTCTATTATAAATTAAAACGGTTTACTACATTTATAATCTATGGAATTTTTAAATCAACTACTCAGTGACTTTTCATCATTAGCTTGGGGTTTGCCTTTGCTTATTTTATTAATTGGTGGAGGTTTATATTTATTAATACGCTCTCACTTTTTACCGTTTCGGTATTTAGGCCATGCGCTAAATGTGCTTAGAGGAAAATATGACGACCCCAATGATCCTGGAGAAATTTCTCATTTTCAGGCGTTGTCAACCGCATTATCAGCAACCGTTGGTATGGGAAATATTGCAGGTGTTGCTGTTGCTATATCTATTGGTGGACCTGGCGCCGTGTTTTGGATGTGGATTAGTGCCGTAGTTGGGATGTCTACAAAATTCTTCACATCTAGCTTAGCGATTATGTATAGAGGTAAAGATAGTGCTGGCGAAATTCAAGGTGGTCCAATGTATTTTATTACGGAAGGCTTAGGGAAATCTTGGAAGCCTTTAGCTGTGTTTTTTAGTCTTTGTGGACTAATTGGCGCCTTACCTGTTTTTAATGTCAACCAGCTTACGCAAGCTTTAAATGACATTTTATTAATCCCGAATGGAGTAGAAGTCGGGTTAAAATCGAATCTTATCATTGGTTTTGTTTTAATCAGCATTACAGCTTTAGTTATTTTAGGTGGTATAAAGCGTATTGGAAATGTAGCATCGCGATTAGTACCAACTATGGTCGCTTTATATTTTGTATTGGTTATTATCATTCTTGTAGCGCATAGCGATGTTTTAGTATACTATTTAAAACTGATATTTACAGATGCATTCGCTGCTAATTATTATCCAAAAGACGATACTTTTTTAGGTGGAGTTTTAGGAGCGCTAATTCTACATGGAATTAAGCGTGGAGCGTTTTCAAACGAAGCCGGAATTGGTACAGCACCAATGGCTCACGGAGCAGCTAAAACTGATGAGCCTATACGCGAAGGTTTGGTCGCTATGCTCGGCCCTGCAATAGATACATTAATTGTTTGTACACTTACAGCTTTAGCTATTTTGGTTACTGGTGTTTGGGAAACGACTTCCAATAATGGAGTGAGTCTAACGGCTTCAGCCTTTGCAGATGTTATGCCTAATTATGGTAAATACTTATTATTAGTTTGTATCGCTGTTTTTAGTATGAGCTCGCTATTTTCATACTCATATTATGGCACAAAATGCATGTCGTTTCTCTTTGGTGCAGACAAAAAGCATTACTACAATTATTTCTATATTTTGAGTATTCTCATTGGTGCAACTACAAGTTTAAGTATGATGATTAACCTTATTGATGGCATCTTTGCTTTAATGGCAATTCCGACGATGTTGGCGACGCTAATCTTAGCACCAAAAGTTTTAGTTGAGCTTAAAGCGTATATAAAACGAATGAAAGAAGACTAATTATTTACTTACTGAAGCTTTAAATTGCTGAGGCGTCATCATTTCAGTTTTCTTAAACTGTCTGTTAAAATAACTGGTATTATTAAATCCAGATTGAAAAGCGATTTCAGACATTCTTAAATTTTGAGATGTTTTAATAAGCTTTTTAGAAAACTTAATCTTTTCCGAATTTATATAGTCGATAGGTGAAATGCCTAAGGTATTTTTAAACTGCTTATGAAAGTGAGATGTACTCATATAGGCTTTCTCTGCTAATTGATCAACGGAAATATCTTTATTGGTTAGATTGTCTTTTATGAATTTAATAACGGTTCCTATTCTGGTATCTGTAAATATATGACTGTCATTAGTGATTAAAGATTTGGCTTTAGTTTGAAGCAATCTTACAATTAATTCCTGAATCATTAAATCTAACAATACATCTTTAGACGTGTTGCTGTTGGTAAACGTATAGGTTAAGCGTTCAATTAAATGATTGACATCTACATTATTGATTAAATGAGAACTAGTGGCGTCTAAGTCCCAATTATTGTTTTCATTTTCTATGGCAACATGATGATTAAATTTCCCAACGACTTCTTCAATCTTAAACGCATCAATACCTAAAGCTAAACATTGCGTAGGTTTATGTTTTGTAGCAATTGGGAAATCTATGACCATTTCCTTATTGGTTGGCATTACAACGGATTCTCCAGGAAAAAAATCAAAAGCATCAAAACCTTCTAGGTGCATTACTTTTTTTCCTGTAAGCATACTTGCTATAATAGGAAAATCAAATTTTAAAGATACTTGCTCTGCAATAACGTGAGTTTCATAAATGTTCAATTCAGCATATTCAGCATTATAAGTAGTTCTATTTTCTACTAATGTGCTTAATTTTCTATGGCTTTTATGTTTATCTAATAAACCTCTCATGTTCAATATTACAAAAAAATAGTCTTAAAAATTGTTAATAATAGATATGTTCAAAAAGATAATCAATATGTTCAAGATAATTAGGATTTGATAAAATAACTTTATCAAAACTAAAGTATAGATAATTTTTATGCTAAATAAATAAATTATTAACAATAAAACTAATTAAGGTATGAGCTATTCAAAACCAGAATTTAAAGACAAGTATTTCAATTTTATAAACGGAAAGTTTGTGCCGCCAGTTGGTGGAGACTATTTTGAAAATACATCTCCTATTGATGGAAGTGTCATTGCAAAATATCCAAGATCACAAAAAGAAGATGTAGAAAATGCAGTTGACGCTGCAAATGCTGCAAAAGAAGCTTGGGGAAATACGCCTGCAGCTGAACGCGCTAAACTTTTAAATGAGGTCGCAGATATTATAGAAGCGAATTTAGAAGAATTTGCCGTTGTTGAAACCTGTGATAATGGAAAACCTATCCGAGAAACGTTGAATGCAGATATTCCTTTAGCTGTAGATCATTGGCGTTATTTTGCTGCATGTATCAGAGCAGAAGAAGGTAGTGCTACAGAGTTAGATCAAAATACCTTATCCATGAATATTAAAGAACCATTGGGTGTTATTGGTCAAATTATTCCATGGAATTTTCCGTTATTAATGTTGTCTTGGAAATTACCTCCAGCATTGGCAACCGGTAATTGCGTGGTATTAAAGCCGGCAGAACAAACTCCATCGTCAGCAACATTATTAATGGAGAAAATTGCAGATGTTTTCCCTCCTGGTGTATTAAATATTATTCATGGTTTTGGTCCAGAAGCAGGGAAACCTTTAGCGTCGAGTTCTAAAATTGATAAAGTGGCGTTTACAGGAGAAACGACTACAGGCCAATTAATTATGCAATATGCATCTAAGAACCTAAATCCAGTGACTATGGAATTAGGTGGAAAATCGCCAAACATATTCTTTAATAGTGTAATGGATGAGGATGATGCCTTTTTAGACAAAGCCATTGAAGGAGCTGTTTTATTTGCGTTTAATAAAGGTGAAGTGTGTACATGTCCTTCACGGATTTTAGTGCAAGAAGATATTTACGATGCATTTATGGAGCGCGTCGTAGCAAGAACGAATGCTATTGTTCAAGACAATCCTTATGATGTGAATACACAGGTTGGTGCGCAAGCTTCTAACGATCAGTATGAAAAAATACAATCGTATTTTAAAATTGGAAAAGAAGAAGGCGCAAAAGTATTAACAGGTGGTGAAGCCAATAAATTAGAAGGTGATTTAGCTAATGGTTTCTATATTAAACCAACGATATTAGAAGGTCATAACAAAATGCGCGTTTTTCAAGAGGAAATTTTTGGACCAGTCGTTTGTGTCACAAAGTTTAAAGATGAAGCTGAAGCATTAGAGATTGCTAATGATACCATGTATGGACTTGGAGCAGGAGTTTGGACGCGTGATGCACATCAACTATACCAAATACCGAGAGCGATTAAAGCAGGTCGTGTTTGGGTAAATTGTTATCATGCTTATCCAGCACATGCACCATTTGGTGGCTATAAAAAATCTGGATTTGGTAGAGAAAATCACTTAATGATGATGAGTCATTACAGACAAACTAAGAATATGCTAATTTCTTATGATAAGAATAAATTAGGTTTCTTTTAGGAGTTGATTAATTCATAGAAAGAAGCGGTCTAAAACTAAGAAATAATTTAAAATTACTTTTTTTGACGGCTTCTTTTTTTTAGATTAAAACATAATCACTGATAAAATATAATTAAATTTTAGAACTCGTATCATAGTATTCGGTTCCTAAAATTTTTTAAAATGAGACCGTATTTTATCAGTTAGTTACAATCAAGTCTTTGCTCTTTGTTCTAAAAGCGAAGCGGTCTTCAATCTTTTAATCATATAGAAACATGAAACGCGTAGAAATAACAGATAAAGCAGCAGAAATAGTTAAACAACTTAAAACTAAGCATGGCGATTTAATTTTTCATCAGAGTGGAGGTTGTTGTGATGGTTCCGCTCCAATGATTTTTGAAAAAGGAGATATGTATCTAGATGAAAGTGATATTCTTTTAGGTGAAGTTGAAGGGGTGAATTTTTATATGAACCAAGATCAGTTCGAATATTGGAAGCACACCCACTTAACCGTTGATGTTACTGAAGGTAGAGGCGCGAGCTTTTCGTTAGAAATACCGCTAGGTCTTCGGTTTTTAATTCATTCACGATTATTAACTGAAGAAGAAGCTTCTTTTTTTAACCCAAAATAACTACCTTTTTAAACTCAAAAAATAAGAATAGAAAATGAGTAATTATCACATTAAACAATTTGAAGAATATTTTCAAGTTTATAGAAAATCAGTCCGTAATCCAGAACAATTTTGGGAAGAAATAGCCGAAGAACATTTTACGTGGAAAAAGCGGTGGTCTAATGTTTTAAGTTATGACTTTAAGAAAGCGGAATTTAAATGGTTTGAAGACGCCAAACTTAATATTACTGAAAACTGTATTGATAGACATTTGCATACTAGAGGTGATAAAACGGCTATTTTATTTGAGCCCAATAATCCAGATGATGAAGCAGAACATATCACTTATAAACAATTACATGAAAGGGTTTGTAAATTCGCTAATGTTCTTAAAAGTAAGGGCATAAAAAAAGGAGATGTAGTTTGTATTTACTTGCCTATGATTCCGGAATTAGCAATATCAATTTTGGCCTGTGCAAGAATAGGAGCGATTCATTCAGTAATTTTTGCTGGCTTTTCTGCAACAGCAATATCGTCTAGGATTAATGATTGTAACGCAAAAATGATGATTACATCAGACGGTTCTTATCGAGGTTCAAAAACTATAGATTTGAAAAGTATCGTTGATGAAGCGTTAAATGAAACACCAGGAATTGAATCGGTTTTAGTTGCTAAACACATTCAATCGGATATTAATATGAAAGACGGTCGTGATTTTTGGTTAGCACCACTTTTAGAAGACACCTCCTCAGATTGTGCTGCAGAAGTTATGGATGCTGAAGATCCTTTGTTTATTCTCTACACCTCTGGTTCTACAGGAAAACCAAAAGGAATGGTTCATACTATTGGCGGCTATATGGTTTATACAGCTTATACATTTAAAAATGTTTTCCAATATCGCGAGGAAGATATTTATTGGTGTACAGCAGATATCGGTTGGATTACAGGGCATAGTTATATTGTTTATGGGCCTTTGGCAAACGGAGCAACATCTGTAATGTTTGAGGGTGTACCAAGTTATCCAGACTACGGACGTTTTTGGAATATTGTAGAGAAACATAAAATAACACAGTTTTATACTGCACCAACGGCTATTAGAGCACTAGCAAAACAGGGTACGGAATTTATAGAAAAATATGATTTATCCTCATTAAAAGTATTAGGATCTGTAGGCGAACCTATAAATGAAGAAGCATGGCATTGGTATGATGAAAACGTTGGAAAAAAGAAGAGTCCGATTGTAGATACCTGGTGGCAAACCGAAACAGGAGGCATTATGATTACTCCAATTCCGTTTTCTACACCAACCAAACCAACCTATGCAACCTTACCGTTTATTGGTGTTCAACCAGCATTAATGGATGAAAATGGTCAAGAGCTAAAAGGCAACCAAGTAGAAGGGCGCTTGTGTATTAAATTCCCTTGGCCAGCAATGGCGAGAACGATTTGGGGCAATCATCAACGCTATAAAGACACGTATTTTTCTGCATATGATAATATGTACTTTACAGGAGATGGCGCCTTAAGAGATGAGGTTGGGTATTATAGAATAACCGGTCGCGTGGATGATGTCATAATTGTTTCTGGTCATAATTTAGGAACAGCTCCAATTGAAGATGCAATAAACGAACATCCAGCAGTTTCAGAATCTGCCATTGTAGGTTTTCCACATGATGTTAAAGGAAATGCTTTATATGGTTATGTAACCTTGAAAGATGTTGGAGAAAGCCGAAACCATGAAAATTTAAGAATGGAAATCAATCAGCTTATTACAGATCGAATTGGTCCTATTGCTAAGCTAGATAAAATTCAGTTTACAGAAGGTTTACCTAAAACAAGATCTGGTAAAATTATGCGACGCATTTTAAGAAAAATTGCAGCTAATGAAACGGATCAATTAGGCGATACAAGTACATTATTGAATCCCGAAGTCGTTCAGGATATTATTAATAATGTGAAATAAAGTGTATTAAGACTAAAATTAAAATCCTAAAACTTTATTTAAGTTTGGATTTTTTTTTTTTTTGAAACCGTAGGGTTATCTATTCAGATTTAGAATCTTTTGATTTTTGAACAATAGCTTTTAAACGTGCTTTGCGCTCTTCAACTTGAGACTTTTTCTTATTCTTTTTCTGATTAATAAGTTTCGTATGCTTGGCTTTGTTATTTGTGTTTTTCTCTTTGCCTTGTTTTGCCATTGTGTTTAAAATTGTTTTCAGGGTGCAAAACTAAGCATAATTTAATATAAACATAATAGTATTGTTTGGTTCTGAGATTTAAGAATACCATTTACTTTTTTATCTTCGCTTCAAATTAAAAAATGTTATGCTAAAAGCAGTATTATTTGATATGGATGGTGTTATTGTTGACACGGAACCTTTACATCGAAAAGCCTACTATCAAATGTTCAACGATGTTAATATAGAAGTTGATGATTTACTTTATGAATCATTCACAGGGCAATCTACCATCAATATTTGTAAACGATTAGTCGATCATTTTAGTTTGAATGAAACACCAGAACGTTTAGTTAGTATTAAACGAAAGCATTTTAAATTTTGTTTGAAAACGATTCTGATCTCACTTTGATTGAAGGTGTTTTAGAACGTATAAAAGATTACCATTCCAACGGCTTAAAATTAGTCGTAGCGTCTTCAGCTTCTATGCCGAATATAGACCGCATTTTTAATCGTTTTGAATTGAATCAATTTTTCGTCGGTAAATTCAGTGGTGCGGATTTAGAAAAATCGAAACCGCATCCAGAGATCTTTATTAAAGCGGCAGAACACACCGGTTTTAATAAATCGGAATGTATGGTGATTGAAGATTCTACCAATGGTATAAAAGCAGCACATTCCGCAGGTATTTTTTGTGCAGGCTTTAAAAGTGAACATTCTTCTGGTCAGGATTATACCTTAGCTAATGTGATTGTTTCTAGTTTTGATGAACTATCGTTTTTAAATCATAAAACGTTTTTTAATCAGTCTATGTAATTTGTAACTATTTTACTTTTTTATAGTCTTATTATAATAAATCCCATTATTAGTATGAAATTCAATTCAGCCTTACTTATAATTCTAACTTTTGTTCAATTTACGTTTTCTCAGAATGCAGAACTAACTACTGAAATTCAAGATCATATTAAAGCACGCGTAGATGAAGGTTTTAATACAAGTGTAGCATTAGCCTATATAGCTGGAGAAAATGTCACCTATTTTAATTATGGAAATACCGAAGTTAAAAACGGAAAGCCAGTAGATCAAAATACGATTTATGAAATCGGGTCAATTTCTAAAGTTTTTACAACTATTATTCTAGCTGATGAAGTATTAAAAGGAAATATGAATCTTAGTGATCTTATTTCAAAATACTTACCTAAAACGGTAATTGTACCTCAGCGAAATGGAAAACAAATTACAATTAAAGATTTAGCAACTCATACCTCTGGTTTGCCAAGAATGCCAGGTAATTTTGAACCCGCAGATTATTCTAATCCGTTTGCTGATTATTCAGTAGAAATACTTTATGAATTTTTATCGTCTTATGAATTACTGAGAGATATAGGATCTCAGTATGAATATTCAAATTTAGGAATGGGATTATTAGGTCATATTTTAGAATTGCATACAGGAAAAACTTATGAAGACCTAGTTAAAACGAGAATTATAGATCCACTAGGAATGAAAAGTACTGGTATTGTTTTATCGGATGCCATGAAAGCTCAATTAGCCGTAGGACACAATGAGCAATTAGAAGTTGTAAATAATTGGGATTTAAATGTATTAGCTGGTGCAGGTGCAATACGATCTACAACTAGTGATATGGTTAAATTTATAAAAGCGAATACTTCTACTAATGACACGTCATTAAATAAAGCCATGAAGTTAAGTCATCAAATTGCTTTTTCTGACGAAAGTGAAAGCTTTAATATCGCATTAGGATGGCACTTTGCTAATAATAACACAATAACTTGGCATAATGGGGGTACTGGTGGTTACAGAGCTTTTACAGGTTTTTTAAAGGATTTCAGTAAAGGAGTTGTGGTTTTAACTAATTCTGTTTCGAGTGTTGATGCTGTAGGAATGAAATTACTGGACGCACCTTTAACTTTAGAATTGCCAAAGAAATCTGAGTTTCCAGACGAAATAGAAGTTTCTGCTGCGGTTTTAGAAAATTATATAGGAGTATATCAATTAGCACCTGAATTTTCATTGACGATTAAAAGAATAGAAAATCAACTTTATTTACAAGCCACTAATCAACCACAATTTAAAATTTTTCCATCGGCAAAACATAAGTTCTTTTTAAAAGTTGTTGAAGCAAGTATTACGTTCAGCACTAATGATGCAGGAGAAGTGAGTGCTTTGACTTTGCATCAAGGTGGACAGAATTTACCTGGTAATAAGGTAGAGTAGTTTTATTTTTCTTTTTTAGGATTTCGAAGTATAGCTTTTTAATCGATGTACATAAGCCTATTTATTTCTTAGTCATACTTCTGCATGAGTTTTTCTTGCGATTAAGTCTATAAGTTTATTAATTGTTTACCTTATGCTTTCTAGGGCTGAGGTTGGTGTTGGCTAATAGTTAATTAGTTACGAATATGTCTTGTTTAGATATTTCTTATCTTGTACGTCATCAAACATATACTAATTAACAATTTATCATTATGAATATCAAAAAACGAAATACCTTAAGACTATTGTCTTTAGTGTTACTTGTGTGTGCGTTTATAGCACCACAAAATTTAGAAGCTCAGCGCAAAAAGAAAGACAAAAAGAGTAAAACTGAAGTTGAAGCACCGAAACCTAAAAAAGATAAATCCATAAAAGATCTTACTAAGTCAAGCAAAAAGATTGAAGGCCTTTTTACAATGTATAGAGATACCATCACAGGTAGTTTGCAGATGGTTATCAGTGATGCCCATTTAGGTAAAGATTATATTCATTTTAATCAAGTCGCAAATGGTGTTACTGATGCTGGTAGATTTAGAGGCGCCTATGGAGGTTCAAAAGTTTTTAAGGTAAAGAAATACTATGATAAAATAGAGTTTGTATCTCAAAACACATCCTTTTATTTCGATCCCGAAAGTGCTATTTCTAAATCTAAAGATGCTAATACTAGTGAAGGTATCATGGCAACTGTAAAAATTGAGGCACATGACAAAGAAGAAGGCTTATACCTTATAAAAGCCGATGATTTATTTTTAAAAGAAACGTTTACTCAGGTAAAACCACCGCGTTTCCCTGGCTCTAGTCCAATGGCTTTTAGTCTTGGTAATCTAGATAAGACAAAAACAAAGATTAATTCAATAAAGAATTATGAAGATAATACAAATCTTGAGGTTGAATATGTATACTCAAGTCCTTCTGTATTAAATGGAGGATCTCAAGCTATAACTGATGGCAGAAACGTAAGTATTAAGGTGTTTCATAGTTTAATAGCCATGCCAGATAATAGTTATGAACCTCTTTTCGATGATCCAAGAGTTGGTTATTTTACAACCCAAGTTGAAGACCAAACAGCGACTAATTCTACGCCATATAAAGATTTAGTGCACCGTTGGAATTTAATTAAAAAAGATCCTGAAGCGGCAATCTCAGAACCTGTAAAACCAATTACATGGTGGATGGAAAATTCGACACCAGTAGAATGGCGGGAAACAATTACACAAGGAGTTTTAGAATGGAATAAAGCGTTTGAAAAAGCAGGATTTAAGAATGCAATGGTCGTAAAAATGCAACCAGATGATGCCGATTGGGATGCTGGTGATATTAACTATAATGTATTACGTTGGACGTCTTCTCCAAATCCACCTTTTGGAGGTTATGGACCAAGTTTTGTAAATCCTAGATCAGGTGAAATAATTGGTGCAGATATTATGTTAGAATATGTGCATTTTACAAATAGAGTTTTCTACGATCAGTTATTTGATTTGGCAAAAGCTGATGTTGAATTTAATGCATCAGAGTATTTAAAAAAGAATAAAGTATTATGTTCTTTTGGTCATGTAATGCACGAAAACAGCTTATTTGGGCAAGCATTAATTGAAACGACAGGTGGCTCAGATTTAGAAATGGCTCGTATGAAAAAAGAATCGATGCTAGCTTTAATTATGCATGAGGTGGGGCATACACTTGGACTTAATCATAATATGAAAGCAAGTCAGTTATTTTCACCTGAAGAATTAGCGGACAAGGATTTTATTGAAGGTAAATGTTTAACAGGATCTGTAATGGATTATGCTGGTATTAATATTACAAATGATAGAGCTAAACAAGGTCAG
Organism: Winogradskyella psychrotolerans RS-3; assembly: GCF_000427335.1. Taxonomy (GTDB): domain Bacteria; phylum Bacteroidota; class Bacteroidia; order Flavobacteriales; family Flavobacteriaceae; genus Winogradskyella; species Winogradskyella psychrotolerans. The sequence goes on along the minus strand of NZ_ATMR01000089.1, from coordinate 66,594 downwards.
TATTATGACACATCAGTCGGTCCTTACGATGTTTGGGCAATTCAGTTTGGATACATGCCTTTTAAATCAGAACAAGAAAAAGTAGCGTTGCTTAATAGAAGTACTGAACCAGAATTAATATTTGGTAATGATGCAGATGATATGCGTGCACCAGGAAAAGCAATTGATCCTAGAGTAATGATTGGGGATTTGTCTAACGACCAAATTGGGTATTCTATTGATAGAATTAAGTTAGTTGATAGCATGATGAGTGGTGTTAAAACTAAATTTGCTAAAACCGGAGAATCATATCAAGAATTAAGACGTGCTTATTACTTATTAAGTGGGCAACGTGCAACTGCTGTAAATGTCATTTCAAGATTTATTGGTGGCGTTTATGTCGATAGAGCAATGATCGGACAAGAAGGCGGATCGCAACCGTTTACTCCTGTTAGTTTAGAAGATCAAAAACGTGCAATGAATGCTTTAACTAAATATGCTTTTGCGCCTACAGCTTTTAGTGCACCAAGTGAGTTATATAATGATTTAGCTATGCAACGACGTGGTTTTGGTTTTATGAGAGGTACAGAAGATCCTAAAATTCATCAACAAGTATTAACATATCAACAGAATGTATTGAGTCATGTTTTACATTATAATACCTTACAGAGAATAACAGATAGTGAGTTGTATGGTAACGAATATAGCTTGTCTACATTTATGACAGATTTAAATTCGGCTGTTTTTAAAGCGGATATTAATGGTAATGTGAATTCGTTTAGACAAAATTTACAAATTTCATATACCAATACCCTCATAGATATGTTAACAGGAAAACAGAGTAGTCGTTATTCTAATAATGCAAAATCAATGGCATTATACAATTTAAAGCAAATTAGATCTATGGCTGCCGTTACAGGTAATGTGTCTAGCAAAGCTCATAAGGAACACCTGCGCACACTAATAGATAATGCACTTAAAGAGGTAAAATAAATAGAAGAGTTTAGAATAGAAAAAAGCACAAATTGCATTGCAATTTGTGCTTTTTTTAGTTGTAATTTAATTCTTAACCTTCGAATTCCATGTCGTCTCCGCCACCATTTCCACGTTCACCAGAACGATCTTTGTTGTTTAACCTTTGGTTAAATCTATAGATGAAAGAAACATTAACTTGACGTTGTCTCCATTGAAATTCGCTATAACGACTGTAGAAATCTGTAGTGGTTACAGATTCGTATTTTCTAGAATTAAGTAAATCTCTAACGTTTACAGATACCGTTGCTTTTTTGTTTAGTATTTCTTTACTGAATGCTAAGTCTAAAGAGAAAATACCTTCGGTATCCGATTGTGCATCTTGTCTTGCTCCCCTGTAGAAAGCACTGGTTTGCCAATCTATAGCTAAAGGTAAAGTGACTTTAGAACTAAAACGAGCGAACCAACTTGTGTTTTTTGCTCCATAATCGACTCCATTAAAATCACCTTCGGTTTCAAATTGAAAGAAGTTAAAACTAGAGTTTAAGCGCAGCCATTTTTCAGGGTTGTACATCAAACCAAGTTCAGCACCAGTTCGTTTGTTAGTCGCTAAGTTAATAGGGATTGTTCTAATGATATCAATACCATCTGTAGTTGTTTGACCTGTGTTTTCTTGTACACGCTCAAAAGAATCTGTTTCGTGTTGGTAGTAAATTGATGAAGTAAGTGTAAACTTTTCCCAACGTTTTAAATATCCTAAATCAAAAGTACTAGAGTATGCAGGATCTAAATTAGGGTTTCCTTGAAAAACATTAGTTCTACTAGAACGTGATGGGAAAGGGTTAATATACCAACCACGAGGACGATTAATTCTTCTATTATATCCAAGTGTAACACTTTCTTCATTCCCGTTATCCGATGTGTTTAGATTATAAATAAAGTTAACGGTAGGGAATAGACCTAAATAATTATTGTTAAAATCAGTATCGATAGGAAAACCGAATTCAGCAACCAATTCTTGTTCTGTTAGGCGTGAATCAATTTTTCCTTTTAGTTGCGTGTTTTCTAATCGTAACCCAAATAGGTAAGAGAATCGTCCAATTTTAGATCCGTATTGCGTATAGAGTGCGTTTACGTTTTCTGTATAATCGAAAATATTAGAAATTGTATCATTAACGACTAGGTTTCCAAAGTTTCCATTTTCTATATCTTCTTGCTCTAATTGATAATCTGTATTGCTATTTTTAAAGTTTCCACGATAACCAGCTTCAAAACGAGAATCTTTTCCTAAAGGCAATACGTAATCTGCTTGAACTAGATATTCTTTTTGATCTTCATATGTATATTCTTGTTCAATTTGAAATACATCAGAATTAGACGGATCTGTGAAGACGTAATCTTCATTCAAGTAAGTAAGCCCATCTTCTTTATCTTTTTCATATTGAAAATCAGCAGTTAACTTATGGTCACTATCCTCGCCAAAGCGCTTTACATAATTAAGTGCCACTTGATACTTATTATCTTTCTCTGTTTCTTTCTCTCTTCTTAAGGTCTGTTCAATAAGCGTATAGCTATCATTAAAACGATCACTATTATTTGTAGAGATATCAGAGTCATTTCCGAAGTTGTAAAACAAACTACCTGTTACAGATGAAGATTCATTTAGAAAGTACTCCATACCGATGTTAGCGTTGTAGTTTCTGCTTAAACGATCTACATTTTGGTCTTCAATAATTTTTCTAAATTCAAGTTCTCTTAATTGTCCATCTTCATCATAAGTATCATAGTAATCAACATCAGTGAATGTTGTACGTGGAGCATCAGAATAGCGCCATCCAAAATTTGAAAAAAGATTATATTTTTCTTTACGGTAATTTAAAGTAGCAGATACTCCTAAATTATCAGGATTACCAGCGGTTAAATTTACAGACCCATTAAAGCCTAATGTTTCTTTTTGTCTAAGAATAATATTAAGGATTCCTGCTGTACCTTCAGCATCGTATCTTGCAGATGGTGAGGTAATCACTTCGACACGCTCAATAGCTTCTGCGGGTAATTGACTTAATATATTGCTATCACCAAAACCTGCCATTGCGGAAGGTTTTCCGTTAATTAAGATACGAACGTTCTCATTTCCTCTAAGACTAATGGCTCCTTCTACATCTACTGCAACAGAGGGTACATTGTTAAGCGCATCGCTTACGGTTCCACCAGCAGTCGTTAAATCTTTACCAATGTTATAAACTTTTTTGTCTAATTTTATTTCGACTGTAGTACGTTCTGCAACAACCATAACTTCATTTAAAGAAGCGACATCTAAAGCCAAACTAATGGTCCCTAAATCGGTATCTTTGTCAAAATTTCGTTCTGGGAAATTTTTTGTTTTGTAAGAAATGTATTCTACAGATATGATATAAGTCCCTATAGGAACTTCAATATTAAATCTACCTTTAGTATCAGTAATACCACCAGTTATAATTTTGTTATCTGTTTTAGTTTTAACGACAACTGTAGCATATTCTAGTGGAATATTAGTGTCTTCTTCAATAATGGTTCCTTCAATTTTTAAGTCTTTTTGAGCAAAAGAAAAACTAAAACAAAAATTAACAAGAAAGCGGTAATAAGGCGTAATTTCATCACAAATGTTTAAAGGTTATTAGTCTATTAGACTCGCAAAAATACCTTTAGTTTAGTTGAGATTGGTTAATCTTGTGTTAAAGACAGCAAAAAATGAAGCGTTTTTAACAAAACATTAGTCTTTGTTTTTCTTTTTCTTTTTTCGCTTCTTTTTTACGACTTCCTTTTCATCAAATTTTCCATTTATCATTTCCTTTATTTTGGCCATGTCATCTTCTGAAATAAGCTCCTTTAATTCTGCAAAATGAGTATCTTCCAATTTTTTTATGGCTGCTTCACGATCAAGAGAATGCTCAAACCTTGTTTTAAAGATGGCTATTTTTTCTTCAAAAAAACTATTTATGTTTAGTTTAATGATTTGCTTTTGAAAATCATCTGCTTCTAGAGTCGTTAAGAAATTTGCAATATATTCTTCTTTACGTTCTTCTGCTTCTCGTTCGTACTTTGCGATTTCTTGTTCAGTGGGTTCTCTATTCGTTTGAGGGATGTTACTCCTGTTATTCCCTTGTCTTTGAGCGTTAATATTTAAGCTTAAGAGAATAGTGAAAATTAATAAAACTATCTTTTTCATGTGTTTGGGATTATTGTTTTATGGTCACATGCTGTTCGCTTTAAATCATTTTCTTAGTTGATAAAAATTTGAACAGGCTCGTTTCATGTTTGTAAAGTTATATAATTTCTTTGATTGCTTCTGGTGGCCTGCCAATTACAGCCTTATCTCCGTTAATTACAATCGGACGTTCTATGAGTTTTGGATGATTAACCATAGCGGCAATAATTTCATTATCAGAAAGGGATTTTCCTTTGAATTCTGATTTCCAAATAGCTTCGTTTTTTCGGATTAAATCGATAGGTTTAATACCCAATTTTATAATCACGTCTTGTAGTTCTACAGATGTTAAATCTTCTTCCAGATATTTTATGATTTCAAATGCTTTACCGGATTCTTCTAATATAGAAAGGCCTTGTCTCGATTTGGAACATCTTGGGTTGTGGTATATTTCAATCATTTTATGCAGATTTTATTTTAGTAACTATAATATTACAATTTTAATGCCGAATCTTCTTTTTGTCCCATCATCATTAAGTAAGCTTTTAAAAACGGTTCAATAGCACCATCCATAACAGCATCAACATTTCCTGTTTCGTGAGCAGAACGTACATCTTTGACTAATTTATAAGGATGCATCACGTAATTTCTGATTTGACTTCCCCATTCAATTTTCATTTTTCCAGCTTCAATATCATCACGCTGTGCCATTTGTTTTTGTAACTCAATTTCGTACAATTGTGACTTCAACATTTGCATTGCTCTATTTCGGTTATCGTGCTGAGAACGTGTTTCTGAACATTGAATTTGAATTCCAGAAGGTTTATGTAAAAGCTGAACTTTTGTTTCAACTTTGTTTACATTTTGTCCACCAGCTCCACTAGATCTGGCTGTTGTGATTTCAATATCAGATGGATTAATGTCTATTTCAATAGTATCGTCAACCAAAGGGTAAACATAAACTGAAGCAAAACTCGTGTGTCGTTTTGCGTTACTATCAAAAGGTGAAATACGTACCAAACGATGGACTCCGTTTTCGCCTTTAAGCCAACCAAAAGCAAAATCGCCTTCAATTTCTAAAGTTACGGTTTTTATCCCAGCAACATCTCCTTCTTGCATGTTAAGCTCTCTAACTTTATAACCGCTTTTTTCGGCATACATGAGATACATACGCATTAACATATTCGCCCAATCGCAAGATTCTGTTCCGCCTGCACCAGCTGTAATTTGTAGTACAGCACTTAAACTGTCACCTTCTTCAGACAACATGTTTTTAAATTCTAGCTTTTCAATGGCATTAACTACGGTTTCATAACGTTCTTCAACATTTTCCATCGGAGCTTCGTCTTCCTTGTAGAATTCGTAAATAACTTCTAAATCTTCAAAAAGTGATTTGGCATCATTATAGTCGTTAACCCAACTCTTTTTCTCACGAATAGATTTCATAATCAATTCGGCAGCTTTTGAGTCATTCCAAAAATTAGGGTCAAAAGTTTGCTCTTCTTCGTTAGCGATTTCTATGAGCTTAGCATCTAAGTCAAAGATATTGTCTAAGTACGTCTAGACGGGAATTGAGATCTTTTATTTGATCTGATGTTATCATAGTGTAAGATAATTTTATACAAATATAAGGCGCGTTAATAAAGTGCCATAATTTTGAATCGGTTTTTTGGAAATTCCGTAGTTTTATGATTCAATACTTTACTATGAAAAAATTATACGTTCTGTTTGGATTCTTTTTTATCTGCTCTCAATTTCAAGCTCAAATTCTAGATAAGAAAGACCTAAAAGCCTATGAAGGCTACTTCGATTTTTATTATGATGAAAGTACCGATAAAATCTTTCTTAAAGTTAAGAAATTGAATGAGCAATTCTTATACGTGAATTCTCTAGCGTCAGGAATTGGAAGCAACAACATCGGTTTAGATAGAGGTCAATTAGGGAGTGAACGTGTTGTCTATTTTGAAAAAGCGGGAAACAAATTATTACTCATTCAGCCCAATTTAAAATACCGAGCAAACACTAAAAACACTTTAGAAAAGAAGAGTATTGAGCAGGCTTTTGCAAAGTCCGTTTTATTTGGATTTAAAATTATGTCTGATAAAGATGATGTTTACGTCATTGATTTTACACCGTTTTTAATGGAGGATACCCATGGAGTGGCCTATCGTTTAAAAAAGATGAAAGAAGGAGCTTACAAATTAGATGCTTCAAAAAGCGCGTTATCCTTAGGGCGCACAAAAGCGTTTCCTAAGAATGTTGAGTTTGAAGCTTTGTTAACTTTTAAAGGTGAACCAACGGGCAAGAATTTACGAAGTGTTACGCCAACAGCTTCTTTAGTGAGTGTTGTTCAGCATCATTCGTTTATTAAGTTACCGGATAATAATTACAAACCAAGAGTTTTTGATACCCGCAGTGGAGCGATTTCGATGTCTTATATGGATTATGCTGCACCTATTGAAGAGGATATCACAAAACGATTTATTATTAGACATCGTTTGGAAAAGAAAAACCCGAGGTCTAAAATGAGTGAGGCTAAAGACCCAATTATCTATTATTTAGATCCTGGGACACCAGAACCTGTGCGTTCTGCTTTATTAGATGGGGCGAAATGGTGGAATGAAGCTTACGAAGCCATTGGTTTTAAAGACGCATTTCAGGTGAAAATGTTACCTAAAGATGCAGATCCTATGGATTGCAGATATAATGTGATTCAGTGGGTGCATCGTAGTACAAGAGGTTGGAGTTATGGTGCTAGTGTTGTGGATCCTAGAACGGGTGAAATTATTAAAGGGCATGTGAGTTTAGGAAGCTTACGTATTCGTCAAGATTTTCTGATTGCGCAAGCTTTAATGAATAAGCCGTTTGCAGAACGTGATGATAACTACCAACCGATGCTAGATATGGCCTTAGCCAGAATTAGACAATTAAGCGCACACGAAGTCGGCCACACTATTGGTTTTGCTCACAATTTTGCCGCAAGTACAAATAATAGAGCATCGGTTATGGATTATCCACATCCTCAGGTAACTTTAAAAGATGGTGAAATTGATTTTAGTAATGCCTATGCCACAGGAATTGGTGATTGGGATAAAGTCACAGTCGCTTATAGTTATTCTGAATTGGATAAAAAGACGAATGAGGAAGAAGCCTTACGTAGCATATTGAAAAAATCACAAAATGATGGTTTACGTTTTATTACCGATTCTGATGCGAGAGCAGCTGGCGGAGCACATGCTTTGGCACATTTGTGGGATAATGGAAAAACACCAACGGAAGAGTTGAATGCTGTTTTAGAATTACGAAAACAAGCCATTGCTAATTTTTCCGAAGATAATATTAAAGCTTACCAACCTTATTCTGTGTTAGAAGATGTATTTGTGCCTCTATATTTTTACCATCGTTTTCAGGTAGAAGCAGCTACAAAGGTTATTGGTGGTTTAGATTATAATTATGCCGTTAAAGGAGATGAACAGTTACGATCTAAATCTGTTAGTGCATCTACACAAAAGGAAACTTTAACTGCTGTTTTAAAAACATTGGAGGCGTCTATTTTAGCGATACCAAAAGATAAGTTAGACTTATTTCCTCCTAGAGCTTTTGGTTATAAAAGTTCGCGAGAATCTTTTAAAGGTAAAACGGGAGTGGCTTTTGATCCCTTAAGTGCTGCAAATACGGCAAGTGATATGACATTGAAATTTTTATTGCATCCGCAACGTGCTAATCGTTTAATTTTGCAGAAAAGTTTAGATGAAAATCAATTGAGTTTACAAGATGTTATCGATGCGCTTTTAAAAGCGTCCTTTGAGAAAACACATACGGATTCATATCTAACAGAAATACAATATCAAATCAATGTCAATGTTCTAAAATATCTTATGAATTTAGCAACAAATGAAGAAAGCTATTTTCAAACTAGAGCGATTGCCAATAAAACGATATCTGACCTTCTAAGACAATCTTTGAATCTTGAAGCGATGCATATGCAATATGGAATTATGATTAAAGAGTTTTACGAGCATCCAGAAAAATTCAAATTAGAAAGTTCACCAAAAATACCAGACGGTTCACCAATAGGAAGTGCTGTTTGTAATTATAGTTCAAATTGAACTCTATGTTTGTCGAATCTTTCGGCTATGCTCAAGATAAGTTAAAGTCAAAACCTATTAAAAAAATTGTTTAACTAAAAAGATTCCCATTTTCATGGGAAATATATATGATAATAGACTTAAGAAGTGATACCGTTACAAAACCATCAAAAGGCATGTTAGATGCTATGATGTCTGCCCAAGTTGGAGATGATGTTTTTAGAGAAGATCCTACAGTTAATGAATTAGAAGAACGTTTAGCAAAGCTATTTGGCAAACAAAAAGCATTGTTTTTTCCATCAGGAAGTATGGCGAACCAAATCGCTATAAAGTTACACACCAATCCAGGGGAACAGGTGATTTGCGATAAATACGCACACATCTATAATTATGAAGTAGGGGGAGTGGCTTTTCATAGTGGAGCGTCTTGTAAACTCATAGATGGTCATCGTGGTATGTTTACGGCAGAACAAGTAAAAGAAGCCATTAACCCTTCGGCGTACTATTACAGTCAAACCAGTTTAGTTGAGGTAGAAAACACCACAAATAAAGGTGGAGGAGCGTGTTGGGATTTTGAGGAATTAGAAAACATTAAAAACGTCTGTAAAACTAATAATCTAGGTTTTCATTTAGATGGAGCGCGTTTATGGAATGCTATGGTTGCTAAAAATGAAACGACGATGCAATATGGTCAGCTTTTCGATACGGTTTCAGTTTGTTTGAGCAAAGGCTTAGGCTGCCCAATTGGTTCTGTGTTGATAGGTGATGCAGAGATTATGAAAAAATCCTTGAGTTTAAGAAAACTTTTTGGAGGTAATATGCGACAGGTTGGCTATTTGGCTGCTGCTGGTTTGTATGCTTTAGATAATAATATTGAACGACTGGCAGACGATCATAAAAGAGCAAAAGAAATAGGAGCAGAGTTATCTAAATTATCCATAATTAGAAAAGTAGAACCTATTGAGACCAATATTGTCATTTTCGAATTAAATGATGGTGTGGATGAAGCACAATTCCTGAATAACTTAAAAGAAAAGAATATCCATATTATAGGAATGGGAAGTAATAAACTTAGAATGGTCACACATTTGGATTATACAACCCAAATGCATGACAAACTTTTAAGTGAGCTAAAATCTATTTAAACATATCCATTCCAGGAATATTTGGCATACCTTCTTTAGCAACAGCTGCAACTTCTGTTTCGTGGACATTAGTTGCTTTATCAATAGCTTTATTTAGTGTGAGGATTAAATAATCTTCAAGCATATCTTTATCTTGAAGTAATTCATCAGCAATATCAATAGATTTAATAGTTCTATTGGCAGTAATCGTTACTTTTAATTTATTGTCAGTACTTGCTTCGTCAATTAAAACGGTATGTAATCGTTCTTTTGTTGCTTCAACTTTCTTTTGAGCGTCTTTTAATTTGCCCATCATTCCCATCATATCTCCAAACATATTCTTGTCTTTTAAATTTATACGATGCAAAATTACTAAATTGCGCCTCCTTTTGGACTAAATTTCCTTAACAAATGATAAAAAAATCGGATATACATCCACCTATTGCCAAGAAAATTCCACATCAATTAGAAAATCATGGAGATGTGCGAATTGATAATTATTTTTGGATGAAAGACAGAGAGCACCCAGAAGTGATTGATTATCTGAATGCTGAAAACGCATATTGCGATTCTGAAATGGCTCATACAAAGGATTTTCAATCAGATTTATTTGATGAAATGAAAGCCAGAATAAAAGAAGATGATTCGTCTGTACCTTATAAATACAATGGCTATTGGTATATCACCAAATTTGAAAAAGGAAAAGATTACCCTATCTATACACGTAAAAAAGACAGTTTAGATAATCCTGAAGAACTGTTATTTGATTGTAACGTCATGGCTGAAGGTGAAAGTTATTTTAAATTGGCAGGTATTAGTATTAGTCCGGATAATAAATTAGTGTCTTACGGAATTGATAACACAGGACGACGTAATTATAATATCTACGTTAAAGACTTAGAAACACATGTCGTCGCTTCCGACAGAATAGAAAGTACCACTGGTTCTTCAAGCTGGGCAAATGATAATGCTACTTTATTTTATACCAAAAAGGATGAGGTGACTTTACGAGCATTTCAAGTTTATAAACATCGCTTAGGAGACAATTCTGAAGATGAACTTGTTTTTGAAGAAGGAGATGATACGTTTGGCGCAGCAGTCTACAAATCAAAATCTAGAAAGTATATCATTATTGCGTGTTATAGCACGCTAACGAATGAATATCATATTCTAGATGCGGATAATCCTGAAGGTAGGTTTCAGGTTTTTCAACCACGAATAAGAGGTTTAGAATATAGTATTTCACATTACGATAATCATTTTTATATTCTCACCAATAAAGATAAGGCTATCAATTTCAAATTAATGAAAACGCCAGAATCTGATACAGAAATAGAAAATTGGACTGAAGTTGTTGCACATAGAAATGATGTTTTATTAGAAGGTATCGATATCTTTAAAGACTATTTAGTGGTTAGCGAACGCAGAAATGGATTAAATGAAATACGAATAAAACGTTGGGACGGAAGTGAAGATTACTATTTGCCTTTTGATAATGAAACATATACCGCATATACAGGCACCAATGTAGATTTTGATACCGAAATATTACGTTATGGCTATAATGCCATGACCACTCCGTCTTCGGTTATTGAGTTTAATATGCGTACGAAAACTAAAATTGTATTAAAGGAGCAAGAGGTTTTAGATAAGAATTTCGATAAAGACAATTACATCTCAGAACGTATTTGGGCAACTGCTGAAGATGGCACTAAAATCCCAATGTCTGTTGTATATCGTAAAGGCATTAAAAAAGATGGAACAAATCCATTATTACAATATGCTTATGGAAGTTATGGTTCTACAATGGATCCTTATTTTTCTACCATAAGATTAAGTTTGTTAGATCGTGGATTTATTTATGTCATTACTCATATTAGAGGAGGAGAATATCTAGGTCGTGATTGGTATGAAAATGGAAAGTTATTAAACAAGAAAAATACATTTTCAGATTTTATAGCCTGTTCGGTGCATTTAATAAAAGAGCGTTACACCTCTTCTCAACATTTATATGCTATGGGAGGCAGTGCAGGAGGTTTATTAATGGGGGCAATTATTAACACAGCGCCAGAATTATACAACGGTATCATTGCAGCGGTGCCTTTTGTAGATGTTATTACGACGATGTTAGATGATTCTATTCCGTTAACCACTGGAGAATATGATGAATGGGGAAATCCGAATGACAAACTCTATTATGATTATATAAAATCGTATTCGCCTTACGATAATGTTGAAGCGAAGGCGTATCCTAATATGCTGATTACAACCGGACTGCACGATTCGCAAGTGCAGTATTGGGAGCCAGCAAAATGGGTAGCCAAACTTAGAGACTTAAAAATAGACACTAATAAATTGTATTTAAAAACGAATATGGATGCTGGCCATGGTGGAGCATCTGGACGTTTTGAAAGCTTAAAAGAAGACGCGGAAGAGTTTGCATTTTTACTTGATTTAGAAGGAATTTCGAGTTAAATCAAAAAAAATGTTATTTTTGCGAGGTTTTAGGTGTCTAATAATTTGATTAGTTACTGAAAAATTTTATTTATGAAGCAAAACAAAAATGTATTTGATAATGTGTTACAACTAATAGGTAACACGCCCTTAATCAAATTAAATAGAATGACTGCTGACTTCGATGGTGAGTTTTATGCCAAAGTAGAAGCGTTTAATCCAGGTCATTCTTCAAAAGACAGAATTGCATTACATATTATAGAAGAAGCTGAGCGTCGAGGTATTTTGACTCCTGGTGATACAATTATAGAAACGACTTCTGGTAACACAGGGTTTAGTATTGCTATGGTTAGTATTATTAAAGGTTACGAATGTATTTTGGCAGTAAGCTCTAAGTCATCTGCAGATAAAATAGATATGTTAAAGTCTATGGGAGCAAAAGTTTACGTTTGTCCCGCACATGTAAAAGCAGATGATCCTCGTTCTTATTACGAAGTAGCAAAACGCTTACACGAAGAGAATAAAGGTTCTATTTATATCAATCAATATTTTAATCAATTAAATATTGAAGCACATTACAGCTCTACTGGTCCAGAAATTTGGGATCAGACGGGAGGTGAAATTACACACCTAATTGCTTGTAGTGGAACAGGAGGAACAATTTCTGGAATCTCAAAGTATTTAAAAGAGCAAAACCCAAATGTAAAAGTTATTGGTGTTGATGCTTATGGTTCTGTTTTAAAGAGCTATCACGAAACACGTGAATTTGATGATAAAGAAATTTATCCATACAGAATTGAAGGTTTAGGTAAAAATTTGATTCCTACTGCTACGGACTTTGATCTAATTGATAAGTTTATCAAGGTTACAGATGAAGAAAGTGCACATACGGCAAGAGAAATTGCAAATACGGAAGGTCTTTTTGTAGGGTACACAAGTGGCGCAGCAATGCAAGCAATTAAACAGTTGCAGGAAGAAGGTGAATTTAAACCAACGGATAAAATTGTAGTGATTTTTCCAGATCATGGATCGCGTTATATGAGTAAAGTCTATAATGATAAATGGATGGAAGATCAAGGCTTTTTTGATGCTAAAAGCGCTGTACAAGCAACTATAGAGTACATAAAATAGATTATAATAAAAAAAGATATGCCTATTGCCAAACTTGTAATAGGCTTTTTTTTGCAGAATAATTAAGTAAAATAGGTTGAATAAAGTGGTTTATAACTTGTGAATACTTCACTAAATAAATTATGCATTCATAATATTATTACCTAATTTTGCAGACACTAACTAGATAAATTAACAATTATTAACCGTTGATTTTATGTTTTATAAACATAGAATTAATAGTTAATATCAAAGTATGCGTGCATGAAGGATTTATTTGCAAAGATTTATAAAGATAAAGGACCACTTGGAAAATGGGCAGCTCAGGCTGAAGGATATTTTGTGTTTCCAAAGCTTGAAGGTGAAATCTCTAATAGAATGAAGTTTCAAGGGAAAGATGTTATTACTTGGAGTATCAATGATTACTTGGGTTTAGCAAATCACCCAGAAGTTCGAAAAGTAGATGGAGAAGCTGGTGTTAAGTACGGTTCGGCATACCCTATGGGAGCGCGTATGATGTCTGGTCACACAGATTTACATGAGCAATTACAAAACGAATTAGCTGCTTTTGTTAATAAAGAGGCTGCATACTTATTAAATTTCGGATATCAAGGTATGGTGTCTACCATTGATGCTTTGGTAGCTAAAGATGATATTATTGTTTACGATGTTGATGCGCACGCTTGTATTATTGATGGTGTACGTCTGCATATGGGTAAACGTTTTACTTATAAGCACAACGATATTGCAAGCTTAGAGAAAAATCTTGAGCGTGCTACAAAAATGGCAGAGCAAACAGGTGGAGGGATTCTCGTTATTTCTGAAGGTGTCTTCGGAATGCGAGGAGAGCAAGGCCGTTTAAAAGAAATTGTTGAGCTTAAGAAAAGATTTAATTTTAGATTTTTTGTTGATGATGCTCACGGATTTGGTACTTTGGGTGCTACAGGTGCTGGAGCAGGAGAAGAGCAAGGAGTTCAAGATGACATCGATGTCTATTTTGCAACTTTTGCAAAATCTATGGCAAGTACAGGTGCTTTTATTGCAGCTGATAAAGAAATTATAGATTATTTAAAATATAATTTACGTTCTCAAATGTTCGCTAAGTCTTTACAAATGCAACTTGTTGTTGGTGCATTAAAACGTTTAGATATGTTGCGTACAATGCCAGAACTTAAAGCGAATCTTTGGACAATAGTTGATGCTTTACAATCAGGTTTAAAAGAGCGTGGTTTTGATATTGGAACAACACAAAGTTGTGTAACTCCGGTATATCTAAAAGGAAGCATTCCTGAAGCAATGGCTTTAGTAAGAGACTTACGAGAAAATTACGGAATATTTTGTTCTATAGTCGTTTATCCTGTAATTCCTAAAGGGTTAATTTTATTAAGAATGATTCCGACGGCTACACATACATTAGTAGATGTAAAAGAAACATTAGATGCTTTCGATGCTATTAGAGAACGTTTAGTAAACGGTACTTATAAAAGAATGTCAGCAGCTTTAATTGCTGCAATGGGTGAATAATTAATTCATTTAATAATATAAAAAACGGTCATCGCTTAAAAGTGATGATCGTTTTTTTATTCCAACAACCAACAACCAACAACCAACAATTAATCTCTATAAGTTCTTTCGCAATGTTTTGCGTCGCGCATATACTTTAGGGTCAAAATGTTTCCATATTTGTTTTATCGCAACATTATCTTCAAGCTCAGGTGTTCTGTAGCAGGTTTCTATTCCTTTTTCTCTAAACGTTTCGTAATACTCGTTGAAGATTACGGCATGAACACCTTTATTTTGATAGTCTGGATGAATGCCTATTAAATAAAAAATAACATCTTTACTGTGCTTCTTAGCTTTTAGTATATGTGTAAATCCAAAGGGGAATAATTTCCCGTTTGCTTTTTGTAAAGCTTGTGCAAATCTTGGCATAACAACCGCAAAACCAACTAATTTATCATGCTCATCCACGACAAATTTGATGTATTCCGGATTAATAAAACTGATAAACTTCTTTTTAAAATATTCTTTCTGAATATCTGTAATTTCAACAAAAGAGGATAAAGAGGAATAACTCTCATTAAACAAATCAAACATACGATCTGCATAAGGCATTACTTCTTCAGTTTTTGTAAGCTTAAGCGCTCTTAACTTATAACGACGTTTAATAAGTTCTTGCGCCTTTTTAAAGAATTCTGGTTTTACGTTTTCAAAAGGGAATTTATTTTCTGAGTATTCTTTTTCAATAACGTACCCATGCTCTTTATAATGGTCAATATAGTACGGATGATTGTACCACGTAATCATTGTTCCTAATTGGTCAAAACCTTCGGTCATAACACCGACTTTATCTAAATTAGAAAAACCCACAGGGCCTTCAGCATAACTTAATTGCTGTTCTCTTCCAATATCTTCAATGGTGTTTAATAACGCTTTGCTGACTTCTAAATCGTCAATAAAATCAAACCAACCAAAACGCATTTTCTTTATGCCTTGTTTATCAACTTCAAGCCAATTGATAATGGCAGCAATTCTACCCACAACTTTTCCCGATTGATAAGCCAAGAAAAATCGAGCTTCAGCATCTTTAAAGATTGGGTTTTTGTCTTTGTTAAAGGTTTCTAACTCTTGTTTTATAATAGGAGGTACCCAATATTTAGAATCTTCGTAAATTTTAAAAGGGAACCGAACAAATGCTTTTAAGTCCTTTTTTGATATGGCTTCTTTAATTGTTATCATGTAGTTAGGAACGCTATAAATTAAGAATCGAAATCATTTGTTTTCTTTTCCTTTTTCTTCTTTTTTTGAAATCACCGTCATTGCCATTACCGTTATCTATCTTTTTATCTTGATGGAAATCTAAGCGATACGAAGCTCCGAAAGCAATATTTAGAACAGTTGGTGTGTCTTTAGTATTAAAGGCAAGATTAGCATCTAACTGAAAGTTTTTAGTCCAAAGGTAAGCACCTCCAAATCTAAAAATATTATCAGCATAGAAATCACTATCAATACCTTGCGCTTCTCCAAAGACAACCCATTGTGGTGTGAAGGAATGCGTTAGTGTAAAAATATATTGAAAATCAGATTGGTCTGTTCCAATTCTATCTTTAATTAAGTTCATTACAAAAACCCAACCTCCATTAAAATTGTTCTGTGTAGCAAGCATTACTTTTGGACTAAATCCTTCAATGTCTGGTGCAGTGTAAGGATTGTCTTTAGCGTCAAAATTAGCACCAACATAAACAGAAACTGCAGGGATTAAAGATTTCCAGCTAAACTTATTGTTAGCGTGGTAGCTGTATAAATTAGGCTTTTCTTCTCCTGCATTTTTATAAGGATCATAAACTAAATATTTTGCTCCTAAAGTGAAATTTTTAAAATTAGAGCGTTTGTCTTCAACGGGAATTGTTGCATTATTATAGGTAATATTATCACTTTGATAAATGCCATCTAGAGATAATTCTAGTTCTTCAAAAAATAAGCCATATCTCAACGCAAAATCAAGACCAAACCCTGAAACTTCATAATTGGCAAGTGCATGCTCTTCTTTAACGGTATAGGCACCAGTTTCAAATTGTACAACTCCAGTTCCAACAGAAAAGGCGCTTTTTGACACACCAGGACGATTAGAGTTAATTACTTCAGTATATTGAGCGTAGGTAGAATTAAAACTAAAGGCAAGAATTAAAACAAGTATTGATTTGAGTATTCGCATTATATATGGATTTAAAACCATTCGGTCTATTGTAGATTGAAGTCAAATATAGATATTTTATAGTTTTTTTAAGGAATAATATCGGATTATAAATGAGTATAATTGTATTTTTGAATATTATAACATGTTTATCATACAACAAGCTTAGTCCATGGGATTACTGAGAACTATACTAATTATTTTACTTGTTTACTTTGGCTTTAAGATATTAGCACGTCTTTTTGCGCCTTTATTGTTGAAGTTTGTAGCCAAGAAAGCTGAAGAAAAATTTGGAGGCCAATTTGGTGGATCCCAAAATCCAAATCAACAAAGACAGGAACAAAAGCAAAAGGAAGGTGAAACCGTAATCGATAAAATGCCGAACAATAATGGTTCTTCTAACCAAAAAGTGGGTGAATATATTGATTACGAAGAAATTGATTAATCAATTTTTTTGTACATAGAGGAAACTCTAATGATGTTTCAAAAAAAATAACTACTTTTCAGAATCATTCAACTTAAAGCATTCTCATGTCATTTTCTATAAAACGTTTATTGCCACATGTCTTAATTTTATTAGGATTTGTAGCACTATCTTTAGCTTATTTTAGTCCTGTTTTACAAGGTAAAAAAATCAATCAAAGTGATATTATGCACTACATTGGTATGGCAGAACAACAAAAAGAGTTTGCCAAAACCACAGGAGAAGAAACCTATTGGACCAATAGTGCGTTTGGTGGTATGCCAACCTATCAATTAGGAGCAAAATATCCGCACAATTATATTAAAAAACTCGATTTAACCTTACGATTCTTACCAAGGCCAGCAGATTATCTGTTCCTGTATTTTATAGGGTTTTACATTTTACTGTTGTCGCTAAAAGTTGATTTTAAACTCGCTGCATTAGGAGCATTAGCTTTTGGATTTTCAACATACCTCATTATTATACTTGGTGTTGGTCATAACTCTAAAGCACATGCAATAGCCTATATGCCTTTGGTTTTGGCAGGTATTGTTCTCACTTTTCGGAAGAAATATATACTCGGATTTTTCTTAACAACTATTGCTTTAGGATTAGAGATTGTAACGAATCATTTTCAGATGACGTATTATCTCCTTTTATTGGTTTTAGTTTTAGGATTGGCTTATCTCGTCGATGCTTACAAAAAACAACAATTACCACATTTCTTTAAGTCTGTAGGATTACTTTCTGTAGCTGCATTTTTAGCTGTTGGATTAAACGCTACAAATATCATGGCAACCCAAGAGTATGTGAAAGAAAGCACACGTGGAAAAAGTGATTTAACTATAAATGTTGATGGATCTCCTAAAGAAGTAACGTCAGGATTAAGCAGGGAATATATTACAGAATACAGCTATGGTATTTTAGAATCTTTCAATCTCTTTATTCCAAAATTTATGGGAGGAGGAAATTCTGAAGATGTAGGTAAAGATTCTGAAACCTATAAAGCTTATATTAATTTAGGGGCTTCTCCAATTGATGCATTAGATGGAGCAAGAAATGCACCAATGTATTGGGGAGATCAGACCATAGTTGAAGCACCAGCATATGTAGGTGCTGTAATTATTTTCCTTTTTGTTTTAGGTTTGTTTTTAGTAAAAGGCAGATTAAAATGGTGGCTAGTTGGCGGAACGCTGTTATCCTTGTTTTTATCTTACGGAAAAAATCTAGGTTTTTTAACCGATTTCTTTATCGATTATGTGCCGTTGTATAATAAGTTTAGAGCCGTAAGTTCTATCCAAGTTATTTTAGAATTATGTAGTCCTGTTTTAGGAATTATGGCTTTAGTTCGTTTATTTAATGACTTTCAGAAAGATGAAGAAAAACTAAAAGCCTTAAAATATTCAGTTGCAATCACAGCAGGTTTAGCTTTAATCTTTTTAGTATTTAAATCTTTTCTATTTGATTTTGAAAGTTTTAGAGATGACCAATATATTGGAGCGTATGGACAACCTTTTGTTGATGCTGTAATTGAAGACCGTAAAGCGTTAATGACTGCAGATACATTGAGAGCTTTGGTTTTAGTATTGCTTTCAGCAGGAACTATTTTTATGTTCTTAAAAAAGAAACTGTCCGAAAATTTAGTCGTGGTGGTATTCGCTGTGTTAATTCTTTTTGATTTAGTTACGGTAGATAGAGAATACGTTAATAATGATAATTTTGTATCTGCCTTAAAAGTAGATAAACCTTACCAACCAACTAATGCTGATTTAGAAATCTTAAATGATAAAGGTCATTTTAGAGTTTTAGATATGTCTAGTGAAGGACAGCGTAAACCTGCAAGGTCTGCCTATTTTCATAATTCGTTATTTGGTTATCATGCGGCTAAGTTAGGTCGTGTTAATGAGTTGTTAGAATTTTATGTGTATAAAAACAACATGAATGTCCTCAACATGCTTAATACAAAATACATTATTGCAGAAGAGCAAGGACAGATTTTTCCTTATACCAATACAGACGCGAACGGTAATGCTTGGTTTGTTTCTAAACTTAAGGTCGTTACAGATGCTAATCAAGAAATCGTAGCTTTAGATAGTTTAGATACAAAGACGATAGCTGTTTTAGAACAAACGGTTCAGGCAGAACATAATTTAAAAACAAACTATCAAGTTGATTCTATAGCTTCTGTTCAGTTAAAGGAATTCAAGCCAAATTATTTAAAATACGAATCTAATAATAGCAATGAAGGTCTAGCGGTGTTTTCTGAGGTCTATTACGCTCAAGGTTGGAATGCTTACATTGATGGTAAATTAGTACCTCACTTAAGAGTGAATTATGTGTTAAGAGCATTAGAATTACCTAAAGGAAATCACACCATAGAATTTAAGTTTGAACCACAAGTTGTTAAAACAGGAAGTCAAGTGGCTTTAGCGAGTTCTGTTGTTTTAGGATTGTTGCTTTTAGTTGGATTGTTTTATGAGGTAAAGCGTAGGAAGAATAATTGATATTAATCTTTCATGTTATGAAGTTAACTTATAAAAAAAGTTTTTGGATTTTATTTGTGTTCTCAATTGTTCTCGCAATTTATCAATTTGGTAAATCAAATTCGTTAGAAGTGGAGTTAGCTTTTAAGAAAATAAATTTTATGTTTTTAAAGTCAGATACTCATGTAATAGGAGAAATAGCATCAAAAAGATTATATGATAAAAATGAAATAGAGTCTTTCTTAAATCTAAATCACGCTTATATAAGAGTTGATAAAAAAGTAGATACCTTGTTCTTAGATAATACATTTTTGATATTTAAAAATGATTCACTTATTTCAATTATAGTAGACTAATTAATTAGATTCCTACCTTCGTAGGAATTCAGGATGAAAAAAAAAGTACTAATCATAACTTATTATTGGCCACCAGCAGGAGGGCCAGGCGTGCAGCGTTGGTTAAAATTTGTGAAGTACTTGCCTGAGTTTGACATTCAACCTATTGTGTATTGTCCTGAAAATCCAAATTATCCCATTATGGACGAAAGTTTGGTGAATGAAATTCCTGATACTATTTCCATTTTAAAACAACCGATTAATGAACCTTATGGTTTAGCGAGTTTGTTTTCTAAAGGAAAGTCGAAGAAAATTAGTTCTGGTGTGATTCCTAAAGCCAAAAAGCAGTCGTTGATTGAAAAAACAATGCTTTATGTAAGAGGGAATTATTTTATACCTGATGCACGCAAAAATTGGGTACAGCCTTCAGTTTTGTTTTTATCAGAGTATATTCAAAAACATAAAATTGAAACTGTAATTACTACGGGGCCACCTCACAGTTTGCATTTAATAGGCTTGCAATTAAAAGCAAGATTAGGTGTAAAATGGTTAGCAGATTTTAGAGATCCTTGGACAACTATTGGCTATCATAAAGATTTAAAATTGACAGATGCTTCAAAAGCAAAGCACATCGACTTAGAGCAAAAGGTTCTCAATACTGCAGATGAAATTATAGTAACAAGTAATCATACCAAAAACGAATTTCTAACCAAAACCAAACACCCCATTTCTGTTATTACTAATGGTTACGATTCTCATTCAGTCAGGGTAGAGGGAAAGGATGAAAAGTTCACCCTATCTCATATTGGTTCGTTGTTGTCTGAACGGAACCCTGTGGTTTTATGGGAAACCCTTTCGGAATTAATTAAAGAAAATGATGCTTTTTCAGAAGCATTCAAATTACAATTAATAGGTGTGGTAAGTGATGATGTTATTGAGTCTATTCATGAAAATGGATTAAAAAACCATATCAATGTTTTGGGTTATGTGAGTCATGATGAAGCGCTAGAGTTTCAAATGAAATCACAATTATTGCTATTAATTGAAATTGATTCAGAAGATACTAAAGCCATTATAGCAGGTAAGGTTTTTGAATATCTCATTTCTGAAACACCTATATTAGCCATTGGTCCAAAAGATTCAGATGTAGAACAAATAATTAAATCAACAAATACAGGAACCTATTTTAACTACAAACAGAAATCCGAATTAAAGGTGCAACTTTTAAGCTATTTCGAAGCTTATCAGAATAATACCTTAGAAGTGAATGCTATAGGTTTGCAACCTTATAGTCGAAAAGCTCTGACTCAAAAACTAAGCGCAATAATTTTGAAGCGTTAATTTTTGAAATTCGTAATAGAATTTAAAGCTTTATAGTTGTATTTTGCTAGACTATGGGAATTGTATTAAGCCAATCATTTAAAAATACTATTACAACTTACTTGGGCTTTGGTATTGGCGCTATTAATACACTTTTTCTTTACACTAATTTTTTAACAGATCAATACTATGGCTTAGTTGCCTTTCTACTTTCAGCGGCTAATATTATGATGCCTTTTATGGCATTTGGAGTACATAATGCCATTGTAAAATTCTATTCCACTTTTAGAACGAAGAACAGTATCAATAGCTTTTTAACGCTGATGCTATTTTTGCCATTATTGTTTATAATTCCATCGGTTTTTATAGGCTATTTTGCTTATGATTCAATTGTAGATTGGCTTTCAAACGAAAACCAAATTGTAGAAAATTATATCTGGCATATTTTTATTCTGGCTGTGGCAATGGCTTATTTCGAAATCTTTTTTGCTTGGACAAAAGTGCAAATGCAAACGGTTTTTGGAAACTTAATGAAAGAGATATTTCACAGAGTTTGTATTATGTTCTTACTCTTTGCAGTGTATTTCGATTGGTTGTCAGTTGCCCAATTTATTAACGCACTAGTTGCCGTTTATGTCTTGCGTATGGGAATTATGCAGCTATATGCCTATTCTATAAGATTTCCGAAGTTAAAGTTTCAGAAATTAGAAAATCAATTTTCAATATTAAAGTATTCATCATTAATGATTATCGCAGGTTCAGTGGCGATGCTTATTTTAGATATTGATAAGTTTATGATTGGGCTAATGTTACCAGATATTGAACAAGTTGCTTATTATAGTGTGGCTATTTTTATTGCAACAGTTATTGCTGTTCCACAACGTGCCATGCATCAAATTATGTTACCATTAACAGCAAAATATCTTAATGAAAAGGACAAAGTCGCTTTAGAAGATTTATACAAAAGGAGCTCTATAACACTTTTGGTGGTCAGCGGTTTTATTTTTTTACTCATTATTTTAAACATCAATCAATTGTATCAAATTCTTCCAGAGAAATTTACAGGCGGTCTTTTTGTAGTTTTAATTGTAAGTCTGGCAAAACTATATGATAACAGCTTGGGGAATAACAATGCCATATTATTTAATAGTGATTACTACAGAATGGTATTATTTTTTGGAGTATTACTTGCTATTATGGCAATTGTGTTAAATATCGTTTTTATCCCTGTGTATGGTATTGAAGGTTCTGCGTTTGCTACCTTTTTAGCCGTATTCATTTACAATACAATCAAAATTATATTTGTGAAACGAAAATTTAATATGCTGCCGTTTACAATAGGTTCAGCTAAGATTATATTAGCATTAATTGTTTTATCGTTAGCATTTTATTTTTGGGATTTTCCATTTCATCCAATTATTAATATCATTTTAAAATCTGGATTAATAAGCCTCATTTATTTTATGTTGATTTATAAAATGAACGTCTCAGATGATATCTCGCTACAAATAAAAAAGCGACTAAAACTTTAGATGCTTAATTATAAAAGAAATTCCCGTAAAGCGCTTTGAGGCATACTATATACGGGAACTTCTAACCAACCAAAAAAACTTTTTATCCTCTAGATCGACTTGAGTTAGACCTTGTAGAACTTTGGTTGCTCGTTCTACTACTTGAATTTGATCTTGTTTTTACAGCCGATTTCGTTGTTCTATTTTGCGTCACATTACTTTTTCTTGAGCTTTGTGATGTTGCTTTAGTAGATATACGAGAATTAGTTGCAGTTGGTTTTCTAACTGATGAACTATTTCTTCGTTCTATAGTGTTAGACACAGAAGAATTGCTTCTAGTCACATTTGTATTAGAACTTCTAGTAGGTGTTGCGCTAGTAGAACGTTGCGTTTGAGTTCTATTTGGTGTTGACACTCTAGTATTAGTTCTTGTAGTGCTAGTACGAGGTGTTACTGTTCTTGTAGTTGTTGACACTCTTGTTGCAGAACGTGTAGGTCTTGCATCTGTGCTTCGTGTACTTGTAGTCCTAGTAGCAGTTGAATTGTTTGCGCTTAAACGTGAAGATCGAGTGCTTGCTATTGTTGTATTATTACGTTGTGCTTGTGTTCTCATACTACGTTCTCTACTGTTTCTTGGTGTTTGAGCATAACTGACACGTGTTCTAGTTGTAGTGGTAGTTCTTCTTACGGCATACCCATTATCACGTCTTCCAATATTATAATGTCTTACATTGTTAGTATAAGGTCTGTAATAAATATGTCTTACAGGTACATAATGTTGTCTGTATGGATTTACATGCACAATACTAAAATTAACATGTGGTGTAGCGTAAAATTGATGCCATGGTCTATAAACATAAGATCTGTTGTATATATTGATATAGCCATCATATCTATAGAACACATTGTTTCTGTAATACACATTTAATCCGCCAACGTTACTAATTCTACCAAAAGTGTTATAGTTAATAAAGATGTTTCCTATTTGGTTAACACGCCCATAATAATCATAATAGATAGGTGTGTTTTCAATTTGAATAATAGCACCAAAACTATCATATTGTAAATACGGATTGTAATCGTAGCCAGAGTTAAAACTTAAACTAAAACCAGGGGTGTTAATTCCAACATTTACATCTGGGCCATAATTTGGTAAATAGAAATCAAACTGACCATCCGCAAAAACGGAAAATTCAATTCCGGCTTCATCAAATATGAAAGAATTACCATAACCTTTCACATAGTTATTAATTGAAGCTTCTGCTTCTGATGTGGTTGTGCTGGTTGCGAATGCAGTTGTGCTTATAGCTACTAAAGCTGCAAATAAATATATAATTCGTTTCATAATAATTGGGTTTTAAATTAAACTCGTTTAGTATAAAACAAACAACGTGCCAAAAAAATAATCTACTGTTTAATAAGGTGTTATGGTAATCGGTGAATTAAACTTGCCAATATTGTTATATCCCATCTTCTTATAAATACCTGTGACGTCGTATATTTTATTACTTTTAAGCCAAGACTAACCATCACTTATGAAACCTAATCAAGTTAATTGCCAAAATTGTGAACAACCTTTTGACGAAAGTTTTGAATTCTGTCCGCATTGTGGACAAAAAGCAAACGACGAACTCACTATTGGCGTGTTATTTTATAACACCATTAGTAATTATTTTTCTTTTGATGCGCGTTTCTTTAAAAGTTTTATTCCCCTAATGTTT
Source organism: Winogradskyella psychrotolerans RS-3 (assembly GCF_000427335.1). Taxonomy (GTDB): domain Bacteria; phylum Bacteroidota; class Bacteroidia; order Flavobacteriales; family Flavobacteriaceae; genus Winogradskyella; species Winogradskyella psychrotolerans. The sequence goes on along the minus strand of NZ_ATMR01000089.1, from coordinate 42,153 downwards.
AAACCTGGTTATTTAGCTCAGGAATTTGTTAAGGGAAAGCGCTTACTATATTTGCATCCTGCGCAGATGTATTTGTTTATTGCTGTTATATTTTTCTTTTTATCTAGCTTTTATTCAAGAGAATTCAGAGAAGATATAGATAAAGGCATGGAAGAAGTCTTGGCGAGTCGATCTGAAAAAGTTGTAACCCAAGATAGTATTCCTCAAGATTCTATTGCTATAAATGACTATTTAAAACCACTTAGAGATAATAGCTTTACCATAGGATTAGATGACAATGATTTAAAAGTTATAGATTCCCTCTCAAAAATTAAAGTGCCTAAAAATAACTTTGGAACGTCATTTTCTTTAAATGAAAGGGAAATGGATTCTATTATAGCGACAGGAGCATCGGATGAAGCTATATTTAAATATATGGGAATGTCCGATGATGCAGGTTTTATAAAACGAAAATTTTATAGTCAAATGCTTAAGTTTTATGAAAGCATGGGGCTTGGACAGATTTACCAAACCTTTATAGATAGCATTCCATTAGCTATGTTTTTCTTATTGCCGCTTTTTGCACTTTTATTGAAACTATTCTTTTTTAATAGAGGTAGATATTCACATCATTTGGTGTTTAGTTTTTACTATTTTTCCTTTTTGTTCACTTTATTTAGTATCATGTTTTCAATAAATAGATGGGTAATAGACATACCAGATTGGATAGACTGGCTTATTGCATTTTCAACCTTCTTTTACTTAGTATTTGCAATAGCTAGATTTTACAGGCAGCATTGGATTTTAAGCTTCATTAAAACGGGGGTAATTGGCTTTTTATTTATGTCGCTAGTATTGCCGTTTTCACTTACCATCTTAGGAATTATTTCGTTTTTGTACTATTAATTATAAAAACAACAAACGTACTAGTATTGGGGTGTTTTTTAGAACATAATAAAACAGTCGCACAGTAACTAAGCGTGTGAATTAATAGGTGCGTTTACTCTTATCTATAATGCTTATTATTTTTTTGTAAACGACGAGATAGATTGTCGCTACCCCAAATGATATAAGGGTACCTATATATATTCCAAATAAGGGGTAAACGATGGATATTGTTAATGAATAAATTATTAAAGAAAACATTCCAATCGGAACATTTTTAATCACCGTATGTACATGTTCTTTTGAATAGGTAAAGTGAATGATTAACATTAAAGGAAAAAGTGTGGTAGGGAAAGCAGAAAAAAGTCCAGCCCAAGTAGATCCTACAAATTTTGGAACACTCGTAATTACCAAAATAATTAAGGCCGCAAAAAAGGCTCTCACAAATAGAATTCTATAATTGAGTTTTACCTTGGTCTGGATATTAATATTCTTAATACTTTTGAAAAGATAGATGTATAGAAAAGAAAATGCAAACGGAATTAATATGGCGATGTATTTATTAATTTCAATACGTTGTAATAATGAAACAATAATAAAGTAGCCAATAATAGCACACAAAGAAGACAAGAGAATATTATATTTTTTAAAGTGCCTTGATGCTATGTAATAAATATAAACAAAGGATAAGGTTGCACTCAATCCAATCATATTATAAACGGCACTTTCTGCTGCAAATTCAGGATTAACTTCTAATCCAAAAAAGAATAATGTTATAGCAGAGCCAGAAGGGTAACCTGATAAAATTCCTGCAACTTTTGGGCTTACATTCTCTGCAAGAACTGATAAGCCTATAACAAATGCAATGGCTACGATTAATTTAATTAAGAATAGAAATTCTATCATATTATGGGCAAATATAATTATTTAGTTGATGCATTCATTTTCTGTTTTTTCTAAAAGAAACTATTTATAACTGAAGAAAATATAAGAACAGTTACTAAAACTTTATTGTAAGAAAATTGATAATATATAGTCTCGTATTCTCATCAAAATAAGTAGGAAATACATTAACTATATAATTTAAGTAGTTTTTATATGTTAATAGATAATTGGAATGCTTAGTGAAGAAAATTGTTCTATAAATTATTAATAGAACCAGCATGCCAAATAGGAATATTTAGAAATTCGCTCAACATCTCAGCATCGTTAATGATAGATTTAAGGCTTCCATGATCTACGACGTTTCTTCTAGACGCATCATCTAAAACTAAGTTGAGTTCAAAACTTTTATAAGAACCATCGTCACTTTTTACGTGTTCTCCTATAATTTGAATGGCAACTATTGATTGTAATGGTAAGTAATCTTCAGATTGATTTCTTCTAGATTGATGACCTTTGAATGCATAGGAGGTGTAATAAAGCCCTTGTTGCTTGTCGAAAACTCTCGGTTTATAAAAAATATAAAACATAAAACCTCCTGCACCAGCAAAAATAAGTCCAAAAATAACTAGAAACCAATTAATAGAATCTGATGATGAATTGTCTTGAAATAAGGGAAATATGCCATAAAATAAAACTCCCAAACCAACGGCTAAAAAGATAAAACTGAAAATAGCCGCCCCAATGGAAGGTTTGTAAATTAATTTAGAAGGAGATGCTTGAATTAAAACATTCGTTTTAAAATTGGCTCCACCAGGTTTTAGAGGCGAGGTTGAAACTTTAGGTTCTATAGTATTAGTATTGCTTATCACATTTTCTCTAGCCTCTATAACTTCTTTATGAAAACCTTCAGGTAAGTCCATTTATAATTTTTCTTGAAGGTATTTCCCTGTTACCGAAGTTTTATTCTTTACGATGTCTTCAGGTGTTCCTGCCGCGACTAGTTGTCCTCCATGTTTTCCGCCTTCTGGACCCAAGTCTATAATATAATCGGCACATTTTATTAAATCAATATTATGTTCAATCACAATAATAGAATGCCCTTTGGCAATTAAAGCTTGAAATGATTTTAATAGCTTCTTTATATCGTGAAAATGAAGTCCGGTTGTAGGTTCATCAAATATGAAAAGCGCATTATCACTTTTACTTCCTTTTCCTAAAAATGTAGCGAGCTTAATACGTTGCGCTTCACCACCAGAAAGGGTAGAAGAGGATTGTCCTAAAGTGACATACCCTAGACCAACATCTTGAAGTGGTTGCAACTTACCTTTAATCTTGGTTTCTTTGTGTGTCTCAAAGAAATCGATGGCATCGTCAATTGTAAGATTTAAAATATCATCGATAGATTTACCTTCAAACTTAACTTCTAAAACTTCTTTTTTAAAGCGTTTGCCACCACAGGTATCACAAGTTAAGTGCACATCTGCCATAAACTGCATTTCAATAGTAACTTCGCCTTCTCCTTTACAGGTTTCACAACGTCCACCATCGACATTAAAACTAAAATGCTTGGCAGCATAATTACGGATATTACTTAGTTTTTGAGACGCATATAGCGCTCTAATATCGTCGTAGGCTTTAATATAAGTCACAGGATTAGAACGCGACGAACGCCCAATAGGATTCTGATCTACAAACTCTACATGTTGAATATTACTATGATTGCCTTTTATTTCTGAAACTTGTCCAATTTTATCACTAAATCCGGTGAGCTTTTTCTGTATGGCAGGAAATAATATTTTTTTAATCAATGTACTTTTTCCACTACCTGAAACTCCTGTAATAACCGTTAGCATTTCTAGTGGAAAATTAACAGTTACATTTTTTAAGTTGTTTTCACGAGCACCAACAATTTCGATATTATATTTTGAAGTTCTTCGTTTTTTAGGGACTTCAATTTCTAAGTCTCCATTTAAGTATTTCGCGGTGAGTGTATCTGCCGATAGAATTTCTTCAAAATTACCAACAGCAACCACTTCACCACCAAGAGTACCAGCTTCTGGTCCGATATCAATAATGGAATCCGCCGCTTTCATAATATCTTCATCGTGTTCAACGACGATAACTGTATTTCCTAAATCTCGTAGCGATTTTAAAACGTCTATTAAACGCTCCGTATCTTTTGGATGTAGGCCAATACTTGGCTCATCTAAAATATACATCGATCCCACAAGGCTACTTCCTAATGATGTCGCTAAGTTTATACGTTGACTTTCTCCACCAGAAAGTGTGTTCGATTTTCGATTTAAGGTTAAATAATTTAATCCGACATTAGATAAAAATTCTAGTCGTGTATTGATTTCCGTTAACAGACGTTTTGCGATTTTGGCATCACTATCATTCAACTTTAATTTTTCAAAAAACACAATTAATTCATCTATAGGCAGATCAACTAAATCAGTGATTGTTGCCTTGTCTATTTTTACATAACTCGCCTCAATACGCAGGCGTTTTCCTTTACAAACATTACATTTTGTTTTACCGCGATAACGCGATAACATCACACGATTCTGAATTTTGTATGCTTTCGATTCTAGTTCAGAAAAGAACGTATCTAAACCTTCAAAGTACTTATTACCTTTCCAAATGAGGGCTTTATTGGCATCACTTAATTGAAAATAGGGTTTATGGATAGGAAAATCAAATTCATGCGAATTATTAACCAACTGATCTCTGTACCAACTCATACTATCACCTCTCCAAGGAAAAATGGCGTTTTCAAAAACTGATAGCTCGGTATTTGGAATGACTAAATCGTCATCAATACCAATAACATCACCGTAACCTTCACATTTTGGACAAGCCCCGTAAGGATTATTAAAGCTGAATAAATGCGCGTTTGGTTCTAAAAACGACATGCCATCAATTTCAAACTTATTATTGAAGGTCATTTGTTTTTTGTCGGAAAGAGATTCTATAATACATGTACCAACACCTTCGTAAAATGCAGTTCCTACAGCATCAGCCAATCGATTGAGGAAATCTTCTTCATTTTTGAAAACAATTCTATCGACAACTAAAAATAGGTTTTTATCAGATTTAATAGTTTGTTTTAAGGCATCATCAATTCTAACAACCTCGTCTTTTACTTTTATACGCGCGTAACCTTGTTGTTGTAAGGTTTGAAGTTTGTTTTCAATGGTTCGTCCTTCTTCTAAGATAATAGGGGCTAAGAGTAAAAGCTTGGTACCTTCATCAAATTTTGAAATATAATTAATGACATCCGAAACTGTGTGTTTTTTGACTTCTTCACCCGAAATAGGAGAGTAGGTTTTTCCAATACGGGCGAATAATAATTTTAGATAATCGTAAATTTCAGTGGTGGTACCAACCGTCGATCTTGGATTCGTAGAATTTACTTTTTGCTCAATAGCAATTGCCGGAGCAATACCTTTAATATAATCTACTTTAGGTTTGTTTAATCGTCCTAAAAACTGACGTGCGTAACTACTTAAACTTTCTACATAACGTCTTTGACCTTCAGCATAAAGCGTATCGAACGCTAAACTAGATTTTCCTGAACCAGATAAACCTGTAATAACAACCAATTTATTTCGAGGAATAACAACATCAATATTTTTAAGATTGTGAAGTCTTGCTCCTTTAATTATGATATTTTCCTTTGGGCTAACGTCTAAATTAATAGTATTCATAGGTTATTTTGATCTCTAAGTTTGCAAAGATACTATAATACAAAATAAAGATTAAGATAACTGCTACAATTCGTTAGCGCAATCGTATCGGGAATATGAGCCAATTATTAGATTTAATTTTCATCCGTAAAAGGGGTGCTTTATCCGATAAAATGTTAAATTTTACACCTTTTTTTGTTTAATTGGAATGATTGTTGTTATATTTGGAACATATTCATAATTTAAAAACATCTGCGTATAGCATAATATTACTTTTAGAAAACAGCTAGTAACCCCAAACTTAGTAAGCAACTGCTAAGAACTAAAGTAATTATTATGGAAAAAGAACTTATCCAAGACGCAGAGTTGGTCAGCAACTATATTAATGGTAATGAATATGCACTTTCAATTTTAATAGAAAGGCATAAGCAAAAAATTTACAGTTTCATTTATTCTAAAGTTTATGATAGAGATATTACTGAAGATGTTTTTCAGGATACCTTTATTAAGGTTATTAAGAATTTAAAACGCGGTAAATATAATGAAGAAGGTAAATTTTTACCTTGGGTTATGCGTATTGCTCATAACTTGGTTATTGATCATTTTAGAAAAAATAGTCGTATGCCAAAATTCGATAATACAGGCGAATTTAGTATTTTTTCAGTACTAAGCGATTCTACCTTAAATGCTGAAAAAGTACTTATAAAAGACCAAGTAGAATCTGATGTAAGACGTATTATTGAAGAATTACCAGAAGATCAAAAACAAGTGCTTTTGATGCGAATGTACCAAGATATGAGTTTTAAAGAAATCTCTGAGCGTACAGGTGTAAGCATCAATACGGCTTTAGGAAGAATGCGTTATGCCTTAATTAATATGCGTAAAGTAATCGATCAAAACAATATCATTTTAACTAATTAATACAATAAAGTGTGTAGAAGTGCGTTTTTGCTATATATAAACTCTTAAATTGTTAAAATGGCAAAAATTTACTCTCATGCTTCCCCAAAGCATAATAACCTAATACCAAAAGATGAAACAATACGTTTCCTTTTGAATTACTCAAAAGCTTTAAGTGTTATAGATTATAATAAATTGAAGTTTGAAGCGCTTCTAAATTAGAAAAATCCTGATGTGAAAGCATTAGGATTTTTTTGTTAAAAGCAACTCTTCGTAGTTTTGAGTGGTAAGATATTCTTGCTTTAAGTCTTTTAAATATTGAATGGTCTTTTCTTTTAAAGGATGTTTGTCTCTTAAACAGTTTTTAATGTTTTCGTCATAAACTGTTAGAATGATATACCAATGACCTGTTCTGCTTGAATAATTACCTTCAAATAAGGGTGAATTCCCATTACTTTCTCGTTTTGCATCAATCATAGCCAACGGAAGATTTACTTTTTTATCAGTGCGTTCAGCCTCATGATAAGATAAATAAAGGGTTTCTCCATTGAGTTGAAAAGGGACGTTGTAGCCAACATCAATATCATTTAATCTGTATTTTTTATTGATGTAATTGTAGAATTCCTCGGCATCTTTTGAGTCTTTGAAAATGAAAGCTGTTTCTCTGGGCATTTTCTTTTGAAACTTCTTAGCCAGCATTACCTTGTAATCTTGATTCTTAAATTTAGGTGCAACTTTCACCGGAATACAAGAAGTAACAACAAATGCTAAAAGGAGAATGATTAGTTTTTTCATTGATTGATGGTTTTTGATAAGGTATCAAAAATTGTACCAATGCACCTATTTAATTTCTATGAAGGTTCTAGCTACAATCGAAACACTGAATACTGAACACTGAATACTGAACACTGAATACTGAACACTGAATACTGAAAACTATTTCTTCTTCTTCTTATAATAGTCATCCAAAACCGATTTTCTACCAATAGTCTTCGTAATAATATCTTTTTCTAAGTCCCAACCACGAGCAGGTGAATATTGTCTGCCATACCATATAATTTGAAGATGGAGGTCGTTCCAAAGTTCTTCCGGAAATATACGTTTAGCATCTTTTTCAGTTTGCACCACGTTTTTACCATTGGTTAAATTCCAACGGTACATTAAGCGATGAATATGTGTATCTACAGGAAATGCAGGTATACCAAAGGCCTGTGATAACACCACAGCAGCAGTCTTATGTCCAACAGCAGGTAGTTCCTCTAAATCTTCGTAGGTTTTTGGAACTTCGCCATTATGTTTGTCAATTAAAATATGTGATAACCCGTGAATACCTTTGCTTTTCATAGGAGATAAGCCAACAGGTTTTATGATCTCTCTAATCTCTTCAACACTCAACTTAATCATATCGTAAGGGTTGTCTGCACGCTCAAATAATAATGGTGTTATTTTATTAACGCGTACATCTGTACTTTGCGCAGACATTAAAACGGCAATCAACAATGTATATGGATCCTTATGGTCTAGTGGAACCGGAATTTCAGGATATAATTTATACAATGTATTTATAACGAAATTTACTTTTTCTTGTTTAGTCATTTTGTATTTTTACCTAATCAGAGATTTAATACAAATTTACGTAATTATGACACATTTAAAAGTAGGAGATAAGGCACCAGATTTTACAGCAAAAGACGAACTTGGAAATACGGTCTCATTATCCGATTATAAAGGCAAGAAATTAGTTGTATTTTTTTATCCTAAAGCGAGTACGCCAGGTTGTACTGCAGAGGCTTGTAACCTAAATGATAACTACGAGCGTTTTAAAACTCAGGGTTATGAGATTTTGGGAGTAAGCGCAGATAGTGCTAAAAGGCAATCTAATTTTAAGAATAAATACGAATTTCAATATCCATTATTAGCAGATGAAGATAAAGCTGTCATTGAAGCTTTCGGAGTTTGGGGGCCAAAGAAATTTATGGGAAAAGAATATGATGGTATTCACCGCACTACATTTATTATAGATGAAAATGGTGTTATAGAAGATGTTATTTCAAAGGTGAAAACGAAAGCTCATGCAGAGCAGATATTAGGAGAATAAGACAATATTGAACAAAAAAAAGCGACCATTATACTACGTTTAGTAGATGAAAGGTCGCTTTTTTTATTATGTGTTTTTAACTTCAATTTTTATGCATAACCTCTTCTGATTCACAACCAAATAAGCTCTTTTCTTTAATTAATTTTGACACACCTTCTGGTAACATTTTTTCCCATCCTTTTTCATTGTCCACAATCATTTTAAGAACTGTTCTTGAGAAAACAGATAGGTTAGAGGCGTCATAATCCGTAATGTCAACTACTTTACCATTGTATTTAAAGAACTTGTAAAGTTCTTTCATACGAGGATGTACTTTAAGATTTTCACTAGTAGTTAAGCTATTATCCTCATTTACCATTGGATATAAATACACGCGTAAATCCTTGTAAAATAATTTACCAAAGGCTTCTAAAATACCTCCACTTAAATGGCGATAATATTTTTCATCAAAAATATCAACGAGGTTATTTACTCCCATGGCTAATCCCATTCGAGCTCTTGAGTATTGAGAGAAGTATTCTACTAATTTATAATATTCTTGGAAGTTAGAAATCAATACCGTTTGCCCTAAAGAACATAAGAGTTTAGCACGATCCATAAAATCTTGCTCGTCAATTTTACCTTCAGCTCTTAGGTTAGATAATGTGATTTCGAAAATAACTTGTGTTTTTTCTTTTTCGACCTTATTTTCTTTAATGAACATTTCGTAAGATTTCTCAAACATGTCCATATTGACTTTAGTTACAGGTCTAAAACTACCTCTTAATGTTAAAATATTCTTTTTATAAAGTACACGAGCCGGTAAAACGTTATTGCCATCTGGAGCAAACATTACGGCATCTGTCATTCCATTTTTAACAAGTTGAAGACTCATTAGGCGGTTATCTACATTTTTAAAAACGGGACCAGAGAAGTTGATGGTATCAATTTCTAACTGATCTTTATCTAAGTGATCGTATAAATAACGTAATAATTTACGAGGTTGATTGTATTTGTAAAAGGCACCATAAATTAAGTTAGTTCCTAATTTACCAAGTGTTTCTTGTTGTAAACGTGCGTCATTTTCCTTAAAACGAACGTGAATAATTATATCATTATACTCTTGGTTTGGTCCCACTTGATATTTTATACCAACCCAACCATGGCCTTTATATTGCTTAGCAAAATCAATGGTTGTAACAGTATTCGCATAAGAGAAAAATATTTTGTTCGGATGTTTCTCTCTGGTAATACGCTCTTCCATTAAGTTCACTTCGTGATTTAACATCTTACGAAGTCTCGCTTCAGTTACATAGCGCTTATCATCTTCAATTCCGTAAATAGCATCACTAAAATCTTTATCGTAAGCAGACATCGCTTTTGCAATGGTACCAGAAGCACCTCCAGCTCTAAAAAAATGACGTACAGTCTCTTGTCCTGCTCCAATTTCAGAAAACGTACCGTAAATGTCAGCATTAAGATTAATACGTAAAGCTTTGTCTTTTAGCGACGGTATATTTTCGAAATCTGAGTCACCAGTGTACGTTATGTCCTTCATAGATATTGGGTATGCATCGTTTTAGCAAAGGTACTGTTTTACTATTGCAAACAAAAAATAAGTTTATTTTTGTCATCGGATCTCCAAATTGAAAATATAATAATTGAATGGGTTATTTTTCTACTTTATGATGATATCTAAAGGAAATAAGACTGTTTTTTAAGGGGTTGTCAATTCGGAGTAATTTCATAAAACTAAAGCATATTGAAAATTACATTTTTAGGAACAGGCACATCACAAGGAATTCCAATTATAGGAAGCGATCATCCTGTATGTTTAAGTGAAAACCCTAAAGATAAACGCTTACGTGTTTCAATATTAGTAGAATGGGATGATTTTACTTTTGTGGTTGATTGTGGTCCAGATTTTAGACAGCAAATGCTTAGGGCGAACGTTTCTAAAATTGATGGTATCATTTTTACCCATGAACATGCAGATCATACGATGGGATTAGATGATATTCGACCATTCTTTTTCAGACAAGGAGATATAGATCTGTATGCACATCAACGTGTTTTTAAAGCATTAGAAAAACGTTTTGATTATATTTTTGCTACAGAAAATAAGTATCCAGGTGTGCCTAGTGTCACTAAAAATGAAGTTAAGAACGAACCATTTTTAGCAGGAAATCTCAATGTTGTTCCTATTGATGGTTTACATTATAAACTTCAGGTTTTTGGTTACCGATTTCATAAGTTTGCATACTTAACAGATATGAAAACGATTGCTGATTCTGAAATTGAAAAGCTTCAGAATTTGGATGTATTGGTAGTAAATGCTTTGCGAATAAAACCACATATTTCCCATTTTAATTTAGAAGAAGCCTTAGATTTTATTGCGCGTGTAAAACCTAAGCGCGCTTATTTAACACATATCAGTCACCTATTAGGGTTTCATGATGATGTACAACAAATATTACCAAAGAACGTTTTTTTAGCTTACGATAACTTACAAATTACCATTTAGATATGAAGAATAAACTGTTAATGTACTTATTCATTTTCTCACTATTGTTACTCGTTTTTCAATATGTGAATTCAAAAAATATTATTGATAAATACGAAGCGGATATTGTAAAAGTTAAGGCTAAGGTTGCCGAAAAAGAACAGACTATAAAAACGTTAGAAGAACAAAACTTTGAGTTGAGTTATTTTAGCATCGATAGAAATGAAGATGCTTATAATTATTTTGAAGCTTTAGGCTATGATACAGAACAACTCATTCCTGCTATTGTAGAAGGACTTTATAACATGAATGATTATGAGGGGGAAGATCACCCAATGGTTCCTTATGTATCCACTACAGATTCTAAATTATTGATTAATAAAGTTAGGGTAATGAATCATAAATGGATTGTAGCCAATTTTACAGATGGTGCATTATGGGGCGAAATTTTTCTAACCTATTCTATAGATGAAAATAACGACCTTAAATATAAATTGGTTGAGTATTTTTTATATCCTAAATTAAATTAGATATGCTTAAGCAACCACGCTTTTAAATCAAAGAAATTCTGTGGTGCAACGCCATGACCAACAGGGTATTCTGTATACACACAATTAATATTCAAAGCTTTTAAAAACAAAGGTGCTTTTTGAGCCCAATCCACCGGAATCACTTGGTCTACAGAACCATGAGAACAAAAGAAATTTAAATGTGAAACTGCACTTTCTTCTATAGAATCTGGTATAATATCTTCATTAATATAACCACTTAAAGCGACTATATTCTTTACTTTTTCAGGGTAAGTTAATGCGACGGCATAACTTAAGATAGTACCTTGACTGAACCCTAATAGGGTCACGTTTTTTGGATCTACGTTATAGGTTCCACAAGCATAATCAACAAATTCAGCTATTAAAGCTACCGACTGTTTCGCTTGCTCATTATCACTCCATTTGCCTTTATCGGCATCAAAATTTATGGCATACCACGCATTTCCATAAGGTTGCATGGCGTACGGAGCTCTCAATGAGATAATCATTAATTCTTCTGGCAATTCTGAAGCAAAAGAAAATAAATCATTTTCATCACTGCCGTAACCATGACACATTATTAAAAGTGGTGCGTTTTCTTTAAGCGAAGAAGGTCTAGTGATATAGTGTAGTTTTGACATGTTTATTGACCAATTGATTTAAAAATTTTTTGAAAAAAGTCTCCAATTAAAGGAATTTTGTTCAATTTTCCTGTAATCGCTCCAAAAAGCCCATAAAGAAATAAAACAGAAAAAAACATCCAGAACGAATAGCTAATCATTATTTCTCCATTATAACCTACTACTAAATTGCCTATTAAAAGCTGTAATAAACCTAAGCCTAAGCCTTGTCTAATATGAAAAGCTGTAAATGAATTAGGTTTTTCTCTATTCATAAAAAAGGCAATCAACGTACCAATTAAGGTTAAGTAAGCTACTAAACCTAACGTTTTACCTTCGTCTATTGTGTTTTGATCCATTATTTTAAAACAATTATATCGTTAGCGATGATGCCATAAGTTTTACCTTTTAGTGCTGTTCCCAAAAACGCACTATTCTTAGAGCGCGATGTAATATTATTAATGCTAAACTCGTAAGTAGTGTCAGGATTAAACATTGTTAAATCAGCAATTTCACCTTCATTAATGCTGGTATCTGAAATTCTAAATCTAGATTTTCCTTGTGTTAAAAGGCTTATGGTTTTCTTAGTTGTAAATAATGTTTGCAACGCACCAAAAGCAGATTCTAATCCGATAGTTCCGTATTTCGCATAATCGAATTCAATTTTCTTATGTTCAATGTCAATAGGATTATGATCTGTAGTCACCATATCAATAGTGCCATCTTTTAATCCTTCAATTAAAGCATCACAATCGGGTTGGGTTCTTAATGGAGGAAGCACTTTGTAATTGGTGTCAAAGTCCTCTAAAACGTCATCGGTAAAGATTAAATTATGAATGGCAACACTACATGTTACATCGAGCTTCTTAGCTTTTGCGGCTCTAATCAGTTCAACGGATTTTGCAGTAGAAATGGTTGGAATATGAAGTTTACCTTCGGTATATTCTAATAAAAATAAATCTCTAGCCACTTGTAATTCTTCCGCTAAAGCCGGATTTCCTTTTAATCCTAATTTGGTACTGTTAATATGTTCGTTAACGACTCCGAGTCCAGAAATTCTAGATTCTTGTGGAAAAGAGCAAACCAAACCATCGAAATTACTTGCGTATTGTAACGCAATTTTCATAAGATTAGGATTCGAAATAGGGTTTTGATAATCATAAAAAGCAACGGCTCCAGCATTCGTCATATCAAATAATTCTGCTAAATCTTCACCTTTACTTAATTGCGTTAAAGCACCAATAGGGTAGAGGCTTACCGCATTATTTTGGGCTTTCGATTTTACAAATGTTATATCCGCATAGCTGTCAATTACAGGAAAAGAATTGGCATTCAATGCCACTGCTGTAAAACCAGAATTGGCTGCTGTTTTTAAACCATTAGATATCGTTTCGCGTTCTTCGTAACCTGGTTCACCAAAAGATACACTGCTATCGAACCAGCCTTGCGACACGTGCAAGTTGTCTAGATTTATTTCTTTGTAATTTTTAGGATTGGTAATGCCTTTAGCGATCTTGGAAATACGACCTTTTTCAATTAAAATATCAACCGTTTCATTGTGAAAATCACTTTTAGAATCAACGATGGTTGCAGATTTTATGAGTGCGTTCATTTAAGATATTTTAGAAGTAACATTTCTATTATTAAAAATGCTAGTGCAAAAATAACAAACCATTTCCATAGCGCATTAACATTTGTGCTACTTTTTATAGTATTAATGGTCGTTTCTAAGCTATTATCTACCGTAGCATTATTTAAAGTACTTAAATTGTAGTAACTTAAGTTGCTTTCAACTCTATTGTAATTGAAGCTTAAATTTTGAAGAATAGTCTCCTTGTTCTTTACATTCAGAATTCCAGCTGTATTTGGAAAATCTTCAGTTTCTAAAACGACAGATTTGCTATATGTTTTTTGAAGCGGAATAACTGAAGTGTCGTCTGAATCTAAAGTTAAAATATCATCTTGCCCAATGGATGTTTGAATAGCAATCGTATTGGGTTGCCCAATGGTATAATATAATTTTGACAGTTTTAAACTCTGTAATCCCATATTATATAACACAGGAATTATTAATTGTGAATTTTTGAAGTTTGAGTTTTCTGAGTTTAATGCTGAAGAAAACGCATATGCATTTGTGTTTCCTACTAAAAATGGAGAGCCATCTTCATAAGATAAAACGGCATTTGAATTTGAAGAAAAATTATACGACTTTTCGACTTTAGGATATTGAAAGTTAGTGACTTTAGAATAGAAAGCATTCGCTAAAAGGGGATGGTCATAATTAATGCTCGTGATTTGTTTTTATTTGGATTCTGATTACCAAAAGAATTAATGTTTAAGTCGCTAAATATTTGATTATAAGATTCTAAGTCTATGTCGTTTGAAGGAATAATTACTAGTTTGCCTCCATCATTTTTAAAAGCGATTAAAGCTGACTTTAAGGCATTTGAAATCGTATTCAGTTCATTTAAAACAATGAGATTCTGTTCTGGAATTAAATTAAAATTAAGCGCATTTATTTTGAAGCTTTTATAGTCGAACTCATCTTCTGTGTAAATCCGATTTAAGAAAGAATCATCAGCATTTTCATTAATCGTTAAAACCTTAATTTTAGGTTTGGAGTTTATATTGAAATAAAAAGAATTATCATATTGTAAGCCTGCATCATCAATCACCAATTTTCCGTTTATTATTTTATTGTAGGCTATGGTAAATGTTGTTTCAGCTTCGTTTTCAATATCTACAGCACTTTTAGTAAGTAAGACATCATCATTAAATAAGGACACAGAAACATTCTCAATTGATGCAGTGGCGCTAGATAATTTTACATTTAAATCTAATGTCTCCGCAGTAGCGTTGGTAACATAAATACTGTCGATACTAATGTTTGTGACTAGAGTAGATTTTGGCTGAACCAATTTCAGTTGAATGGTACTATCATTTTTAAAATTCAGAGGGTTTTCAGTTTGTTGAAAATCGGATACTAAAACTAAATTTCGTGTTGCAGCAGATTGATTAGAAAACAATTGTTTTCCCTTTAAATAAATAGCATCATAGTTGAGCTGCGTTGGTGAATGTGATAATTGTATTAAATCATTTTTTAATGCTTTTACCGTGGTGTTCCTATACGTCGCATCGTTAGTGAATAAACTTATAGATTCATCTTCGGGTAAGGTGTTGATGATATCTTGAATCGTTTCATTTAATAAGGTACCATTACTACCATTAGCTTGCATGCTAAAAGAATTGTCTAAATAAATAACGGTTTCTTGAGTGTCGTTAAAATCTTCAGTATTCGGAATAAAAGGTTGTGCAAATGCAATAATCACACAGGCTAAAAGCAGCATGCGTGTTAGTAGTGTAATCCATTTTTTTAGCTGAGAACTTTTACGCGTTTGAAGTTTTACAGATTTTAAAAACTTAACGTTGGTGAATTCAACTTTCTGAAAACGTCGCAATTGAAATAAATGTATAAGAATAGGAACTACCAGCAAAAATAAGGCGTAAAGTAATTCGGGATTTTTGAATTGCATTTGTTGTTAGTTATGTTTGCTAATTTACAATGGTACTATTCTGTCAGTTTGAGCGCAGTCATAAACCTAATGAGAATTTAGTTCAACGCATTTCGACTGCGCTCAATGTGATATTTAGTTGTTATGTCACTTTTTTTACGCTTCAAATATATAGAATGCTTACTGATTACCTCGTTTCGCTTTTGAGAATTTTAACAGAAAAAGAAATAATCGATCATCGGTTGCATGTTTTTGGTTTCAAAATAGCTTTTAATCTCCTTTTGAGCTTCAGAATTGGCAACTGTTACAATACTTTGAGGTTGCTTAAGTTCCGTTAGATAATCGAAATTAAAAAGTTCTTGATCGTAAATGTGTTTTCCTATTTTCTTTGGGTTATCGCAAATCCAATAAAACGGAATGTTTTGTTGTAATAATATTTTGGCTAATGTTTTGCCTTTTTTACCTGCGCCCCAAATTGCTAATGGCCTAGTCGCATTATAATTCAACTCTAAAAAATAATGGACCTTAAGATCTAGAAAAGAATTTTCGGCATAATGCTCGTGCGTTCTAGAGGTTCTTGTACTGTAATCTCTCCAATGAAGCAGCACTTTATCGCAAGGAATACAATTATAACCAGCTTTATAAAACCGGAATGCTAATTCGTAATCCTCAGGATAAATATTAGAATTAAAACCATCACAAGCGTCAAAATCATCGCGATGTGACATCCAACATGGAGATGGAATAACACATTCTTTATATATATCAGAATAGTTTGTGCCCTCAGCAGTTAAGGAATTTAGCCAGTGCTCATAACGCGTAAAACCATCACTAAGGCCATCAGCTCTAAAATAGTTTACTTGTCCGACAGCTAAATGTTTTCTGCCATGTTTTTCAAGACTGTTAACCATGGTTTCAAGTCGGATAGCTGTCATAATATCATCACTATCCATTCTGGTGATATAAGTTCCGCTACTTTGCTTATAGGCCGTTTGTAATGCGTCTATAATGCCATTGCCGTCGTTTTTATGAAGTTTTATTCTAGAATCGGTTTGTGCATGACTTTTAACAATTTTGTATGAATTATCATCAGAATAATCATCAATAAAAACAGCTTCCCAATTAGTGTAGGTTTGACTTAAAATTGACGCAATGCATTCATCAATAAATACTTGTGTGTTTTTAAACGGAACGACGATACTAACTAGCGGTTGTGACATACTGCGAATTTAACAAAACCTTTAGGTTTTTAATAGTAACAGATTGTAGATTTGTGCGTCTATTAAAAAAAATATAATTATAACATGAAGAATTATTTTGCCATTCTTGGCATAAGTATCGTTTTAGTCGGTTGTGGATCTGCAAAGCCAACAGTTGATGATTTAGCAGTAAGCAATCCAATTGAAACAGCATTAGATTTAACAGCAGTTAATAATGATAGAGTACCAGTAACTATTAATCCTGGCCGTTTTACGACTGAAACTGTTACTTATAGATTGCCTAGAGTTGTGCAAGGAAATTATTCAGTTAGTGATTTTGGAAAATATATTGACGATTTTAAGGCTATCGATTATAATGGAAACGATCTTGCCACTACGAAAGTTGATGACAATACCTGGACTATCACTGATGCGACAAAATTAGATAAACTTCAGTATTATGTTAATGATACTTTTGATGTTGAAACCGTTGGAGGTATTGGCGGCGAAGAGCCATTTTCACCAGCCGGAACAAATATTGAAGTCGATAATTTTGTATTGAACCTACATGGTTTTATTGGATATTTTGACTCGTTAAAGAACGCTCAGTATGCAGTAGATGTTACTGCTCCTGTAGATTTTGTAAGAACTTCGGCATTAGAAGATAAAGGGACTAAGGTTAGTGAGGATGGTAAATCCATGACAACTAGTTATTTTGGTCAGCGTTATTTCGATATTACAGATAATCCAATGATGTATGGAAAGTTGGATGTTGAAGAATTTATGGTTGGTGATATAAAAATTGTTTTAAGCCTTTATTCTCCTAGCCAAAAACATACAGCCGAGAGTTTAAAGGAAACTATTTTTAAAATGATGGAGGCACAAAAAAGATATTTAGGTGATGTAAATAGTACACCACGTTACGATATCTATTTGTACTTATCTAGAGGAGGTGAGAATGATCCTAAAGGATTTGGTGCTTTAGAACACCATACGTCAACTGTAGCGGTATTTGCCGAAAATGAAAGTCCAGAAAGTCTTAAAGACGCATTGGTAGACGTTATTGCACATGAGTTTTTTCATATTGTAACTCCATTGTCTGTGCATTCTGAAGATGTGCATTATTTTGATTATAACAAACCTACATTCTCTAAACATTTATGGATGTACGAAGGTGTAACAGAGTATTTTGCGCAACATTTTCAAGTGTATGAAGGGTTGAGAGATGAAACCACGTTTTACAATACCATGATGTCTAAAATAGTGACATCTACACAGCATTTAGATGATGCAATGAGTTTTACTATTATGAGTGAAAATGTTTTAGACGAACCTTATGCATCGCAATATTATAACGTGTATATGAAAGGTGCGTTAATAGGAATGTGTATTGATATCTTGATGCGAAATGAAAGTGATGGTAACAGAAGTATGCTATCTTTAATGAAAGAATTATCTGCAAAGTACGGAAAGGATAAGCCTTTTGTAGATGATAATTTAATTGCTGAAATTACAGCGATGACCTACCCAAGTGTTGGAGAATTCTTAAAAACTCATGTTGAAGGTGATTTACCAATTAACTATAATAATTATTTAGGATTAGTTGGTTTAACTATTGGTGAAACACAAGTGGAAACGAATTATATTTTTGCTGGTGGGCAGAATATTATTTTTGATGGTGACCAAGAAATAGGAGTAATTTTCTTTTCACCTATGGCTTTAAATAATTCTTTTTGGAAAGCACAAGGTATTGTTGCGGGTGATATTATTAAGAAAGTTAACGGAAAAGAATTGACATTAATAAATGCAAATGATGTCATTAGAGGTATGTTTGAATGGAAAGAAGGAGATGAGATTACGATGGATTTAGAACGTGATGGAAAGCCCGTAATGATAAAGACACCATTAACTAAAGCTTACGCAGCAGGTGAATCTATTGTAGAAGATGAAAACGCAACAGAAGCACAAAAAGCCGTAAGAGCAGCTTGGTTAAAAGGGTAGATATATTTCAATAAAAAGATATAAAGCTGATAGACGATATGTTTATCAGCTTTTTTTTATGCGAAATTATTATTCTATGGTAAAACTAAAGGTGCTTCCTTTTCCTATTTCTGAAACTACAGAAATTTGACCATTAAGTTTCTCAACTAAATTTTTTACAGTGCTCAACCCAATACCTGTATTAGACTTTGAAAAATCATTCTTTATAGTTTTAAAAATTTCAAAAATCTGTTCTTGTTGATTTAAAGCAATGCCTATGCCGTTATCTATAACACTAAATTTATGATGTGTAGGAAGCAGTTCATATTTAATTTCTACTATACGGTCTTCTTTGTCATTATACTTGAGGGCATTATCAACCAGATTTATTAGAATTTGAGATAATGCTGATTTATTGACGTTTTTGATTACAGCATCATTAAACAAAAGTTGCTCATTATTGGAAATAAGGATGTGCTTAATATCGTCTGCTATATCACTTAGTTTTATGTCTTCTTTTGCAGATGTTAAAAGTTCATCGGCACTATAATACATCAAAATACCATCAATATAATCTTTAAGAACTGTTGTAGAATCTTCAATATAATAAATGTATTGAAGAGAATCATCAGACAAATTACCTTGGTTGTCTTCTTTTAATAAATCCGTTAAAGCTATAATATTTGATAAAGGAGATTTTAAATCGTGTGAAACTAGGCTGGCAAAAGATTTTAGTTGTGTGTTACGTTCTTCTAACTCTCCTTTTATTAGATTTAAATAGCTGTTCTTTTTCCTTAATTCTAATAAGTTAACAACTTGTTGTCCTAAAGTTTTTAGAGCTTTTATTTGAGACCTATTTAATTCTCTAGGTTCGTGATCAAAAATACAGATCGTGCCTAATTTATATCCTGAAGGGTCTAATAATGGAACACCAGCATAAAAAACAACATTTTGTTCTTCGAGCAAAGGGTTGTCTATAAAACGTATATCTTCTCTGGCATCATTTATAATAAAGATATCATTTTCTAAAATGGCATGTCCACAAAATGAAAGATCTCTAGGAGATTCACTAAGTGAAATTCCGTAATGAGATTTAAAAAAATTTCGTTCTTTATCAAGCATTGTTATTAAAGCAATTGGTACGTCACAGATTGTAGCAGCTAATTCTGTTAGGTTATCGTAATCGCTTTCTGGTAGTGTATCTATGATGCTGTAAGACTTTACAGCCTTAATACGTTCTGCTTCATTTGTAGGGAATTTGGGGGCTTTCATTTTTATAAATTAAGTGTTGTAATATAGATACGTGGGTTTTAAGTTTATGGTTGTAATAACAGATATAAGTGCATTAATATTTTGCAGATTTTCCTTTAGCAAGCGAATTTTCAATAAACTCACGTAAATCGTCATTAGCTTTAATTAAATCTTCATTTCTCAAATACATCATGTGTCCACTTCTATAGCCTTTAAAGGAAAAACGATCTTTCATTTTTCCACTAGGATCCACTTGCCATTGCGAATACTTCGCGGAAAAATAAGTGGTTGCACCATCGTAGTATCCAGATTGTGTCAATACTTTTAAGTAGGGATTTTGTGCCATTGCCTGACGTAAATCATCTCTCGTATTATCATTAGAATTGTCCCAACGCCCTGTATTACCAAACACATTATATTTAACGTCTGTTTTAAAACCTAGTTCATTCTGAATATAATAATTAATTGCAGGTGTAAAGGAATGTAGCCAAGAAGTGAGTTCTGCACTATAATCCGGACTTGTCCCAGTTTCGACTTTGTCTATTCCAATATATCTCGAATCTAATCGACCTATAGTTTCTCCTGTTTTATCGCGAAGTAATTCTTTCCAGAAAAAACGATTTGGTACATCTAAATTTTGTTGTGTAATTACGTTTTCAGACAACCCAGAATAATAACCCATCTGTTTTGCTATGGCTTGCTTTTCATCATCCGAAATAGAACTTCCTTTTGCGAGTGCAGGCATTAAATCGTTAATTGCAAAATGTTCAACTTCTGGTAATATGTCTAATAAATCTTTATTTTGAAGTGCCGGACTGAGCATTTTATGATACCAAGCTGCAGCTGTGTAATACGGTAAATTTAAGCTAGAAGCTAATGGTCCGCCAACTCTCAAAACTTTATAATCGGCTGGAGATACTAGGATGACACCATTTAAATACATCCATTGTTTATTCTGTAACTCTAAAGATAACCCCATCACACGCGTACCACCATAACTTTCTCCTATAATATATTTAGGGGATTGCCATTTGTTATGTCTTGTGGTAAAAGTATTCATCCAACTCGCCAGATATTCAATATCTGCATTCACTCCGAAAAATAATTTATCGTCTGGCATTTTACCTTCTTTATCGGCTACTTTTCTAGAATAACCTGTATTCACAGGGTTTATAAATACAATATCGGCAACGTCTAAAATAGAATTAGGGTTATCTTTTACGCCGTAGGGTTGTGTAGGGTAGCCTTCATCATCAATATTAAGAACTTTTGGTCCTGTATATGCAATATGCATCCATAGAGAAGCAGAACCTGGCCCACCATTAAATGAATACACAATTGGTCTATTCTTGTCTTTAGCGTCGTTAGTTCTTTTGTAATAGGTGTAATAAAGAGACGCAATCATTTGGCCTTCGGTATCCCAAACAGGTTGAAATCCTGTTTCAGCTTTATAATTGATCTGCTTGCCTTTAATTGTAACAGAGTGATTGGTTACATATGTGGTATCTGTTGGGATTTTTAAATTTTGAGAAAAGCAAAAAGTAAAACTAAGACACAAAAGAATGATGAGATGGTTTTTCATATGGATTGAATTTATTTCAAAAACTTAAAGATACTAAAATGAAACCTGAATTTAGAACGCTCTAAGCGTGCCTATTCCTAAACGCATATTTAACAAATATCAACGCGGAGTCAAAACACTTTAACCGTTATAAACCTGATTTTCTTGCTCAGCAACTCTTATAAACGTTGTGCGTTTTGTTAATTCTTTTAAACGCCGCGCTCCAACATAAGTACAAGTGCTTCGTATACCTCCTAAAATATCTTGCAAAGTATTTTTAACATCACCTTTGTATGGAACTTCTACGGTTTTGCCTTCACTAGCTCTATATTCTGCAACTCCACCAACATATTTATCCATAGCAGTCGCAGAACTCATGCCGTAAAATTGTTTAAACTGTTCTCCATTTCGAGTTATAAGTTCACCACCACTTTCTGTATGGCCAGCAAGCATACCACCAAGCATTACAAAATCTGCTCCTGCACCAAAGGCTTTGGCAACATCACCTGGTGTTGCGCAGCCACCATCGCTAATGATTTGTCCTCCTATGCCATGAGCCGCATCTGCACATTCTATTATGGCGGATAATTGAGGGTAACCAACTCCGGTTTTAACACGTGTTGTGCATACACTACCTGGACCAATACCAACTTTTACAATGTCTGCACCAGAGAGTAATAATTGTTCTACCATTTCTCCTGTAACGACATTACCTGCAATAATTACTTTATCTGGATATTGTTCTCGTGTCTGTTGTAAAAAGTTCACAAAATGTTCTGAATAACCATTAGCAACATCAATGCATATAAATTTCAATTCCGGATGACTTTTAAAGACTGTTTTTAGGTTTTCAGCATCCTCCGTTCCTATCCCTGTACTAATAGCTATATAATTAACAATGTCTTTTGGAGCTGTATTTAAAAACGTATCCCATTGTTTTGCGGAATAATGCTTATGTATTGCCGTAAATAATTTTTGTTCCATTAAGGCTAGAGCCATTTCAAAAGTACCAACAGTATCCATATTGGCAGCCATTATAGGCACGCCAGTCCAAGTTGATGTACTATTAAGAAAAGTGAAAGTACGTTCTAGCGTGACTTCAGATCTGCTTTTTAGAGTAGAGCGTTTTGGGCGAATCATAACATCTTTAAAGCCTAATTTTATATCGTGTTCTATATGCATCTTTTGGGGATATTTAGTGATACCCAAAAATACAAGTTCTTTGAAAAAGGAAGTTTGTAATTGCGTTTGTCTTACAATGTTTTATTAACAATTGTTTATAGCAGAAGAATTAGAGAAACTAACTGTATACTAAAACTGTATGTACTCATAAAACAATAATTAGCTTTTGTGTAATATTTGAACAAAACGCTAAAATCCTTCAAAAACTCCGAGTCCAAATAAAGCGAAATCATATTTTACGGGATCGCTAACATCTAATTTTCGCAACGCTTTATCTAATTCGGCTAAGGCTTTACCATCATTTTGTTTTCGTGTTAACAAGCCTAATTTTCGAGCGACATTACCAGAATGGACATCTAACGGACAGCTTAATTGTGAAGGTGACAGAGATTGCCAAATCCCAAAATCTACTCCGTTATTGTCATTTCTGACCATCCAACGTAAAAACATGTTGATACGTTTTGCTGCTGAATTTTTAAGAGGATCGCTAACATGTTTCTGTGTACGCTCTAAATGTGGAATTTCGAAAAACACTTTTTTGAAGTGATGAATACTGTTTTGAAGTGAATCTTTTTCAGCATGCATAGAAAACACAGCTTCTAAACCGTTGTGTTTTTCGTAAATGTATTTCAAGCTTTTTACAAACTGCATAAAATCATTACCATTAAAAGTGCGATGTACAAAAGGCTCTAAGCGCTCTAAATCGGTGTCTTCATGTTGTGTAATAAACTCAAAAGGGGAGTGGTCTAGCAACTCCACCATCTTATTTGCGTTTTTAATGATGCTCTTTCTATTTCCCCAAGCAATGGTTGCTGATAAAAAGGCAGCAATTTCAATATCTTCTTTTTTTGAGAATTTGTGTGGAATTTGAATTGGGTCACTCTCAATAAACTTCGGATGATTGTAAAGCATCACTTTTTCGTCTAAGAAATCTTTAAGTTCTGATGTTTTGAGTTTCAATTTTATGATAGGATTTGAATGTAAAAATAGGGCTTCTTTATAGAATGAAAATGACGATAAAAGTTAAATTTGTTATAGTATTATTGAAGAATACGCTTAAAATTAAATAAAACTAGCTAAAATCTACTTATGACAGAAAAAGATATAAAAAGAGAAATAGTTAATAAAATAAGTCAAGGGGATTCAAAAACTGTAATCTATAACAACTATAAAGATAGAATGGATGATGAAAATCTTAGACGTTTTTTAGCGACTAGACCGTCTTATATACTATGGAAAAAATTTAAAAAGAGTCATTTACTGCTGTCTATAATTTGGGCTTTCTATTTGCTTTTTGAATTAATCGTAATCTTTGATTTGTTAATTCAGTTTAATATTGTGACTTTCATTTCGCTTTTACTTTCAATTTATATCACCATAAATATTTGGAAATTTGATGGTCGCTTCTTTTTATTAGGAATACTATGGTTTGTTGTTACCATCTTTCGTTCGTTTAATGAATTGGGTTCGGTTCTTATAAATGATGATTATAAGTTTGTTTTAGTATTTATACTGATATACACTTCAATTCTCACTTTAGGTATCTATTTAATGTATGCAATAAGAAAGCATGTGTTTTATTATATAAAGTGGTTTAAACCTATTTTAAATGAAGAAGGAGAAGTTCAATATGAATAGTAAAAAATATAAACTACCTGTTAGATTTGAAGACAGATTGCTTCAATCACAAATAAAAAAGAAGAAATGATTTGTAATGGTGATCGGTATGCTGGAAAATAACCACGATGAATTTCTTCGCTTTCGATCTGAGTTCCGAGATGGTTTTCTGCTAGAGTTTTATAAGCACTTTTATCAACAATATACTGCCATATTTTAAATTCCTTAAAGTTTTTTGAAAACCGTTTTTTGAAATTAAAAAGTGAATCTTCTTTACTTCCTTTTCCGCCACCTAAATTAAAATACTTGTAGCCTTTATTGGTTGCTTGAATGCGCATTTCATCAATAATTAATTTAATGGGTTGAAGCTCAAAATAATCTTCATTAACTCCCGATAAGTGATATTGTACAATACGACCTGTTTTTAAAAATATGGCACCTGCAATAATTTTTTGTGTTTTGTTATGTCTACAAAGCATTAATTTAGAATTAATGTCTTTACTCGTTAAAAGTTTGTAATAGTAATCGGTATTAAAGAAGTAACTTTCATCAGCATCAATGCGTTCCATGGTGTTTACATAGAGCTGCATGAAGGTTTCTAGATGTTCTTCAATATTACCTTCAAATACAGAGCAAGATCTGCGCGATTTGTTTAAATACGTTTTTAGCCTTCTATTATATTTTGCTCTTTGGAGGTCAATGGGTTCTGTTAAGTCGATATTAACCACTTTGCCAAGAGGTGTAATTTTACCTAAACCATCAAGAATTGATTCAGACTCTTCTAAATAAGGATGGAGTCTTGAAAATACGGCTATAATATTATTTTTGAAAAAGTAGTCGTTTAGCTCTTTATGAAAATCTGCTTTGTTGAATTTTGCTTCAATATGTATTTTTAAAATACCCACATACCCATAAACAGACGTAGCATCTTTATATAGGGAATTATCAATATTTCGTATAAGAAGAGGTAAGACCAATGCTGTTAGTCCATCTGTATATTTAATAAGTACAGGTGACTCTTCCTCTTTTTTAGAAAGATGGTGATAATCATACGTATGGTAGAAGTCTGCATGTTCAACCATAGCAAGCTGCGCACTCCATTCTTTCTTATCAGTTATGATTTCAATCATTTTGATAAAAATTTAATAGCTAATTATGTGATTAAAGTTAACGAAATATTATCGTTAAACGTTTAATTGTTAATAATTTAAATATTAAATTGATATGGAGTACAGTTAACTTATACGAACAAAAATAATCTCTTTTAATAATTAAGAAACAACAGTATTATTTTATAGCTATCATACTAATTTCCACATTTACAAACTTAGGTAAATTAGCTACTTCAACGGTTTCTCTAGCGGGCGCAGTAGCTTCGTTAAAATACTTACCATAAACCTCGTTAATTTGCTTAAAGTTATTCATGTCACTAATAAATATAGAAGACTTAATAACGTTTTCAAACGTCATGTCAGCAGCTTCTAAAACCGCTTTCATGTTCTCCATCACTTGTTTGGTTTCGGTTTTAATATCGTCTATAACTAACTCCATGGTTTCAGGATGTAGAGCTATTTGCCCTGACGTGTATAACGTATTTCCTGATAAAACGGCTTGATTGTATGGACCTATTGGTGCTGGTGCTTTTGTTGTATTTATTATTTTTTTCATAACGGTTCCCCAAAGTGGGATTTTTATTAATGTTTAGTATTGTAACAAATTTAGTAATACAATTTCACTTCGACAAGTTCAATACACCAGTCTTAGAGGCATATTAAACTCACTAAGATGAAAAAAAATTATAAGTGTTATAGGTTCTATTTATGAGATAAAACTTCAGGCTTGCAAGCCGTTTTTAATTACCAACTTGCTGATCTGGTTGTTTTCGTTTATCGTATTTTAAATCTTTAAGTAAGTTAGATTTTATACCAATAAAGAAATTCCAAGAGGTTCGGTCGCTAAAAGGTATCCACGAGAAATTCATACGCCAACTTAATAAGTCGCGTTCAAAACGTAATTGTGTGTAGGTGAATCCTTGATTAAGGAAATCGTACCCAGAAGATGCTCCAAGACTCCATTTAGGCGATATATCTACATCTCCAGAGAACATTAATGAATGCGAGGATATTTTGTCTTCTCGTCTTGTATTTGTATAGTTAGCAGAATATGCTAATCTTAAACTCCAAGGCATTTTGTAGTTGTAGAACTCGTTATTTTCCTCCTCATCCTTCTTATTTTTATCTTGATCTGAGAGTCGTTTATCAGCAAAATCCTCAGACCTGCCAAATAAGTCGTCTGTCCGTCCTCCAGATCGTGCAGATTCTTGTGCTGATGCTCGTTTTTCTTCAGATTCACCGCCAGAGAAACTATCGTTAGACAAGGTGTAGCTCATATTAACGTTGGCAGATGTTAACCTAAAAAGACTTCCTCCATTATTTATATTAAAGGTGTTAACAACACTATTATTGCTATCTAAAGCATATGGATTTAGTGTCATTCCGAAGTTAATACTCATCTTTTTGTTCAAAATTTGAGTTCCACCACTCATACGCACAGGACTCCAATTTAAAGAATCTGCGGCAATATCATAGGCGGTAGAAAAATTCAGGTTATTTAATAAAAATATTTTCTCAGGTTCCGTTTTCGTAGAATCCTTAGAACGAATTTTTGCTTCAATATTATTACCTATAGACATACCAACACTACTAGAATAACGATTACCAGGACTACCGAATAAAGAGTTTTCAAAGCGTGTATATTCAACCTGATCAGAAGTGGTACCATCTGCATCAACAACTTCGTAAGTTTCATAATACTGATCAAATGCAGGATTAATTGAGTAACTCAACGACGGTCTTATAACATGTCTTATAGCTTTTACCTTGGCAGTTTTATCTTCATTTTCTAAATCGTACATACCATATATAGTTGTACCGACGCTTGCTCCGACGTTATAGGTTAAAAATCGGTCAAAACCGTTTTGATTTATAGTTACAATATCTTCATTTGCCGAATCGTAAAAACGTTTAATTGTTTTTAACGTCCAAGTTTCTTCAAAATTAGCATTGGCACTCACACTAAAATAATCGAAGACTTTAAAGTTAGTGGTTATTGGTATGCTATGTTTCATTCCGGTTATGGCATCATCAAACATTTCACTTTTACCAAAGACAGAGTCATTTGTTTGAATATTATATTCTCCTCTAGAAGTGAACTGGAAGTTAATATTATGAATAGCTCCTTTTTTAGTTCCTGTTTTTGGTGCAAATGGATAAATTCTACCCATAGAAGCTTGCATCGTTGGTAAGGTTAAATTAATATCACCAGTATTCGTATTTTGATTATGAGTTGCCGTTAAACTTAAATTGACTTGCGGTTCACCCGAAAATGTTTTTGAATACGAAACAGATGATGCTAAAGTGTTATTTAAAAAATTAGCTTGGTTCAATTGGTTAATAGATTCTTGATAATAAGAGCTACTTCCTAAGTTAACTGAGGCTGAAAAACGAGAATTGGGATTCGCCTTACTATCTTGGCTATGCGACCATCTAAGATTATATACTGTACTTTGAGTAAAGTCAGGAAACCCACGCTCTTCATTTAGTAAGTTTTCATATCTAAAACTCAAATTACCTCTATATTTATAACGTAAGGCATAATTGTTTTCTACGCGAAAACCATAACTACCATTTGTATAGTAATCACCAAGAAGAGCTAAATCTAAGTAATCACTAATGGCAAAATAGTATCCACCATTTTGTAAATTATACCCCTTGTTACTATCTTCTCCGAAAGTTGGGAAAATAAGACCAGAGGTTTGCTTCTTTGTCATAGGAAAAAACGCAAAAGGCAACGCAATTGGTGTCGGAATACCATATATCTCCATATAGGTTGGTCCAACAATAACCTTTTTGTTAGGTACCATTTTCATTTTGGTAGTTACAAATTGGTATTCCGGATCTTCTTCGTTTTCAGCCGTAGTAAAGCGACCGTTTTGCATAAAATAAACCGAATCGTTTTCTTTTTTAGTTAATGGGGAATACACCTTAAAACCTTGTTGCTCAGTTCTAGAATTAAAAACTAATGCTTTTTTAGTTTCGGTATTAAAAACAATAGAATCGGGCTCAATAATATTTTCTCCTTGTTTAAAAACAGGACGTTGTGAGTAGCCTGTAGAATCTTTTAAACGACCTGCGTAGACTAGGTTTTTACTGTAGTCAATAACAATAACTCCAGCCTTAATTTCCATGTCTTGGTAGAGTACTTCAGCTTCGTTATATAAGTAGATTTTTTTCTTTTTCTGACTCAAAGACACATAATCCGAAGCTTTGTATTTTACGGTACCTTCTAATAATCCTTTTTGTTTTACAGAATCTTTTTTTGTGGAATCAACCTCCTTTATGTTTACTGGAGGTTTAATAATTGAATCAATTACAACAGTGGCAGAATCCTTGCGTTGCTCTATCGGAATAGTTCCGGTCTTTTTAGGTAATTCTTGAGCGAAGCTAAAAGTGTTGATAAACACTGTAAAACTCAAGAGAAAAAGTATGTATAAGCTTTTTGTATGCAACGCTTTTAAATGTATTTTTGTAAAAGTATGGCTCGGTTTTTGAAACGCCAAAAGTACAGCTATTTTTTTGTGATTAATTTATTAAAATTAGAAATTAAAAAATACTGTTTCACTAATTGACACAATGTAATAAACCGAGATTATAAACCGTTAAATCAAATATGCAAACGACACTAAAACCTACAATAGTATTTTCGATCCTTTTATTTATAAGTACTTTAACATCTTATACGACTTTACATGCACAAGAAGAAAAGTTTGTGGTGGTCTTAGATGCAGGACATGGAGGTGGAGATTCTGGTAACGTTGGTAATGGACATAGCGAAAAAAATATTGCGCTTAAAATTACACTAGAAGTCGGTAAGGAGCTTGAAAAAAATCCAGATATCAAAGTTATCTACACACGTAAAACTGACGTTTTTATCGCTTTGCACGAACGTGCCAATATTGCAAATAGGGCAGATGCAGACTTATTTGTATCCATTCATTGTAATGCACACAGTTCACAAGCCAGTGGGACGGAAACATTTGTTTTAGGTGAGAAAAATACAGGACGTAATTTTGAAGTAGCCAAACGTGAAAACGAAGTTATTTTTAAAGAAGAAAATTATGAAGAAAATTATGCAGGGTTTGATCCAAGCTCCCCAGAATCTACAATAGCTATTGGTATAGAGCAAGAAGTCTATATTGAGCAAAGTATTGTATTAGCTCGAAAAATTGAAGATAACTTTGTAAATAATGCCAAGCGTAAAAGTAGAGGGTTAAAGCAAGCAAGCTTGCTGGTTATTAGAAATACATATATGCCAAGTGTTTTGGTAGAAGTTGGATTTTTAACCAATAATAGTGAAGGTAATTACCTTAATACTAAAGCCGGACAATCAAAAATGGCAAGTGCCATAAAAGCAGCGATAACTGATTACAAAAAAGAACTAGATCAAAACGTTGGGAGTCATATTCTACATGTAGAAGCAGAAACTATGAAAGAAGTAGAAGAAACTCCTAGAGTTATTGAAGGCGTAATCTTTAAAGTTCAGATTGCGGCAAGCTCTAGAGATTTGGAAGCTAAATCCTATAATTTTAAAGGTCTTGCTGATATTTCGCGTGAAAAAACAGGTCAGATTTATAAATACTTCAGTGGAAAAACTTCCGATTACAATAAAGTGAAACAACTTCAAAACGAAGCTAAATTAGCGGGTTATTCAGGTGCTTTTATTGTAGCTTATAAAGATGATAAAAAAATTGATGTCGCAGATGCGTTAAAATCTGATTCTAATTAGAAACATTATTAATATATTTATTCCTAATTTTGTTAGCAAACTAAAGAAAACGCCCATTGAAAGTTTCAAGAGAAGTAAAAACAGCAATATTAGTGTTAGCTGGTATCGCTTTTTGCATATACCTATTTACATATCTTAAAGGTGAAGACCTTTTTGATAATTCAAACACTTATTATACGGAATTCGATTATAATGCATTAAGCATGTCCTCTCCCGTAACAATTAAAGGTAATAAAATAGGAAAGATAGAAGAGATTAAATACGATTTCGATTCTGGTAAAACACGAATTTCATTCACCGTAACGCCAGAATTAAAATTTTCTAAAAACAGTATTGTTCGCTTATACCAAGATGGTTTAATGGGTGGAAATGCCTTATCAATTGTTGAAGCAAATGATGGAGTTACAGCAAAATCAGGGGATTTTATTAAATCAGAAGTCAAGCCAGGAATGATTTCGTCCTTGGAAAAGAACTTCTCAGGTATTAGTGAAGATTTAGGCACAACACTTCGTTCTTCAGATACCTTACTTACCAATTTAAATGCCTTAGTCATTGATGAGTCCGACGATGGTTTAAAACAAACGATTGCTGAACTAAACGCTACATTAAAATCATTTAAGAATGTCGCTTTTAAAGCAAATTCACTTATTAGCGATAACGATGAAAAAATCGCTTCCGTTTTAGAGAACTTTGATAAAACAAGTGCAGAATTAGCCATTTTAATAAAAGATCTTAATGATGCAAATCTTTCTAATACCGTTAAGAATCTTGATGAAATGGTCTTAAAGCTAAATCAATTAGCTACAGGTCTTGCCGCAGGAGAAGGTTCAATAGGAAAACTATTAAAGGACGATGCACTATATGATAACTTAGAAAATGCATCAAAAGAATTGCAATTATTACTCTTAGATATTAAGCTTCATCCAGCAAGATACAGACGTATTTTATCCAAAAGAGAGATTCCGTACGAGGAACCAACGCAAGAGGAGTTAAATAATAACTAGACCCATCAATCATGGAATATTTACCGAATATCATTTTTGCAGTTATCCTAATATTAGGTATTGGTTATTTTGTTAGAAATATCAAAAAAATAATTCGAAATATAAAATTAGGTCAAGATGTAGATGCTAGTGATAATAAATCTCAACGTTGGAAAAATGTAGCATATATTGCTTTAGGTCAGAGTAAAATGGTGAAACGACCTGTCTCTGGGTTTCTTCATGTCATTGTTTATGTTGGATTTATTATTATAAATATTGAAGTTTTAGAAATTATAATCGATGGTGTTTTTGGGACACATCGTATTGGTCAACAAGTTTTACCAGAATGGTTATATGGATTTCTAATTGGTTCATTCGAGATATTATCTGTTTTAGTTCTGGTTTCAGTATCCGTGTTTTGGCTACGAAGAAATGTAATTAAAATTAAGCGTTTCTTAAGTTCAGAAATGAAGGGTTGGCCTAAGAGTGATGGTAATATTATTCTTTATTTTGAAGTTGTGTTAATGTGTTTATTCTTACTAATGAATGCTACTGATACTATATTTCAAAATACAGGATCTGGTAATGTTATCTCACAATTTATTGCCCCTTGGTTTGAGGGAGTATCGGGAGGAACACTAAGTGTTATTGAGAAAACAGCTTGGTGGTTGCACATTGTAGGTATTTTAATTTTCTTGAATTACTTATACTTCTCAAAACATTTACATATTCTTTTAGCATTTCCAAATGTATATTTAGGAAATGTAGAGCCAAAAGGGAAATTCAATAATCTTGATGCTGTTACGGCTGAAGTAAAATTAATGATGGATCCGGATGCAGATCCTTATGCAGCACCTGCAGAAACTTCGGAAGACGACGTACCAGCAAAATTTGGAGCTAGTGATATTATGGATTTAAGTCAAGTTCAATTGCTCAATGCCTACACGTGTACTGAATGTGGCCGTTGTACAAGTGAATGCCCTGCCAATCTTACAGGTAAAAAATTATCGCCTCGTAAGATTATGATGGACACTAGAGATCGATTAGAAGAAGTCGGGAAAAACATTGATGCCAACAACGGTGAATTCAAAGATGATGGCAAACAACTTTTAGGAGATTATATTACAAACGAAGAACTTTGGGCTTGTACCACATGTAATGCTTGTGTAGAAGCTTGTCCTGTGAGTATAGATCCATTATCAATTATTATTGAAATGCGTCGTTATTTAGTTATGGAGCAAAGTGCAGCGCCAATGGAACTAAATAATATGATGACCAATATAGAAAATAATGGAGCACCTTGGCCTTATAACCAAATGGATCGTTTAAATTGGAAAGACGAAAAGTAAGAGAGACGGAAGCTGGAAGACAGAAGTTGGAAGTTAGCACACTTGTCTTGTTGAGTGCAGTCGAAACCTATTTGGAACACAATTACGGAACTTTTAAAACTTAATTAAATGAGTTATATTTTAAGTGTAAAACCACAAGTTAGATTACAGATAGGAATAATTATTTCTATTCTTGCCTTAATTTCTTTATACTTAGTTTGGAATTATGATTTTGGAGGATTTGCAGGCGGTTTTATTACAGGAATTCTAATAGGTTTAGGATTTGGTTTAATAGTAACTCATAAGAAAACAAACTAAAATGATGAGCGAGCAACTAATAGTGCCAACCATGGCAGAAATGATGGCAGAAGGCAAACAACCAGAAATTTTATTTTGGGTAGGTTCTGCTGGTAGTTATGATGATAGAGCAAAGAAAATCACTAAAGCTTTTGTAAAGATTCTAAACAAAGCTAATGTCAATTTTGCCGTTTTAGGAACCGAAGAAAGTAATACCGGAGATGTGGCAAAACGCGCCGGCAATGAATTTTTATTTCAGATGCAAGCCGTTATGAATATTGAAGTGCTCAACGTTTATGAAGTAAAACGTATTGTAACATGCGATCCACACTCTTTTAATTGTATTAAAAATGAGTATCCTGGTTTAGGTGGAAACTATGACGTTATCCATCATACACAATATATAAAAGAACTGATGAGCTCTGGTCGTCTAACCGTAGAAGGAAATACGTATAAAGGCAAACGAATTACCTTTCACGATCCTTGTTATTTAGGAAGAGGAAATGGTGTTTACGATGCACCAAGAGATGTTCTTAAAAAAACCAATGCTACTTTGGTAGAAATGAAACGCCATAAAGGAACAGCTTTATGTTGTGGCGCTGGTGGAGCACAAATGTTTAAAGATGCAGAGCCCGGAAATAAGGAAATTAATGTACTTAGAACCGAAGATGCCATAGAAACGCAACCAGAAATTATTGCTACCGGTTGTCCGTATTGTAATACCATGATGACAGACGGTGTAAAGTTTAAAGAAAAAGAATCTGAAATTAAGGTTTTGGATATTGCTGAGTTGATTGCTAATGCATAATACGATAAGGTTGTGGGAAACAATATTGAAAAATTACCAATAAAAAAGCGGGTTATTTTAGGTGTTGCCATTGGTTTATTTTATGCTTCATTAATGGCGGGTTATGACTATTTTACCGACGAACCATTTTCTTTGCCAAAGTTTCTATTTAATGCTTTCTTTTTTGGATTGGTTATGAGTTATGCATTTAGGTATAAAATCACTAAAAATAAAGGTTAATAATATGTTTATACAATGAACTTCACAAATCCTCAAATACAAACAGAAGACTTACCTAATATTGAAGACGTTGTCTTAAAGCCCATTTCAAAATCATATTTAAAAATTATCACACTTAATAGACTCGCTTTTTATAGTCTTATTTTAGGTGCTGTGTTTGGTTTAAAATACCTCATTAAAGAAGACGGTTTTCAAGATAATTTTTGGTTAGTGTTTATTGGAGTTATAGTGATTTGCATTGCAAATTTTATCATTTCTATTTTAGCATTTAAAAAGCGTAAATATGCTGTTCGAGGTTACGATGTTATTTATGCCAAAGGTTTAATTATTCATTCTATAATCACCGTGCCTATTTCTAGAATACAGCATGTTGAAGAATCTAGAAGTTGGTTGGCAAGACACTTAGGATTGTCTACACTCAAAATATTTACTGCAGGAGAAGCCGGAAGTGATCTAAGTATTAAAGGACTTCAGCAGTTAGAAGCAAAAGGTATCAACGATTTTATTAGCGCCAAGGTTAATGGAAATAACTGATTTTTCGCAACCTATAAGGCAATCAGC
This sequence comes from Winogradskyella psychrotolerans RS-3, assembly GCF_000427335.1. Lineage (GTDB taxonomy): Bacteria > Bacteroidota > Bacteroidia > Flavobacteriales > Flavobacteriaceae > Winogradskyella > Winogradskyella psychrotolerans. Next base: position 7,743 of record NZ_ATMR01000089.1, on the reverse strand, counting down.
TAAAGGGATAATTGTCATTTTTGCATTTAATCTGCTTAAATTTTTCAAAAAATTTGTTGTGTTTTTTATAGCTTTTGGTATTCAAGTTATAAGAAAAAAATCATTTGGAGGTGTGACGCCAACAATGATATATTTAGGATTGATAGCGATGTTAGTCCTTATTTTAATTATAGCGATTCTAAAATATTTCAATTTCAAGTTTCATCTCAGCAAAGACGATTTTCATTTAGCAACAGGAATCATCAATAAGGATAATATCATCATTCCAAAATCAAAGATTCAGAACGTTTATATTAAACAAAATTTTCTGCAGCAAATTATAAATGTGGTTTCCGTAAAAATTGAAACTGCGGGAGATAAAAAATCTGAAATTGAAATTAGCGCTTTAGATAAGCGAACAGCTTTATTATTAAAGAAAAAACTATTTAATAAAACTACTAGTATAAGTGGAGAACTAGAGCAAGTAGAATCTATTGAAGAACCTGAAGTGTTTTTTAAGGTAACACCAAAACGATTGTTTTTAGAAGGCTTATCTCAAAATCATTTTAAGAGTTTTCTACTGATAATTACTTTTTCTTATGGCTTATACAGTGAATTGAAAGATTTTTTAAAAGAATTAGATTTAGAGAAGCATGTTGACGGTTTAGTAGAATTGGATGAAGCCACAATACTTAATTTAATAATCACTAATGTTATTATTGTAATTGGGGTCGTGTTGATTTCATTTTTGTTTTCAATAGTTAAAACATTTATTATCAATTTTAATCTCGAAGTTGTTGAACATCAAAAAACAATAGAAATTAATAAAGGACTTTTTAATAAAGTGTCATTGAGTTTAACGCCAAGCCGCATTCAAAATTTAGTCATTACAACGAATAGAGTTAAACAGTATTTTGGATTACATTCCTTGTCAGTTAAACAAGCTATGGTTAATGTAAAGCAGCAGAAAAACTTCAATATTGTTGCCTTAGAAAAAGAGCAGCTTAATTATTTAGTAAATAAACTCATCTCCAATTATAGTGAAGATCAAGGTGAAATAGCGAAACCAAGACCGTATTTTATGCGGATTACTACTTTAGAAATGCTAGTTTTTGGTAGTGTTATTAATGGTTTGTCGTTGGCAATATTCGGAATAGAAATGTTGTGGATTAACGCCGTTTTTATTCCTGTTGCGGCCTTGTACATCTATTTTGCTTATAAAAAAGCTTATTATAAAATTTCAGAGAATTTTGTAACTATTGGTAGTGGTGTGATTGATACCACAACGAATATTTTAGAGATTCATAAAATACAGGGAGTAAAGCTGAAACAGACAATTTTTCAAAGACCTAGAGATATTGCTTCACTTGTTATTTCTACGGCTTCAAAATCTGTAACGATTCCCTATATATCAAAGTCAGAAGCCCTAATTATTTATGATTTCTTATTATATAAGGTAGAATCTCAAGACAGAGATTGGATGTAAAACCGTATTTTTACAATCAGAAAAATGATGAATTTATGTTAGTCGATTTTAATACCTTACCAGAAGAATCTAGAGTTTGGATTTATCAATCCAATCGTTCATTTTCAGATGAAGAGTTAGAACAACTTAAAACACAATTAGATACGTTTATAGAAGCTTGGACGGCTCACGGGAAAGATCTAAAAGCAGGTTATAAACTGGTTTACAAACGCTTTATAGTGATTGCAATGGATCAAAGTTTGAATAGTGCAACAGGTTGCTCTATTGATTCATCTGTTACTTTTATTCAACAATTAGAGCAACAATATGATGTTGATTTAATGGATAAAATGAATGTGTCTTATAAGCAAGGTGAGTTTATTGCCTATAAATCATTAATTGATTTTAAAAAAATGGCACAGCAGAAAGCAGTGTCTAAAAACACTATCGTTTTTAATAATCTAGTCACCAATATTGCAGAATTCAATGAAAATTGGGAAGTTCCAGCAAGTGAAAGTTGGCATAACCGATTTATTAAATAACACTTCACGCAAAAAACTTTCATAGTTCAAATAGATTGGTCATTTTTACGGCGACAAACAACTTAAAAACAACCCCTTTACAGTGGCTACAGACATTTTCTTATTAAATATTTCAGGACAAGATAGACCGGGTTTAACTTCAAGCTTAACTAGTGTTTTAGCAGAATATGATGCTAAAATTTTAGACATAGGACAAGCTAATATTCATGATACACTATCGTTGGGGATTATGTTTGAAATTAAAAAGGTAAAAAATCGTCAGCAGTTCTTAAAGATTTATTGTTTAAGGCGTATGAACTTGGAATTAAAGCTAAATTCACACCAATTTCACTTGAAGATTATGAAAATTGGGTGAACCAGCAAGGTAAAGATCGTTACATCATTACTATTTTAGGAGAAAAATTAGCTGCAGAACAAATATCTGAGGTTACTAAGATTATTTCTGAAAAGAACCTAAACATCGATTCTATTAAGCGATTAACAGGACGATTATCATTGGTTAAAAAAGAAGAATATCCAAGAGCGTCTATCCAATTATCTATTAGAGGAAAAATAGGTGATAAGTCTGATTTTACACGTAAATTTATGGAAATTTCAAGAGAGTTAGATGCTGATATTGCGTTTCAAGAGGATAATATTTTTAGACGTAACAGACGTTTGGTTTGTTTTGATATGGATTCAACGTTAATCCAAACCGAAGTTATCGATGAGCTTGCAGAATTAGCAGGAGTTGGAGAGCAAGTAAAAGCAATAACAGAATCTGCCATGCAAGGTGAAATAGATTTTAATGAAAGTTTTAAACAACGCATGAAACTTTTAGAAGGCTTAAGCGAATCTGTTTTACAAGAAGTTGCAGAACGGTTACCAATAACCAAAGGTGCAAAACGCTTAATAGATACATTACATTATTACGGATTTAAAACGGCTATTCTTTCTGGTGGATTCACCTATTTTGGACATTATCTTCAGAAAAAACTGGATATCGATTATGTATTTGCAAATCAACTTGAAATTAAAGATGGTGTTTTAACAGGCGGTTATCTTGGTGATATAGTTGATGGTAATAAAAAAGCAGAATATCTTCAACAATTAGCTGATGAAATGGGAATTGATATCAGTCAAACCATTGCTGTTGGTGATGGTGCCAATGATCTACAAATGCTTAATCTCGCTGGTTTAGGAATTGCGTTTCATGCAAAACCGACAGTAAAGGACAATGCACAGAGTTCTATTTCTAGTATAGGATTAGATGGTGTGTTGTATTTGTTAGGTTATCATGATAGACATATTGATCTGTTATCTTAAACTTTAAAATTTAATCTTGATTGAGCAGTTTATAAAACTATCATAAAGTCTTTTTACTTATTCTTAAATATGCTAATTTGGCATAATATTCGTTATAATTTAATCAATTCAACTGTAAACGATAAAAGATTGCTAATGCGCTACTTTGCCCTTATTCTTATATGTACTTGTTTCCAATTTAATTTTGGGCAAGACCTTTCTAAAAATCCACTGCAATCCAAAGATCCCATTCAACAACAGAAATGGGTAGATAGTTTATACAATTCTATGTCTGTTGAAGAAAAAATTGGGCAACTATTTATGGTTCAGGTGTTTTCTGATAAAGGGAAAGCACATGAAAATAGTATTGCTAAACTAATTACGGGTCAGCATATTGGTGGTCTAATTTATTCTAACGGAGGACCCGTTCGTCAAGCCAAATTAAATAATGAATTACAAGCTGGTTCTAAAATTCCATTGTTAATAGGAATGGATGCAGAATGGGGTTTGAGCATGCGTTTGGATTCTACATACGCGTTTCCATGGAATATGACCCTTGGCGCAATTACAGATAATAAGTTGGTAGAACAAGCCGGACGACAAATTGGTGAACACTGTAAGCGATTAGGTGTACATTTTAATTTTGCGCCTGCTGTAGATATTAATACCAATCCTAAAAATCCAATCATTGGTAACCGTTCTTTTGGTGAGGATAGAGATAATGTTACCGAAAAAGGATTAGCATTTATGAAAGGCATGCAAAGCGCTGGAACATTAGCAAACGCTAAACATTTTCCTGGTCATGGAGATACCGAAGACGATTCACATTTAAAATTACCTACTATTAATTTTAGTGCAAAACGGATTGACTCTATTGAACTATACCCTTATAGAAAGCTTATAAAAGAGGGACTATCTAGTGTTATGGTAGCACATTTAAATGTACCAAGCTTAGAATCGCGAAGAGATTTTCCATCGTCATTATCAAAACATATCGTTACTGATATTTTAAAAGATAGTTTAGGATTTAATGGATTGATTTTTACCGATGCCTTAACGATGAAAGGTGCAGCTGATTATGTTGAAAATGATGTAGATGGTTCAAACGTAAAAGTTTAATACAAGGTGGTGAGATTGATTTGATGGCATTTTTAGCCGGAAATGACGTCATGCTAATGTCCGAAGATCCAGAAAAAGGTATAGCTAAATTTGTTGAAGCATTTACTAATGGCACTATAACAGAAGAACGACTAGCGCATTCGGTTAAGAAAATATTGATGGCCAAATATAAGGTTGGTTTAAATAATTATTCTCCTATTGGAATTTATGATTTAGAAAAAGATTTGAACAGACTAAAAGACGATCTACTCTATGAGGAACTCATGGAAAATGCTATTACAGTTGTAAAAAACACGAATGAGTTGTTACCATTTAGAGATTTAGAAACTAAGAAAATTGCTTATGTATCATTAGGTGATGATGATGGTTCTGTGTTTTTAGATGAGTTAAAAAAATACACCAAGGTCCACGAGATTAAAGCAGATAAACTTGATGAAATAATTTCGAAACTTCAAAATTATAATACCGTTGTAGTTGGTTTTCATAAATCGAATGCCAACCCTTGGAAGAGTTTTGAATTTTCGCAAAAGGAATTGGCTTGGTTGTATGAAATCGCAAGAACCAATACTGTTGTTCTAGATGTGTTTGCTAGACCATATGCGTTGAATGATTTGCTAACGGTAGAAAATATTGAAGGTATTGTAATGAGTTATCAGAATAGTAAAATAGCTCAAGAAAAATCGGCTCAACTTCTTTTTGGAGCGTTAGAAGCAAAGGGTAAATTACCAGTAAGTACAGGGCCATTTTTTCCGGTAGGTACAGGTGAAATTTATAATTCACTATTGAGTTTGAGTTACGGTTTACCAGAGCGTGTAGGCATGGATTCTAAATTACTAAGCCGAATAGATTCAGTTGCTCATCGTGCTATTGATGGTAAAATGACACCAGGAATTCAACTTATAGTCGCCCGAAAAGGTAAAGTGATTTACAATAAGAATTTCGGATATCATACCTATGAGAAGAAAGACGAGGTAAAATTTGAAGATCTTTACGATGTCGCATCCTTGACAAAAATATTAGCGACATTACCTGTTTTAATGGAGTTAGAGGAACAGGGTTCAATATCCTTAGATGATAAATTAGGAGATTTAATTCCAGAATACAAAAACTCGAATAAGAGAAATGTGACCCTGAAAAAAATGTTATCTCACTATGCGCAACTTAAGCCATGGATTCCGTTTTACTATGCAACTTTAGATTCGGTAACTAAACGGCCAGATCCAAAATATTACAGAAAAGAACGTACTGCAGGTTTTACGGTAGAAGTTACCAATACGCTTTTTATGCGAGATGATTACAAAGACTCTATTCAAAAAGTAATACGTGATAGTGATTTATTATCTAGCTTAAGATATCGTTATAGCGATTTACCGTATTATATTCTTAAAGATTATCTCGAAGATTTTTATGATAAACCATTAAGCGAAATTACGGAAGATCGTTTTTATAAATCTTTAGGTGCGAATTATACAACGTATAACCCACGAACCAAATTCAGCTTAAAAAATATAGTTCCAACAGAAATTGACGATTATTATCGCTTTAAAGAAGTGCACGGTTATGTACATGATATGGGAGCCGCAATGCAAGATGGAATAGGTGGACATGCAGGTATTTTTAGTAATGCAAATGATGTTGCTAAAATAATGCAGATGTATTTGCAAAAGGGTTTTTATGGAGGTAAACGTTATCTAAAAAGTGAAACCATAGATAAGTTTAATTACTGTTATTACTGTGGAAATAATAATAGGAGAGGTGTAGGGTTTGATAAACCACAATTAGGAGAAGAAGGTCCAACTTGTGGTTGTTTATCTATGACAAGTTTTGGACATTCAGGTTTTACTGGGACCTATGCTTGGGCTGATCCTGAAGAAGAAATAGTTTATGTGTTTTTAGCCAATAGAACGTATCCAGAAGCTGGAAAAAATCTATTATTAAGAGAAAATATTAGAACAGATATTCAGCGTTTAATCTACGAAGCTATAATCGATTAGTATTTTTTCTAAGTTAAATACGATTGGCGTTGTAAGGACTACTGCAAATGCTAGACTATTTTGAATATCGTATTTAGGTTGTTGTTATGAATTAGCATCACCGAGATACAAGTTAATATGTACTTAAAGTTAATAGCCAATAATAGAAAAACCATTAACTTTAAAAATTAAAAGGTTTACATGAAAATTGGAATAGTTTGTTACCCAACATTTGGAGGAAGTGGCGTTGTAGCTACAGAATTAGGCTTAGAGCTTTCAAAACGTGGTCACGAGATTCACTTTATAACGTATAGTCAACCTGTACGTTTAGAATTGTTGAGTAATAATGTTCATTTTCACGAGGTTCACGTTCCAGAATATCCTCTTTTTCTTTATCAGCCTTACGAGCTTGCTTTGTCGAGTAAATTAGTAGATATGGTAAAGTTGCATGGTATTGAATTATTACACGTACATTATGCCATTCCTCATGCGTATGCGGCTTATATGGCCCAACAAATGTTAAAAGATGAAGGCATTTTTGTACCTATTGTAACTACGTTGCACGGTACTGATATTACCTTAGTTGGTAGTCATCCATTTTATAAACCAGCTGTAACGTTTAGTATCAATAAATCTAACGCAGTAACATCTGTTTCAGAAAGTTTGAAGAAAGATACCATGCGCTTGTTTGACATAAAACGAGAGATTCATGTGGTGCCTAATTTTATAGATCTAGAAAAGCATACACATAGTTTTACGGATTGTCAACGCGTCATGATGGCAGATGATGATGAACGCATTATAACCCACATTAGTAACTTTAGGGAAGTCAAACGAATTCCTGATGTGATTAAGATTTTCTATAATATTCAAAAAGAATTACCTGCAAAGTTAATGATGGTTGGTGAAGGTCCGGAAAAAGAAGCTGCAGAGAATTTAGTTGAAGAATTAGGGATAAGTGATCGTGTTATTTTTGTTGGAAACAGTAATGAAATCGATCGTATTTTGTGTTTCAGCGATTTATTTTTGTTACCATCGCAAACCGAAAGTTTTGGTTTAGTTGCACTTGAGGCAATGGCAAGTAGCGTACCGGTAATATCTACGAATACAGGTGGATTGCCAGAGGTTAACGAAGATGGTTTTTCAGGCTATTTGAGTGAGGTTAATGCAATTAAGGATATGTCTAAAAATGCTATAAAAATATTATCAGATATCGATACCTTAAATCAGTTTAAAGCCAACGCAAAAGTACAATCTCAGAAATTTGATTTGCACAATATTGTACCGATGTACGAGAAAATATATGAAGACACCTTGAAAGAATTTTTAGTGGTGAACTAAACGGCATTGATTTTCTTATAAAACTAAAAAGTCTTCCTAT
>NZ_ATMR01000088.1 GCF_000427335.1 Winogradskyella psychrotolerans RS-3 | reverse complement strand
AGGGTGAGTTAGGGGAACTATAGGGCTATTAACTCAATTTATAAATAGAGACTTAATTTATGGGCGATTTTTACTTGTTTTGGCGAGAATACATGATGGTTTTTGTAATATGAATATAATTCAAAACCCACCGTCTAAGCCTTCTTCGGCGGTTTAGCCACCTCCCTTTTCTAAAGGGAGGAGCGCATTGAGGAAAATAGGGTGCGTTAGGGGAACTACAAGATTATTGTTTTATGAATGGTTTTTATTTGTTTTGGTGAGAATGCATGATGGTTTTTGTAATATGAATATAATTCAAACCCACCGTCTAAGCCTTCTTCGGCGGCTTATCCACCTCACTTTTTCTAAAGGGAGGAGCACATTGTGGAAACTAATGACTAAATCTTGAATAATATAAATTAAGCTAAGATTAAGCCTGTTTTTTATTTAATATAGAGAGTGTAGTCTCCTGAAGGGGAGGAAAAAAGAAGTATCTATAAAGCCTTATAATACGCTATCATTTTTAAAATCCCTTCTTCTAAAGACACTAATTCACGTCCAAGTAAAGCCTTCATTTTAGTTATATCAGGACAACGACGCGTCATATCTCCTTCTTTTAAAGAAGGTAAGAACTTAATTTCAGATTTAGAGTTTGTTAGTTCTATAATCTTTTGAGCTAAATACAAAATGCTAACTTCATCTTCATTACCAATGTTAAGAACATCATTAACAAAAGCATTTTCATCTAAAGCTTTGATACAGGTATCTATATTATCATCGACATAACAAAATGAGCGCGTTTGTTCACCTTTTCCATAAATGGGAATGGGTTGATTGGTCATAGCCAACTTAATAAATCTCGGCATTACAAAATCGTTACTCTGTTGTGGTCCATATGTATTAAAAAATCTAAAAATGGTATAATCTAAATCGTATTCTTGCTGATACGCTTTTAAAAAAGCCTCTCCCACATTTTTAACTATAGCATAAGGTAATCTAGAATTTAATGGTGTCGTTTGTTCGTTTTGTGGAATTTCAAAAGGTTCTCCATACACTTCTGAAGAACTCGAATAAAAAATACGTTCGACACCTGAATTTTTAGATAATGACAGTACATTTTTTAGTCCTTCTATATCTTCTAAAACAACGATAGGGTGCTCTAAAGTACGTTCTACACCCACTACAGCTGCCAAATGAAATACATATTTAAATTTATAAGTCGCAAAAATAGAGATGATGTCGTAATAATTATTTACGTCTGCTTTAATAAATATAATATTATCTCTTATTGGAAGTTTTGATTTATCACCTGTAGACAAATTATCGATCACTACAACGGTAGTACTAGGTTTTTGCGCTAATTTTGAAGCTAAAGCACTTCCTAATTGTCCTGCACCGCCGGTGACTAAAATATTGGTCATTATATCAATTTTATATTAGAATTTTGTTTTTAAAATAGCATTAACCTAAATTATTTTTTGCTTTAATTAAAAGCATCCCAAGTGATTTTCAACCCCTCTCTTACGGTATATTTGGGCTTATAACCTAGAAGATTTTGTGCTTTGGAAATATCAGCAAGCGAATCTCTAACATCACCTTGTCTATTAGGTCCGTAGATAGCTTTTAATTCAGAATCCGCAGCAATGCGTAACGATTCCCATAAATAGTTAATAGTAATACGTTCTCCACAAGCCACATTAAAAACTTCATTTTTGGCCTCTATAGGCGCAAAAAAGCCTTTTACATTAGCTTGCACCACATTATCTATAAATGTGAAATCTCGAGTTTGCTCACCATCACCATTAATTTTCGGGGAGGCATTATCCTTAAGCGCTTGCATAAATAAAGGAATTACTGCTGCATAAGCCCCATCCGGACTTTGTTTTGGTCCGAATACATTAAAATAGCGTAAACCAATAACATCTGTATTATAAGTCGTACCAAATACATCTGCATATAATTCGTTGACGTATTTTGTTACGGCATATGGAGATAAGGGTTTTCCTATAATATCCTCTACTTTTGGTAAGGCTTGACTATCTCCATACGTTGAGCTAGACGCGGCATATACCATACGTTTTACTGTTGGACTATCTTTCAACGCAATCATCATATTTAAAAATCCAGAAATATTAACCTCGTTGGTTGTTGCGGGATCGTTAATAGAACGCGGCACCGAACCTAAAGCAGCTTGGTGAGAGACATAATCTATGCCCTCCATTGCGGTTTTACAAGTTTCTATGTCTCTAATATCACCTTCAATAAGTTCGAAAGCTGGGTTATCCATAAATTCCGTTAAGTTTTCACGATGACCATTAGAAAAGTCATCTAAAACGCGTACTTTTTTAGCCTTATACTTTAATAAGTATTCGGTGAGGTTAGAGCCAATGAAACCTCCCCCTCCAGTAATTAAAAAACTTAATTTGGATAGGTCTGTGGTATGATGTGGATTTGAATACATTATAATCTTGCGTCTATGGCATCTATAGGAAGTAATGATTTTACATCGAAAACAACACCTGTTTGTGATTTTAACTTCGTGATATCTAATTTTAAGAATTGGTTATGAGAAACCGCTAAAATTACCGCATCGTATTCAGAACTTAATTCATTGAAATCACAGATTAAGTCTAATTTATACTCATGCTTTACTTCTTCAGCAGAAGCCCAAGGATCATAAACATCGACATTAACATCGTATGTTTCTAATTCTTCAATGATATCAATAACTCTAGAGTTTCTAATATCCGGACAGTTTTCTTTAAATGTAATCCCTAAAACAAGAACTTTAGAACCTTTAATCGTGGCTCCTTTTTTAATCATCATTTTCACAGTTTCGGTAGCGACATAGCTTCCCATACTATCGTTCATCTTACGACCAGCTAAAATAATTTCAGGATTATAACCCGATTCAATAGCTTTTTGCGCCAAGTAGTAAGGATCGACTCCGATACAATGCCCACCAACTAAACCTGGTGAGAATTTTAAGAAGTTCCATTTGGTTCCTGCAGCTTCTAACACCGCTTTAGTATCAATATCTAAAAGTCTAAATATTTTAGACAACTCATTAACAAAAGCAATATTAATATCGCGTTGCGAATTCTCAATCACTTTTGCCGCTTCTGCCACCTTAATAGAAGGTGCCATGTGCGTACCTGCAGTAATGACTTTTTTATAAAGTTCATCAACTTTTATAGCTATTTCTGGCGTAGAACCAGAAGTTACTTTTAATATTTTGGTGACCGTATGTTCTTTATCACCCGGATTAATACGTTCTGGTGAATAACCTGCAAAGAAATCGGTATTATAAACTAAGCCTGACGCTTGTTCTAAAACAGGAATACAAATATCTTCAGTTGCACCAGGATACACTGTTGATTCATAAACCACGATATCATTTTTAGATAAAACCTTACCTACTGTTTCACTGGCCTTAATTAATGGAGTAAACACAGGTTTGTTTAAGGCATCGGTTGGTGTAGGTACTGTAATGATATAATAGTTAGTTACAGCTAATGCATCAACATCATCTGTAATATATAAACCTTTACTAGCATTTAAATCTGAAGTTAATACTGATTTTAAATGGTCGTTTTCAACTTCTAAGGTTTTATCAAGCCCTGTATTTAATTCACTGATGCGCTGTTTATTAATATCAAAACCAACAACAAAGAATTTTTTCGCAAACTCTACAGCAAGTGGCAAACCAACATAACCTAATCCAATTATTGCAATTTTATCTTCTGAACGATTCATTTGTTTAAAATAAGTCTCAAATCTAAGTAAAAACTATAATTCTGAACGTATTTTTTATTGATTTTCACCTTATCAACCCATATAATCGTTCTATTGTAGTGTTCTGGGTCTTTTTGAAGCTTTAGAAGCTGCTCTTCATCTCGGTATTTTAAGGTTGCGGGACCAGTAATTCCTGGTTTGACTTTTAAAACAATGCGGTCGTCTCCAGTTAATTCGTCTGCAAAACCTTGCAAATCAGGTCTCGGCCCAACCAAACTCATGTCTCCTATTAAGACATTATAAAGCTGAGGCAATTCATTTAATTTAGTTTGCCTTAAAAATCGCCCTACTAAAGAAGCACTGTCATCTAAATGCCCTAAGTTATGTGATCCGTCTGCTAAAGTTCGAATTTTATAAATCTTGAAAAGCTTACCGTATTGTCCAACACGATGCTGCGAATAGACTCCCCATTGTTTAGCATCTATTGTTGCAATTAAAACTAACAACACTATGGGACCAATTAATAAAGGCAAGCATAGCACAACAACGGAAACATCAAATATCCGTTTGATTTTCAGTTGCGTTTGTGTGATCAAAATTTTATGTTTAAAACCAATTATAGTCGTCTAAGGAAATCCTTCATCTTTTTGAATAAAGAATAGTTATCTTTTTCATGATAGCTATTACCATAAACCCCATAACCATAACCGTAGCCATAACCGTAGCCGTAACCATAACCGTAATTACTGTTATTTTTATGTCTGTAAAAGTTAAGAACAAAACTCACATTTTTCAGCTCACCTGAACGGTGTTTAGCATTTACCAATTGTAACATGCCTTTCTTGGTATAATCTAATCGTACCATAAAAATGGTCGCATCCGCATACTGTGTTAATTCTAAAGCATCCGTCACCAAACCTAAGGGGGGCGTATCTAAAATAATCATATCATACTCCTGCTTCAGTCGTGCGATTAGTTCTTTTAAATTACCACTCATTAATAACTCAGAAGGATTGGGTGGTATAGGCCCTGAGGTAATAATATCTAAATTTTCAATATGCGTGTGTGTTGTAATTTCTTCAAGTGTACCATCCCCTATCAAATAGTTCACCACACCTTTATCATTTGCAATATCGAAATCATCAAATATTTTTGGTTTACGTAAATCTAACCCTAATAAAATCGTCTTTTTTCCCGATAATGCATAAACGGTAGAAATATTAATAGACGTAAATGTTTTACCTTCTCCACTCACTGAAGACGTCACCATTAAAGTACTAGCCCTAGTTTCTGAAGAATGCTTTTTAAATATAAATTGTAAACTGGAACGTATCGCTCTAAAGGATTCTGCCACTGCAGATTTAGGTTTTTCATAAGCCACCAAATTATTCTTATAACGGTATTTCCCGACCAAACCTAAAATGGGGATTTTAGACATCCGTGTAATCTCATCGGATCCATGAATCGTATTATCTAGCAAATAGACTACAAAGATTAAGAACATTGGGGTAAAAAATCCTAGCATTAAACCCATCATATAATTCAAGGTCTTGTTAGGACCTATTAAACCGCCACCTATATCTTTAGCCTCATCAATAATACCAAGATCTGAGATATTTGCTGCTTTTACAATAGCAGCCTCACTCCGTTTAGCCAAGTAAATATCATAAGCTTCTTGACTCATATCTAATTGTCGCTGAATCTTTAAAAACTGCTGTTCATCTTCTGGCAAACCACTCAATTTAGACTCTAGATTAGCCACATTTCGATTTAAAGTACCTATACGCACTCCAATAGTTCTCTTTGTGGCATCAATAGTTTCAAGCAATACATTCTTTTCAGAATCAATACGTCGGTCTAGCTCTTTAAAAAGTCCAGAACTTTCTTTAGTCGTATACTCTAAGTTTTGACGCTCAGCAGCTAAAGCCACAATTTTGGAAACACCATTAAGCACATTACCTTCATCAATACCTACACTGGTTGGTGCTGCAATATTAGTATAATCCGTTTTTGTATTTAAATATACTTCAAGATTACTTAAATAATCGAGTTTAGATTCTTCTTCCTGTTTTGCTAGTTCAAATTGACGTAGTTCGTTAGAAATTTGCGCAATTTCTGCACTCACATCGAAGACTTTATTATCACTACGAAATTTATTCATCTCATTTGTAACTTCTTTGAGACTATTATTTACTGCTGCCAAACTACTATCAATAAATTTAATCGTATTGGTAGCATACAAATTCTTGCGCTCTAACTCTGTCTTACTTAAAATCTCAGACGTCGCATTGAGGTAATCTACAATTTTAGCCTTGTTATGTCCTGCCAATTGTAGTCTTAAAATATTTGAAGACGATTCTGAAAAGGTACCAATAGCTATATCTGTTTTATACTTGTTTACTAATCCATCAAAATCACTAAACTGAATAAAATATTCCGCCCCTGGCTTTACGGACTGCTCAGGTTTAAAGACTAACTGCCCATTAAGAAAAGGCAAATTAATTGTGGCTCCGCTTTTAAATCTTTTCACAAAATCTTTTGTAGGAACAGAGATTCCCTCCTTTGACTTATCACCGTACTTTTGTGCTGTTGCCTTAGCTCCTTCGAAGGCTGTAAAAATCTCAAATTCAGTAGCGTTTATAAATCGAATACCAACAGGATAATTAAGAACCTGCCCTTTGGATTTGTCAATTATAAATTTGAAAGGAGCGTCTTTATAAATATCAATTTTTCGATACTTACTCTCCTCTAAATAGTCCATATAATATTGAAGCGAATCGACTACCTTTTCATTATGACTCCGAGTTTTTATCGCAGTCATTATTTTACCGACTTTACCTGAAACTCCTCCCCAATTAAAGGATATACTTGTGTTTGCCGTAAAAAAAGGATTTTGATCGTTATCTATAGAAATTAAAGAATCTAAGCGGTAAACATTTTGTTTTCTAGCATTAATAAAGTAGGCGATCATCAGTGCTGCACCTATACAAATAAGCACAAATTTCCACAAGTTTAATACTTTAAACAGAAATCCTCTAAAATCAAAACTTATTCCTTGTGAATCTTGATCTTCTATCTCATCGTAATCTCTCATATGTAATTATAGTCTTGAAAAAAGTAATACGCCAGTAGTCAATAACGAAAGTATAGATGCTATCGTAGCAATACTAGAAAAGGCCGTTTCCCCAGTCCCTAATGATTTCTGAACCAAAGGCTTTACATAAATAATATCATTGGGTTGTATATAATAATATGGAGACTGCATTACTCTTATATCTGTTAAATCTAAATGATGTATTTTCTGACCTTGAGGATATTGTCTAATAATTAAAACATCCTTTTTATTTCCTGTCACTGGAATTTCTCCAACATTAGCAATGGCTTCAAATATATTGACCCGATCTGTAAACAAGACCTGACTTCCCGGCGAACCGACTTCACCATTCGCTGTATAACGTAATCCCGCCAATTTTACCGTGACAAAAATATTAGCGGTTTCTTTAAATTGTTCCTCAAGCAGCTTCTGTTCTATGGCTTTTTCAATTTCCTCTGTGGTAAATCCTAAGACATTGATATAACCAAGTGTTGGTATTCTTACATTCCCATGTACATCTACAGTAAAACCATCAAAAAAAGCACGTTCGGCGCTACTCGCATTTAAATTCCCATCTCCTGCTGGATTTAAAATAGATACCGTTTCTTGGTCTAACGCCTTAACACGTATATTCAATATATCATTAACTTGAACACGATAAGGCTTCTGAATTTCAACAAGATTATTAGGAATAGTATCATTGATAGCACCCTCCTTAACTTGCAAATAAACAGTGTCTTTATGAGGGATACAAGACGATACAACAACACAACTCAGAACAATAATTAAAAGCCTAATATGCTTCATAAATACAATGGATCTTTGGACACAAATATAATGTATCAACACTAATATCAAAACTAATACGTTTCTTTTTGGTTTATTTCCGTTCTTTGCAAAAAAAACACCTTGAATTACCTAAACGTAGAAAATATATCAAAATCTTTTGGAGAGCTAGTGCTCTTTAAAAATTTGTCTTTCAGTATCCATAAAGATCAGAAAATAGCTTTTGTAGCCAAAAACGGGAGCGGAAAAACATCCATCCTTAAAATGTTAGCAGGAAAGGACACTCCTGATGATGGACAAATAGTCGCTAGAAAAGGATTGCGTTTAGCCTTTTTAGACCAAGAACCTGATTTAGATCCTAACCTTACACTCGAAGAAACCATCTTTGCTTCAGACATCCCAGTTTTAAAAATTATTGAAGCTTACGAACAAGCTTTAAAGAATCCAGAAGATGCCGATGCCTATCAAAAAGCTTTTGAAGGTATGGATCGCTATAACGCGTGGGAATTTGAAACACAATACCAACAAACCTTATCGCAATTAAAATTAGACGACCTTTCTTTGAAAGTTAACACACTTTCTGGTGGACAGAAAAAGCGTTTAGCATTAGCACAAGCACTTTTAAGCAAACCTGATATTTTAATTCTCGATGAGCCTACCAACCACCTAGATTTAGAAATGATCGAATGGTTAGAAGAGTATTTCGCTAAAACCCAACAAACACTTTTTATGGTAACGCACGACCGTTACTTCTTAGAACGTGTTTGTAATGAAATTATAGAGTTAGATCATGGCGAATTACACACCTATAAAGGAAATTATTCATACTATTTAGAAAAGAAAGAAGCTCGAATAGAGAATCAAGCTACCGAAGTTGGGAAAGCCAAACAACTCTTTAAAAAAGAACTCGAATGGATGCGTCGCCAACCTAAAGCACGTACCACAAAATCTAAAAGTAGAATTGATGATTTCTCTGAAATAAAATCAAAAGCACACCAACGTCGTAACGATCATACGATCGAATTGGATATTAATATGGAACGTCTAGGGAGTAAAATCATAGAGTTTCATAAAGTCTCAAAAGCATTTAAAGATAAAACGATTTTAAACGAATTTGAGTACACCTTTAAAAAAGGTGAACGTATTGGAATCATTGGAAAAAACGGAACCGGAAAGTCTACGTTTTTAAATCTTTTAACCCAAAGTGCTCAGCCAGATAGCGGTAAAGTTGTTTTGGGTGAAACCGTTAAGATTGGCTATTATACACAGGGAGGTATTAAAGCCAAACCTAACCAAAAAGTTATTGATGTTATTAAAGAATTTGGCGAGTATATTCCACTAGCCAAAGGCCGACAAATTAACGCACAACAACTACTAGAAAAGTTTTTATTCGACAGAAAAAAGCAATGGGATTTTGTTGAAAAACTAAGTGGTGGTGAACAAAAACGATTGTATTTGTGTACCGTTTTAATTCAAAACCCGAATGTTTTAATTTTGGATGAGCCGACCAACGATTTAGATATCGTGACTTTAAATGTTCTTGAAGATTTCTTAATGGATTTCCCAGGAGTATTATTAGTGGTATCTCACGACCGTTATTTTATGGATAAGATTGTAGATCACATGTTTGTCTTTAGAGGAGAAGGTGTTGTTGATGATTTTCCAGGAAATTATTCCGATTTTAGAGCCTATGACGAAAGTCAGCCCAAACAAATTGAAGTCGTAGAAAAAGTTGTTGACACCAAAGCTGAAAAGCAAAACGAAGCCAATAAATTAGATTACAACGAACAAAAGGAATACAAAAACTTAGCCTCTAAAATAAGATCTTTAGAATTAGATAAAACCGAATTAGAAGCCAAATTTCACAATCCTGAATTAAGTCAAGACCAAATCAGTAAACTTTCAGAAAAATTGCAAGTGGTTATTGATACGATTGAAGAAAAAGAAATGCGTTGGTTTGAATTAGCTGAAAAGCTCGAAGGTTAGATGGTTAGATGGTTAGATGGTTAGATGGTTAGATGGTTAGAAAAGTATCAGTTTAAGGTCACAGAAAACAACTAAGCGCTGTAATTAAATAATACTTACCAATAAACACGAAGTTTATAAATCAATCTCCGTAGCCCCAAAACTATGAAACTCTGAAACCCTGAGACTTCGAAACTATGAAACTCTGAGACTTTGAAACTCTGAGACTTTGAAACTTTGAAACTCTGAAACTCTGAAACTAATAAAGTGTACCAAGCAAAAGCATACATAAAATTCCTTTCAAAAGCCACCAATCAACATGGTGTCCACTCCCCTTTTGTCTATAATTTTGTAACCAAATGCCTATATGATAAAACCAACCATGACGCCTATGCTAAACTCAAACTTTATAAAAAAGCCTTAGAAAACTCAAACACCATTTTAGATATTACAGATTTAGGTGAAGGCTCAAAGGTTTTAGACGCTAACCAACGAAAGGTTAGTAAAATGGCAAAAACGTCTAGCAGTTCTAAAAAAGACTCAGAACTCTTATATAGACTTTCAAAATACTTCGAGTTTCAGCGCATTTTAGAATTAGGCACGTCTTTGGGCATGGGAACCTATGCACTGGCATTAGTAAATAATTCTTCAAAAATCACGACCATAGAAGGCTGCTTAAACACCTCAACATTTGCGCAATCCCAATTCACAAAGCTCAACATAAACAATATTGAATTTGAAGTTGGAAATTTTACTAATAAAATCCCTGATTTAAAACACAACAGCTTCGATTTCATCTTCTTCGATGGCCACCACAATAAAGAAGCTACCATTCAATATTTTGAAGCCTTATTACCTACCGTTCATAATGACTCTGTTTTTGTCTTTGATGATATTTATTGGTCAAAGGGCATGACGGAAGCATGGGACTATATTAAAAATCACAATGCAGTAACGGTCACGGTAGATTGTTTCAATTTGGGTTTTGTGTTTTTTAGAAAAGAGCAAGCAAAAGAACATTTTAAAATTAGAATGTAACAAGTCAACAAGTTTTGCGTCTTATTAAATAAATCACTGCAAAATCTTTTATCTTGCAGGTAGATTTACAACCTATATCGTATGTCAGGTTGAGCGCAGTCGAAACCAAATAAAATGTTACTTTTAATACCTTTCGACTGCGCTCAAGGTGACAAAAAAATATAAAATTATGAGCGGCAACGTCATCGAAATTAGAAACATCATTAGAGATTTTAAATTAGGACAAGAAATTGTTCATGTCCTAAAAGGCATTGATTTAGACATTAAGCGTGGCGAATATGTGGCCATCATGGGACCATCTGGTTCTGGAAAATCGACACTAATGAATTTATTAGGGTGTTTAGACACACCTACTGCAGGCTCTTACAATTTAAACGGAAATGACGTAAGCCAAATGTCAGATGACGAACTCGCAGACATTAGAAATACAGAAATCGGATTCGTTTTTCAAACCTTCAACCTACTACCAAGAACTACGGCATTGGATAATGTGGCTTTACCTATGGTCTATGCCGGATTCTCAAAAAAAGACCGTATCGCACGTGCTACAGAAGTTTTAACTGATGTTGGACTAGCAGACCGAATGGATCACAAACCCAATCAACTTTCAGGTGGACAAAGGCAACGTGTTGCTGTTGGTAGAGCTTTAGTTAACAAACCATCAATCATCTTAGCCGATGAGCCGACAGGTAACTTAGATTCTAAAACAGGAATAGAAATCATGAAACTCTTTGGTGATATTCACGCAGCAGGAAACACTGTAATTATGGTAACCCACGAAGAAGAAATTGCAGCACATGCCAACCGTGTTATTCGATTACGCGATGGTGTTATTGAGAGTGATACGTTTAATCAGTAAAATAGTCTTCAGTTGGCAGTTTTCAGTTGGCAGTTACTTTTGGCCTTTAGCCTTTAGCCTTTAGCCTTTAGCCCAAATTAGTCATTCGTAACCAAAAACTCTATTCTCTTTAATCTTGATTCTTCAATTTTAGCCTTTAGCCTTTAGCCTTTAGCCTTTAGCCTTTAGCCTTTAGCCTTTAGCCTTTAGCCTTTAGCCTAAATTAGTCATTCCTAACTAAAAACTCTATTCTCATTAATCTTTAATCTTGTATCTTGATTCTTGATTCTTGCATCCTA
>NZ_ATMR01000087.1 GCF_000427335.1 Winogradskyella psychrotolerans RS-3 | reverse complement strand
GCACCAGCAGCCATTTTAGGCTTGAAAGCAGGCAAACATGTTTATGTAGAAAAGCCTTGTGCGCACAATCCTCATGAAGGAGAATTGCTAATGCGAGCACAAAGAAATACAATAAAGTAGTTCAGGTGGGTAATCAAAGACGTTCCTGGCCAAATGTAATCAAAGGTATTGAAGAGCTTCACAACGGAGTTATCGGAAGACCTTATATGGCAAAAAACCTGGTACGCAAACAACAGAGCGCCCATCGGTAACGGTAAGCAAGTTCCAGTTCCTGAATGGCTGGACTTTGAATTATGGCAAGGACCGGCTCCAAGGGAAGCTTATAGAGACAATTTAATCCATTATAACTGGCATTGGTTTTGGAACTGGGGAACTGGTGAAGCACTAAACAATGGTACCCACATGGTGGATCTTGCGCGTTGGGGATTACAAGTAGAATACCCTAACAAAGTAAACTCTTCAGGTGGAAGATATAGGTATGAAGACGATTGGCAAACTCCAGATACACAAGTTATCAATATGGAATTTGACAACAAATCCATGATCACCTGGGAAGGCAGAAGCTGTAACG
>NZ_ATMR01000086.1 GCF_000427335.1 Winogradskyella psychrotolerans RS-3 | reverse complement strand
CGAACCAATCAAGGTACCAAAGAAACCTTGCCAATAATAGAGCCCAAGTCATTGTATGTAATGCAGGGAATGCAAATGCCTGTACTGGTGAGCAGGGTAGAAAAGGTGCAGAAGCAATGGCAGATACTGTTGCCGCAGCTTTAAATATTTCTCCTGATGATGTAATTGTTGCATCAACCGGTTTGATAGGTGAAGTTTTCCCTACAGAAGATGTGGTAGCAGGGATAAAAGAAACAGTACCAAAATTATCCAATGATGCAAAAGCTGGTTCATTCCTGGCCAATGCCATATTGACAACAGATACTTTCGCAAAGGAAGGTTTTGTTGATTTTGAATGGGAAGGAAAAACCATATCCATTGGTGGCGTTGCAAAAGGATCAGGAATGATCCATCCCAATATGGCAACGATGCTTTCCTTTTTAGCCACGGACATCGATATTGACGAAAAATTACTACAAAAGACGTTAAAATATTGTGTGGATAGGTCTTTTAATATGATCACAGTAGATGGAGATACCTCTACCAATGATATGGTTGCAATATTGGCCAATGGGATGGCTGGGAATGATAAAATCACCCAAGAAGATGACCCGCTCTATATTTTGTTTAAGGAAAAACTCGGCGAATTATTGATTCACCTTGCCAAACTAATCGTTTCTGATGGTGAAGGAGC
>NZ_ATMR01000085.1 GCF_000427335.1 Winogradskyella psychrotolerans RS-3 | reverse complement strand
ATCGCATTGGCAGGGACTTCCCAACCTTCCAGATTAACTCCAGCATCCCCAATATGTCTTTCCTGATCAAAGGTCGGAATCCACCGTGTACATCACGTGCATGGTTCAATATGATGATTCCCTGGCCTACNGTTTTTTGCATGTTTCGATAGAGCATATCCCAGTTTTCCGCTTTTATTTCCGGTATAGGAGCTTCTTCGGTTACAGGGAAAATATTGAAATGTCCGAAGCGAGTAGTTACTTCATTACCAATAACCGGGGTGAAGTAGGCATTCACCCGCATTTCCCAGGAGGCGGGTTCAATATTAATATGCACATTGTGATCGGTCATGATTGGCAATTCAATCCCTTCAGCAGCAATGGTAATGGCCCGTTCCTGCATTGTGGCGTCACCATGCCCAGAGTGAGTAAAGGTATGGATATGGGTGTCACTACTGATCCAACCCTCCGTTGGAACTTCCTGATTAATGTAAAGTTTTTATGGATTCGATCTCCTGGTTTTATGGTCAATTGAAGAGAGTC
>NZ_ATMR01000084.1 GCF_000427335.1 Winogradskyella psychrotolerans RS-3 | reverse complement strand
TAATGTAATAGAAGTGGCCTTGACATGACTGGAAACTTTCTTACCAGGCCGTTGAAGAAATGAGAATCTCTCATAGATGGAACGCCTTTGAAGATCAGAAGTAAGAAATACTATAATAAAGCAAAGAATAAAAAGTCATTTGCTTCAGACCAACTTGAAAACGGAGATACTTAAAAGCCATATTTACCAAAAGGGAAGCATTCTCTTTTAAAAAGAAAAATAAAAGGACAGTATTTAAAGCTCCCCTTGCCGAAATACTTTTTAATCGCTATCCTGACTTGGAAAGAGCCTACAAACTTCCTAGGTCATTAGCTAGGTTCAACCAAACGAGCAAAGTAATAAGGTGTAGCTTTAACGAAACTGTATCAATGGTACAAAGGGGTAGTACAAGAAGGTTTTATATTATTCAACACAGTATATAGAACCATAAAAATCACTACACTTAAAACCTTATCTTTTTTGATAAGCGTAGCACCAATGCCTCATCCGAATCATTAGTGCAAAAATAACGGCTTTCAGGATTCAATTCAGAGGAGTTACCAACATACAATTTCCGCCATTTAGATTTTCAATAATTTTGGTGAAATTAATAGCTGCAGGTTTTCAGACTGGTTCTTTTTTACCAGGGGATA
>NZ_ATMR01000083.1 GCF_000427335.1 Winogradskyella psychrotolerans RS-3 | reverse complement strand
GTAAATAATACCCAAACTGACCGCAAAAAATGAATTTAGACGAGTTAGCAAATAACATTAGGAAAATTTCAAAAGAAGATTCCATTCAAAAACTAGCTGATAATTTAGAAAGTTGGAAAACTGACGAAAGAAATGCGATTGAATTAGGAGAAAATATCGAACGTTTTCTTGGAAACACTTGGATTAATAAGCAAACGGACTTTGATAAAATTTATGGAATGTGGATTGAATTTAAAAAATCTGCAATTGATGGAATTGGTGGAATGACAATGAATGAAAGACTATATTGGTTCGGAACATTTGACTTATTCGACAACACAAAAACTGAATCCGAACGAGAAAAAATATATGGAAAATTAATGGCTGCAAAATGAAAGAAGAAATTAAATTGACTTTAGCGGCAGAACCATTTGCAAAATGTTTTGGAATTTTAATTCTGGAAAACGGAGATTATATGATTGAAATTGACCAATCAAAGATTCCGACTGACTTTCTCTCTCGGCTGAAAAAATGGTACGAAGATTATTATCCATATACTGGAATGAGTTTAAAAGAACTTGAGTCTAAACAACAACATACCGAAAAATTGGATAAAATCGGAATCGAATTATTAAACGAAATTTATGAAAATAGAATATTTAGCAATTTGAATATTGACAAATATATTTATTACAGCAGAGGAATTGACAAACCAATATTTGAACTGAATTGAAAAAAGTACTATTTACAACACCGTGTATAATTCATTGCTAGTTATAGCTTACTTACGAAAGTCCTCGCGGACTTTCTATCTGTGATTTATTTGCTAACTTTAGTGCTTAAACACGCAACGAAATCATACACAACAACGTTACCCAACATTTGAAAAAAGCAGAACTCGAAAATAAAATCCAAGAAGCAACATCAAGTTTGATAGATATGGCAACCGATATTTGTTGGAATAAAATATCGAGAAATTGCGTATATATTATGTCGGAAATTGATGAAAGTATCGGAAAAAACTTTTTTGAACAAGCGAAAATTAGAAAAAAAATTAATGACAAAAAAGTTCCAAAAACGTTGAGCGGAATTGTGTCTGAATTGACTACGATTTTTGAAAATCTTTATGACATAAATTTATACATTTATAAATCGCTGTCGAATAAAACAATAATAGAAATTAGATACTTTTTAAAAACCTCTCATACAGCTGATTTTTATCCAACGATAATCAATAATGAACCAATGTTGCATTGTAAAGTTGCAGTTCCAAATTACGTTGCGAAAAAACCAAACTCAACTGAAAAACAAAAAACTTTTGACGTCAATTGGGAATTGGGTGGAATAAGACACGAATGGAATAAATTTATAGGCAAATTAAAATACCATACTTGGAAAATAAAATATGACCGAAAAAAGAAAATGCAGAATAAAAACACTGGATAAAAAATGAATCCTGAATTAAAATCACTTCTTGCTAAAGGCTTTAAATATTTCTATGGAGTTACTTTGCTTGCTTTTTTTGTTGCAACTCTTATGCTAATTTCATATATCGGAATGAAAAAAGATATTGATTGGAATGGTGCATTAATCTTATATGGAATTTTAATTCCAGCATTATTGATTTTTAGATTTATGAGTAAAAAATTTGAAGAAAAAAACGTTGGGTAACACCGTGTATAATTAATTGCTATGTTCTTACCTACTTGCGAAAATTCCTGCGGAATTTTCACGGGTTCGTAAAAGTTTGCTAACTTAGTTGCTTAACCACGCAACTAACCATACACAATCACGTTGTAAAACATTTAACACTAATATGAAAACATATATTTTTCTGATAATAATTTTCTTTTCATTAAAAAGTTTTACTCAGCAAACTGAAATAACAGAATTAGAAAACCAAAAAAAAGAGATTCTAAATCAGATTAAGAATCTGACCGATTCGATTAAAAACATTGAATTAAAAATAAATAAAATTAAGTCTAAAGAAATTCAAAAAATGGTTACTGATTCGACTTTAAAAGCAACGGTCACAAGCGGTGCAAAGTTAAGAAATTCTGCAGGTCCTTATGGTAAATTAATTACAACCTTAATTGAAGATAAAGAAGTTGTTATACTAGACTATAAAGACGACTATTTTGGAGTTTGCACTGATTCTATTTGTGGATATATGAGTGATTTGTGGATTAAAAAAAATGACAGAATAAAAGAATTTATAAAAGCAAAAGAGACTGAAGAAGATGAATTAAAACGTTTAGAAAAAGAACAAAAACTCAAAAATCAAAGAGCAGAATATGCTAAATTAGAAAAGAAATACATAAAAAAATACGGTCAAAAAGTTTATAATGAACTAAAGCAAGGATATTATTGGATTGGAATGAATAGAGAAATGGCTACAATATCTTTAGGCAGTCCAAACGACATAAATAGAACTGTTGGGTCTTGGGGAGTTCATGAACAATGGGTTTATGATAATTTGTTCTTGTATTTTGAAAATGGAAAATTAAAATCATATCAAAATTAAAAAACGTTTTACAACACCGTGTATAATTAATTGCTTTGTTCCTGCTCATCTGGAATATTCCTTCGGAATATTCTCAGGTTCGTAAAAGTTTACTAAATTAGTTGCTAAACCACGCAACTAACCATACACAAACACGTTACCACCAATTTGAAAAAAACCGGAACTTTAATATTAATCATAGTCATTTCAATAATCTTAAGTGTGATTTATGGAATTACGCACGATTTTATTACTTCAAAAATTTCACCTGAATTTTACACAAAACTGACTTTTTTCAATTTTGGAATTTTAGATGATTATTCAAGAGAATTTGGTGGAAATTGGACTTTTGCTCTCGTTTGGGTTGGATTTTTCTCAACTTGGTGGTTTGGTCTTTTAACTGGACTGATTCTCGGAATTGTCGGAATGAAATACAGCGACGGAAAAAATTTACTGAATAAAACGCTGAAATCAATTCTAATCGTAATCGGAATTACAATTCTGTTCGGATTTGTTGGATATGGAATTGCGGAATTAAATCCATCGGAAATTATTACAAATTATAATTTCCCATTTGAAATTGAACATAAAGCGGAATTTAATAAAGTTTCGAAAATCCATAATTTTTCATATTACGGAGGAATTGTCGGACTGATAATCGGAACGTTGAATCAAATAAAAAACTGGTGGTAACACCGTATAAAAATAATTGCTAAATTAGTGCTTAACCAAAGGTCGTTGCAATTTTGTTACGTCTGATTTTCCTGCGGAAAATCCTCGCACACAAAACCGCAACTATTCTTATACATAAACGTTGCCATACATTTGAAAAAATCACTTTACATATTAATATTTTTCGGAATTGGATTTAATTTCTGCTTCTCTCAAACCGAATCTGAAATACGATTTGGATTAACAGAATTTGACTCAAAATTGCACGACCGAATTTATCAAGTTCAAGTTGAGGACTATCAAAATGTGGAACTGATTGAATTCAAAAATGGAGTATTTAATGGAACTCTAACTCAATTGGTATGGAAAACCAACCGAAAAGAAATCCGAAAAGATAGCATCGTCCAAAAAATCACTATTCCAAATTCGACTGTAAAAAAACTAATTTCGGAATTGAATAGCAACGGATTTGAAACCCTAAAAGATTGTAACGAAGTCGAGAATTGCATAAGCGGATTAGATGGAACAACGACTTTTTTTAAAGCAATTAAAGATGGAGAAATAAATAATGCATCTTATTGGGAGTTAGAATCTGACTATTATTACAATCAAAATAAAGTAAAATTACCAGCTGAAGTTATAAAAGCAAGAAAACTGATTTCGATAATCAACAAAGAATTTGATTTGAAAGAACAATTTCAAAACTTTTTAAACCGACTACCGAATGGACGTTATTCGTACAGTATGCTGATAATGAAAAAAGGATAAAAAACGTATGGCAACACCGTATATAATTTATTGCTGGTTCTAGCCTACTTACGAAAATCCTCGCGGATTTTCTATTCGGTTTTTATTTGCTAAATTAGGTGCTTAAACCACGCAACAAACCATATACAAACACGTTGCCATTCATTTACGGGCACAGTCAACACAAAATCATAAATTCTATATGAAAAAAATAACATTACTCTTTCTTTATTTCACTTGTATAACTGCATTTTGTCAAAAACAATATAAAAAAACTCTTTGGGACAATAGTTGTAATTGTCCTGTTCAATTCGCAACAATAAGCAATAATGATAACTACTCTATTTCTAATGAAGATGGCTTATTTAATATCATAACCGACAATGATAGTGTAATATTTAATATGCTCGGCTACGAAAAATTAAGTTTTAAACTAAGTGAAATTAAAAATGATACAATCTTCGTAAAATCAAAAGCTTTTTTGCTAGATGAAGTAGTTATACACTCAAACAACATATATGAAAGTATTATAAAGTCTAAAAAAACAGATTACACAGTTGAACCTCATGTGGAAAAGTTTTTTCTAAGAACGATCATAAGAAAAAATAATGAAATAATTAAAATAGCTGATTTAAGCGGTAAAATTAAAAACAAGGGGGTTTAAAAATAAAGGATAAATCATCAAAAGATAATCTGTCTGTTGAAATTGATAATTATCGTAAAGCATATGCTCTAAAGAAAGACTATAGGTTTTCTATCTTATCAAGTATAAACAATTTTTTCTATAGTCATAATAGTACAAACCTATTAGTTTCAAAAAATTTTAATTTCAACTATAGTACTCTTAAGGATAGTTCATACACAAAAATGAACGCTACGCTAAAAAAGGATATTCCTGGTTCAGATATTAAAGGCTATTACATAATTAACAATGATAATAAAAATTTTGAAAGAACAAATATCTCTTTTTTCTGGACTGATAATAATTATATAATAATAGATGAAGATTGCAAATTTAGAGGTCTAAGTCAAAACATAGACACCTATTATAAAAAAAATATCGCAAATAATAAATTGCAGATAAATAAAAAAATTGTGAATTTTAAAACTGAAAATATATACGATGGACAAAAAGATACCATAGAAGTAAGTTATATCTATTTCGCTGAGCCAATTAATTCTTCAGTGAAGGTTAAAGATAATGTAAACCATGATAAAAGTTTATTTGATTTAAAATTCAAATACAGAAATGATTTTTGGGAAACACAGGAAAAATTACCTTTAACAAAAGAAATGCAATTATTTATAAACAAGATTAAACAGTCGGAATATAATTCCAATTACACTACAAAAACTAATATTAAATAATTAATTACGTGAATTTTAATAAAAACGAAATGGCAACACCGTGTATAATTAATGGCTGGTTCTGGCCTACTTACGAAAATCCTCTCGGTTTTTATTTGCTAAATTAGATGCTTAAACACGCCACTAATCATACACAAAACCGTTGTAAACAATTTGACAAA
>NZ_ATMR01000082.1 GCF_000427335.1 Winogradskyella psychrotolerans RS-3 | reverse complement strand
GACAAGCAATTTCAATTAATTACAAAAAACTATGAAAAATACCATAATGTATTTTCAGTGATAGCCATTCTATTGCTGAATACTGGATTTTCCCTTGCTGGAAAGGGAGACTTTTATCAGATAAAAATTTATCATTTGTCCACCAGTCAGCAGGAAAATGTTGTAGATGAATACCTGGAACAGGCCTACCTTCCTGCCCTTCATAGAGCAGGGATTAAACATGTTGGCGTGTTCAAACCTGTTACGCCATCCGAGGGAAGTAAACCGGATGAAAAATTGATTTATGTGCTGATACCATTTAGTTCTCAGAAGGAGATTGCTAAAATAGATTCAAAACTAGCAAAGGATCAGCAATACCAATCTGCTGGAAGCAAATACCTGGACGCCCCTTATACCAATCCTCCATACGATAGAATAGAGACGATTTTGCTTAATGCTTTTGTGAAGCACCCAAAGTATGGTGTGCCTGATTTAGACGGTCCAAAGAAGGATAGAATCTATGAATTGAGAAGCTACGAGGGACATACTGAGAAGATTTCAGCTAACAAGATCAAGCAGTTCAACGATGGTGATGAAGTAGGACTTTTTTAAAAGACTGGGCTTTAATGCTGTTTTTTATGGTGAGGTAATAGCTGGGAGTACCATGCCTAATTTGATGTATATGACGACTTTTGAAAACAAGGCTGATCGTGATGCTCATTGGGATACCTTT
>NZ_ATMR01000081.1 GCF_000427335.1 Winogradskyella psychrotolerans RS-3 | reverse complement strand
ATTTTTCTAATGCTATTGTAGATGATCAATGGAAAGGTGAATTTAAAGCGGTGCAACATGGAGCTGATTTAGGTGAGCGCATGCTTAATGCTTTTAAAGATGGCTTTGATGCTGGCTATGACAACATCGTTTTAGTTGGTTCTGATTTACCAGATATAGATGTCGCTCACATAAAAAACGGTTTAGAGGCCTTAAACACTAATGAAGTGGTTTTTGGACCAGCAGAAGATGGTGGCTATTATTTAGTAGGTATGTCTAAATTGAATACCGAAATTTTCACCAATAAACCATGGAGTCAACCCAATTTATTAGAATTAACGTTACAAGAGTTACAGAGTAATCAAATTTCAGTTGGTACCTTAGACACTTTAAACGATATTGATACTTATGAAGACCTAATTGCTTCAGATTTTTATAAATCGAACATCAAATTACAACAAAAAATACAGCAACTCAATGATTAAATTAATTACAGAAAGCACAGAATATTTACAAAGCAAAGGTTTTGAAAAACCAGAAATCGGTATCATTTTAGGTACTGGTTTAGGGCAGCTAATTAATGAAATTGAAATCTTAGCCGAAGCAAGTTATAATCACATTCCAAACTTTCCAACGGCAACCGTAGAGTTCCATAAAGGCAAACTTATTTACGGCATTTTAGAAGGTAAAAAGGTGGTTGTTATGCAAGGCCGTTTTCATGTTTATGAAGGTTACTCTTTACAAGATGTAACGTTTCCGGTAAGAATTATGGAGAAATTGGGTATAACAACCTTATTGGTTTCTAATGCTTCTGGCGCCATTAATCTCGATTATAAAAAAGGAGAATTAATGCTTATTGACGATCATATTAATCTTCAGGGAGGTTCCCCTTTAGCTTTTAAAGGAGTTTCAGAATTAGGAGAACGCTTTACAGACATGAGTGCCCCTTATGATGCTGAAATTAATTCGAAATTTGAAAGCATTGCTAAAGCACACAATATAACGTTACACAAAGGTGTTTACGCTAGTGTGGTTGGCCCTCAACTCGAAACTCGCGCCGAATATCGCATGTTAAAAATTATGGGATCTGATGCGGTTGGTATGAGTACGGTTCCGGAAATTATTGTGGCAAATCACTTGAATTTAAAGGTTGCTGCCGTTTCTGTGTTAACAGATGAATGTGATCCGGAAAATTTAAAACCCGTTGATATTTCAGAAATCATTGCAATGGCGGGAAAAGCAGAACCGAATATGATTACACTTTTTAAAGAGTTGATTAAGACCTTATAAAAAAAGACCTACAAGGTTTTAAAAACCTTGCAGGATAACAAAAGAGATTCCTGCCTACTCAGGAAGCAACTATGGAAAAATACTTAGACCTCATTAAAAATTCTTATTCCGGATATTGGAATTACCTCAAATACGAACTCATTGATCTTAATCATTGGGACAACTTTTTTTATGGTCTTATCCTTATTTCTGTTTTAGTTTGGATTTTAGAAATTGCATTTCCATGGAGAAAAGAGCAGGCCTTATTTCGAAAAGATTTTTGGCTAGATACGTTTTACATGTTTTTCAATTTCTTTTTATTGAATCTTATTGTTTTTATTGCCTTAACGAATACCGTTTCAGAACTATTTAATGATGTTTTGGGAGTTGTTGGGCTGTCAGTTTCAAGCTTTCAACTTTTTGATGTCGATGAACTTCCTAAGTGGTTAGGTCTATTTATCTTTTTTATTGTTTCAGATTTTGTACAATGGAATACCCATCGGCTTTTACACCGTTTTGAATGGCTTTGGAATTTCCACAAAGTACACCATTCCGTAAAAGAAATGGGCTTTGCCGCACACTTACGTTACCATTGGATGGAACCTGTAGTTTATAAATCTATACTTTACATTCCTATCGCTATTATTGGCGGTTTTGATGCACAAGATGTTGCTATCGTCTATTTCTTTAGTATTGCTATTGGTCATCTCAATCATGCTAATTTGGGTTGGGACTATGGTATTTTAAAATACATTTTCAATAATCCTAAAATGCACATTTGGCATCATGTTAAAGAATTACCTAAAGATGTAAGGTTTGGTGTCAACTTTGGACTGACTTTAAGTATTTGGGATTACATTTTTAAAACCGATTATATACCACACGACGGTAGAGATATTGAACTCGGTTTTGAAGGTGATGAAAATTTTCCTAAAGATTTTTTAAAACAAGAATTGTATCCTGCGTTTTCAAAAAAGCATGACATCAAGAGTTCAGAATAGCATATTTAACATCTAAAAACACCATACATGAAATATTTATCAGCCTTAATCGTCACCTTAATATTTACTTTATCGTGTTGTGGATTGCAACAAACAACTCAAGATAAAGCTATAGAAACAAATACTTCTGAGGTTGTTTTTGCGGAACCCAAAAAAGAAGATAATTTTACTAAAATAAGCTTAGAGGAAGACGGTACCATAAGTGATGATAGCATTACAGAAACTACAGAGATTATTTACACCGAAGCTTTTGACCATGCTATTTTTAATGCATTGCTAAAAAAGCATGTTTCAGAAAATGGAAATGTTAATTATAAAAGCATCAAAAGTGAATCAAAAACATTTCAACGTTATATTGACTTATTAAAATTGCATCAACCCAATGATGATTGGACGAAGAACGATAAACTCGCTTATTGGATTAACGCATACAACGCTTTGACCATAGATTTAATCCTCAGAAATTACCCAACAAAAAGTATTAAAGATATAAAAGACCCTTGGGATCAGCGTCTTTGGAAATTTGGTAATACTTGGCAAAATTTAAATGATATAGAGCATGAAATACTCAGAAAAATGAATGAACCTAGAATTCATTTTGCTATTGTTTGTGCTTCTGTATCGTGTCCTAAACTTCAGAATACAGCATTTACAGCTTCAAATCTAGACCAACAATTAACCGATGCTACAAAAGAATTTTTAGCAGATACGTCTAAGAACGAACTTTCAAAAGACAACATAAAGATTTCAAAAATATTCAGATGGTTTAAAGATGACTTTGAACAAAATGGAAGTTTAATTGATTTCTTGAATAAATACTCAGACATTACCATTTCAGAATCTACTAAAAAAAGCTACACCGATTACAATTGGAATTTAAATGATTAAAACTACAATCATTATTTTATCGTTAGTAATATATGATTAGTATAATTATTCCTGTTTTAAATGAAGCTGATACTATTAGTCGTTTGTTAACGCATTTAATTGAGAATTCGTCGCCTAAGAACATTTCTGAAATTATTGTGGTTGATGGAGGCAGTACGGATGGGACTTTGGGCATTGTTAAAGACTTCGTCACTTCGAGTAATTCTGAACGCAGTGAAGAATTGTATCGAGAAGCTTTTTCAGATGTTCTCGACACAAAATTCCAAAAAAAGGATTTCACTCGAACTGACGTACAAGATAACGCTAAAAGAGATCCTGAATCAAGTTCAGGATTGGAAAATAAATCAAATATTCTTTTGATTAATTCGCCAAAAGGAAGAGCAAAACAAATGAATTTGGGGGCAAAACATGCAACCGGAAGTATTCTGTACTTTCTTCATGCTGATTCTTTCCCACCTAAAGACTTCGATCAACTTATTATAAATGAAGTCCAAAAAGGGAACCAAGCAGGTTGTTTTAGAATGCAGTTTGACAGTAACCATTGGTGGCTGTGTTTAGCTAGTTGGCTCACCCAATTTTCTTGGCGTGCCAGTAGAGGTGGCGACCAAAGTCAGTTTATTACAAAAACACTATTTAACGACATTAGTGGTTATAACGAGAACTATATTATCTACGAAGACAATGTTTTGATTAATGAATTGTATGCTCGGAATGAATTTACGGTTATCAATAAAAAATTGACAACCTCAGCAAGACTCTATCGTAAACATGGTATTTGGAAACTACAATATCATTTTTGGACAATTTACGTCAAGAAATGGTTTGGTGCTTCAGCTGAGGAATTGTTAGCTTATTACAAAAAGCATATTTGTTAACTATTTCTTATTCCTTCCCAATTCATCAGGATACAAACCCATGACTCTATTACTCTGAAAAACTTCTTTTGTATCAATATCTATAGCAGATAATTTACCTGTAAAGGTTGCTCCTGTATCTACATTCCATACATTACCACAATTCATCGGTTGGTCTTCACTAAAATTAATGGTAGGTGTATGACCAATATA
Organism: Winogradskyella psychrotolerans RS-3; assembly: GCF_000427335.1. GTDB lineage: Bacteria > Bacteroidota > Bacteroidia > Flavobacteriales > Flavobacteriaceae > Winogradskyella > Winogradskyella psychrotolerans. The sequence continues at coordinate 89,701 of NZ_ATMR01000081.1, read as the reverse complement.
AATTTCAGAATAATGCTTTAGGCGATTTGGATAAAGGACTGAACTTTGATCAATATTTTTATCCATTGTTAATGCCATTTCCCAAAGTGTTCGGTCAAAATAGAAATTTTCTTTATGTAATTCGCTTTCTACTCCTTTCATAGACGTAAAGCCTGCATGCACAAATAATCTATTTTCGGCATCTAAATGATATAACGGCATCACCTCAAAAAAATGGAGATGCATTAATTTTTGGTCTTTAGAAAATGCATCATAACTTTCAATGGTTTCCTTGCCTCCATGTTCAAACCACACGTCGTTTATAATACCCGACGCCAACCATTGCTCACACCAAACATCATGATTTCCTTTAATAAAAACACAGGTATTGGTTTTAGACAATTCAATTAAATATTGAATCACTTGTGCAGATTCACTCCAGCCATCAACATAATCTCCTAAAAAAATTAATGAATCCTCTGAGTTTACATTTGCTCTATCTATAATTTGAGTTAAACCTCTTAATCCACCATGAATATCCCCAATCGCTAATGTTCTCATCTTACTTCATTTTTTTCAAAGCTAAAGCTTAATTTCTAATAAAGACACCCTTAAATAGGCTTAAACTTGTTAAACTTAAGATAAATCTTACTTAACAAAAGATTAAATCGGCTTTCTAAAATATATCAATCTTATACTTTGGCTGAAAATCAACCAACCAATCCATCATCATGAAAATCAATCAAATCATCGTTGCTATAGCATTATTTGCTATGGTAACATCACACGGACAGCAAACATTTACTTCAAAACTCTTAGATCTAAGCACAGAGAAACCCATTCCTTTCGCAACCATTCAGTTCAACTCAAAAACAGGAGTAATCAGTAATGACAATGGCGAATTCAACATCACCATAAAACGTGCTGTAGTAGAAACCGACTCACTAATGATAAGTTGTTTGGGTTATGAAGAAAAGCGAATTCCGCTTTTTAACTTCAACAACTCCCCTATTTACTTAAAACCAAAATCTGTGGATTTATCGGAAGTATTAGTCACCAATAAAAACTATACTATTGACGAAATTTTAGATAAAATAAAAGAAGGTTTAACTGTTAATTATGATTACAGTTATAACAAACGCAAACTCTTTTACAGAACATCCTATTATACTGAAATGGACAAATACGATGTTACTTTAGAAAAATCGACTATACCAGAATTTAACCAACAATTCATAGATAGTCTACTTCAAATTATGCCTAAAAACAATAGTAACCACACTGAAATTTTAGGAGAAATCTACGGAGAAATTGATCCTGAGGCAACTCAAAAAATGGACATCTTAAAAGCCTGTTACTTATATGATAAATCTAAGGATATCAATATGGATAACTACGAAAAACGCTTCAATGATATCTTTAAAAAATATGTAAAACGCGATTCATATTTTAAAATAAAATCGGGTTGGTTTAGTGTAAAAGAAGAAATGGATTCTTCATTATTTGGGGATTCAAATGAGAAGGAGGAAACCGCAACTGATGCTTTACTTGCCGAACAAAAGAAAAAAGATTCGATCCGTAAAATCGGTTTTTTACATTGGCGAAAAATGCAGATCCATAATTTTGAAAACGATAATTTTATTGATGACGACAATGACCTCAATTTTATTCATAAATCTAGACGGTACGAATTTGAAATCGCAGATTATGCTTATATCAATGATATGTTTGTGTATGTTATTCCATTTAAGCCCAAACGAAGTGAAGACTTTTCTGGAACCATGTATGTGAACACTGAAGACTTTGCGGTTGTAAGAGTTGATTATAAAAATGTGAAGCCACTAAGTAAGTTTTCTCTTCTTGGTATTTCAATGAAAAAATTTCTAAAAGAAGGGACTATTATTTTTCAGAAAAACGATAATGAAAAATATACTCTTAAATACAAAGATGAAACTTTAGGAGAGCAAGTTGGTATTAAAAGACCCATAAAAATTGTAGAGAAAAACAAAAATGTAAAAGGCAGACGCAAACAAAATGAACTAAAAGGAGACATTCATTTTATCGTTAGAAATATTGAAAAAACAGAGCTTATTGTCTTTGAAACCAATGCCATTTCTGAGTCTGATTTTAAAAATTTTAAAGAAAAATCACTTGTTACTCCTACGCAATTAAACCAATACGATCCTGAGTTTTGGAAAGGTTATAATATTATTGAACCTAATAAAGCCATAAAAGATTTTAAGGTTCTCGAAGGTGAATAAACAAAACGAATACACAGCCACTATTTTTTATAGTAGTGTGCCTTTATAATTTGCTCCACGGGCTTATTCTGTGGAGTAAATTGATTGTCTTCTAAACCACCAACTTTATGATGATCTATAAACCATTTCCATAAGTAACCACCAGCAAACCAATCTTCTTGCCATACGGCTTCAAATAAAGCTTCCGTAGCATTGTTTTGTGCTACGAGATTTACAGAAGTCATAGAACGATCGTAGCGCCAAGGTTCTTTTCCTGAATAATCGACGCTTCTATAGCCAAACTCCGTAAACAGAATCGGTCGATCTAATTTTTCAGAAAAACGCTTTAAACCCGGTTTATGTTTTTCCCAACCTTTTATACAATCTTCAATCGTTGGTGTTTGCATTTCACTCACTGGAAAATAAGCATCAATACCAACATAATCTAATTCCGACCAAAAAGGTGTCGTCCAAAATTCATCCCAATTCGCAGCATAGGTTAGATTCCCGGTATAGACCGTTCTGATTTCCTTTATTAATTGATGCCAATACTCTGGTCTATTTTTTATAAATTCTTCAAGCTCGGTTCCTATACAAAATACTTCCACATTTAATTCCTCAGCCAATTCAGCATATTCCATAACAAAGTCGGTATACGACGTTTCTAACAATAGCCAATCGGCCTCCGAAGACGCTTTTAAAAACCCTGTAAATTCACCATGAGAAATCCATAATTGCGGCTTCACCATCACATTAATACCTTCCTTGTGAAGTGCCTCAATATACTGTCCGGCACCAGATCGTGTTTCACCAAACCACTGACGTTCGGTATTATGAATTATTTCAGGGTGATTAAGATCCGCAATAAAACCAAAAGGCATTACAGCAGCAGCATTCGCATTAATGTTCAGTATGGGTTTAACATGTGTCGAATCCACGACTCCTCTAGAAGCGACAAAACTAACACCATTAATCTTAGAAGGTTGATGTGGAATCGCAGCACAACTAATAAAAATGACGCTTAAAAGGAAATAAAAAATATATCGCATACTGTAAAATTATGCCTAAATTTAAAGAAATTCGACTAATAGATTAAGGTTTTAACAAAAGCTTCGACCTATAGTCCATATCAACAACCTAATTATATGGAACACATCGTTATTATTGGCAACGGCATTTCTGGAGTTACGCTTGCGAGACACATCAGAAAGTTATCCGACAAAAAAATAACTATCGTCTCAGTCGAAGCCGATTATTTCTTCTCTCGTACCGCATTAATGTACGTTTACATGGGACATATGAAATTTGAACATACACAACCTTACGAAAATTGGTTCTGGAAAAAAAACAGAATTGAACTCAAAAAAGGCTATGTAAAACAGGTTGAAACAGAAACTAAAACACTTCATTTTGCCGAAGGTGATACGCTTCAATACGATAAATTAATTATTGCAACAGGAAGTAAACCCAATAAATTTGGTTGGCCAGGACAAGATTTAAACGGTGTAATGGGCATGTATCACAAACAAGATTTGGAAACGCTTGAAACACATGCACCCAATAAGGATGTATGTAAACGTGCCGTGATTGTTGGTGGTGGATTAATAGGTATTGAATTGGCTGAAATGTTGAATAGCCGAAGTATACCAGTAACATTCCTTGTTAGAGAAGACAGCTTTTGGAATGGTGTTTTGCCTCAAGGTGAAAGTGAAATGATTAACAGACACATTAAGAATCATCATATCGATTTACGACTTTCTACAAATCTAAAAGCCATTAACTCAGACGAAAATGGTAATGTAAAATCCGTAATTATTGAAGAAACAGGTGAAGAATTAGAGTGTAACGTTGTTGGTTTAACTGCTGGAGTCACACCAAATATAGATTTTATAAAAGATTCTGGTATTGAAATTGGTCGTGGTGTTAAAGTGAATCGATTTTTAGAAACCAACATACCAGATGTATATGCCATTGGTGATTGTGCTGAACAACATGAAGCTATTGGAAACAGAAGACCAATTGAGGCCGTTTGGTACACTGGTCGTATGATGGGTGAAGTTTTAGCGCAAACCATTTGTGGTAATAAAATGGAGTATAAACCAGGTCATTGGTTTAATTCGGCTAAATTTTTAGATATCGAATATCAAACCTATGGTTGGGTGTTTGGAAAAAATGGACGTCCGGATTACGAACAACATTTTCATTGGAAACATGAAGACGATACGAAATGTATAACTGTCGCTTACGATAAAAACACCAATCAATTTTTAGGTATTAACACATTCGGTATTAGAATGCGCCATGAAGTTTTTGACAAATGGCTTACCGAAAAACGGGATGTTGATTACGTAATGAAGAACCTCTCTGAAGCCAATTTTGAGCCTGAATTTTATTCAAGATTTGAAAATGAAATTTTACAAGCATACACTAACCAATTACAAACTGCATAAAAATGAGCAATAAATTAAATCATAGTATGTCTTTGGCAAAACCAGATGCTTTAGATATTTCAAACAAACAAAAAGTAGCACTTTCTGCAGGAGTCATTGGGTTATTTATTTTAGCCTTAGCACTTTTTAATACTAATTTCCCAAACAAAGCCGTGTTTTTAACGCTTTCATTAGGTTTAATAATTGGTGGTATCGTTGTCTATTCTAGAGAGGCCTATTTATCTAAATTAGAAGGTATAAAAAATGATGGAGTTTGGTTTAAATCTATTTCCTCGCGTGGAGTTTGGGGTTGGATTGTTGGTGTTATTTTAACCACATTCTATATCGTCCTTTACTTCTTTCCTAAATATTTAGGTTTAGGTGTTGATGGTGCTGAAAACACAGGTTTAATTAGTTTATTCGACCCATTAAGTCACCTATTAAGTGGCAGAAACGCGAGCCAATGGTTTGTGTACGGAACTCTTTATACCGTTGCTATTTTAGCCTTTGGATATAAATTTATATTAAAATACAGACATAATCGTTACCAACAATTGCGTACCGTTTCAGTCATGTTTTTTCAGTTAGGTTTTGCCTTCTTGATTCCTGAATTTATGTACGTTATGAATAACGATTTACCATACTACGATCTTAAAAGTATATGGCCCCTTAATTATTACATTTTTGACGAATGGTCTGTAAACGGCTTTTTATCTAATGGAAATATTGGTATCGCCTTACTCATATTTGGTGTCCTATCCATATTTGTGTTTACACCTATTTTAACCTATAAATACGGCAAACGTTGGTATTGCTCTTGGGTATGTGGTTGTGGCGGACTAGCAGAAACTGCAGGTGATTCCTTTAGACAATTATCCTCTAAAAAGATGTCGGCTTGGAAATTAGAACGTTGGTTAATCCATACCGTTTTAGTGTTTTCTATTGTAATGACAGCTGCGATGGTTTATTCTTACTTAGGTTACGATAAAAATGATTTTTGGCTAACTAGAGGTGTTTTTATAAGCTTAGTCATTGGTTTTTTAACTCTAGTTTTCGCGGCAGTAATGTTATTTAAAAGACATGAATTAGGAAAAGATGCAAAATACGGAGCTATAGGATTTTTCATTGTGATTGCTCTTTTACTGATTATGCATTATACAGGCACAACCGATCATCTGTTTTATATTAAAGCCGGAGCCTTAAGATCTGCTTATGGTATTTACATAGGTTCTATTTTTTCTGGAGTGATTGGAACTGGATTTTATCCCATTTTAGGAAATCGTTCTTGGTGTCGTTTTGGTTGTCCAATGGCAGCGATTCTTGGATTCCAACAACGTATGTTTTCAAAATTTAGAATTACTACTAATGGTGGTCAATGTATTTCTTGTGGTAACTGTTCTAACAGTTGCGAAATGGGTATCGATGTAAGACACTATGCTCAAAAAGGTGAAAACATTGTGCGTTCTAGCTGTGTCGGTTGTGGTATTTGTTCTGCAGTTTGCCCAAGAGGTGTATTAAAATTAGAAAATGACACTATGAAAGGACGTATCAATCCAACAGAAATCCTTTTAGGAAACGATGTTGATTTAATGGATTTAGTAAATCAGAAATAGTTCTCAGTTGCAGTCTCAATAAAAAAATAAGTAAAAGTTGATATAGTTTTACCTACTCCATGGATTCTAATTATTGTAAAAATATTTAAAGATTCATGGAGTTTACATAGAGAAACTCGGATAAAAAGATAAACATTAAATTTTATTAAAAATTTCGAATCGTTTTTGTCATAAAAAATATTAAAAGAATTGTATTGTATCACTGCAGCTCTACAGTTTTGCGGCTGTGCGCGATTTAATTCTTACTTTTGCACCTTCAAACCAACTCAATGCCCAATATAATAGTTATTATTCCTGCTTATAACGAAGAAGAGTCTATTCCTCTTGTGGTTAGAGACATACCTTCAATTGTCAGTGAAATTATTGTGGTGAGTAATAACTCAACGGATAACACAGAAATTAATGCCAAAAATGCTGGTGCAACGGTTTTAATTGAAAACAGAAAAGGCTATGGTTATGCCTGCTTAAAAGGCATGGATTATGTTTCTAAACTTAAAATAAAACCAGATATAATTGTTTTCTTAGATGGAGATTATAGTGATTATCCTGAAGAATTAACAAAAATCGTTCAACCTATTTTAGAAGATAATGTTGATTTTGTCATTGGTGCTCGCGACAAAGACTTACGAGAAGAAGGCTCTATGACCTCGCCTCAAATTTTCGGTAACTGGCTAGCAACGAGCCTTATGTCACTGTTTTTCCGTTCAACTTTTACAGACTTAGGTCCGTTTAGAGCTATTAAATACAATACGCTTTTAGGTTTAAACATGGAAGACAAAACCTATGGTTGGACGGTAGAAATGCAGCTCAAAGTATTAAAGCAAAAATTAAGCTATAGGGAAATTCCTGTTAATTATAGAAACAGAATAGGTGTCTCAAAAGTTTCAGGTACGATAAAAGGTGCTATCTTTGCAGGCATAAAAATCCTAGGTTGGATTTTTAAATATAGTTTTAAAAAATGATTCTCGAATCGATTATTATTGTCATTTACACCATTGCCATTGTACTAATATTCATGTATGCTTTGGCGCAACTCAATCTACTTTACAATTATTTATCTTCAAAAAAGAAGAGGGAAGATTGTGAAACCTTTGATTTTTCAAATTCTGAAGAAATTCCTGTAGTTACCATTCAACTTCCTGTATTTAACGAGATGTATGTAATGGAGCGCCTGTTAAACAATATTGCGCTTTTAGAATATCCTAAAGACAAATTAGAAATTCAGGTTTTAGATGATTCTACAGATGAAACAGTTGCAACAACAAAAGCACATGTAGAACAATTGGCTAAAACAGGTTTAGACATCACACATATTACAAGGACAGACCGAAGTGGTTTTAAGGCTGGTGCGCTTAAAGAAGGCTTAAAAATTGCAAAAGGTGAATATATTGCCATTTTTGATGCCGATTTTCTACCGCAACCTAACTGGCTAAAACGTACCATCCCTTATTTTAAAAATGAAAAAATAGGAGTTGTTCAGACACGTTGGGGTCATATTAATCGCGATTATTCTTTACTAACTAAAATTCAAGCGTTTGCTTTAGATGCACATTTTACTTTAGAGCAAGTCGGACGAAATAGTAAAGGGCACTTTATTAATTTTAATGGTACAGCTGGCGTTTGGAGAAAAACTTGCATTATTGATGCTGGTAATTGGGAAGGAGATACACTTACCGAAGATTTAGATTTAAGTTATAGAGCACAATTAAGAAACTGGGAATTTAAATATCTTGAAGATGTTGAAACTCCAGCAGAATTACCTGTGGTGATTAGCGCAGCACGTTCTCAACAATTCCGTTGGAATAAAGGTGGTGCAGAAAACTTTAGAAAAATGCTTTGGCGCGTTTTAAAATCTGATAATATTTCGACAAAAACTAAAGTTCATGGTTTACTTCATTTATTAAACAGTACAATGTTCTTAAGTATATTTACGGTTGCTATTTTGAGTATTCCGATGTTGTATATAAAGAACGAATATGAACATTTAAGAAACTACTTTTATGTGATGAGTTTCTTTGTAATGAGTACCATTATTTTCTTTGTATGTTACTGGTTTATGTACCGTAGTATTTATGGTAGTGGCTTCAAAAAATTCTTTAATTATGTAGGTATGTTTTTTACCTTTTTTCAATAGCTATGGGCTTTTCGCTTCATAATTCTATTGCTGTAATTGAAGGGCACATTGGAAAACGAAGTGAGTTTGTACGGACTCCAAAGTTCAATATTAGTACCATTAGAGATTCATGGAAAGGCAATAAATACATCATAAAAAAAGTATCTCCTCATGTTATTATTGAAGGTATATTAATGCTTTATTTTGCTTTTGGTATGTATAGCGCTTTTGTTGTTGGAGACCAAGGTGGTGATTTTGGATTATTTCCTTTTCATTTAATGCTATTTATTGGCTTTGGATATGTGTTTTTTAAATCACTTAGCTCTAAGGCGTGATTGCGCTTTGGAAATATCACAAAATTCCATTTCTATTTTTCATTGCTAGTTGTATTGTTTATTTATGGTTTGCTTACCATATAACACGCATTGAAACGACTCAACTACTGCTTTTATATATCGCATTATTTGTATTTGCTTATAAAATCATTAAGACTTCCGGGTTTAATACTTCGACTTCGCTCAGCACAGGCTTTAGACTATTAGTTATCTTTTCTATTGCTTTTAGGGTATTACTCCTTTTTTCAATTCCGAATTTATCTCAAGATTTCTATCGCTTTATTTGGGATGGCCGCTTAATTCTTGAAGGCTTTAACCCTTATCTCTACACTCCAGATTCTTTTATTAATAGTGGAAAATTCCCCGTAGATCAGGCTCAGGAATTGTACAATGGCATGGGAAGCTTAAGCTCCTCTCATTTTTCTAATTACCCTCCTTTAAATCAATTGTGTTTTGTTATTGCTAATCTATTTCCTGGTCAAAGTATTTTAAGCTCTGTAATTGGTTTAAGGCTAGTTATTATAGCCGCAGACATTGGAACACTATACTTTGGGAAGAAACTTCTAGAACGCTTAAAACTACCGTCAAATAGAATTTATTGGTATATTTTAAATCCGTTTATTATAATTGAGCTTACAGGCAATCTACATTTTGAAGGTGTCATGATATTCTTCATAATATGGGCATTGTACTTATTACACGCTCGTAAATGGAAATGGGCTGCTGTAGTGTTGGCCTGTTCTATTTCTGTAAAATTAATCCCACTAATGTTGTTACCTTTATTTTTTGGATGGTTCAACTCCAATAAGTTGAATGGTCAAACTGAGAGATTAGGTCTCTTAAAATTAATTGCGTTTTACTCCATTGTTATTGCAACCACATTATTATTGTTCTTACCATTCTTTTCCATGGAATTTGTAACAAACTACTCTAAAACAGTTGGACTATGGTTTGGTAATTTTGAATTTAATGCCAGCATATATTATGTCGCAAGAGCTATTGGATATGCACTAACCGGTTATAATGAAATTGCTATAATAGGTAAAGTTCTACCTATCATTTCCGTAGCTATAATTCTCGGGTTTTCATTCCTAAAACAAAACAATAGCTTACCTAGATTAGCAGCGTCAATGTTGTTAGCGCTAACGTTCTATTTATTTTTAAGCACAACGGTGCATCCATGGTATATTGCCACATTAGTTATACTTAGTGTGTTTACAAATTACAAGTTTCCACTGGTTTGGTCCTTAGTGATTGCATTAAGTTATTTAGCATATTCTAATAGTACCTATTCCGAAAACCTTTGGATAATTGCTTTAGAATATGCAATTGTTTTATCCTTTTTCACCTGGGAGATTTTTATAAAAAAAAGACCGCTAGTTTCCTAGCAGTCTAATTTTATGAATTAAGTTGTAACTACAACTTCTTTATTTGAACTATTTTATAAGTTTCATAGACTTCTGTGTATCCATTTTCATCTACTTCTTCAAACTCAGTAATTTCGTAAGTGATTTCAAAACGCTTACCAACCATATCCTTTGATTTAAGATTTATAGCCTTAAGAGCTTCTGCTGTAATTTCAGAAAAATATACTGTTTCTTCACTATCCTCATCGTCTGCATCCTCATTAATTAAAAAAGCATACCCATCATCGGGATCATAACCATCAAAAGTACCAGTAGTTGTTACTTTTATCTTTTCCTGAATATTTTCATGTGATATTGAAAATGCATTTGCGCTTAACACCATTACCAGAAGCACAAATACTGTAATTTTTTTTGTATTCATTGCGTTTAATTTTTATGCTGAATTGTTATCAGCATGTTTTAAATATAGATTGTGGTTTTGGGAATTTGCCACCTCAAGCCCAAATGCTTTTAGATTACAACCTCTTGGTTATAATTACGTGGATATAAGTGACGTTTATTTTTCTGTATCGTACTAAATAAATAGTAGCAATTATATTTTAAATATGTCTTTGGAGTCTTTAAAACTCTTAAATTCTAACATGTAATCATTTGAATCTTTGATGAAGAATGATAAATGTTCACCCTCCTTATCTTTTAAAAACGTAGTTTGAGTGACCACTTTTAAATTCAAATGATTCAGTTTAGCATAGAGTTCTCCCCATTTTTCAACATCAATAATAACACCAAAATGAAATGAGGGTAATAACTTACCTTCAAACACATAATTTGGACTATTGAAATTGAATTTTTCGGCTTGAATAAAAGTGAGCTGATGATTAAATAAATTTATATCCAACCAGTTCTCACTAGTTCTTCCTATAGAAGCGCCAATATTGTTAGTATAAAAGTTTTTTGTGTCTTCTACACTTAAACATGGTAATGACATGTGAAATGATGATTCCATAATTCAACCATTTAAAATTTATACAATTTTAATTTAAAGTTCAACTTAACTTTTAGTAGACCAAAAAGTTAAGTTGAAATCTTATAGTAAATTACAAAATTAGTTTCAACTAAACTAAACTTTAATCGAAATCTTCGTCCTCTGCTCCAGGCTCTAAATCTGGATCTACAACAGCATCTGGATCGTCATCTTCGAAGTCTTCATAATCGTCTTCGTCGTAATTTTCCATGGTTTGCTCTAACTTCGTACTCACTTTTACCAAATACTTGGTATCTTCTGTAGTGACCTCTACGGCTTCGACTGTTTCGTTTTTTGCATTTTTAAACGAGATAACATTATCGTCGTCATATCCATCAGGATATTTTTCAACCAGAAGAGATAAAATTTCTGGTGTCAATTTTTTAAAATCAACTATAACTCGTTTTAAATGTGCGTCTTTTGGTTTCATTAGGTAAATTCTATTTTTTCTATATGTCAGATGTTATAGTTATTTCAAAATTAATTCTCCGTGATAAACTTTTAGCAGCGGCTATTTCATTTGTAATACTATTTCTGAGGCTAATTTTTTTTTAAATATAATACTTATTTGTTTACTCGAATAACATCATAAAAATCTTTTCTACGATCTTTTAAATTTTTCACCGCTCCAAAGGAATGTAATTCTCTTAATAATCCCAAATCTACATCAGCAACTAATATCATTTCTGTGTTTGGTGTCGTTTCTGCTTTTATACCATTACTAGGGAATGAAAAGTCACAAGGCGTAAACACAGCCGATTGCGCATACTGAATATCCATATTATTTACATTTGGCAAGTTACCAACACTACCGGCAATAGCAACATAACATTCGTTTTCTATAGCTCTTGCTTGCGCACACAAACGTACTCTAGAATAACCATTTTGGGTATCTGTTAAAAACGGAACGAATAAAATATCCATACCTTCATCTGCTAATAATCTTGATAATTCAGGAAATTCAGAATCATAGCAAATTAAAACACCAATTTTTCCGGCATCGGTTTCAAAGGTTTTTAACTGATTACCTCTTTGCATTCCCCAAACTTTAGCTTCATCTGGAGTGACATGAATTTTCTCATAACGCTCTAAACTTCCATCTCTACGACATAAATAACCCACATTATAAAGCACATCATTAACAACCTCTGGCATACTGCCTGTAATGATATTGATATTGTAAGAAATTGATAACTGCTGCATTCTCTCTACAATAGTCTGCGTATAACTTGCTAGTTCTCTAATCGCTTGTGGCTCGTGCATATGATTATACTTGGCCATCAATGGTGCATTGAAAAACTCAGGAAACACCGCAAAATCCGAACGATAAGCAGAAACACTATCTACAAAGTATTCTACTTGTTGCATTAAATCGTCTAAACCATTATACGGACGCATTTGCCACTGAATTAAACCCAAACGCACTACTGTCTTTACGCTACTCGCTTTTTTGTTGGGTTTAGTATAATAAATATTATCCCATTCCATTAGCACCGCATACTCACTAGAAGCTGTATCTCCTTCTAAATACCCTTTTATAATCCGAATGGGATGGAAATCATTAGACGTCTGAAAGTTTAAAACCGGATCATGAATTTCCTTATGTTTAACTTTCTGAATGTATTCTTTTGGTGAATATTGATCTTTATATTTGTAGTAATTTGGCATTCTACCACCAAATACAATCCCTTTTAGATTTAGATTTTCACATAATTCCTTACGGTAATCATATAAACGACGGCCTAAACGTAAGCCTCTAAATTCTGGTTTTATAAAAACATCAATTCCATAAAGCACATCTCCATCTGGATCGTGATTTTTGAATTTATCCCCTTCTATAATGTCCGCGTAAGTATGGTTATCGTCAATTTTATCGTAATCCACAATTAAAGACAAAGCACAACCTGCCAATTGACCGTCGATGCGAATGACTACTTGACCTTCAGAAAAAATAGAGGTCAAACGTGCAATATGGTCCTTTTTCCAATACGAATTCAGAACACCACCATACGCTTCTAAGGTTGCTGATTTCAATTCTTCAAAATCACCAACCGTTAAAAACTTAATTCTATATTATCAATTCTATGCTCTTCCATTACATATCTAAAAGATAAGCAAAAATTAAAGGTGCAACAATAGTAGCATCACTCTCAATGATAAATTTTGGTGTATTAATATCTAACTTACCCCAAGTAATTTTCTCATTTGGCACAGCTCCAGAGTACGACCCGTAACTGGTTGTACTATCGCTAATTTGACAGAAATAGCTCCAGAAAGGTGTTTCCGGACGTTCCATATCTTGATATAACATTGGTACTACACAAATAGGAAAATCACCAGCAATACCTCCACCAATTTGGAAGAAACCGATGCCATTTTGCGAATTATTTGTATACCAATCTGCTAAAAATGTCATGTATTCAATACCAGATTTCATGGTACTAGCTTTCAATTCACCTTTAAGCACGTAGCTTGCAAAAATATTACCCATAGTACTATCTTCCCAACCTGGGCAAATAATTGGTAGATTTTTTTCAGCTGCTGCATACATCCAAGAATCCTTAAGATCTATTTCGTAATGCTCTTCTAAAACACCAGATAATAACAATTTGTACATATATTCATGCGGAAGGTAACGTTCACCTTTAGCTTCAGCATCTTTCCAAATCTTAACAATATGTTCTTGAATACGTCTAAATGCTTCCTCTTCAGGAATACAAGTGTCAGTGACGCGATTTAGTCCTTTTTCCAATAAATCCCATTCATCTTGAGGTGTTAAATCTCTGTAGTTTGGTACACGTTTATAATGGCTATGCGCCACTAAATTCATGATATCTTCTTCTAAATTCGCTCCTGTACAAGACACAATTTGCACCTTATCTTGACGAATCATTTCGGCAAAAATCTTACCTAATTCTGCAGTACTCATAGCACCAGCTAAAGACACCAACATCTTTGCGCCAGAATTTAACTGATCTTCGTAACCCTTTGCTGCATCAACTAAAGCTGCTGCATTAAAGTGTAAATAATACTTTTCTATAAATTTTGAAATTTCTCCTTTATTAGTAGTCATCTTCTGTATCAAATTTAGATTTTTTATTTCCTGAGTTTGTTGAATCGTTGAAGTTACTTTCGAAACCATCTTCAATATTTTGGTCTCTAAATTTGTAGCTCAACATTTTATAGTACAATTTGGCCGCTAAGAAATCTGAAGATTTTTCGTTTTATTTGGGCATAATTCTACGATGTCAAATCCAACGACATTCTTTTCTTCGAATACTTGCTTTAAGAATTCGAGTGTTTCATAATATAATAAACCTCCCGGTTCTGGTGTTCCTGTGCTTGGCATAATTGAGGGATCAAAAGCATCTAAATCAAATGTGATAAATACATTATCTGTCATTTGATCGATTGCAGAATCCATCCAGCTATCATCAACAGCCATTTCGTGAGCGAAATATGTTTTCTCCTCATCCATTACAGTTTTCTCAATAATATCCATTGAGCGAATACCAACCTGAATTAAGTTCGTCGTTTGACTCGCTTCATAAACGGCACACGCATGATTACATGCAGAACCTTCGTAACTTTCGCGTAAATCCGCATGCGCATCGATATGTAAAACTGTAATATCGTCGAACATTTCATTGAAAGCTCTAATGGTTCCGATAGACACCGAATGTTCACCACCAAAAACAGTCACAAATTTGTTCTTTTTAATGTATTTTTCGTGGCTTGATGCACGGCTTCTACCATCGCCTCTGGCGACGAATTTTCAGTAACAGCATCAGCTAAAAACACACCTTGTTGATACACTTCAGAACCGGTTTCAATATCATAGAGCTCCATATTTTCTGAAGCATCTAAAAACGCATCAGGACCTTTATCAGCTCCTTTTTGCCATGTACTTGTACCATCATAAGGTACAGGAATTAATACAATTTTAGCAGTTTCTAATTTTGCTAATTCTTCTGGAATACCAGCGTAAGTTTTTGTTTTCATTATTAAGTTATTCTAAGTAATTAGAAATTTAAATTTTTGATTTTGAAATCGAATTAGCCTTAGCTGCTTCAACTTTAGTTTCTGGCTCATATCCCAAAATACCTAACAGATTTTCGCTTTTTTGTTGCTCTGCGAATACTCTTGTCTTTAAGTTTCCATCCGCATCGCGTTGAATCAAAATATGTTTTGGAGTTGGAATTAAACAATGCTGCAAACCACCAAAACCTCCTATCGTTTCTTGGTAAGCTCCTGTATTAAAAAAGCCAATATATAATGGTTTGTCTTTATTGTATTTAGGCAAATAAATAGCATTAGTATGCTGCTCACTGTTGTAATAATCGTCACTATCGCAAGTTAAACCTCCTAAAAGTACACGTTCATAACTATCGTGCCAACGGTTAAGCGGTAGCATTATAAAACGTTTATTAATGGCCCACGTATCTGGTAATGTTGTAATGAAAGATGAATTAATCATATTCCATTTTTCACGATCATTTTGTTGCTTTTGGTATAAAATTTTGTAAAGTGCTCCACCACTTTCTCCAACCGTAAAACTTCCAAATTCTGTAAAAATATTTGGTGTATCTACCTCTTCTTCCTCACAAACTAACTTGATCTGATTAACGATTTCATCAACCATATACGCATAATCAAAATCGAAAGCCAATGAATTTTTAATAGGAAAGCCTCCTCCGATATTTAAACTATCTAAAGTTGGACAAATTCTCTTTAAAGCGGTATAAACCTTTAAACATTTGTGTAATTCATTCCAATAATAGGCATTATCTCTAATCCCAGTATTAATAAAGAAATGAAGCATTTTTAACTCTACTTTTTTATTATCTTGAATTTGATTCTTATAAAAAGGTACAATGTTTTTATAGCCAATTCCTAAACGTGAGGTATAAAACTCAAACTTAGGCTCTTCTTCTGAAGCGATTCTGATTCCAACTTGGAATTTTCCATCTATTTCTTCAGATAACAAATCGATTTCCTCATAATTATCTATAATAGGAATACAATTCTTATGACCACTATTAATAAGGTCGGCGATATTAGTAACGTATTGTTCACGTTTAAAACCGTTACTTAATACAAACGTTTTATCTGTAATCTTGCCTTCTTTTTTAAGTGCTCTTACGATATCGATGTCAAAAGCCGAAGAGGTTTCAATATGAATATCATTAGTTAAGGCTTCATCTAAAACATGTTTAAAGTGTGAACTTTTAGTACAATAGCAATAGTGGTACTTGCCTTTATAATCATGCTTTTTAAAGGCATCAGCAAACCACGTCTTTGCACGTTGTATGTTATTAGATATTTGTGGTAAATACGTAAACTTTAAAGGTACTCCATGTTCTTCAACCAATTTCATTAGGTCTATATCATGGAAATGTAGCTCTTTGTCCTCAAGTTTAAATTCGTCTTGTGGAAAGTGAAAGGATTGATCGATGAGATCAATATATTTATTATTCATGTCGTATTGTAAATATTCAAGTGTAAATTAAAAAATATAAGCGTAAAAAGTGTTAAGGTTACGTTATATCATACCTGAATCTGGCTTTGTGTAGTAGGTACAAAACCATAAATATGCTGACTAGCAGCAATCGCAGATGCGGAAGTTAGCTCTAAAATTCGGTTACTTAATCTATAAGCTGCTCTTGAATATGACTTCCTAATTTTCAAGAACGCGAACATAAAAACATGTTTCAATTGTTCAGCTAAAATTGGCTTTATAATCTTGTTAGATCGACACCAATTTCATTACAAATGTATATTATTTTTTAATACGTTAATCTTTTTTTTATTTTTTAAACTATTTCTTAAATCGCTTGTCTTAAAATGATTAACATAAGTTAAAAGTTGTAAACAGCATAGAAAAGCACTTATTTAAGTTAAGAAATTAGGGCATAAAACCCCATTTTATGCTGACCGAACTAATTCCCATAAATATAAAATGAAGATACAGAATACAAGTGGATATTTTAATTTTAAAACAGGCTTTCTTTTAGTGTTTTTAATGGTTTATAGTATCCTATTTTACACACAGCATCAAGACTAAAACATTTCAAAAGTAACTGTGAATTTTCAGTTTTTAATGTTGTATGAAATGAATTTAAATAAATAGAAATAAATCACAAAAAAAGCACCCAAAGATCATTTGGGTGCTAAATTCCTAAGAAATAGAATGTCTAAACTAGAATCCTAATGCAGATTCTTAAGTTTATCATATAAATGAATATTAACGATGCTTCTCTTTTTGATAAGAAACAAGTGAATTCATTTATACAGCGTAGTTTTTTAGATACCTGAAAGTGTGAGTCCATTGTTTACATCAATCTCTATTTCCATTGTATCACAAGGCACAAGGGTTAATTCCAATTTTTGTCCGTAAACAACGTCATTTGTTGCTACAACAACAACTTCGTAATTAGACAATTCGAGCCAACCAGTATTTTCCGACGTGGATAATATCTGGGAATGCAGTTGGCTATAATCTTGTCCGTAAATGGCAAAATCAAAACTGTCCGTACCATTGTTTGTAATTTTAAGTTGTGGTAAATCATCGATACAATTGAGAACTTGATAATTTAAATCATCTTGCCTTTCTTGTATTTCGGGTGAATCCGTTGTACAATTCACTATAAGCAAAAGCAAAAACATAAGTCTAACATTTTTCATAAGTAGGTTATTTTTAATTGATTGGGGCGGCAATATATAAAAACCCTACAATCAGTCGACAAAATGAACCATTTATTCGATGAACGGTAATGTAAAAATGTAAAAATATGACTTACAGACTAATAACTATATCATTTTTAAGGTATTCACCTCTTGTTCTGTAAGGTGTTTCCAGTGACCACGAGGAATGTCTTTCTTTGTTAAATGACCAATCGCAACACAATCAATTCTTACAATATCATAATTAAGTTCTTCAAATATTGTACGTAATATGGTGTTACCTGTGTTTTTAATCTTAATACCTACTTGGCTTTTAGATTCACCTTGAATGTAGCTTATCTCTTCTACAGAAACTAGCTTACCCTCAACTTTAAAACCTTCTTGAATCTTTTTTAAATCTTCAAATTTCAGATTCTTATCCAATTCAACTTGAAATAACCTTGGCACTCCGCTTTTAGAGTTTGTAAACTTCTGAACGACTTTATCATCATTAGTAAATAAAAGTAAACCTAAAGAGTTTCTACCTAAACGACCTATAGGCTTAATAATAGAACTAGTCGCATTAGCTACTAAATCCATAACCGTTCTTCCTTTACCTTCTGCAGTAGTTGTTGCAAAACCTTTTGGTTTGTTTAATAAAATATAAACAGGAGGTTCTGGTGTAACACGTTGCCCATCAAAACGAACATCGTCTGTACGCTTGACTTTGAAACCCATTTCGGTAACAACTTTGCCGTTAACCATAACCAAACCAATGGCAATATTCTCATCGGCTTCGCGACGCGAACACATACCACTATTGGCAATGTATTTATTTAGACGAATCTCATCTGGATTTGATGATTTTGAAGACGAAGATGTCTTATTAACTGTTGGTGATTTCTTTTTAAAAGGAGCGTTCCCTCTAGCAGAACTAGTCGTTTTGCTATTAGCATTTCCTCTTCCTGAAGTCTTTCCTTTTCCTTTGCTATCTTGATTTCTGCTCATGTTTCAATTTTTTGCAAAGATAAACAATAGTTTATATCTAGTGCTTAATTATTTAAGATGTTTACACCGAGGCATTAGAATATTTTTGAAAGCCAATAAAATCGTTTCTAAATTCTGTTTAAAACGACTGAAACATCAATTAAAAGAATAGAAAACACGCCAAGTACAATAATAAATTTTAAGATGTTATGAAGAATGAGATAATGATTTTTCTTATTGGATTTTAGCAAAACAATGAGATAAAGGAATAACAATACAATACTAAGATAGAAGAAGTAATACATGTGGCCAATCTTAAAAAACAGAATAAGAATAATTGCTGAAATAATAGTTAAAACAGCCACTATAGTTAGCATTAATTTAGAAACCTTTTCTCCATAAACAACAGGGATTGTTCTATAATTTAATGCTAAATCTCCTTTTAGATTCTCTAAATCCTTTGTAAGTTCTCGCATGGATATTAGCAAAAACAGAAACAAACCATGAGCAAATATTACAGGCTCAAAATTTTGATAATAAATAAAAATAACGAAAAACGGAGTTACAGTTAATATCGCAGACACCATATTGCCAACCATAGGTTGTTTTTTTAGGCGATGGGAATATAACCATATCGCAAAAATATAAATTGAAAAAAAGATAACGGCTTTAAAGGATACATAACTCGCGAATACGACAGCCAAGAAATTTAAAACGAAGTAAAATGATAGTTTAGTGTTTTGACTAACTAAACGATCTAACATTGTTTTTCTAGGTTTGTTGATTAAGTCTTTTTCGGAATCGTAAAAATTATTAATAATATAACCACCTGCTATTGTTGCAGAAGATGCTAAAACAAGCATTAAGAGATTAAGATCTAAAAGCACTGATTTTAAAGGCTTATCGTGTGCAAAAATATACACTGAAGCTAAATATTGTGCAATTACAACGACTAGAATATTATAACCTCTAACTACAGAAAATAGGCTGAAAGATTTTATTAGAATGTGCTTCTGCCGTCTTGATAACATTATTTTGAATATGTAAAATTATGAAACAACAGTATGTTTAAACTCAGTATTACAAAACCAAAGATTTAGAAGTTATAAACAACCTCTAACTTCTGACCTTTAAGAGCCTCTCTTGCTATATCAATGTTTTCAGTAAACCCTAGGATATAACCTCCTCCGCCAGAACCACAAAGTTTTAAGTAATAATCGTTAGTGTCCAATCCTTTTTTCCAAAGCTCGTGAAATTGAGCAGGTATCATCGGTTTAAAGTTATTTAAAACTACTTTAGATAATTGCTTTGTATTTTTAAATAATGATTTCATGTCTCCTTTTAAAAAATCATCTACACAAGCATCTGTATGTTTTATAAATTGGTCTTTAAGCATGCTACGAAACCCTTCATTCTTCATACTTTCCATAAAAATGCTCACCATTGGTGCCGTTTCTCCAACAATACCACTGTCTAATAAAAAGACAGCACCTTTACCTTCTGCTTTTTGAGAAGGAATACCTGTAGCTTCAATATTATCTTTAGAGTTGATTAAAATAGGAAGACTTAAATAACTATTTAAAGGATCTAAACCTGAAGATTTACCATGGAAAAAAGATTCCATTTCAGCAAAAATCGTTTTTAATATTAATAGTTTTTCGCGCGTTAAATTTTCTAAAACAGTAATTTTATCACTGGCGTATTTATCGTAAATAGCAGCCACTAATGCTCCACTACTTCCTACTCCATAGCCTTGAGGAATAGAAGAGTCAAAGTACATACCACCATCAACATCTTTTTGTAATCTGTTGATATCAAAAATAACTAAATCGTTATCTAAACCCTTTAAATACGTTGCAAAACGCTTTAAGCTTTCGTTAGAATTTTGAGCTTCTTTTGATGGATTTTCATCTGTCTTTAGTGCTCCATTATAAAAATTATAAGGAATAGATAAACCTTTAGAATCTTTTATGATTCCGTATTCTCCAAATAGAAGTATTTTAGAATAAAATAGTGGTCCCTTCATATATTAAAAGCAATTTCTTTAACAAATATACGTATTAAAATTCTATTTGGTTGGCGCCAAGTCCAATTTGGTCACAAATGTAGTGTCCATTCTGACAATAGCTAACCAATTCATTCTTAATAAATTCTAGGATGGATTCTTTTTCATTTTCTGGATATAAAACATGAACATTGGCTCCTGCATCAAGTGTAAAACATACTTTTGAATCCGTTTTTAGTCTGTAAGCCCATATTTTATTAATGATTTCTAAAGTATTTGGCTTCATTAATATGAAATACGGCATACTCGTCATCATCATAGCATGAAGCGTTAAAGCTTCACTCTCTACAATTTTTACAAATTCATTTACATCACCTGAAGCTAAAATTGTTTTTAGTTTTGCTAAATTATCATGTGCTTGAGAAAAGCGTTCTTTCGCAAATGGATGGCCATACATTAGTTGGTGACCAACGGTACTACTCACCTGCTTTTCACCTTTATCAACTAACAAAATAGTATCTTGATAATTTTTAAAATTTGAATGCACCTCTCCTTCAAATTTTACTCCATATAAATCTGAACTATCAACAATACTTTTATTTTTTCCCCAAACCACAAGTTCTCCTTCGATACTTCGGCAGGCACTTCCTGAGCCTAAACGCGCAAGAAATGATGCTTTTTGATTGAAATAAGATTGAGATTCTTCCATGTCACTTCGGCTACGCTCAGTAACCAAACTTAATGACTGTTCAATGCTCATTAAGCATAAAGCAATCGCACTCATGCCTGATGCTGAAGATGCAATACCAGAACTATGAGGAAAGGTGTTTGACGTTTCAATTTTAAAGTGATAGTCCTTTAAAAAAGGCATATAAATTTCAATACGCTCAAAAAAGGTTTGAATCTTTGGTTTAAACGCTTCGTTTTTTTCACCTTCAAAATAAATATCGAAACTAAAATCTGCACTTTCTTTTTTAGTAAAAGTGATTTCAGTTATGGTTTTACAATCTGAAAGCGTAAAGCTAATCGATGGGTTTTCTGGAATTTGATCTTTCTTTTTTCCCCAATATTTTACCAAAGCAATATTACTTGGTGATGCCCATTTTACGGAACCACTTTCTAGTGTGGAATTGTAGCTTTTAGGTATAAAGTCTTGTTCTGTCATGTATTAATCTTAAATTGACAATGCGCGTTCAATTATATGTTACAAAAATAAGAAATATCTAATGGTCTTATCTTTATTCTTCTGACAATGCCAGTAGTTTTACCATTGTTTTATAGTTTCTGGCAGTGGCATTGCTATTCAACTTTTTTTCAAAATAACTTAAATTAAATTTTGCGCGACCATAACCTTTAGAACAGAAGAGATAAATACAGTCATTAAGAATCACATAGGCATCATCTGGATATGTTTTTTGAGAAGCCTCTCTAACTAAATTCTCACCTGGAACAGCACTTAACAACACAAAATAACTCTCTGATTTTTTAGCATCTGTAAAAGGACAGTTATTAAAAATTGTAGTTAACTCATCCTTAGTTCTAACCAAAACAGGGACTTCAAATCCAAATTGATCTATAATGAATTTTTGAATCCCCATTTGAAGACTGAAAAATAACATTTCCACTTTGGATATAGGTTTTTACGTTATTCAATCCCGATTTTGATAATAATTCTTTAAGCTCCGCCATTGGCACTTTTTTGTGTCCACCAACATTTATTCCTCTTAAAAGTGCGATATAGGTTTGCATTTAATAATTCTAATTTATTTTTCTGATGTAAATATAGAGAAAACACATTTCTATGAAAAATACCACACAAAAAACTAAATATGAGACTAGTAACCCAAATTAACCGTACAAAAACAGGTATTTACACGTCATTTTGAAGTCTTTAAAACGCAAATAAAGCCGATTAAATGTTGTTTGGTTTAATAAAAAGTTTAGTTTTGCCGTAATAATCCCCTAACTACATGTGTTTCCCCAAATCAAACGCTGTAATTGTATTATTTACGGTCTTATTTTTTAACTGGCATCATATGGATGCCCAAGAAAAACTTGTAACTAACAATAACACTACAGCTTGTACTTTTGACAGTTATAAACTGGATTTATTAGTAAAAAACGATAGTCTTTACAAGGCTACACTTCTTCTTAACGATGCGATAAGTTTTTCAAAAAAATACAATTTAAAGACTACACAAGCCAAATCATATAATGCTTTAGGAAATGTTTTGACGAAAATGTCTAATTTTAAGAAAGCTGAAAGCTATCTTGAAAAAGCATTACAAATTTATGATTCGCTAAACAATAAGAAAGGGCAAGACCTTGCTCTATCTGGATTAATAAACGTATACACTCAGGAAAAAAATTACGCAAAATTTGATAGTATTTATCCAAAGGCACAGCAACTTTCAAAATCTTTAAATAGCGAAATTTACTTTATAAATTTAGAAAATAAGGTAAAAAGAGATTATTACGGCTTTAATAATGAGAGCTTATTAGAGGTTTCTAGTATGGGTTTAACACTCTTAGACAATACCGATTTTACAACCTTAAATATTTCTAAAGAATATCATACTGACAACTTAAAAGAAAATTTAATACAGTCCTTTAGATATTATAATGCGCTTGCACAAGTTAAAACAGACGATTCAAACCCTAAAAATTATCACCTCTTATTTTCTATAAATGGCGAAGAGTTAAAAGCATCTTTAAATACAGATATTAACTCTTACAGAAAAATAGCAACCTTCAATTATTATAAATATTTATATTATACTAATGCTAAGAAAAATTTAGATTCTGCTAATAAATACATTTTAAAATCTGATAATTATAAATACGAAGCCCTTATAAATATTGAAGCCAAAAACAGCAGAAATGGAGACTTAGTATATAAAATTATAGATGCAGAGCAAAAGTTAGCTTTAGTAAACGAAACCCGAAAACAAGACGCACTTACCTCTAAAATATTTTTAGCTAGTACAATAATTATGAGTATTACTTTAGCAATAATACTAACTAGTTTTTACTTTTATTTTAAAGCCAGAAAGAATATTTGTAAGATCAATGATGCATTAAAAGCCTCTAACTCTAAACTTCTTGCAATTGATAAAGATCGACTAGAGTTCTTCTCAATACTAAGTCATGAATTACGTACACCAATTTATGGCATTAGCGGCTTAGCAACACTTATAGACCAAGAGAGCGATGACACTAAAAAGCAATCGTATTTAGATTCATTAATATCATCTAGTAATTATCTATCTATCTTAATAGATAATATTCTTCAAGCAAATCGTTTAAAATTTGAAAAGAAAAATCTTCGATTAAAACCTGGTAAGATGGCGAAGATTGTTAATCATGTTATGAGTACAGTTGCTGTAGCTGCAGAAAACAAAGGCTTAGAACTTAAAGTACATATTGACAAATCTGATGACCAAGAATTTATCTTAGTTGATAAAGTGGCCTTTAGTCAAATATTAATAAACTTGGCTTACAATGCTATTCGATATACAAAAACTGGAAGCATTGCTATAAATGTTTTTGAAAAAAAGCGAGACACTAAGGATATTACACTGCGTTTTGAAGTTAAAGATACTGGTATAGGAATTAAAGAAGAACATAGGTCTATTGTGTTTAGTGCTTTTGAAAATAAGACGTTTTTAAATAAAAATAGTAGTGGTTCTGGTTTAGGATTATACATCGTAAAAACCTTATTAAAAAGCCATGATTCAGATATCGATTTTGTTTCAACACCAAACGAAGGCACCTGTTTTTTCTTTGAAATTACCTTTACACTTGCTACAGACGAAGAAAGCCAAGGAATCATATCTGTTAAACCACACAGAGACATGCGCATTTTAGTCGTAGATGATAATAAGATAAACTTATTGATTACTCAAAAGAATATCGAAAAAATAGAAGGTTATAGCTGTCAAACAAGCTCTAATGGCAAAGAAGCTATATCTCTAGTGAAGGCAAAAGATTTTGATTTGGTTTTAATGGACATTAACATGCCAGATATGGATGGTTATGACGTGACTAAGCACATTAGAATGTTCAATACCACAATCCCTATTTTAGCACTTACAGCGTTAAATTCTAATGAAATTTCTTTAAGAGCAGAAGCATCAGGAATCGATCAAATTATTACTAAACCTTATATTTTCGACGATTTTAAAGCCATTATCACGTCTTACAGTGGCAGTAATGACAACTACTGCAAAATTATTGATGCTGAAGCAATATAAGCACTCGTCCATGCATTCTGAAAGTTAAAACCACCTGTAACGGCATCTACGTTTATAACTTCACCTGCAAAATATAGATTAGGAATACGCTTGCTTTCAAAAGTTTTAAAATTCACTTCTTTTAAGTCGATACCTCCAGCCGTTACAAATTCCTCTTTAAACGTACTTTTTCCTGTAACTTGAAAAACAGCAGAAGTTAACTGATTTGCAAATGCCTCTAATTGCTGCTTATTAAGATCTGCCCATCGCGTTGTTTCACTGATATCTGAAGCTAAAACCAATTGTTTCCAAAGGCGTTTTGGTAAATCGAATTGCGATAATTTAATAACCGTCTTTTTGGCGAATTCTTGTTTGAAATTTTTAAGTTCTTCTAAACAAGATTCAAAATCTAATTGGATGAAATTAATTTCAATCTTAAAATTATAATTCATTTTCGCCAATTCTACAGCGCCAAAAGCAGAGAGCTTTAATATGGCTGGCGCACTCATTCCAACATGTGTAACTAGCAAAGGTCCGTGAGATTCTAAATCGGTCCCGACAACTTTAATTTCTACGTTTTTAGCCACCACACCAGGGATATCCTTGATGCGATTATCTTTAATATCAAAAGTAAAAAGTGATGGTACAGGGTTGATAATGGTATGTCCTAAATCTTCGAGAAGTTTCCATACTTTTGGGTTACTTCCAGTGGCAATTAATAATTTTTTACATTGAAAACCCCCTTGAGAGGTTTCAATTGTAAAACCATTTTCTAATGCTTGTACTGTTTTTACGGAATGATTATAAAGCACATCTACATTATGCTTTTCAGCCTCATTTAAAAAACAATCTATAATCGTTTGTGATGAATTTGAAACCGGAAACATCCGACCGTCATCCTCAATCTTTAATTCTACACCACGCTCTTCAAACCAAGCAATCGTATCGCCAGTCATAAAACTATGAAAAGGCCCTAGAAGTTCTTTTTCTCCTCGTGGGTAATTTAGTACCAATTCTGACGGTATAAATTCGGCATGTGTTACATTGCAACGTCCACCACCAGAAATTTTCACTTTCTGCAAACCTTCTTTTCCACGTTCTAGGATGGCCACAGACAATTCCGGATGCTGTTCTGCAATATTAATTGCTGCAAAAAAACCTGCAGCTCCACCACCAATAATTATAATATCTTTTTGCGTATTCAAACCGTTTTATTAAGAAGATTTTGTGAGTTTTTATTTGTGTTTTTTAATGACTAATACTACTTTGAGTCAAAGTATAAAATTACAATGATATACATCAAAAGACTAATATTTCTAATATTTATTGTGAGTTCTTGTCAATCTATAGGACAATTAAAAATTGAGTCGCGTATTGTTAACGAATTAACGGAAGTGTCTGCTGCAGAAATAGGCAAAGATTCTGATATCCTTTGGGTCATTCAAGATGCTGGAAACAGCAATAATCTCATAGGACTAGATAAAAACGGAAACATTGTTAGAAACATCCGTATTACTAATGCCAAAAACAAAGATTGGGAAGATTTAACTTGTGATAGCCAAGGCAACATCTACATAGGCGATTTTGGAAACAATAAAAAAAAGCGAGAAACATTTAAAATCTATAAAGTAAATTACGACGATTTAAATTTAAATTCAGTTACTGCTGAAATCATTGAGTTCTCACTCCCAAAAAACAAAAACCCTGAAGATTTTGAGTCCTTTTTTATATACAATAACTCTTTTTACATTTTTAGTAAAGAGAACAAAAATTTCATTGTTTTAAAAGTTAATAATAGCATCGGAAAGCATGTTGCAGAATTACACACTGAATATAACCTTAGTGGTAAAAACAACAAAATAACCTCAGCCGATATTAGCGACAATGGTAAAACAGTGATACTCTTAAATCATGATAAATTATGGGAAATCACAAATTTTGAGACTGATGATATTTTCTCTGGAGCAATAACTGAACATAAATTTGATCATGATTCTCAAAAAGAAGGTATTTGTTTTAAAACCGACTCAACCATTATTATTACAGATGAAAGAAAAAATTCTGAAGGAGGCTATATCTATTCTTTTAATTTGAATTAACTTTTAAATCTCATATTCTGAGCTATTAACCTGTTGTAACCTTTTAACACAAGATTGTATAACAATAATATCTGCTTCGTTTTTATGATTATCTGAAGCGTCCTTTTCAAGATTTTTTATTTCCTTAACCACAACTTTGCTGTAGTTTTCGTTTAATACATTACTATTTTGAAGTAAATATTGCAGCATTAAAAACAATTTCTGTACAATAACAATATCATGCTTACAGTAGGTTCTAAGCGATGCCATTACATTATAAAGTAACTGCTCAAAACTTACCGTATTAATAAATATAAGCGCAGTTTCATCTTCACTGAAATAATAACTCTTATCCTTCTTAGTCATCCGTAAGGCGAATAATTCAGTAAGATAATCGATACAATTAATACAGGTTCCCGGATCATTAATCCCTGGCGACATTGCTTTTAGCGCAATTTCGGTTATCTGTTTAAACGCTAGTACGTAGTTATCCTCTATAAGTTCGCTATTAGAAAACGTTATGGCTTCAGCTAGCTTTTTTTCTAGGTCTTCATCGCTGTCACCTTTATATTTTAAAATCGGAATCCCTTTTAAAATATAAGCCCCTTTTATTGGTACAATCTCAATTTTCAAATGCTGTTCTTCTGCCAAATCGGCTAAAGACTTTAAACTCACATCTTGCATATAGCCTGTAGAATTAGCCATTACGCTTTTCCAATTTGAAGTATCTTCAAAATCTATATCGATATGTTTTTCGGCTTCAATCAGCTTCTCTAATCGTACTTTAGATTTTTTGAAGATTTTGTCCATTATTGTATTTACTTGAATTTCCTGAGAAATTGAGTGAATAAAATAAATGAAAGATCCTAAACTTAAGGTCATAAAAACAATACCTAATAATACCGAAAAACCTGGCATTTGGTACTTATCTCCTTGAGGTGTTATAGAAACCAATGTAAAAATGCAATAAAGCAAGGTAGAATTATAAATCCCTAAAATAATTTGATGTCTTCTATTGGATATCAATCCTGGAAGTAATCTTGGTGAAAAGTTACTAGAGGCTTGATTTAGTAAAATCATCACCAATGAAAAACTAAACACCATTATAGAAATTAATCCGGCAACAAATGTGGTTAGTAAGCTTCTTGCTGTTTCGGCATTATTAACGACTAAAATTGGTGCATGCTCAACCAGGTATTTAGAAATGCCTATGCTCTCTAAATAAATCATGAAGAACGCAAAAAGTATCCCAAAAAGACTAATGATTGAAGGGTAAAAAGCAATATTACTTTCTAGCTTATCTAATGACTTTATTACGTTGTATAAATACTTTTTCACGTTTGTTCGTTATAAAATTATGCAGCATTGAAATGATCTTTCAATTTAGCGATAAGAAACGCCTTTATATTTTTATAACTTACCCCAAACACATTAGGTTTTAATCGGTATCATTTTGTCCACAAACTATCCGTGAAGTAATGTTTACAATCTAAAAAGTTGTTTTCTACTTTGAAGTCCGCATTTTCCGCCAAATCATTGATTTCTTCTAAGGCGTATTTCTTTGAGAGTTCTGTCCAAATCAATTCATCGTAATCAAAATGAATAAACTCATTTATAGCTTTTAGGTGGACGGTTTGCTTCCTAAGACTAACAATGTAGCTTTTTACATCTCCAGTCATTGGATTGTAATGGCAATAAAAATCGAAATCATCAATCTTAAAATCGGCATCTAACTCCCTATTAATTCTAACCAATAAATTAAGGTTAAAACGCTTTGTAATGCCATGCTTATCATAATACGCATTCTGAATAGTAATTGGGTTTTTCTTTAAGTCGAATCCAATTAAAAGCTTGTCACCACGTTTCATGTTTTTATTAAAAAGCTCTAATAATTCTTTGACTTTATCTTCTAAATAATTTCCGATATTACCACCTAAAAACAACAATAAACTAGGAAAATCACTCTGTCTGTTATCTTTTAAGATTTCAAAATAATCGCCAACTTTTGGATGTATTTTTAAAGCCGGTAATTTTTCTTTTAACCGTTGTGTGAGAATATCTATGGCTTCTTGAGAAATGTCTATTGGAATATAATGAAAGTCCACTTTGTTATTCACTAAATACTCTAAAAGCTTAAACGTTTTAAAACCATCACCAGCGCCCAATTCTACAATATTAAAAGGTCCTGAAAACTTCAAGGCTTCAATGATTTGTTTGGACTGCATAGACAAAATCTCAAACTCTGCATTGGTTGGGTAATATTCTGGCATATTCATTATTTCCTGAAATATTCGACTGCCATTATCGTCATAAAAATACTTAGATGGCAAGTGTTTGCTTTTAGCAGTTAAGCCTTTAAGCACATCTTTTGAAAAGTTATCTGTCATTTATTTTGCTAATCTAATTCCTGAAAAAAGCCAACGCATGTCTGGCTGAAAAAAATTTCTATAAGTTGGACTACAATGATTTTTTGAAGTCGCCACTGAGCCGCCTCGCAATACCATTTGATTCACCATAAATTTACCATTATACTCACCAAGCGCACCGTCTACTTTGGTGTAATTAGGATAAGGTAAATACGCACTATTGGTCCACTCCCATAACTGACCGTAATTAAATTTGGGTGACGCCACTTCCCATTCAAACTCGGTTGGTAAACGCATACCTTTCCATTGTGCAAAGGCAAAAGCTTCATAAAAAGTGACATGAGTTACAGGTAAATCACCATCAACCTTAAGAAAACCATTAAGAGTGTAATGCATCCATTTTCCATCGACCTTATGCCAATATAATGGAGCTTTTAAATCATTATTCTGTACAAAATCCCAACCTTCAGCATGCCAATAATTAAAATCTTCGTAACCACCAGCATCTATAAATGCTATGTATTCTAAATTGGTTACGAGTTGATTTGAAATCTCAAAATCATGAAGATACACTTTGTGTCGTCCTAATTCATTATCAAAACAAAACCCTTCATTATTATGACCAATTTCATAAATACCTTCTTTAATTTGAAGAAATTTTTGAGGTTCGTTTTCTGCTTGTAATTGAATTTTATAATCTAAAACAGGAAATGAAGGCTGGTTCCCGAAAATATATTTGATATCGTAAATTAATAGTTCTTGATGCTGCTGCTCGTGCTGTAAACCAATTTCGATAATATTTGAAATATCTTCAGAAGTACCTTTAGAAATAAATTCTGAAAGTTGCGCATTCACATAAGCTCTATACTCTAAAACCTCTTGCAACGTTGGTCGTGTCATTAAACCACGTTCAGCTCTCATAACACGTTTACCAACATTGTTGTAATAACTATTAAAGTAATACGCAAAATCGTCGTTAAACACCTTGTAATCTGACTGATATTCAGTCAATACAAACTGCTCAAAAAACCATGTGGTATGTGCCAAATGCCATTTTGGAGGCGATACAAATTCTGCGGGTTGGATTGAAACATCTTCGGCCTGAAGCGATTTACAAATCAGTTCCGTTTGATGTCTAACTTCTAAAAATCGTTCTTTTGAAATACTATGTCTTGTTATGGTTTCCACGTATAATCTATATTATTTCAGTTTCAAAAACAACTTCGCTCGCTATGGTTTTATGCACAGGGCAACGCGACGAAATACTTTTTAAACGGTCTTTTTGTTCTGTCGTTAAATCACCGACAAATTTTAATTTTTTACTAATATGGTCTAAGTATTTTGGCTTGTCTGTTTTATCTTTCATATCATCGCTATGCTTCCTAGAATGCGAAATATAAACAAATACTTCTCTCAGGTCCCATTTTTTTCGCTCTGCATACATTTTCAAAGTCATTACCGTACATGCTGCCAATGCTGCATTAAGATATTCGTACGGCGAAGGGCCAAAATCACTCCCTCCAACACTTGCAGGTTCATCGGCAATGAACGCGTGATTTTTAGTTTGGATTTCCGTGGTAAAGTTGTTTTCGACAATATTTAAATGACCAACTAGTTGTTCACCTTCAGTACTTAACATTTTATTTTTAGCCTTAGGAAAATAACGCTTTGCCCAAGTACCTATAATTTCACCAACATATTGGCTATCTTCTTCTTTAGTTAATAAATGATCCGCATTATCTAAAGTTACAAAACTCTTTGGATGGTGTGCCTTTTTGTATAATTTCTCAGCATTTTCTATACCTACGATTTTATCGAAAGGCGAATGCATAATCAATAATGGTTTACGTAAATTTTCAACTATCGAAGGTAAATCGGTTTTATCAAATTCTTCAACAAAATCTTTATTGATAATAAAAGGACGACCACCAATATTTACCTCTACATCTCCTTTTTCTGCAGATTCTTCAACCTGATGTGAAAACAAATGTTTCACATGATTTACTGTTGATGGTGCACCTACAGTAGCAACCGCCTTTATAGTTTCTAGTTTTGAAGCGGCAACTAATACTGCTGCTCCACCTAAAGAATGACCAACAAGCAAACTTGGCGCTTGGTAATGTTCTTCCATGTATTGATGTACATCTAACAAATCATCAACATTTGCGGAAAAATGACTATCAGCAAATTCTCCTTCGCTTCGACCTAAACCTGTAAAATCGAAACGCAACACCGCAAATCCGTTTTGGGTTAATGCTCTACTCACGTTTCTTACAGCACTTAAGCTACTGCTACAGGTAAAACAATGCGCAAAAATGGCGTAGTAATTTGGTTTCTGATTGGCTGGTAATTCTAAATTAGCATTTAGAGTTATACCTTTTCTGTTTTTTATTTTGAGTTTTGTGCTTTTCATAACCTAATTTTAGTCTTCAATTGTTACACCTCTCCAAAAAGCCACATAGTTTTTAATCCCTTTTGCTAATTCTGATACTTCTGGGTAAAACCAAGCAGCATCTTTATTTTCTTTGCCATCAACTTCTATAGTATAGTAAGAGGCTGTGCCTTTCCAAGGGCATACAGAGTGTAATTCACTTGCTTTAAAAAATTCTTTATTTATACTCTCATGAGGAAAATAATGATTTCTTTCTATTACTATGGTGTCATTACTTTCTGCTATGACTTTATTATTCCAAATTGCTTTCATCTTTATTGTTTTTTATATCAAACAGAAACTTTAATCTTACTCTATTTGTGGATGTTTAATTTCTATCTGTATTCCGGATTTTCGAAAGACCAATGTGTGCCACTGTCCCAAGCTTCTCTAGAATTACCGTAATTACTATAGCCTTTATTTTCTTTCAACAGTTTTGCTAAATGTAAAAGATTGTAAGTCATAAATGTGGTGTTTCTATTGGTAAATTCAGAATTAAAACCTACGGGTGGATTAATAGTTTTATCCTTCCATTTGGTATCTCCATAACTTGGTCCTGGTCCTACCTCACCAATCCATCCACAATCGGCTTGCGGTGGAATAGAATACCCAACATGTTGCATAGCATATAATATACCCATGGCACAGTGTTTTACTCCATCTTCATTACCTGTGACCATACATCCTCCTACTTTACCATAAAACACATATTGTCCTTTTTCATTGGTTTCTCCACTCATGGCGTACAAACGTTCAATTAATTTTTGGGCTTCAGAAGATTTTTCACCTAACCAAATTGGTGTTCCTACGATTAAAACATCGGCTTCACTCACTTTTTTATAAATACTTGGCCAATCATCTTTTTCCCAACCATGTTCCGTCATATCTGGATACACACCAACGGCTACATCTAAATCTATAAGTCGAACCGTTTCAAAAGAAACATTCTCCTTTTTTAGAATATTCTGTGACACCTCCATGAGTGTTTCTGTATGACTTACAGCAGGTGATTTCTTTAGTGTGCAATTGATGTATAATACTTTTAGTTTTGAAAAATCCATTGTTCTGTTTTTTTAAATTAAAATTAAGAGCTGCAACTCAGCATTGAGCAACCGACTTTATGTCTTGCCCACTCTGGGCGTTTGGCAAACCACTTCTCGTGCTCTGGCTGCTCGTTGTAAGGTTTTTTTAATACTTGAAATAATTCATCTACCAAACCATAGTCACCCCCATCTGCTTTATCAATAGCTAATTGCGCCATATAATTTCTAAGCACATATTTAGGGTTCACAGCATTCATATTTTTTTGACGCTCTGAATCTATAATTGTCTCCTTATGCAATCTTTGGTCGTAAGCTTTGAACCAAACTTTCCATTGCATTAAATTATCTTCGGTTAATTCTTCAGGTTTATAGAATGCGTTTTCTATGATTTCTATACCATTGTCCAGATTATCTTTTTTGTAGTTCGCTAATAATCGAAATGCTATCGTCATATCGGTTTCAAACAACAATAAACAATCTTCAAAATCTTGTATCAATTTTGCATCGTCTTCAAGTTCTACTTGCAACCCTAATTTAGAGCGCATCATTTGAAGGGATTGCTTTTCAAAATCAACTTGATACTGATTCAAAATAGCTTCTATAGGTTCGGCTTCTTCGATTAAAGGATACAATGCATTGGCTAATTGTAGTAAATTCCAAAGTCCAATATTGGGTTGATTACCAAAACGGTACCGTTTGTTCTGTTTATCTGTAGTGTTTGGTGTCCAGCCAAAATCAAAATCTTCGAGCCAACCATAAGGCCCGTAATCTATGGTTAAACCTAGAATGGACATATTATCGGTATTCATAACTCCATGTACAAAACCAACGCGTTGCCAATGGATAATCATATCCAAAGTGCGTTGTGTCACGGCTTCAAAAAGTTTGATATAGGTTTCTTTTGAAGGTTTACCCAATTCAGGATAAAAATTCTTCAGGGTGTAATCGGTAAGTTTTTAAGGTTTTTGATATCGTTACGAGCTGCAAATAATTCAAAATTACCAAAGCGAATAAAAGTAGGTGCGACTCTAGCGACTATGGCTCCTTTTTCATAATCGGCATTACCGTTGTAAAGCATATCGCGTAGAACGTCATCGCCAGACACCATTAAACTCAGTGCTCTTGTTGTTGGCACACCTAAATGATGCATGGCTTCGCTACATAAGTATTCGCGAATCGAAGATCTTAAAACAGCTAATCCATCGCCTTGCCTTGAGTATGGTGTTTCGCCAGAACCTTTAAGTTGAATTGCCCAACGTTTATGGTTTTCTTCAACTTCGAATAAATTAATAGCTCTACCATCTCCTAGTTGCCCTGCCCAATTCCCAAACTGATGACCTGCATAAGCCATGGCATACGGTTTTGTTTTTGGGTAAATTTTTGAACCCGAAAAAATATCTAAAAAATCGTTTGATTTGATAGCGTCTTCTTCTAAACCAATGGCATTTGCCATGGCTGTTGAAGCATGAATTAATTTTGGTTGCGATGGAATTCTAGGACTAACATAAGAATGCGTCGCCTCAGAAACTTGACGCCTGCTGTTATCCGTAATAGGATCTGATGGTAATTCTTTATTAAACGTATCTTTTATATGTAACTGCATCTATCTTACTTGGCATTTGAGTAATATGATATGTAAATTCACTATTGCAATAAACCAATTAATATTACAATTGTTTATAAAAATACGATTTCATATTAACTCATATGACAAATCAGCCGATTGAGGCTTATAAATTTTAGTTAAAATTCTAAAATCACTTTAAAATTATTAAACAAAAAAAAACAATAATGATAGAATTAGTTACTATCTCAAAATTTAGACTATTGAATAAAATTAAAACTTTATTTTATGGTTACTTCTTAATGAGACTAATAGCAAAACCACCACCTTCAGCTAACTTTACATTTATTTTAGACCCTTTGCTCACCTCTATTTTCTCAATGGTTATAGCTAAAGGATTGTTGTCCCAATGTGCATTTTCACCATCTTTATAAATGATAACTTCATAAGTTTGGTCCGCATCTAAAAAGTCGAAAACGACATCTATATCTCTAGCCTTTTCGTCTGTGATGCCTCCAACAAACCAATTGCCTGTTTCTCTTTCCTTTCTAGCAATCGTGACGTAATCACCAACAACACCATTTAAAACTTTAGTCGTTTCCCAATCCACTCCAACATCTTTTATAAACTGAAAAGGTTCTGGGTTAGCCTCGTAATGTTCTACCAAATCGGCAGCCATTTGCACCGGACTGTATATAACCACATACAATGCTAATTGTTGCGCAATAGTTGTATTCACTTGATTGTCTTTTTTAAACTCGTCGAACTTAATATTGAAAATACCAGGTGTAAAATCAATTGGCCCAGACAACATTCTTGTAAAAGCTACAATTGGTAAATGCTCTGGTGGATTGCCACCATCTGTTGCCCAAGCATTAAATTCTTGCCCTCTTAAACCTTCACGTGAAATTGTATTGGGATACGTTCGTCTTAAACCTGTGGCTTTAATCGGCTCGTGGGCATTGATGGCAACTTCATATTTCGCAGCTTTTATAACCGTATTGTTATAATGATTCACCATATATTGCCCATGGTGATACTCTCCTTTTGGAAGAATCTTTCCAACATAGCCAGTTTTAACCGTGTGCATGCCATATTTCTGCATCAAAGCAAAAGCAGTGTCCTGCTGTTTTGTATAGGTTTCTGTTGCTGCAGAGGTTTCGTGATGCATTATAATGTCCACTCCTTTCTCTTTTCCATAACGCACGACTTCATCAATATCGTAATCTGGATACGTGGTTACAAAATCGAAAACTCCTTCTCTATCTTCAAAACCAATCCAATGTTCCCAACCGGTATTCCAGCCTTCAACTAAAACGCCTCCTATGTTATTTTTAGCTGAAAAATCAATAAATCGTTTTACATTTTCGGTATTCGCTCCATGGGTTCCATTAGATTTATCACCATCTGTCCATGTACTCATATCTTGAGTCATCCCGTAATCCCAAGATGATTTTCCTAAATGCATTTCCCACCAAACCCCTGTATATTTCATTGGTTTAAACCAAGACACATCTCCAAGTTTATTCGGCTCGTTTAAATTAACAATAAGATTAGATTCAATTAAATCGGGAGCGTTATCTGTGATATGAATTGTTCTCCAAGGAGTGTTAAAAGGCATCGTTCGCTTTACTTTATAATCTGTATTTTCTGAACCTACTAAATTACTCTTCAAGTTAAGATTTTCTGTATCCACTTTTAGAGTCATACCCGAATAATCGACTAATGCCGCCTCATGAAAACTTAAATGTGTGCCATCAGCTCCCACCATAGTAACTGGTGTATTTACCGCATTTTCTGGAATATAAGTTTGCGCTAAATTTTTGTGATTAGCGAATTGTAAAGCATTAATTTCTGACAATGCTGTCGTGTTATATAAGTGCTCATAAATATCCCAATCACCAGGAATCCAAAATGTATTGTAATCTTCTGTAAGGTTGAATTCTGTGTGTTCTTCCGTGATAAAAATATCCCCTTTTAATCGTGCTTGTTTTGGGAACTCATATCTAAATCCAATACCGTCATCATAGACTTTAAATACGATATTAAAAAAGCGCTCTGGACTTGTTTTTTCCTGAAGCTCAACCTTTAATTCGTTATAATGGTTAACCACATCTAACTGTTCTCCCCAAGGCATTTGCCATGTTTCGTTAAACGTTGAACTGCTTGTATTTTTAATTATGAAATTCTTATGAAAAGCAGGAGCATCTTTAAATTCAAAACCTAAATAAGAGGTATCAACGACGGTTTTATTGTTGAATTTAACGACGTAATATGGACGACCTTCTGTATTAACATCGAAATCAACTACTAGGTTTTTATTTGGTGATGCTACTTCAGTCTTTTGAGTATCTTCTGACTGACATGAGCAAAAAACTAATGCAATTAAGAGTGTAATTAAAGGTGTTTTCATATTACGTTTTATTTAAATATTTATGATAGTATGCAAGATATTTATAATCTATTCTCGCTCTAACAATACCGTGTTAAACTTAGTGTTTATAGTGACTTTTCCATTTTCTACAGTTGCTGTTTCTCCAGAGTAGGCATCACGTAGCATGACGCGTTCTTGAAATACCTTAGAGACATCAATTATTTTTTCTCCGCTATTTAAATCTAAACCAACAACAACTTTATCTTTAAAATCATCGTTTTGGTAACTTCTAGAAAAATAATAAGGAGCCTCTGAAATCATTTGGTGAGTTCCTGCTCCAATCGCTGGGTGTTTTGCTCTAAATTGCCCTAACTTTTGCCAATGTGTTAACACCTCTTTTGTACGCTTATTATTTGCAATAGAATCCCAATTCATCATAGAACGTAAGGTTGCATCACCTTCTGTACCTGGAATTATGAGTGAACGCGATGATTCATCTCCATAATAAACTTGTGATGTTCCTGGTGATAACAATAGCTTATTTGCGGTTTCAAATGGTTTTTTTCTCTGAGCGTCAAAAGGTTGACCATCATCATGCGAACTTAAATAATTTACGGTTCCGAATCCTTTTAATTCATTATGTAAAATAGCATTATAATGTGTGAATAAATCTTCATAACCTTTGTCTTTTGAATTGTATTTGAACTCAAAATTTATCAAACTCTGAAAACTTGGTGGATTAAAATAATTCACTTTTCTGTCCCCAAAATTAAATTCCTGGCCTGTACTTGCACCGTAATTATAGACTTCACCAAGCAAGTAAAAATTATTATCATCTAAAACCTTGTCAGGATTATTCTTTTTGAATTCGGCAAAAGCAAAATCACATTCCACCTTAAATTCCTGCCAAACATATTCTTCTACATGTTTTACAGTATCTACTCTGTAACCATCGACTCCAAATTCTGTGATGTAATCCGTTAACCATTTCATAATGTAAAAACGTGGGGCTCTTGGATGACCTGTTCTTTCAAAAAATGCATCGAGTTCTTTTACTTCTTGTTCGTAGCGACCCTCTGCTTTCCACTTTTCTACTAATTGTGGTGGTAATTCTACATTGTCATTACTTTCTGTTCTTATATCTGGCAGATTAGCAACTAAGGTGCAGCTAACGGTATTTTCATAATTATCGTAAGAACATTGCTTATCTGTTCTTACCCAATCTTCTGGCCAAACTGGATCTTTTTCTGTTACTGGTCCTGTATGATTAATCACAGCATCTAATACAATTCTAATCCCTTTTGCATGTGCTTCTTTTACCAACGCGTGCAAATCCTCTTTGGTTCCAAAATTTGGATCCATACTTGTCCAATCTTTGGTCCAATAGCCATGAAAACCATAAGTGACTCCTGTGCCTTCATCTGTTCCTCCGTGTATTTGTTCAACAATCGGTGTCATCCAAATAGCATTGATTCCTAAATCGGTAAAATAGCCATCTTTTATTTTTTGAGTGATGCCCTTAATGTCGCCTCCTTTAAACCCTCTCAATTTTGCGGTTTCTTTGGTTCTATCGAAATTAATGTCGTTTGACTGATCTCCATTATTGAAACGGTCTGTTAATAAGAAGTAAAGGTTTGCTCCTTCCCAAACAAATGGTGTTTTCTCGACTTCTGGTGTTTCCACTGTAGTTATTTGGTTTTCGGTGTTCTCATTTTTGCAACTCAAAGTGATAAGAATTAGGGTAAATAAAAATAGCTTTTTCATCTTTTGTGCCCATGAAAATGGGTAACTTTTTATTAGACTTTTTTTTAAACCTACAAGGTTTTTGAAACCTTGCAAGTTGGATAATTTAAAACCCGTCAGGTCTAGACTTAGGTTTCTTTGGCGTGACTTTAATTAATCTTTAATATGAAAGATTCTAATAGCTTGATATCAATTCTCACTTTAGCTTTACCATTTTCAACCTTTAAGGTTGAAGTATATTGATTATACAATTGGTCTTTTACGTCATAGTCTCCATCTTCTAGTTGTAACTTTTGAACCAAATCTGCTGGTAATTGCAATTCGAATCCATAAGTACTTTCCGGATTAAAGTTTGAAATGATAATTAATTTTTCATCAGCACTCCAACGCACAAACGACAAGACTTTATCATTATACCATTCTGTGTTTTGATGATTGTAATGTTGAATATCTTGATAGTTGCCCATTAAAGCCGAACTATTTATAGTGAAATTCAACAGTCGCTTATAAAAATCTCGAAGTTCTAATTCTTCTTTTGTGGATTGCCCACCATCAAACTTTTTATCGTTGACCCAACGCACATAACTAGGCACGGAGCCATAATCGAAAATTGATGTTCTCGTTGGATCTCCAAAACCTAGATCTTCTGCTCCTGCATCACCAAATTCTTGTCCGAAATAAATCATTGTTGGTGCTGTAGAAGATGTTGCAGAAATAACCATTGCTGGTTTTCCTTTTTGTGCGCTTCCTGCAAAATCTGGACTCGCAATACGTTGCTCATCATGGTTTTCTAAGAAGTGAAGCATGTGGTGCTCAATATCTGATAAATCTTGTAAAATTGGAGGTATATTATCTGTACTACCACGACCTTGCATGACGTTTTTTATAGTATCGTATAATTGCACCTTGTCATAGAGGTAATCCATTTTTCCTCTTTTGATGTAATCTCTATATAAACTCGGATTATAAACTTCGGCTAATAAAAAGGCATTTGGATTTTCCATTTTTACATGTGAATTCATATAACTCCAAAACTCCACAGGTACCATTTCTGCCATATCGTAACGGAAACCATCGACACCTTTTGCGGTCCAATACAAAGCAATATCTTTGAATTTCACCCAAGAACTTGGTACGGTTTTATCCTTCCAAAAGTCGAAATGCTTTTTGTAATCTTCATTGTCGAAACCGTCTGGTAATTCGTTAAAATCTTTTCTCCCATCAGGACTTACTCCGTAATTCACTTTTACAGTTTCGTACCAATCGTTAACATCTGGTTGTGATGCTCGCGAACCGTTTCCTGTCCATTTTGCAGGAATTTCCTCAAACTTACTATCTGCTAAAGGATGTTGTTCTCCACCTAAAGGTTGGTAGCCATTTTTCCACTCTGGCACTTTAAATCCTTCACCTGGATTGTAGTAAAAATTATTATTAACGT
Source organism: Winogradskyella psychrotolerans RS-3 (assembly GCF_000427335.1). Lineage (GTDB taxonomy): Bacteria > Bacteroidota > Bacteroidia > Flavobacteriales > Flavobacteriaceae > Winogradskyella > Winogradskyella psychrotolerans. Next base: position 49,677 of record NZ_ATMR01000081.1, on the reverse strand, counting down.
CGTAAGTCTTAGTTTTATCATCGTCTGCACCAAAATCGGTTGTCCCTTCAGGATTGGTTAAACTTTGATAATTGCGAGCGACGTGATTTGGAACGATATCGATTATAACTTTTAAGCCTGCGTCATGAGAACGCTCAATTAAGGCTTCGAATTCTTCTAATCGGTTGTCTACATTGACTGCTAAATCTGGATTCACATTATAATAATCCTTCACGGCATAAGGAGAACCTGCACGCCCTTTTACGATATCTGGATCGTCGTTTGAAATTCCGAATTCCGTATAATCTGTAATCACATCGTGATGCGGCACACCAGTATACCAAATATGTGTGACACCCAAATCTTTGATTTCTTTTAAGGCTTTATCCGTGAAATCATTGAATTTACCAACACCATTTTCTTCTAAAGTTCCCCAAGGTTTATTGGTCGTATTTGTGTTTCCGAATAGACGTGTAAAAACTTGATAAACGACTTCTTTTTTCTTCATTTCTGGTTTAATTTCTTCTGATTTAGGCAACTCTTTCACTTCGTTTTCACAACCTACAAGCACCGTAAAAACGAAAACAATTAAAATAAGATTTTTTATATGCATTGCATTATTTTTTTAATTTGATTTTTATCGTTTTCAATTTATTTATGGCAAACCATTTTATTGGTATTGTCAACATATTATTTTCTGAATTCCAATTAACGGATTCTTTATTATTGTTAACTGTAATACTTCTTGGCTTTTTAGCAACATTGTGAATCACTAGTTTAATAGATTTTAGATAATCAAAATCTACTTTTGACATCATCTCAAACTCAAAATTTAGAACGTTACGTTTTCCTTTTGCTCTATAATTGATAATCTCATATATTTCATTTAATTTATTGTTTCCTCGATCATTATAAAACTCACGATCGCTTTTAGTAATGGAAGCATCATGATAATAGTGTAATTCATAATTTACTGAATCATATTCATCTGTGCTTTGAACCACTTTGGTAAGCGGCACAAAACTTCCTGCTCTCACATAGGTTGGAATAGAATTTTCTTTGAGTTGAACCGTTTTTGTTTGTCCACCTTCAACCTTTTCATTAGTATAAAAATCGAACCACACATTATTCTTTGGAAAGTAAACCTCCTGTTCGGTAAGTCCTGCTTCCAAAACTGGCGATACCAAAATATCATTTCCCCATAAATAAGTTTTTGAGTAATTGAATAATTCAGGATTATCAGATTCTTCAAAAAACAATGGTCGCATTAAAGGTTTCCCGAATTGGTTATTTTCATAAACCAAATTGTAATTGTAAGGCAATAATTTATAACGTAATTCAATGGCTTGCTTTGCTAAAGCTTTTGCTTTCGTGCTTCTAAAAATAGGTTCGCTAGGTACATCTTCTTGTGCATGTGGTCTAAAAATTGGGTTAAACACTCCGTATTGCAACCAACGTGCATACAACTCATCATCTAAATTATCACCTGCAAATCCACCCAAATCAGAATGCATATATGCCAAACCTTGCATTCCCATTTGTAGGGCAATTTCGGGTTGACTTTGTAATCCGCCCCAAGTTCTGTTCACATCTCCAGACCATGGAATCATGCCGTAACGTTGCGACCCAGAATAACCTGCTCGCATTAGAATAAATGGTCTTGTATTTGGAAAATCGCGTTTATAACCTTCATGGATTAATCGCGCCCAATCGTGTCCATAGATATTATGAACTTCGTCTGCGCTACCTGTGTGATGCTGCACCCAATTAGGATGTACTTCGGGTTCTCCTAAATCTCCCCAGATACCTGCAACGCCTTTATCGGCTAAGCCTTTATAAATATTCCAAAACCATTTTTCGGCTTCGGGTTTGTAAATATCTATGAGTCCTGTGTTTCCAAAATAGAAATCATATTTCGCAGGATTTCCTATAGAGTCTTTAGCCAACACATCTTTTTCAACAGCTTCATCCCATTTTTTAGACGTGGTTAAAACAAACGGTTCAGTAATCGTAATGGTTTTAACTCCTTTATTATTCAGACGTTTTACCATGCCTTCAAAATCAGGAAAGGAATCTCTAAACACTTCCAAATTTCCCATAGTGCCTTTTAGATCTTTTCCGAACCAATATAAATCGAGAATAATAGCATCTACAGGTATTTCTTCTTCTTTGAATTTATCAATCGTCATTTCTACTTCTTCCTGAGAATGATATCCAAAACGGCTTGAGAAATTTCCCAACGCCCAACGTGGTAACATGGGTTGCTTTCCGGTTAAGTCGGTATAATTATTAGTGATATCATACCAAGAATCTCCTACGATAACTTGATAGGTTTTTCTACCAGAAATAGTTTCATACTTTAACGTATTATCTCCTTTACTATCCAAATCTAAAAAACCGATGGGTGCGTTATCAAAATGAATCATGTATTTGTTGGACGACAACACAATTGGCATCGTAAAATTCATTAATTCACTATGTGTTTCATAACCGTAATGTGCTCTGTTATATAATTGCAAACGGTGTCCACGACGATTCATTCCTAAAGCCCTTGCGCCTCCACCATATAAGACTTCGTCTTTAGTAAGATTGAATTCTATGGTTTCTAAACTATCGTTTTTTACGTAACCTGCTTTTTCGGAAGTGATGAGTTTGTCTTTGTAATAGTATGATATTTGGAATGGTTTTTTTGAAATACTAACGTTTATTCCATCGGTTAAAATAGTTATTGAATTATTGTCTTCCCTAATAATTGAATTGTTAATATTTGATTTTAAAATTACAGCATGAGAATTATAACTTTCATTTTCACCATTTGGTATAAAAGTAGTTTCTATAGCTTGAGATGAGTAGCGAGAAATAATATATTTCCCATCACTTACATTGACTTCAAAATGAGTGTTCTTATCCTCAATATTTTTAAAAATACGATTAGAGTTTTGCGCAGTGATTGAAATCGCAAATATTAAACTTATGATTAAGAAACTATATTTTTTCATATTTAGCTTTTATACCTACAAGGTTTTTGAAACCTTGCAGGATATGTATTGATTGGATTTTTTAGACCTGTTAATTCTTTTTAAAATTTAGTAGTCAATATTAAACTGCCTTTAGAAGGTAAAGACAGGCTATTATTCCAAATTAGTGTTTCATCGGAAATAATATTTTTTAACGTTTTCCTTTCAGCTCTAATTCTTCAAATCGTTCTAAATCTAACTCTAGAGGGTCCTCATTTTTATTGATTATATGAACCATGGTTTCATTTTCTATCATTCGTGCTAAAACATATACTCCATCTTGTGGCGCAAAATGTACCGTTTTACCATTGTGAATAGCGTCGCTTGTTTTTCTGTAATTCAATATTTTTTTAAGAAAAGACTGCATCTCTTTTTGAGCATCTGAAAGGCCTTCTCCTGTAAATGCATTAACGGTATCACCTTCCCAGCCACCAGGAAAATCAGTTCTTATTAAACCATGGTCTCCTGGGTTATCAAAATCGTCCATTAAGATTTCTGTGCCATAATAAATTTGAGGAATTCTTGGCATCATTAATAAGTAACTTAAAGCCATTTTGGTTTTAATCAGATCTCCATCAAACTCTGTATAAACACGACTTTTATCGTGATTATCTAAAAATGCCATAATATCTTTTGGAGCGGTATAAGCAAAATCATTAGCTAAGCCTTCGTATATTTTTACGAGACCTTTGTCCCATGATTCCGCTTCATTTAAGGCATCAACTATATTTTTCTGCATCGCAAAATCCATAGTTGATTTTAAGTTAGAATCATATTGGTCCTTATTTTTCTGACCATCTTGCCAATACCCAATTAAAAGCGGATTGTAACTCCATTCTTCTCCAACAATTGAAAAATTAGGATATTCGCTCATAATAGCTCCTGCCCAATTCCTCATAAATTCTTTTTCGGAATACGGATAGGTATCTTGACGAATGCCGCCTAAACCTAAAGTTTCTACCCACCAAATACTATTTTGGATAATATAATTGGCCATAAATGGATTACGTTGATTTAAATCTGGCATATCAGACACAAACCAACCATCTGCCATTTCCTGATGATCTTTTTTAGACGCATACGGATCTTGGTTGGTAGTCCGTCTGTGGTTGGATGTTTTAGTCACTTTCCAATCCCAATTATCAATGTTTTCTTCGTATAATTCTTGGTAATTTATCCAATCTTTAAACGGTAAATCTGTCATCCACCAATGTTGTAATCCACAATGATTCGCCACCTGATCCATGATGAGTTTCATATCTCGCGATCTTAAATCATCGGCTAATTTTCGATATTCTTCTAAGGTTCCAAAACGAGGATCTACTTCGTAAAAATCCGTCATCGCATACCCATGATACGAGCCACTTGGCATATCGTTAGTTAAAACCGGACACGGCCAAACCGCTGTAAATCCTAAATCGTCTATATAGTCTAAATGTTCAGTAATCCCTTGAATGTCGCCTCCATGCCTAGCGTAATCATCCGCTCTATCAATTCCTTGTTGAAGTAATCCTTTTACCTCATCATTTTTAGGATTAGCGTTAGCAAATCGGTCTGGTGTAATTAAATAAATAGCATCAGAACTATCGAATCCGATATAATCTTTAGCTGGTTTTTCTCGTGATTTTAATTCATAGGTTTGAACTAGTTCTGAATCATCTTCCAGTTTAAATCTAATATTGAATTGTCCTGCTTCTGCAGTTTTAGAAATTTCTAAATCTAAAAAGAGATAATTAGGACTATCCGCTTTATGAACTTTAGTTATAGAAACACCTTGATAAGAAATTTTAGGTGTTGCGTTTCCAATATTTGGATGCTTAACCAACAATTGGACACTTTGATTTTTAAAACCTATCCACCAGTTTGGAGGTTCGACACGTTGAATGTCGTTTCTAATTTCTGTGACAGTTTCGGAAACAACTTTCTCTTCTGAAGTCGTTTTTTTGCATGAAAACACAGTTGTAACGAGCAAAACTATTAGGATTTGATTTAGTGCTTTCATTTTATTTATACTAGTATTACTTTACATCAAAGGTTTTTGAAACGTTGGTATTTAAGAGTATTTTCGTTTTTATTATGTCTTACACCCCTAAAGTCCCCTCAAGGGGACAATCCATTGATTCAACTGAGTGGAATGTCCCCTTGAGGGGACTTTAAGGGTGTTTTTATTAAAATTAAATCAAACCGTTACTAAATTATTAGCACTAATAGTAACTCCCTTTCCATTAACCAAAATATCTAAATCAGTATCTCCTTCCAATTGAAATTGCGTTTCATTTTGGTTAACACTGACCTTGATAATTTGATTTCTAAAATTCACTTTAAAAGAATAAGCATCCCATTGGTTTGGAATTTTAGGCTCAAAAGACAAGGTGTCATTTTTAATTCTCATGCCACCAAAACCTTCAACAATACTCATCCAAGTACCAGCCATTGAGGTAATATGTAACCCTTCGTGTACTTCGTGATTATAATCATCTAAATCTAAACGCGATGTTCTTAAGTAGAATGTATAGGCCTGATCCATGCGATCTAACTTAGCCGCTTGAATACTATGTACACAAGGAGATAATGAACTTTCGTGAACTGTAAAAGGCTCATAAAATTCGAAGTGGCGTTCTAATTCTTCAGTTGAAAAATCGTCTTCAAAGAAATAGAATCCTTGAAGAATATCGGCTTGCTTAATATATGGTGAACGTAAGATTCTATCCCAAGACCATTTTTGATTAATTGGTCGTTGTGCTTGGTCTAAATCTTCAACTGTAATTAATTCTTTGTCTAAAAAGCCATCCTGTTGTAAAAACACATTATGTTCTTCTGAATATGGGAAATACATATTGTCAGCTACTTTTTTCCAAAGCGCTAATTCTTCATGTGAAATATTTGTTTTCCCTGAAATTCTTTCAAAATCAACACTATGACCTTCCTTTACTTTTTCAATCGTTTCTAAAGTATAATCAATACACCATTTGGCAATATAGTTAGTGTACCAATTATTGTTGACGTTGTTTTCGTATTCGTTTGGTCCAGTAACACCAAGAATCATGTATTTGTTCTTATGAGTAGAAAAGTTGGCTCTTTGGTGCCAAAAACGCGAAATTCCGATAAGAACCTCAAGTCCCATTTCTGGAATGTAACTAAAATCGCCTGTATACCTGTAATAGTTAAAAATAGCAAAAGCAATGGCTCCGTTTCTATGAATTTCTTCAAACGTAATTTCCCATTCGTTATGGCATTCTTCACCATTCATCGTTACCATAGGATAGAGCGCAGCTCCGTTTGAAAACCCTAATTTCTCAGCATTTTCAATGGCTTTTTCAAGATGGTTATAACGGTATTTTAAAAGATTTCTAGCAACTTCTTGGTCTTTTGTTGCCATGTAAAATGGAATACAATAGGCTTCAGTATCCCAATACGTACTCCCTCCGTATTTTTCGCCCGTAAATCCTTTTGGACCAATATTTAAAGTGGCATCTGTACCTGAATAGGTTTGATTCAAATGAAAAATATTAAAACGAATACCTTGTTGTGCTTTAACATCACCATCTATTGTGATATCTGCCGTATCCCAAATTTTAGACCAAGCTTCTTTCTGAGTGTCTAACAATTTAGAAAAGCCAGCTTCTGTAGCTTTACCTAATGTGGCTTTTGCCGCTGCAACTAATTCATTTTTATCGTGGTTGCGATCAACCGTATAACCACCAAATTTATGAATGGTATACGTTTCATTCTGCTTAACATCATAGGTATAACTGAATGACGCCAGATTAGCTTCTGAAGCAAAATCTGGTTTACTTATTACTGATTTGCCATCAATAAAAACTTGAGATTCCATAAACGTACAGGTGTAGAAATCTGTTTTCATGGTTTTAGCCTGAATAAAGGCTTGATTATTCTCGTGATTAACGTTTAAAGTGTCCCAAAACTTATCATCCCAATTGGTGTCTTCATTGGTAATACCTGAATCTAAATACGGTTGAAATGTAATTTCAGCATCTGAATTCAATGGTTTTATATTGAAATTAATAGCACCTACTTCGTCTAAATCTAAACTTAGAAATCGTGTGGTTTTCACTTCAACTTCAATATCATTTTGAAGCGTTGCTACGAAACTACGAGATAACCAACCTTCCTTCATGTTTAATTCTCTACGAAAGTCTTTCACGTTTTTACAGGCGAATAAATCGAGTTGCTCGTCATTAACACTTACATTAATCCCGATCCAACTTGGAGCATTTAATACTTTAGCAAAGTATTCTGGATACCCATTTTTCCACCAACCTACTCTGGTTTTATCTGGATAGTAAACGCCAGCAATATAGCTACCTTGAAAAGTTGGGCCTGAATATTTTTCTTCAAAATTGGCACGTTGTCCCATCGCACCATTACCGATACTGAACAAACTTTCTGATGCCTTTACCTGATTTGGGTCGAATCCTTCTTCTAAAATTGACCAGTTGTTTGGGATGATGTAATCTAGGTTCATTATAATATTATTTAAAAATCTCTCAATGAGACGTTTTACTTTGGATTAATTTTCGATTAGAGATTTTAAAAAATCATCTGAGATTTCAGTAAAATCATTGAATACGTATGTGGCATGCCCTAAGACATCTTTACTTCCGATTCCTATTGAAATCATATTTGCGGCATTAGCTGCAGTAATACCTGCGACTGAATCTTCAAAAACGATACAATCTTCTGGCTTTATGTTAATTTCCTTCGCTGCTATTAAAAACACCTCTGGATCTGGTTTTGCTTTTGTTACATCATTTCCATCTACAATAGCATCGAAACTAGATTTTAGGTGAACACGTTCTAAAATTATTCTAGCATTTTTACTTGCAGAGCCTAATGAAATAGGTTGATTTTTTTCTTTTAATGTATTAAGCACTCTAGGAACATCAGGTAGTATTTCATTCTCATCCATTCCTGCGATGTAACTTAAATACTCTTCGTTCTTTTTACTCATGAGTTCATTAAATAAATCTTGCGAAATGGTTTTATTCCCCCAGGCCAAGATTTTTTCTAAAGAACGCACGCGGCTTACACCTTTTAGTTGTTCGTTTTCTTCTTCTGTAAAATTTATATCTAAACTTTTAGCCAGTTGTTGCCATGCTAAAAAGTGATATTTTGCGGTATCTACAATGACACCATCTAAATCGAATATGAATCCTTTTTTGTTCATCTATTTATTTTTGAATAACGTCATCAACGTCTTTAACTTTTGATACTAATGCTGCTGCGATTAAAAAACTGACACCACTCATCATTAAAGCAAATATGGCTTGATTACCATAAGCATATTTAACAAGAGGTCCGCCAATTAAGGCATTAATTATTTGGGGAATTACAATGAAAAAATTAAAAATCCCCATATAAACTCCCATCTTTTTTGGAGAAATTGAACCCGCTAAAATGGCGTAAGGCATTGCCAAAATACTTGCCCAAGCGATTCCGATACCAATCATAGAAACGATAAGCCAATTTTTATCTGGCATGATATAAATTGAAAGTAATCCTAATCCACCAATGACCAATGATATCGCATGTGTACGCTTTCTTCCAATTTTCTTTGCGATGTAAGGAAGCGCAAAAGCGTAAAAGGCAGAAACAAGATTATAGACTCCAAAGAGAATACCAATCCAATCGCCAGCATCTTGATAGGTAGAACTGCTACTATCAGTATAAGGCAAACCATAAATATGTTGTGCAATTGCTGGTGTTGCGAATACCCACATCCCAAAAAGACCGAACCAAGAAAAGAACTGCACCCAACTTAACTGACGCATTGTTGTTGGCATTTTTCTGAAATCATCGAAAATATCGAAAAGACTCGATTTTTCTTCATCACCTACGTGTTCATTATTAGAACCTTCGTGTTGATCTTCAAAGCTATTTAATTCTTCTGGAGAATATTCTTTTGTGGTTACAACGGTTACTAAAATTGATATAATTAAAATAACGGCTCCAATAATAAATGATAAAATTAAATTTGTTGGAACAATACCTGCAATCGTCTCATTTGAAACACCAAACCAATTGGTTAATGTATAAGGTAACCAAGACCCAATAACGGCTCCGAAACCTATTAAAGCGGTTTGAATACTAAAACCTGCCGTACGCTGATCGGTTCTTAAATTATCACCAACTAAAGCCCGAAAAGGCTCCATCGCAATATTAAAAGAGGCATCCATAATCATTAGCATTCCTGCACCAACCCATAATGCTGGTAAAAACGCAATGAACATGTCTGCTTGTGGCATTAGCACAAGACCAATTGACGATAAAATAGCACCTACTAAAAAATAAGGTTTTCGTCGTCCTAATTTACCCCAAGTTTTATCGCTGTAATATCCAACAATTGGTTGAACGATTAGCCCCATTAAAGGTGCAATGATCCAAAACCATGATAGTTCGTGAACATCTGCTCCAAAAATTTGAAGAATTCTACTTGCGTTGGCATTTTGAAGGGCAAAACCCATCTGTATCCCCAGAAATCCGAAACTCATGTTCCAAATTTGCCAGAAACTTAATCTACGCTTTTCCATTAAAATAGTATAATTAGAGTTAATACTATTCTGACAAGCTTAGCTTATCAAAACTTATGTTGAGAAGTGAAAATATAAGTTTTGAATATGCGGCAAAGATATAAAAGATTTTAAAACGGCAATGATAAATTTTTATTTGGTAGATTCTCGCTCAACTAAATCGGTTGTAATTACCACGGTTTGAAACACCTCATCCGCACTATTAAATTCGCTCTCTAATTTATCAATTAATAGTTCTGCTGCTTTTTCGCCCATCTGCTGCGCATGTTGACTCACCGTAGTAAGACTCGGCGTTGCGTGCTTTGATAACACACCATCTGTAAAGCCAATAACCTGAACATCATTAGGCACATCGAGTCCTAATTTTCGAGCGACTTTCATGGCCAATAACGCATAAATTTCATTCACCGCAAAAACACCATCTAATTTGGGATTGGACTGAAATAATTGTTCTATTTCCTTTTCAAGTGCTTCTAAATGAGCTTCATAATCTAAAGACTCATCAATTTTTAGAATTAATTCTGCCTTTGGTGGCATTTGGTGTTCTTCTAAAGCTTCAAGATAGCCTTGAGTCCTCAGTTTACCTACACTTACATAATCTTTTGTAGTAATTAAAGCTATTGATTTACAGCCGTTTTCTATCAGCTTTTTAACTGCTTTCTTTGCTCCATTAAAATCATCAACTATAACTTTATCACATTTTACCTCTGACACCACACGATCAAACATTACAATAGGCATGCCTTGGGTCATCGTTTCATTAAAGTGGTGATAATCTTGCAGTTTTAAGGTTTCTTTAGACATTGATAAAATAAAACCATCAATACTACCATTGGCTAGCATTTCCATATTAATTACCTCTTTAGAAAAGGACTCATTAGATAAACCAATAATAACATTGTAACCTCTTTTGTTCGCTACAAGCTCCACTCCACTAATAACCTTAGAAAAGAAATGGTGAACAATCTCAGGTATTATAATCCCTATTGTATTTGTCCTTCTGTTCTTCAGACTTAATGCAATATTATTTGGTCTATAATTATAGAGTTTAGCAAATGCTTGAACTTTCTGCTTGGTATCGTCGCTAATTTCTGCACTATTACGCAACGCCTTAGACACCGTAGAGATAGAAACATCGAGTTCCCTAGCAATTTGTTTTAATGTTATTTTTCTTTTCATGTGTATATATTAATTCTTTATTCTTATCACATCTTATTTCGACAAAAACAATTCTTTTAAATAACAAAACGCTTAATACGTTTGATTCTCAAATAAGACTAAGAATAAACGAATATAAGTCAAATATTAAATTAAAGAATTTTTGACTTCGCAATTTTTCGATATCTTTAGTAAAAGATGCTCAGTTTTTCGCTAATCTACTATTAATATTAATATTTTAAGAAAAGTTCTTAACACGAAAACGTTTTCGTGACTTTCGTCATCTTTTTTAAGCATCAATTCACATTAAATTTACATAGATTTAACCCGAGAAGTGAAAATATAAACCAATTAAATAAGCAATTAACTTAAATACATTTTATGAAAACAGTTTTAAATGCTTTACTATTCTGTCTCATTATGCTGCCAGCAATATTGATGGCACAATCTACCGTAACTGGTACTGTTACAGATAAAGCAAACGCCATGCCTCTACCAGGCGTAAATGTTATTATTAAGGGTACTGCCAGAGGAACCTCTACGGATTTCGATGGTAAATATTCTTTAGAAGTAAACCAAGGTGAAATTATTGTAATCTCTTATCTTGGTTACACAACACAAGAGATTGAGTTTACAGGCCAAGCTAGTATTGATATCGTTATAGAGGAGGATGCTTCTCAATTAGATGAAGTTATACTTGTTGGTTACGGCTCTGTAAAAAAGGATGATTTAACTGGAGCTGCAGACTTAATAAAGTCTGATGATTTCAATCAAGGTCCTCTTGTTTCTGCACAACAATTAATATCTGGTAAAATAGCTGGTGTGTCAGTTACTTCTGGAAGTGGATCTCCAGGTGATGGACAGAACATTATCATTAGAGGTAATGGGTCTTTATCATTATCTAGTAATCCATTAATCGTATTAGACGGTGTACCATTAGATGGAGGCGGTGTAGGAGGTTCTAGAAACCCCCTTAACCTCATTAATCCTAACGATATTGAAAGTATGACCGTATTGAAAGATGCGTCTGCTACTTCAATTTACGGATCTAGAGGAGCTAATGGTGTAATTATGATTACGACTAAAAAAGGTAAAGACACCGATTTTAGATTTAGCGCAACAACGTCTACAACTGTTCATACATCTATAGACAGAGTTGATGTATTAAGTGCGGATCAATTTAGAGACATCGTAAATAGCCATCCTAATGCGAATGCTGCTACTATTGCACTTTTAGGTAATTCTAATACGAACTGGCAAGATGAAATATATCAAACGGCGTTTGGGCAAGACCATTCTTTTAGTGCGCTAGGTAGTGCATTTGGAGTACCAATGAGAGTTTCACTTGGTCACTCAGACCATGATGGTAATTTAATTGGAGATAATTTCCAAAGAACTACAGCGTCTTTAAACTTATCACCAAAATTCTTTGATGATCATTTAAAATTTGATATTTCTGCTAGAGGAAATTATACGGAAAATACATTTGCAGATAGAGGAGCAATTGGCAATGCCAATAGTTTTGATCCTACACAATCTGTTTATGACCCAAACTCACAGTTTGGAGGTTATTTTTCTTGGATTGATGCTTCAACTGGTCAACAACCTAACTTAGCAGGAACCAATCCTGTTGCCTTATTAAATTTAAGAGATGATAGTTCGGAGGTTAGACGTTATATCTTAAATGCGAAAGCAGATTACAAGTTACATTTCTTTCCAGATATTACTGCTACTATAAGTACTGGTATTGATAAATCTAATAGTAATGGTAGAACTTTAGTTTCTGATTTAATACCAACTTCAGATTTAACATGGAATGGATCGAGAAATACTTATTCTAATATTTCTACAAATCAGTTATTTGATGCTTATTTCACCTATACAAAATCAATAAAAGACGTGCATAATATTAATGCCGTTGCGGGATATTCGTATCAATCATTTGAATATGATAATTTTAGTTACGACAGTGAGGCCGAGGAAGACGGAAATGATTTTGAATTTATAGACAAATCTAAAAATGTACTCTTATCTTATTTTGGTCGTTTAAATTACGATTATGATGGGAAGTATTTAGTAACAGCAACTTTAAGAGCTGATGCTTCTTCTAAATTAAATCCAGATGATCGTTGGGGTTATTTCCCTTCTGTAGCATTAGCTTGGAATTTACACAATGAAGACTTTTTAAATGCTAGTAATAATGTAAATGAACTTAAGTTACGTGTTGGTTATGGTGAAGTTGGTAACGTCAATGGTTTAGGTGATTATTTATTTTTAACACGCTATACTGGTAGTCAGTCTACTGCGAATTATCAATTTGGAAATTCATTCTATCAAACTTACAGACCAGATCCTTTAAATGAAGATTTAAAATGGGAAATTGGTAACACCTTTAATATTGGTATCGACTACAGTTTGTTTAATAGAAGAATTTCTGGTTCGGTTAACTTATATCAAAAACAAACTAAAGACTTAATCGCTTCAGCATCTGTAGATCCTTTTACAAATTTTGGATCTCAAATAGAAAAGAACATTGGAGACATGCAAAACCGAGGTGTAGAATTTACATTAAATCTAATACCTATAAGAACAGACGATTTTGAGTGGTCTATAAATTATAATATTTCACTTAATGAAAATGAAATCACTGATTTACCATTCGTACAAGAAACAGGAGGAATTAGTGCAGGAACAGGAAACAATGTACAATTACACACTGAAGGTGAAGCACCTTATAGCTTTTACGTCTTTCAACAAGTATATGATACTAGCGGAAAACCAATAGAAGGCGCGTTTGTTGATAGAAATGGAGACAACGTTATAAATGATGCTGACAAATACATCTATAAAGATCCTTATGCTGATATCTTAATGGGATTAAACACCAACTTAAGCTATAAAAAATGGGATTTGGCTGTTGTCACTAGAGCCAATATAGGAAACTATGCGTACAATGATGTATCCGCGGGAAACTCTTATTTAGATGGTGTAATACCAACAACTAATAACTTTTTATCAAATTTACATTCAAGCTATTTAGATAATGGATTTGTAAATCAATCTAATGAAAACACGTTTTTAAGTAGTCATTATATTGAAGACGCTTCATTCTTTAAAATTGATAATATTACCTTAGGTTATACCTTAGATAATGCTATTAAAGATGTATCCTTAAGATTGTATGGTTCTGTGCAGAATGTTGCAACCATAACAGACTATAAAGGCTTAGATCCAGAAATCACTGGTGGTATTGATAGTAATTTCTATCCAAGACCTAGATCATTTGTTTTTGGAGTAAATGTAGATTTTTAAAAAATAATTGAATTATGAAAAATAGAATGAAACAAATTATTTTTATTGTTACTATCTCACTTTTTATGACGGCATGTCATGATGATTTAAATCAAGATCCAATTGATCCAGATAGTTTCACAGAACAAGATGTTTTTGTAGACATCACCGAGGCTAAAGGTGCTTTAGCTAAACTTTATGCTAGTTTAGCATTAACAGGACAACAAGGCCCTGCAGGTCAACCAGATATTTCTGGAATTGATGAAGGAGCCTCACAGTATACACGTATGCTATTTAACCTAAATGAATTAACTACAGACCACGCTGTTGTAGGTTGGGGAGATCCAGGTTTACCAGATTTACATGGTTTATATTGGTCTGCTGGAAACGATTTTACTGGTGCAATGTATTTACGTTTAGCACAAGAAGTTTCTTTTACTAATGCTTTTATACAAAATGCATCAGCGTTATCTGACGATGAAGCTCAAAGCTATATTGCTGAAGCACGTTTTTTAAGAGCTTTTGCTTATTATAACTTAATTGACTTTTATGCTAATGTACCTTTAGTAACACAAATTACTACAGACTTACCTTCTCAGAGTTCAAGAACAGATCTATTTAATTATGTAGAGTCTGAATTATTAGAAATTCAAGATTTACTATCAGAATCAAATGAATATGGTCGTGTAGATAAGGTGGCAGCATGGGCATTATTGTCTAAGTTATATTTGAATGCAGAGGTTTGGACAGGAACCGCTCGTTATACTGACTGCGTTATTTACTCTGAGAATGTAATGAACTCATCATATGTTATTAATACAACAGATGCAAATGGTAATGGTTCAGCCTATGACGAATTATTTTTAGCAGATAACAACTCTAACGGAGCTCAAAACGAATTTATTTTTGCCTTAAATTTTGACGGCATTCAGTCTCAAACTTATGGAGGATCAACATTTATAGTTCATGCAGCAACAGGAGGTAGTATGGATCCATTAAGTTTAGGTGTTAATGGTGGCTGGGGAGGCTACAGAACAACTAAAGCGCTTGTAGAAAAATTTGATTACAACTTAGTCGTTCAAGAACTCTCAGATATTAATAATGCATTAGGAGCTATAACTGATTGGGGAATCGTTGGTGATGGGACTCCAAATGGTTGGGATGGTCCAGACACTGAAATGTTTGAAATAGCTACAAATAAATTTGCTTTATATACTGAGTTAACAGATGGGTTTTTAAAATTCAGATTTAATGAAGATTGGGGAAATAATTATGGAGATACTGGAGCTGATGGAATTTTAGAAGCTGCAGGAGATAATATTCCAGTAACTGCAGGTGAATATTACATTACTTTTGACCTAGACAACTTAACCTATACTATTGAAACCGTAGACTTTAATACACTACTAGAATCATATATAGAAGGTGATCACAGAGCGATGTTCTATACCGATGGTCAAAGCTTAGAAATAGAGAGCATTCCTCCTTTTGATCAAGGTTATGCGGTAACTAAGTTTAAAAACATTGACTCAAACGGTAATCAAGGAAATGATAGTAGTGGAGAATTTGTAGATACAGATATCCCTATTATTCGTTTGGCTGAAATCTATTTAAATTATGCAGAAGCTAACCTAAGAGGTGGTGGAGGTGATAATAACAGAGCAGTTTCAGCAATAAATGAGCTAAGAGCAAGAGCTTATGGTGATGCATCTGGAAACATTTCATCTTCAGATTTAGACTTAGGTTTTGTTTTAGATGAGCGTTCTCGTGAATTATATTGGGAAGGTCAAAGACGTACTGATTTAATTCGTTTTAATTCATTTACAACAAATGCTTACTTATGGCCTTTTAAAGGAAACCAAGCCAATGGAGCTTCAGTTAGTTCATTTAGAAATATATTTCCAATTCCATCAAACACCATATCAACTAACCCTAATTTAATTCAAAATGACGGATATTAATAAAACATTCAAAACAATGAAAACTATAAAATTTATAGCGCTATTACTTATCACTGCAATTAGCTTTAATGCATGTGATACTGACGACAGTTTAACATATATTGCGCAACCTAATGGTGAATTAGTTTTTACAAATTCATTTCAATCAGAATATCTTTTAATACCTTCTATTTCAGCAAATCTAGGAGAACGTTTTACATGGGGTGATGCTGATTTTGATATAGAAACAAACATTAATTACGAATTACAAAAATCGATAATTGGTGATTTTAGCGATATGGAGATCGTAGGAACGACTAACGAAAATTCCTATGCCGTTACTATTGGTAATTTATTAGATTACGCAGAAGAAGCTGGTTTAGATGCTGACCCAAATACAGAAGATATGCCAGATGCTGGTAGTGTATATTTTAGAGTAAGAGCTACTGTAGGAACGGATGCTACCTTAGAAATTATTTCTGAAACTGAAGCGTTAAACTTAAGACTTCTTGGAGGTGATATTGACGTTGAAGAAACTTTCAAAAATTTATTTTTGATTGGTGACGCTACTGCAGCAGGATGGGATAATTTAAATAACAACACCCCTTTAGTTAGACACCCTGATAATGAAAACATCTATAGTTACACAGGTTACTTTTCACCAGATGCGACTAACCCTGAAGGCTTTAAATTAATTGAAGTATTAGGACAATGGCAGCCACAATGGGGAGCTAGTGCAAACGCTGGAGAAGCAGCTGTAAATGATGGTAGTACAGACGACCCATCAGCATTTGTAATCACTACAGATGGTTATTATGCATTTAATTTAAACATTGATGAAATGACCTACACGTTAGAAACTTATGATGCTTCAGCAGCTGCGATATATGCTACTATTGGTATCATTGGAGATTCAACTGCAGGAGGTTGGGATGCAGACACTGATATGACGCAAACAACGTTCGATCCACATATTTGGAATATGAATGGTGTAGAATTAGGTGATGGTTTTCTAAAATTCAGAGCAGATGATGCATGGGATATTAGTTGGGGTAGTGCAAATGCTATAAGTGGTTTTGGAGACCTAGGAGGAGCAGATATACCTGTTACGGCTGGAACTTATAACATTTGGTTTAATGACCTAGATGGTAGCTATATTTTAATAGCTGTAGAATAATATAACATATTTAAAAAAAAGGCTATGAATTATCATAGCCTTTTTTTAGCTTTTAAAAATCTTAATATGAAAAAAATCTTACTTAACTTGTTGTTATTACTTCCTTTAATAGCAATCGCTCAAGTTACAACTAGTACTAGTCCTATTTTAGTAAACGAAACGGTTACGATAACAATTGATGCCAATAGTACTGAGACAGACTGTAATAGTTTTAATAACCCATCAAAAGTTTATGCACATTTAGGTGTGGGAAATGAAAGTGATGAATACGGAATTGCCGTTATAGGAAATTGGGGATTTGACGATGGTGTTGGTGAAATGACAAATAATAATGATGGCACTTGGAGTATTACCATTACTCCAAACACTTATTTTGGTCTAAGTACGGCTGAAGAAAATAGTGTAACCAAAATGGGAATGGTTTTTAGAAATGAAGATGGATCTCAACAATTTAAAGCTTCCGGATGTGCTAACTTTATTTTCAATGTTGGTGCTTTTCAAGTTACAATGATCAACCCTTCAGCAAGTGCAAATGGAATTGTTGTTGTTAATAATGGTTCTAACACTCAAATTTTAGCTCAAAATACTGGAGGACCTGCTAATTATGAACTTTTCGCAAATGGAACTAGTATTCATACACAAAACAATACAACATTTTACAATGGATATTTGTTTTCTAATTTGACTCAAAACCAAAATTGCGAATTAATTATCACACAAGGATCTTCAACGATCTCTAAACAATTTTCAATAATTGTTAATAGTACAGTTATTGAAACATTGCCTGCAAATATGATTGATGGAATTAATTATAATTCTTCTGACCCAACAAAAGCCACTTTAGTTGTGGATGCTCCTAATAAAGATTTTATATATGTCGCTGGAAGTTTTAACGATTGGAATCCTACAAGTACATATGCCATGAAAAAGGATAACTCATCAACTAAATTTTGGATTGAGTTAACCGGTTTAACAGCTGGTAAAATTGAAACTTACCAATATTGGGTTGGTGATGCAAGTCCAATATCTGGATCGCCTTCATTGGTTAAAGTAGCAGACCCATACTCGCCTTTGGTTTTATCTCCTTTTGATGATCCCTATATTTCGGCTTCAACATATCCAAATATGCCAGCTTACCCTGCAGGCCAAGAACGTGAAGTAACCGTTTTACAAACCGGACAAACACCTTATAATTGGGAAGTCGCTAATTTCACGAAGCCTGCTAAAGAAGATTTAATTATTTATGAGGTTTTAATTAGAGATTTTGATGCTGATCGTAATTTTCAAGATATTATTGATAGAATTGATTATTTCAAAAATCTAAATGTCAATGCTATTGAATTATTACCGATAATGGAATATGAGGGTAACGAAAGTTGGGGTTACAACACGTCTTTTCATATGGCTATTGATAAGTTTTATGGAACACAAGAAAAATTTAAAGAACTCGTTGATATTTGCCACCAAAACGGTATTGCCGTTATTTTAGATATCGCTTTTAATCATGCTTACGGAAGAAATCCAATGGTCAGAATGTGGATGGATGATCCAGATGGTGATGGTTGGGGAGGTCCTTCAACCGAAAACCCTTATTTTAATGTCTTACCTACACATTCATATAGTGTTGGTAATGATTTTAATCACAGTTCAGATTATACTAGAGACTATGTAAAACAAGTTGTAGAATATTGGATTGAAGAATATAAAATTGATGGTTTCCGTTGGGATTTAACAAAAGGATTTACACAAAATTGTGGAAATGGTTCTGATGGCGGAGATGAAGGCTGTACCGGAAACTACCAACAAGACCGTGTCGATGTTTTAAAAGAATATGCCGATCATTCATGGTCATTAGACCCTGATCATTATGTGATTTTTGAGCATTTAGGATCTGACAATGAAGAAAAAGAATGGGCCAATTACAGACTTAGTGAAGGGAAAGGTGTGATGATGTGGGGAAATATGAATAACCAATACGGAGAAATCACAATGGCTGAAAGTGGTAACAAAAACATCAACAGAATGGGGCATAAAGCACATTCTGGTTTCAACGGACCAAGATTGGTTGGTTATACTGAAAGTCATGATGAAGAACGTCTAATGTACAAAAATGTAGCCTTTGGTAACACTAGCAATAGCAGTCATAATGTACGCGATTTAAATACGGCATTGTCTAGAATGTCTGCATTAGGTGCTGTTTCTGTAATGGTACCTGGTCCAAAAATGATATGGCATTTTGGAGAACTAGGAATGGATACTTCTATTTTTACTTGTAACGATGGGAGCTATAATAACGACGGTTGTAAATTAGATACAAAACCGCAACCACAATGGACAAATAATTGGTTAACCGATGCGCTTAGAAGTCAGATTTATGAAGATTGGTCTAAACTGCACAAACTTAAAATTGAAGAACCCGTTTTTGAAGGTGATTACGAAATTACTTCAGGAGATTTAACTCCAAGAATTGATATTTTTGATAATTCAATTCCAACTTCAGAATTAAAGAATGTAATTATTTATGCAAATTTTGATGTTGTTACACGAAGTATTGATACCAATTTCCCTGGAGGTGTAACCACTACATGGTATGATCTTATGGACGCTACAGGAAATACAACCGTTAGCAATTCTACCTCAGCAATTACAATACCTGCTGGTCAGTTTAGAATATTAGGAAACAAAGCTTCAGATGTGTTAAATGTTGATGATCAGAAATTATTAGGATTCAGCATATATCCTAATCCTTCACAAACAACGTTTAGTATTAACGTTAATGTTTCAAATGTTGAAGTTTACGACTTAACAGGAAAATTAGTGAAGTCATTTAAAGGCAATTTTACTAGAGTTGATACTATTGATGTATCTTCACTGAACTCTGGAATGTATATGGTTAAAGCTCAAAACACTAATAACCAAATACTCACAACTAAACTAATAAAACTTTAATTAGTGAAATCTCTATATTATTTAAAAACAAAAAGGTGCTCAATTGAGCACCTTTTTTTAATATCATTTTAACTTTAATTCAATTTCTAAATTACACGTTAAATGTATTTGTAAAATCTGTTGATTCACTATAAAAATCTTTGAATGGTTTATAATTACGTAGGGAATTAAATAATGAAGTCTGTCTTTTTTTACGATTAGATTTTTCTGCTCTATAAGCTGAATAAGAAATAGGCTGCCAAATTGTTGGATTTATTGCTGTATTTTTCATAGTGTTTCGTTTTAAATTATTCAAAGAGACTTGTTAATTATCTCTGGTACAAAATTCGGAAGAAAAACGTTATGCAAACATTACCCCTTTATCATATATATATGCTATTTTAACAGTATCACAAAATATAAATACGTACACAGGTCAATATAACACACTTTTATGGTAATTATGTAAAAGTAAATTGATTTGAGATTCAGAATTCTTTCATTTAGCAACATATAACACCTTATAAAAAGTAGAGGTTGCTAGTCGCCATGTGTTACATCCCGCTTTAACTTAGATGTTATTGCTCAGATTCAATCTATTTTTCTAGATACAAAAGTTAACTTCTCACATTTAGAAGACACGTAAGACTTAAATACTATTAGTTTGGAAACCATGCAAAAACCAAATGAATTAGAACATTTGAGTGCGTTCTTGTTGAACCTTTAAAAACCTCGGATATTGAGTAATCTTTATTTAATGGAACTCATGGAGCTTTCAATTTGACGATTTTCTAGACATAACTAACTTTCGTTTTACATCAAATAGTGTAAAAACTATTTTTCAGTACAAACTGACGGTTCACCAATTTTCTTTAGTTTTTGCTTTCTATAGACCAATATTGATATGGCAATTAGAGATCCTGAAAAAGCAAGCGATGCACCCACCAATGAAGAAGAGGTTACGCTATAACCGTATGCAATTGGCAATCCTGCCAAGTAAGCACCCATAGCATTTCCCATGTTAAAAGCACTCTGATTCATGGAAGACCCAAGCATTTCAGAGCCTTTAGCCGTATTAATTATAGCCATTTGTATTGGAGTTGAAATACTAAAAGCAATTAACCCTATTGTAAAAGTTAATACCAAAGCCAATAGTCCGTTAGAAGCAAGAAATGAGTTCACTACTAAAACAATTGCCATAGCTACAAGACTAATCATAACAGAACGCAAAGGCGTAAAAATATTGGCCATTTTTGCTCCTAAAAAATTCCCTACAAACATACCTAACCCTGCAACAATCATAGCATAACTTACGACGTTATCAGAAAAATGTGCCACCTCGGTTAATAATGGAGCAATGTAACTGTACCAAGCAAAAAAACCACCCGTTCCTATAGTTGTAAGTGCAATTAACCCCCAAAGTTCAGGATTTTTAAGCCCCTTGTTTTCATCACTTAATGGCTGTTTCTCTTCTTTTTTAAATTGTGGCATCCAGTAAAAAATACTAGCTAGAGTTAATAGACCGACAACACCAACCATTAAAAAAGAAGCACTCCAATGGTATTGATTTCCCAAATAAGTTCCTATGGGAACACCTATAACATTAGCGACTGTAAGTCCTGAAAACATTACCGCAATAGCTTGGCCCGACTTTCCTTTTTTGCCAATTTTCCTGCTATCACTGCCCCTACTCCAAAAAATGCACCATGTGGTAGTCCAGATAAAAAACGCACAACTAATAACATATTATAGTCTGTTGCAAAAGCGGAAAGCGTATTAAAAACAGTAAACCATACCATCAGCAATAACAGCATACGGTTAGGAGATAACTTATGACTAAAACTCGTTAATAAAGGAGCGCCGACCACCACACCCAAGGCATAAGCTGAAATAAAATGACCAGCTTGTGGGATAGTAATCCCTAAAGAATTGGCAACATTTGGTAAAATACCCATTATTACAAACTCGGTAAGCCCTATCCCAAAACCACCAATTGCTAATGACAATAAGGCTTTTTATTTGAAAATTCAACTTTCATATATTGCTTTTTACTCCCTAAATTTTAGAGTGCAAATTTCCAAACAAAACCTTGATCTCATCACAAGTTGCTTATCTTATATATATGCTATTTTAACCTTGCTAATGTTATATTAAAACTCAGTAGTTAATTTAGCATAGAAGACCTGATTATTACAAAACATGAAGCTAACTTTGACACGTCCAATTTCTTAGCCTAAGTAAGTCAAAGGACTACAAACACTTATAACATATTATCAATTGTAAGTCAACCTTCACCCGTTATAATTTTGGTGCTTTATACTTTAGGTTTTAGGCGTCATTCGTGATTTCTCATAACTTAGTTGGATTAGTACATTTTTACGATAGCGATAATCAAAGTAGCCTATTAGGCTTCGATTCGTAAAACATTAGGCATTACAAAAAACTACGCTTTATTTTATCTATTTCTTTTTAATTATTTTTTATATTTCAAATTCCTAACCTACTCTGCTTTACAACCAGATAAAAAATATTTAAAATGTGTTTTCGATCCCAATATCTTAGAATTTCTATCCGTAATTTATTGACCCGAAAAATTTTATTTATTTTTTATTTGTGATGACTGTTCCACATCACTCTTATGGATCAACAGACCCTGAAAAAGCCTCTGTGATATATTATGAAAAAAAGGCGTATGGAATAGAAGAGATCTTAAGCAAGTACTTGCAGATAAATTCACCAAGTGGTTCAGAGTTGGAAGCCGGTGAGTTTCTTAAACGTATATGCATTGAGAATGGCTTGCATATTAAACAGATGGGAGATGAAAATGGTAATTACAATTTTACGGCGTCCATTTTTCCTCTAGACCAAAAGAAACCCAATGTGATTTTTCTAAATCATTTAGATATTGTACCCGCTGGTAATTATGACCTTTGGGAACATCCTCCCTTTTCAGGAAAGATTACAGATACAGAGATTTGGGGTCGTGGTGCATTTGATAATAAAGGTGCTGCAGTAATGCAACTATTTAGTATTATTGAAATCGCTCAACGCTATAAAAATAAATCACTAAACTATAATTTCACATTTCTGTCTGTTTCTTGTGAAGAAACACAATGCGATGGAGGTATTAAATATGTTGTAGATAATTATCTCAACGATTTAAATGCAGCCGTAGTTTTAGGAGAAGGGCCTCCTGCAATAAAAGGTCTTATTGAGGCTAAACCAGATTTAGCATTATTTGGAATTTCTGTGGCTCAAAAAAGAGCATTATGGCTAGAGCTTAGTCTCGAAATTAAAACCAATGGACATAGTGCTGTAACTCCTTTTCAATATGCAAATAAGGAAATGGTGATTGCTCTCAATAAATTATTAAGTGATAAACCTGATGTCATTTTCAATAGTATAAATACGAACTTACTAAAACAGTTAGGAAAACTCAATGGTGGCGTTAAAGGATACGCACTAAAACACCCTAAATTGTTTAAAAAAGAAATTCTAAAAAAACTACAAGAAGACCCTCTGATGCTGTCTTTATTTTCTAACACCATAACATTGACAAGTATAAAAGACGAAAATGAAAAAGTTAATGCTATACCAACCAAAGTAATGGCGACATTAGATTGCAGATTGCTTCCAGACGAATCATCTCAAACGTTTATAAACAATCTAAAAGCTAAGTTAGATAATGAAGCTATAGAAATAAAGATTATAAGTGAAATGAAAGATGGAGGGATTTCTTCAACCAAAACCTCCTTTTTTAAACATTTAAATACCGCTATACTTAAAAGTTATCCTAAAAGTAAAACGGCATCTGTGCTATTACCAAACTCCAACGATATCAGTGTTTTTAGAGAACACAACATCCCTGCATATTCCTTAATCCCCATAAAACTAGAACGTAAATACCTAGAAACCATTCATAACTACAACGAACGGATTCCAAAAGGCATTATAGAAAAAGGAACACAAACTTATATCCATTTTATGGAACTATGCATCACAGATTGATGTAAATGTTTTAAATTGTCTACTAAATTTAGAAAAACGTTCTTGTTTATATATGTTAAGATATCAAATTATATCTTCTTTTGACTTTTTAAATACAAGTCGAAAATATCAGCAAGCACAAAATAATTATCACATTTAGACTCTAATTTTATTGATAATTCCGAGGTTAAAAATGTCTTGAATTAAATTTATAGTGAAGCATAAGACAAACCTCATTATCCTTCATTTATAAAAAATGATAGTAAATATCACTTTATTCGACTATTAAAACAATGTAAATTTGTAATATGAAAGAAAAGCTCTTACTCGATGTAGAAATATACGTTGCAGAACTGCTAAATAAGCAGCTAGCTTCAACAAACTATTATCACAATGCTATTCATACTAGAAACGTTATTGCTAGTATTACAGAATTAGCCAACAGAGAACAATGCACCGAACAGGAGACTTTGGCCTTGTTATTGGCTGGCTGGTTTCATGATACGGGTTTCATTTATACAGATATTGGTCATGAAGAAGAAAGCGTTAAGATTGCGCATTCTTTTCTAAAGGAGCAAAATGTACCCGAAGACACACAGAATTTAGTTGAGCAATTAATTCTAGCAACAAAAATTGATCTTAAACCTAATAATAAACTAGAATCTATAATTAGGGATGCCGATTGCGGCCATATTGCTTCTGATGATTATTTAGATATTTCAGAGAATTTATTTAAAGAAATGAATGCGAAAAATGGCAATCATCTTTCTGATATAGAATGGATGAAACAGAACCTCGACTTTCTTAAAACTCATTCGTTTTATTCCGATTCGGCTAAACAAATTTGGCAGCCTAAAAAGGAACTTAATCTATTAGAAGTTCAAAAAAAATATATAAAATATCTCATAAAAAAAAGAAGAAAAAAAGAAAAGCACAAGATTTGGTAGAGGTGTGGAAACTATGTATCGTGTACAATTAAAAAATCATATAGAATTAAGTGCCATTGCAGATACCAAAGCCAACATCTTGCTTTCTGTAAACGCTATTATTATTTCGGTTGCTTTATCTAATTTAATACCAAAACTAGATAATCCTTCTAATTTATTTTTAGTGTATCCCACTTTAATTTTAATGCTTTTTAGTGTTGCATCTGTTGTTTTATCCGTGTTGTCTACACGTCCTAAAATATCTAATGTAGCTATTACAAAAGAAATGATTAAGGAGAAAAAAACCAACATCCTCTTTTTTGGAAATTTTCATAAAATGAATTTGCAAGATTTTGAATGGGGAATCGACTACTTAATGGATAATGAAGAAACGTTATACAATTCACTTACAAAAGATTTGTATTTTTTAGGATTGGTGCTTAATAGAAAATATAAATTACTACGCATCACTTATACCGTTTTTATGTTCGGAATTATTATATCGGCATCAGCATTTATTTATAGTTATTATATAAACATGCCTTTATAGTATTAATTTAAAATGTATGAAAAATAAAACTACAGGACCCTTCAAGGTAAATATATCTTTACGTTTGTTAAAGGATAAGTTTATAGGTTTATTAGACTCCAATAATGCTTCGGTTCAAACACAAGCGAAGCAAGCTTTAGAATTATTTGAAAAGTATCCTGTTTTATCATCCGGATCAACTACAACGGAAGATTTCTTAAAGAATAAGCCCATCGTAGATCAGCTAATGTCTTATATATTCCCTTCAGCTTTATCTGAAAACGAAATTAAGGCTGCAGTGACTCCGTATACAAGTGAGGTTTTTTATTGCAGTTCTAGATTAGAGCATATTATTAGCAATGCAGAAGTAAGCGATACTATTTTTAATGAATTGTATAAGGATTATGAAGACTCTTTTGATCTGCTCACCTATGCTATTATATTAAATATTCATTACAAATTCAATGTCGATTTTGAAAGACCCAAAACCCTATCTATTATAGATAAAAACGGCAATAGAAAACGTTATCGCGTGGCTTTTAATGCCGATTTCTTAGATATATATCCCAACGAAAATGCAATTGAAATTACAGATGATATTTTAGATGAATTATTAAGTAACGCAAATAATATTGAAATCTGGGAAAAGTACTTTCCAAAAGATTCTTGGACCATTGAAGGCTTTGGAATAGTAAATCTTATAGACACCTCGTTAGACGAACGCATAGATGATTTTAAAACCCATTTAATAGAGCCTAATAATGAAAGTTTTCAATATTTAATTGAAGACATTAGACGCATTTTTAACAATCCCGATTTGCAACTTGGGAGCTATAGTGTTGAACATGATAAAATCATTTCTCCTTTTGATAGAAATTTTAATATGTTAACACTTGTAGCAGATGAAGATGTAAGCATTAATGAATACGCTTGCGAACACATTAATTGTCAGCTATTTAAAGATCGTAAACCTATTATTATTTCAAATGTAGAAACGTATCATAAAAGAAGCGGTGGTAACAGACTAAGTAATGCTTTATTAAAAAAAGGATTAAAAAGTGTTGCGCTTATTCCTGTTCCTGTCAATGGAGAATTAGGTTTTATTATAGAATTAGCAGCGTTTAAACCCAATCAGCTTAATGCCATTAATATGGTAAAGTTAGATACCATTTTGCCATTTATTATAAGCTATTCTAAACGTACATTTTCTGAACATCAAAATGAAATCAGTGCCATTATACAACAAGAATGTACAGCTATTCATCCTTCTGTTCAATGGCGTTTTGAAGAAGAAGCTAGCAAATACATACAAGAACGAAATTTTGGAGAGAATCCAGTATTTAAAGAGATTGTATTTAAAGATGTCGTTCCTCTTTTTGGACAGATCGATGTGGTTGGTTCATCAAATGCAAGAAACGAAGCCATTAGAATTGACCTCACAAGGCAATTAGAAAAAAGTAAAGACATCCTTAGAAATAGGATTAAAATAAGTCTGCCTTTTTACGAACAATTAATTTTTCAAATTGATAACTATTTAGTTGAATTAGAAGACAATTTTCACACCAATTCAGAACAAGAAATTAATATCTTTTTCGAAAAACAACTCTTTCCTTTATTCGAACATTTTCAGAATAATTCTAAAGGTGTTGAAGATGTCGAAGAATTTCTTAAAACGATTGATAAAGCAACAAGTAGTTTATATGATGCCCGAAAAGCTTATGATACTACTATTGAGAAAGGAAATAAGGCCTTGTCTTCATTTTTAGACCAACAACAACTTAGAGCTCAAGAAATATTTCCACATTATTTTGAAAAATTCAAAACAGATGGTATTGAACACAACTTATATATAGGACAATCTATTTCAAAGCATTTAAACTATCATCCAACTGTTTTGTACAACCTACGTTTGTGGCAGCTTCAAGTCACTTGCGAAATGGAAGCGATGTATTATGAAAAGCAAAAAGAATTCCCTTTGCAATTAGAAGTGGCATCCTTAATACTCGCTTATGATATTCCGATTACAATTCGCTATCGCATAGATGAAAAGCAATTTGATGTTGATGGCGCTTATAATGTACGTTACGAAATGATTAAAAAACGTATTGATAAAGCCCATATTAAAAATACAAACGAGCGTTTAACACAACCGCATAAACTTTCTGTAGTGTATTCTAGCAATGCCATAGAAAAAGAATACTTGGCTTATTTCGAGTTTTTACAAGCCAAAAATTATATTGAAAATGATTTCGAAATAGTAGAGTTAGAAGAACTTCAAGGTGCAAGTGGAATGAAAGCGCTTAGAGTAAGTATAAACAGAAAACTTAAAAAGTATCGGATATTTTTACAATAGAAGATTTACAAACCGCATAAGAAAAGATAACAAA
This sequence comes from Winogradskyella psychrotolerans RS-3, assembly GCF_000427335.1. Taxonomy (GTDB): domain Bacteria; phylum Bacteroidota; class Bacteroidia; order Flavobacteriales; family Flavobacteriaceae; genus Winogradskyella; species Winogradskyella psychrotolerans. The sequence goes on along the minus strand of NZ_ATMR01000081.1, from coordinate 21,807 downwards.
ATGAAAGCAAAACTACTATTTGGTTTAATTAGTATGGGATTAATTATTAGTAGTTGTGCTACTTATAATGCGCACAATGTTAATGCTAGCGACAAAGAAATTAAACATATCGATAAAAACACCACCAATGTTTTTTTAATTGGAGATGTAGGAAAGCCTGAAGACGATGGCTCAGCACCAAAAACATTATTAAAACTGCAAACTCAATTTGAAAAAGCAGACAAAGACGATTTCCTTTTATTTCTAGGAGATAACATCTATCCACGTGGTATCCCTTTAAAAAACGATAACGCCATTAAAGCGGCAGAACATGCTCTAAAGCTTCAATTAGACGTTGCCAAAACATTTCCTGGAAGTGTTTATTTTATCCCAGGAAACCATGATTGGTACAGCGGTTTAAAAGGCCTAAAGGAACAAGAAAAAATGGTTGAAGAAGCCTTAGGGAAAAACACATTTCAACCAGAAAACGGCTGTCCTATTGAAAAGATAGACATTAGCGATGATATTGTTATGCTGATTGTAGATTCACACTGGTACGTTACCAACTGGAATAATCACCCAACAATTAATGATGATTGCGAAATAAAAACTAGAGCTGATTTTTTAGACGAATTTAGAGGTGAAATAAAAAAAGCTAGAGGCAAGGTTACCTTAGTTGCCATACACCATCCTATGTATAGTAATGGACCACACAATGGACGTTATGGTGTAAAGGAAAACATGAAACCTATACCTGTTCTTGGAACTCTAAAAAATATTTTAAGAACATCTACTGGTATTGTAAATGCTGACTTTTCTAATCCTTTTTATAACGAATTAAGAAAAATTTAATTGCTACGGCGCAACAAAACGAAAATGTAATTTTCTTATCAGGACATGAGCATAATTTACAATATTTGGAGTCCGATAATGTATCTCAAATCGTTAGTGGTTCGGGTTCTAAAACAACACCTTTAAGAATCCGTAATTCTGATAATTATGGACATGCTATTCCTGGTTACGCGGTATTAAATATAGGAAATGATAAGGCTGTAGATGTTCAGTTTTTTAATTCAACTTCTGAAGAAGTCGAGTTTTTTAAACAAATAAAACAACCCGAACAGGTTTCTAAAACTGAATATGCCGAAATAACTTCAGATTCTGTAAGTGCTTCCATTTATTCAAAAGAAGACACCGATAAATCAGGTTTTTATAAATTCTTATGGGGAGATCGCTATAGAGATGAATACAGTACAAATGTTAAGGCAAAGGTCGCTAACTTAGATACCTTGATGGGGGGTTTAAAACCTTTTAGAAAAGGAGGCGGTACACAATCTAAAACCCTTCATTTAAAGGCTTCAAACGGTAAACGCTATGTAATGCGTGCTATGAAAAAGCAAGCAGACCAATTTATGCAATCTGCTATTTTTAAGGATCAGTATGTTGAAGGACAGTTTACAGAAACAGCATCCGAAGATTTATTAGAAGATATTTTTGCTGGTGCCTATCCATACGCCCCTTTTGCTGTAGGAGCACTATCTAACGCCATAAATCTAGCCCATTTAAATCCCCAATTATATTACATCCCAAAACAAAGTGCTTTAGGGGCTTATAACGACGGTTTCGGAAACGAACTTTACCTTTTTGAAGAACACCCTTCTGATGGTCATAACGAATTAGCAACAGGAAATTTCACAGGGGAGATTGTGAGCACAGTAGATATGCTGCAGGATGTATTAAGTGACGAATCTAAAATTATAGACGAAAAAGAATTTATTAAAGCGCGATTGTTTGATATGCTCATTGGAGATGCAGACAGACACCAAGACCAATGGCGTTGGTTGGTATTTGAAAACGACAGCAAAACAATTTACAAACCCTTACCAAGAGACAGAGATTTTGCGTTTTCTAAAATGTCTGATGGCTTTTTGTTTGCCTCTGGCGTAACGCTTATTCCGGCAGCAAGAAAATTTAGAAAATATGAAGACGATTTAAAAGATGTCAAAGGATTTAATGTATCAGGTTTTTCATTGGATGTAGCCTTTATTCCAGAATCTAGTAAGTTAGATTGGGATGAACAAGTGCAATTCATTCAATCTCAAATTACAGATGCTGTTATAGATGACGCTTTTAACAATATTCCTAAAGAAGTAGACCCGCAATCTATTATTGAAATTAAAAAGATTTTAAAAGAAAGACGGGCTAACCTTCAAAAGATTTCAGATCGATATGTAAAACTAATTAGTAGATATGCTATTGTAACAGGAACAAATAAAGATGACTATATCCATGTTAAAGCTTTAGAAAATGGAAAGGTCGAGGTCTCACTATATCGTAAAAAAGATGACACCATTAAAGATCGTTTTCATCATAAAATTTATGAACCAAAATCAACTAAAGAAATCTGGATATATGGTTTAGACGATGACGATAGCTTTGAAGTTGAGGGAAAAATCTCTAAAATTAAAGTGCGTTTTATTGGTGGACAAAATAATGATGATTACAAAGTTGAATCGGGTAAAAACATTGTGATATACGATTACAAATCGAAGAAAAATGATTTATCACAAGCTAAAAAGGCGCGAATTAAATTAACAGACGATTATAATACAAACGTGTATGATTATCGAAAAATAAAAATAATGTCAATCAAATCATTCCTACCTTAGGTGCGAACCCAGACGATGGATTAAAATTAGGTTTAACAAATACCTATACTGTTTATGGTTTTGAGCGCAATCCATTTACATCACAACACCAACTTAAAGCCGCCTATTATTTTGCAACCGATGGTTATGAATTAAACTATAAAGGTGAGTTTGCAAATGTTATTGGAAGCTTAAATTTTGGATTTCAAGCACATTTTCAAAGTCCGAATTATAGTGTCAATTTCTTTGGATACGGAAATGAAACTGAAAATTCTGATGACGACTTTGGCTTAGACTACAACCGCGTAAAAACTAGAGTTTTCCGATTAAGCCCACAGCTTATCTGGAATTCTAAACGCGGAAGTCTTATTCATTTTGGTATTAGTTATGAGGTAAATGAAATTCAAAACAGTGATAATCGTTTTGTATCAGACAATAATTTATTGCCAAGTAATGTGTTTGACGAAGAGCATTTTGGAGGTGTAAATGCAAGTTACACCTACTCTAACTACGATAATGAGACCTACCCAACCAACGGAATGAATTTCTCTATTGAAACAGGTTATAAAGATAATTTAGAAGTCAGCAATCGTGATTTTGGATATCTTATAACTGATATAGCCTTTGCAAGAAAATTAAATCCATCAGGACGTTTGGTTTTCGCTACTAAATTAAAAAGTCATTTAAATTTTGGAGATGGTTTTGAATTCTACCAAGCGGCTTCAATAGGTGGGCTTGATGGTCTAAGAGGCTATAGAAACCAACGTTTTACGGGGAAGAATGCCTTTTATCAAAATACAGATTTGAGATATAGTTTCAATCGTATGAAAACAAAATTAATTCCTATAAAATTAGGCATGTATGGAGGCTTCGATTATGGTCGTGTTTGGATTGATGATGATACCTCCGAAAAATGGCATAACGCTTATGGTGGTGGATTTTTTGTTAACGCTGTGGATTTACTATCTGCAAACTTAGGGGTTTTTAATTCTTCTGATGGTATTAGAATAGCTTTTGGAATGGGCTTTGATTTTTAAAAACATAGAAATCAGATTCAGCAATGATGACAAGAACAAATAATAAAAATAATTATTTTTAAGTTCTTTCACAACCTGTAACTCTTGTCAATAACCTATAACTTTAATGGTATAGTTTATTTTCAATCAATAAATATTGAGGCTAGATAAAGCCATGTAGCCTCAATATTTGTTGTACCTCTCTTGTACCTGAATGCAGATAAAAATTTCTACTGAGTATTTAGGACTAGATATTAAAGGTGAACCGGTTTATGCTGTTGTTCAATGTAGAAAAAGATAGTACTAATTCTTTTTTGAATTGGCGTTTTCTTCAGACTTCGCTCCCATTCTATTTAAAGTATACATAGGTGCAAACTTTAATTTTAATCCTGCAATTTTTCTATTATCTGAACTTGAAAGGCCTTCTTTTTCAACTGTATTTTTTCTAGTGTCTATAGCTTCATATAACAATTTAATCTCGTCCCAGTCTTCTCTTGAATAATTGTCTTTATTTGCCTCAGTAGTATCAACAAAGTTTTGGTAAACACTTAGTATATTGTTTTTGTTTATCCATTCAAACTTCATGTCATCGTTGATGTAATTTTTTCCCAAAAGAGACATTCTAAAATTGTCTTTTTGAATTCGTAAATCTTGTATTTTTTGTTGTTGCATTTCTTCTTCAATCTGAACTTTATACGCTTCAAATTTCGATGTAGCTTTATCTATATCAATTTTTAACGCTTCATTTTTTTTAATATTATTTAAGTTAAGCATCGCCATAGATTTATGATTGCTGTAACCATTTTCAATTTCTTTCCAATTTAAATTGGCTTCGGTTCCATTTAAATCTGATACTGAGTCTACATAGCTTGTATATTCATCTATGTTTTGTTTGGCTTTACTCATTGTTTCATCTTTACATGATGTAAATAGTAAAGCGGTTAGGCATAATACGATTGTAAAATTTATTGTTTTCATAATTTTAATATTTTCAACTCTTTTTGTTATTAAATTTTTTTCCCCCTATTAGTCTAAAAAGAATAGCTATGACTGCTATAACTAATAAAATGTGTATTAAACCTCCTACACTATAGACAAAGACACCTAGTGCCCAACCAATGACAAGAATAACTGCGATGATGTATAATAAACCTCTCATTTCTTAATGATTTTAATTGTGAAAACCTCTACCAAACTTTTTGATAGTAATATTAAAAAGCAGACGGTTAAGTCTGCTTTTTATTGCCAAACGATATTATTCATATGGACTTTCCCCTAAAAAAACGATTAATAGCCCTACAAAGATGCTTGATTATAAGGGAATATAGTTATATCAATTTTTAATAGATTTACATAAATCACAGATAATTATTCTGCAAAAAAAAAGAGCAGTTTGCTATTTAACTGCTCTTTTAATTTTAAACTGATTTCAATCAACTAACATTAGTTTAAAAACGGACTTTATAATTAACAAAAAAGACTAATGGGTTTATTTATTCTTTTTGTCTTCTGTTTTCTTTTTAGTATCCGTAGGCTTTTTTACGTTGCTAGTAGCATTCTTTTTGGCGTCTTCTACTTTTTTCTTGTTATCCATGATATTGTGATTTAACAGCACTTAATTGTACTGATATAAATGTAGTTACAAATATTATTTTAACATTACACAACTAACTCATAACCTTACACATATCACAGATGCAATTATTTCATTTAAAAAAAACAGACCTAGCAGTGTGCTTTTATCTTTGAATAAGAATTGAGTATAGCGTAGCGAACATCCAAAATAATAAGACACTCTAACCAACGCTCCGAATGGAATGCATTCTCCAAAAAGTGGCAATCTTCATAATTAATCATATCACTGTTCTTGATGTAGAAACGTAAGAACCAAGTTGTTTTTTCATGGCTTTTCATAAGTTCTATACTAAAATCACTTTTGCCTAATTCGGGTGAATCATCTGCATACAGTTTGATAGGTATGAATAAAATTATACTACTCAACTAAAATTGAAGATTACAAATTCTCTAAATTACTCCTCCTTTTTTCACCAATTTTTTTATAAAATGAAGGACATTGCCCTGTTACTTTCTTGAATTGGTTAGATAGATGTGCCACACTACTATAGTGTAATTTAAAGGCTATTTCCGTTAGATTTAACTCGTCATAAAGCAGGAGTTCTTTGGCTCTTTCTATTTTATGATTGATAATAAAATATTGTATGGTGATGCCTTTGACTTCTGAAAATAAATTTGACAAATACGTGTAATCATATCCTAATTTTTCACTTATAAAATCTGAATAATTCACTTTTGGAAGCTCTTCAGAATAATGTATCATTTCAATAATTACATTTTTTATCCTATCTACAAGTATACTTTTTTGGTCGTCCAATAATTCTAAACCAGATTCGGCCAAATTTGATTTCAATTTTTGTTTTAATTCATTAGTAATGTCCTCCTTTATTTCAATCATACCAAGTTCAATATTTGTATAATGTAATCCTAGTTTTTCTAACTCCTGTTTTACCATAAGCTTACACCTTAGACTTACCATGTATTTAATATAGAGTTTCATTATTTTATAAGTTAATGATTTTATTATAGTTAGCGATAGATCAAAAAAGTATTTCCAAATCAATTATTAGTCAAATTATTATCGTAGCACCTCATTTAATGGTCTATTCTTTCTTTTTAACCACTTTACGATTTCAAACCAAATAACAGATACAAATCCTGCTCCTATACTTTTAACTATAAGAGAGGCATTTAATATTTCAAATTGAAAAAATTCATTTAAAGGCCTCACAAACAGTAGTAAAGTCGTGATAAAAGTAGTAACGCCAATTACAATTGGAATTAATCTATTCTTATATTTTATTGTGGTGAAAACCGAATAATAGAACGACCGATTTACAAAAGTTAGAAAAATATTTGCAGACATTAGAACGATAAACACCATTGTGCGAGTAATGGCTTCATTGTAACCTTGGGCTACTGCGTATTGATACATAATAAGCACTCCTATGGTAATCATTAGGCCTTGAATAATACTTGTGGTTAACTCTTTCCAATTAAAAAAAGCGACTGAATATGGACGTGGTTTTTGAAGCATTGTATCTTCTTCCATAGGTTCATTCTCATAAACAATAGAGCAGGTTGGCCCCATTATTAATTCTAATAATATAATATGAATTGGAGATAGGATATTAGGATATATCCAACCTAACACTAATGGAATGAATACCGTTAAAATTATTGGAATATGAATAGATATGATATATTGAATGGCCTTTTTAAGATTGGTATAAATCTTTCTGCCCATTGCCACAGCATCAACCATTTTAGACAAATCGTCGTCAACTAAAATAAGTGAAGCGGCATCTTTGGCTATCTCCGTTCCTTTTTTACCCATAGCAATCCCAATATGAGCTGTTTTTAATGCTGGTCCATCATTAACGCCATCACCTACCATAGCGACCACTTCCCCATTTAACTTTAAGGCATTAATAATTTTGAGTTTGGCCTCTGGAAACATTCGAGTGAATATTTGAGTTTCTGAAACTGTTTTAGACAGTTCTGAATCAGATAAATTCATTAACTCATCTCCTGAAATACTTTTGTCATAATCTTTAAAACTAATCTGTTTTGCTATGGCTCTAGTAGTAGCAGCATTATCTCCTGTAATTATCTTTACTGTAATTCCTGCAGTATTAAAATCATCAAAAACAGATTGAATGTTTTGCTTTGGTGGATCATAAAACGCTACCAATCCTTTAAACGAAAATTGAAAATCTTGTTGTTTAGAAGGAAAATTATCACTTTTAAAAACAGTTCTACCAACGCCTAGCACACGATAACCATCGTTAGCCAAAATATTTATGGTTTCCTCAATTTGTTTTCTTTCGAAAGGAATGAGATTGGAAACATTTAATAAGGCTTCTGGTGCTCCTTTAGCAGCAATAATTCTATTACCAGCATCATCCTGAAAAATATGGGTCATCATTGGTGGTTTACCATCTAATGGATACTCATGGTACATTTTATATAACGGCCTTTCGTCTAACGTAAAGAATTTGTTATAATTTTCGTGCAACGCTATTTCCATAGGGTCAAACGGAATGGGCTCGCTTGCCCACATAGCGGTTCGGATCAGTTCTTTTTCCTCTTTATTTATTTCTTCTTTGGTTGAAATAATTCTTTTGCTTTCAAAACTATAAAGTTTTGCAAGACTCATTTTATTTTCAGTAATAGTACCTGTCTTGTCTGAACAAATTACAGTGGCACTGCCCAAGGTTTCAACGGTTTTCATTTGCTTTACAACAACGCCCATTTTCATAAGTCTCCAAGCTCCCATTGCCATAAAAGTGGTAAATGCTACCGGAATTTCTTCTGGCAAAATACTCATCGCGAGAGTAAGTGCCTTGAGTAAACTGTCTAATACATTATAAGAATTGAAATAATTTATGACCCAAACAATTAGGAAAATGACAACACCTACAATCACCATTTTCTTTACAAAATTGTTGATTTGTACTTCTAATGGTGTTTTTTCTTCTAATACATCTTCAAGGCTTTTTCCTATTTTTCCTAATTTAGTTTCGTTACCAATATGGGTTACGATAGCAATGGCTAGTCCGCTAGCAATCATTGTTCCCATATAAATTGAATTAGTGCCTTCTATTTGATTTTTATAAACAGAAAAAGATTCTCCGGTGAGAATAGATTCATTAACCGAAAAATCGTTAGAATGCACAATGTTGCCATCTGCTGGTATTGTAGTACCTTCTTCCACCATCATACAATCTCCAATAACTAATTCTTCGATTTTAATCTCGGTTATTACACCCTCTCTAATGACCTTACAATTGGGCTGTGTATAAATTTTTAATTTTTCTAAAGCATCACGACTTCTAGAATCCTGATACAAAGAAATTGCTGAGACTAAAACAATCGCGACCGCTAGAAAAACACCATCACCACTATTTCCTGTAATAAAATATATCGAAGAGGTAACCAATAGCAAAATAACCATCGGTTCTTTAATGAGGTTCTTTACTAAATACAGAAACCCACTTTCTTTCTTAAAATGCAATATGTTATGTCCATACTTTTTTCTCGCTTCAAGTACCTGATTTTGTGTTAATCCTGTTATATTAAAATTGTTTTCTATCATTTTAAGTACTCTTTTTAAATGCCTATGTTTATTTTAGAACTCAACGTTATTTACTGGCAATAGATGCATCAATCTATGGGCTGGAATTAAACAATCTACGTTAGCGTTTTTATATAATGCCAGATTTATGGTAAGAGGTATTATCATCTCATATTGTTTTACTTCGGCTTTAAAATATTTACTTAATGGTTGAATATTTTGCTTTTAACTTGAAGATCTAGTTCGCATTATTAACCAAATATAGATGAGTAATAAATTGAAGTCAATGATAATTATCAGTCCTATCTAAATAAATTAAGATCTAAACACGAACAAAAACAGCCCAATTTTCTTAAAAATTGGGCTGTTTAAAGACTACAAAAGGTAAGTACTTATTTCATTAATTGAAGCTTATCTTGGTCAATGATTCTAATATATTGTTTATCAACTTCTATATAACCCGCTTCTTTAAATACCGACAATGTGCGAATTAAAGTTTCTGTAGCAATGCCTGCAACATTTGCTATATCGGTTCTTAAAATTTGCATGTTTTCTTTAGGTTTTTTATTTAATGCTTCGGCAAAATACAATAAGGATTGTGCTGTTTTTCTACGGACCGAACCATAAGCCATACGCAGTAATTGTTCTTTTATTATTTCGAGATCTTGATTGAGCATCTCCATTAATTCCATAGATATATTATTGTCCTCATTCAGAATTTTATTAAGTTCTTTTTTTGATATTCCTGCAAGTTGCACATCATTTAAGGCAGAAGCACATTCGTGATAAATTGTGTTTTTTTTAAAAGAGGCAAAACCTAAAAATTCATCAGGCTTATAAAGTGCTGTTGTAAATAATTTACCCTTTTCATCTACTCTAAAACATTTTACAACTCCTTTTATTATTAGATAAACGTTATTAGAATGATCACCATTACTATAAATGGCTTGTCCTTCTTTATAATTAGTGAGTTCTCCATTGTTATCGAAAAAATTTTTGAGGTCGTTTAAATTATTAATTTCACTTTCAGCTGCCGTTTTGTTAGAGCCATTTTCTTTTTCTAAAACTCGGGTTAGTAGTGTTGACTTTTCTAAACGTTTTTCTATAGTTGTAATTAAATTCTCATTAGTAAATGGTTTTGTAACATAATCATCGGTATCAAAATCCATTCTTTTATGAACCTCCTTAAGCGATGAACTATTAGATAGAAATACGAAAGGAATATAATTTGCAGTATGATGATTAGACAACATCTCTAAAACGTCATAACCATCAATTTCTGGCATCATTAAATCACAAAGAATAACATCTGGTATAATCTCTTTAGCTTTTTCAACTCCATATTCGCCATTAGTGGCTGTAATAACATTATAGCCTTCTAATTCTAAAAGCTCTGATGTACTTTCTAATAAGGCTTTATCGTATTTAATTAATAATATGGTTTTTTTCATCACTTAATATCGAATTAGCATGAACAATCTTAAGCTTGCCGCATTTTTTGATTATTTTATAATATACCTCATTTATATAGATATATAGCTATTTATCCAAAAAGGATATGGTTTGTCTAAATAATAATAAGAATTACAATTCACATTATTTTACAAGTACTGATATCTATCATTTGGACATACATTTTTCATGTCTACCTTAATATTTTAAAACATACTGCATGATAAAGATATCCCGAACCCTTATATTTTTAAGTACTAAAAAGAGGCCTCAATTAAAACCTATAGTTTTTGTAGTTCTGCTATCATTTAGTTGTCTTACTAGCTGCGAATATGTAAATAAGAGCAATTCTGCTTTAGACTCAACTACTATTGCCGAACAATCGATTAAAAAAGACAGTGTTCTAAAAAAACCAATTATTAATACTAAAATAACGGTTAAAAAAGATGTGACGATACGTTCCTATTTTAAATGGATGGACAGTTTGGTTACAACGCAAAATGAAAAAAGCAATTATTCTATTGATGAGTATATTATTGTAAGATTTAATCCTTGGATATTAGATACATTGGCACATACAGATTATTATTACTTAAAAGAAAAAGGAATTTTTAACGAAGATTCTCAATCGTTACTCGCACTTCAAAAAGGGCAAATTTTAGTTTTACCAGATTCTATACAAACCCTTAACATTAGGGAACGCATGGCAAATACCTATATTGATGTTAATGTACCAGAGTTTAAACTCAGAATTATAGAAAATGGAAAAGAACTTCACAGATTTCCTGTACGAGTTGGCCAGAATAATCAACGTTATTTAGAAATGGCAAAACGCGAAGTCGATATGCGGACAAAACCTGGAATAGGTAAAATAGTTAGAGTTAATAAAGCACCTTTATTTATTAATCCCAAAGACAACCATAAATACTACACCACAAAACGAGATGACAATAATGTAACGAAGCTACCAGCAATACCGTGGATAGAGCCAGAAATAAATGGTCAACGCTTTGGTCAACTTATACATCCTACAACGAATATGGCTACTTTAGGAAAAGCCTATTCTAATGGTTGCATAGGCTTAAGAGAATCTGATGCCTGGTTTGTGTATTACTATGCTCCCTTAAACACAAAAGTAGTTATTAGGTATGATTTACGCGGTAAGGATGAGGAAGGCAATGACATTCAACTTACAAATATCTATCCAGGATTTGAAAATAAAACATATAGAAAAGAGGCCATAGAAGCAGCTCTACAAGCAATTGATGGAGAACCAATTCCTGTTTGCAATTGCAGTACTTTAAAGTGAGATAGAATGTCTATTTATAATATTAAAAACAGAAACAGGTCAACTAAAAATTCACCTATTCCCTTTCTAAGGACTTAATTTTAGTTATACAATCATCACATCAATTTATCCCTAAATATAATTTTCCGGATGCTTTTAAAATCATTAGCAGGCCATTCTTAATTAAACCATAGTTCTAGATGATTTATATCATTTGGGTTGTCTTTATGTCTATCTAACTTTACATTACTATTAAACACTTGATTATGAATAAATTTAGAATTAGACCTAAAGATGATTACATACAAGAAGCTAATTGGGAACAATTATTTGTGCTAACAGAGCATTGGAAAAGCGATTTAGAATTTTATCTACTCGATTTAGAATTTTTGCAGCACATTATAGACAAATATTTTATTCGGATGGCTAGCAAAAAGGATATTGATGATGTTAGGGAAATAGAGACTATTCTAGTAGAAACAACTAATAATTGTAGCCACTTAGAAACTAAAATAGCGAAACATTTAATCTATTTGGGAAACTTAATAGACGATCCTTTTAAAAATGATTCACACGCATTTCGAGCTAAGCACGAACAACTTGAAGATAACATTGCTTTGTTTGTAAAATCATTTAGAAAAAGCCGTAACGATGTTTTTATGATTACAAAGCGCGTTTTAGATGGTGATACATTGAGTGGACTATTAAAATAGTATCAAAAGAACACTTCAAAATGTCTGATTTAAAAACCCTTCTAACCGAAATCACAGCGTTAACCAACACTATCGAAACGGATCACCCTGAACTCTATACATTTCTAGATGAACAACCTATAACCATACCTGCTTTTAAGCATCCAAATATGAATAAAAAAATAATGAAAGAGTATTTAGACGATTTAAAACAAGTATTGAATCATTACATAAAATCTCATAAAGACAAAAAATAACACTATTCAATTCTAGTATTATGAAAAACAAAACGTTTTTAATTGCCGTAACTAGTGGTATAGCAATAACTGACCTTTTTAATAAAAATGAGGATTAATACAATTAAAAAAGCAAGGTGTTATGAGAACAGATGCACAAATTAAACAAGATGTCTTAGATGAGCTAGTATTTCAACCCAGTATAGATGAAACCCAAATTGGTGTCATTGTTAAAAAATGGTGTGGTTACTCTAACAGGACAAGTGTTTAGTTATGCCAATAAAATTGCGGCAGAAAAAGCGGTAAAAAAAATTAAAGGAGTGAAAGCTGTAGCTGAAGATATTGAGGTTGGATATGATTCGCAAGACCATAAAACCGATACCGAAATTGCAAATGTAGTTATAGATGCCTTAGCTTGGAATATAGCTGTACCAAAAAATAATATAAGCATAAAAGTTGAAGATGGGTGGGTCTATTTATCCGGAAAAGTAGAATGGTGGTATCAAAGGGAAGCCGCAAAACGCGTTGCACAACATCTAATAGGAGTTAAAGGCATCATTAATAATATCTCTATTAAGCAAAAGGCAGAAAAACTATATCAGATAAAAGAACGCATTGTAAAAGCATTTGAGCGCTCGGCATATATTGATGCTAACACTATTACTGTGGAGTTAGTAGATGCTCATATTATAAAACTACGAGGTAAAGTAAATTCGTTTGCCGAAAAAATAGAAGCACAAAAAGCGGCATTTTATGCACCAGGCATTTATGAGATAGAGAACGAATTAGAGATTATTTCATAAACTTTAAAAACAAAGAAATTCAATAATTAAATAGTATTAATTTAAAATTCAAATATTATGCAACATCACCCAGACGAACGCAATCAATTAGCGGCATTACATGATCGACATAAAAGATTTTCTATGAATGTTTATGACCATTCTTCTAATAATGAAACGGATAAATTGATAGAAGCTCAAAAAGAATTAAAACAAACAGAAAAAGAGCTTGCAGATTTAATGAAAAGATTACATCCTAAGTTTTAAAATAAGGTTACAAACCTCTCAGATTTTAGATTCGGAGAGGTTTTCAATTCAAAATAGGAACACAAATTAAGTTCACATTAAAAAACCTAGATGACTAATATCATTTCTATTACTAAGCAACATGCCTAACTTTGGTAATAACCCTATTTCAAAATAGTCTTATAGAATGAGCCATCACAATTCAGTTGACACCAACCAACATGTTTATTGGCGAATTCCATCTGACAACTAAAAAAGAAACACATGAAAACACAAAAAAATTTAGGTATTTGGATGGATCATTCAACTGCAAATATGATTGATTTAAATTCTAAAAAAAACAGTTATTCTATAGTGTCAAAATTCACTTTTGATACAAAAGAAGAAGCATTAACAAGAAGCGAAAATCTTATGCATAATAAGCGTCAACAAATGAATGAAGCATATTATAAAGAGATTTCAGATGAAATTTTGAAATATAAACATGTACTCTTGTTTGGTCCAACCAATGCCAAAACAGAGCTACATAATTACCTGAATACTGATTTACATTTCAAGGATATAAAAATTGATATTGAAGCCGCAGATAAAATGTCAGACAATCAACAAGATGCTTTTGTAAGGAAACATTTCGGAATTGAATAGGATATCTGAAAGGTGCAGAGCATAATAATTATATTCACCCTAACTGGATTTCATATATTAACTCTTGTCATTGGCAAAATAAATCTGTCCACAAAATTGAGCAAACACATAAAAGATCTTTTTGCGCAATCAAAAAGCAAATCTCATTAGAGATTTCAGAAAAATCAATTGGATAGTTTGCCAGAACCTGTGCAACGGTATTTTAATCCCATTTTAAAAGAAGGATAGCCACACATTAGTTATGCAAGAATAAAATATAATGGACAATTTAAAATAGATGAAAATGATTCTAAAAACATTCACTTCTCAAAAAAACCCAACAGAGGCTATAGAAAAAGCTAATAAAGAAATTAACGAAATGTACCTTGAGCATTATTCCGCCACGGAAATTGCACAATCTGAATCGTCGTATTACAACACTTTTTCTGAAGAAGAACAATTTCATTTTACATTAACAATTCTATTCGAAAAAGAAAATTCAAATGAATAAGTACTTAATTAGAACTCTAAAATTACACAAAACAATAGTATAAATATCCTTTTTAGATCTATAAGCAACAGCTATAATTGGCACAGGACTTGGACTTTTTAATCGTCTAGAATAGATGTGTCACCATCCGTAATTATCGCTAATTTTAATCAATTTTTTTCAAATAAAACGGATTGATCAGACAATTAAAACCTCAAAAAAACACTTCAAAAAGACTAAATGATGGGAGAAATAGCCACATCAAACAGAGCACTTATCTTATTTTACAATCCCAACTCTATAATTGGCAAACAAGTATTAGCATATGCCAAAGCAGAAGGATATGCCGTGAGAGATGTAGATATTTTAAAAACGCCTTTTACCGGAACACAACTGGAGGAGCTTGCCGATAAACTTCATTTAAAAATTGATGGATTGGTAAATAAAGAACACCCGGATTTTAAAACACATTTTGAATATTCAACGTTCAGTGATGATGATTGGATAAAAATAATGCGTAAGAATCCTCATTTAATAAAGGAGCCAATTGTGCTTCTTGGAGATAAGACCATACATGTAAATACACCAAGTGACATCTTAAAATTATAGCAAAGACCAATATAGCCAATATGCTAAAAAAAGAAGCCCTAACTAATATTCTCAGTTAGGGCTTCTTTACAAACTGTTGCTAACACGTAACTTCCAATTCATTATCTACTTCACAAACGCCTGGAGCAAAATAGGCTGCTTTTTGAGCTTCATCTTTTTCAGTAAGTGAGTGTACTTTACCAGTTAGTTTAACATTATGACCATCTACAGTTATCATTATGTTTTTTGCTTCAAGTTCCGCAGAACGCTCCAAGGCTTTTTTTATGTTTTCCTTAATTTGATAGGGTTCTACGGCTTGTTTAATAGTTACTAAATTACTAACACCTCGTACTCCTTGCAAATTCTCAATAGCCATTTTTGCTGCATCTTTTTGATACGACCATTGCACTTCACCTGTTAAGTTTATCCAGCCATTTTCAACTTTTATCAATACTTTTTCATTTGGAACAGAAGCATTCCATTCGAGAGAAGTAACCGCCGCTTTTGCAATTTCTGTATCATTCATTTTGAAAGAGCTACCATAGTTTACTTCGATATCTTCAGCCACTGCCCTAACACCTTTAACACTTTTTACAGCGTTCTCAGCAGCAATTTTTTTATTGTAATTATCAACTGTTCCCGTTAGAGTTACAATACCATCTTTTACAATAACACCAATTTCCGCTTCATCTATATTTGGTTGCCAAGCTAATTCATCGAGGACATCATTTCTGATTTCTACATCTGTTTTCATTTTTAAATAGATTTAATTAAACAATCATTTGTCTTATTAAATGTACAATCATTATTACCCTACGGGAATGATAATTATCAGTTTGAATATTAAGCCACGGCTGTCACCAAACATTTAACAGATTGATTTTTAGCAATTAAAATTATACTGTGAATGATATATATCATTTCAAATCGTAAAGTAATTATGCAACTTTACTATTTAAGTTAAAAGCTGTAAATAAATATAAAAAGATGAAAAAGACTGTCAGATTTTACAAGCAACGCGAATTTCACATGTTTGTTGAACGAACCTTTCCTAATCTCATTCAATTAAAAAAGAGGAGGATCAAGAAGCTTTCAATAAATTAATATTGAAAATACTACCAAATATTAAAAAGTATATTAATGGAAGATTGGTTACCGCAATTCATAATGGGCATTTCTCTAAAAACAAGTACAAAGCAAATGATTTTGTAGATCAACTATTTATTGAAGTCTACGATCACATAGATGAAGTAAAAGAAGCAAAAGATTTTTACTTATGGCTGTTTAAAAAAACAGATAAACTACTTGAAGATATCATCGTAGAAGAAGAATTTGACGACTTATTTTTTAAGAATATTGACGATTATTCTAAACCTGAATGGGATGCAATGGAAGAAAAATTTAGTACAGATGGAGGGGGCGATTTACTACTGATTGAAGAGTTAGCTGATAGTTCTTATAACCATAATGATTATACCTTAAATCATGTTTTCATTGAAGATAATGAGAAAGATTATATAGACAAACTTGATAAAGAATTAAGTAAAGCAGAAGTAAAAAAACATATGCAAATGGTATTACACAAACTACCAATACACATGCAAACTGTTTTTAATCTATTCACAAGTCATAACTTCAATACAGAAGAAATAGCAAAAATTAAAAGTTTAACCACAAAAGAGGTTGATAAGCAAATAAAGAATACAAGAAACAGAATTCGTAACAGCTTTTTAAACAGATATTTAACTACTAAAACATAAACACGAATTTATAAATTATGAAAACTAAAAAACTAAACCCAAAAACAGCATTATTACTCGGCGCAGGATTAGACATTCTACATTTTGAAAGTCAAGAATGGCTAGAAGACATCGCCTTTTGGAAAGATGAAGCTCGATTTTTTGAAAATTTGCTAAAAAATAAAGAAGCAAAAAATGAAGCGCAAAAAGAACACTCAAAAATGCTAACAACTTTAGACAAAATCCATAAAGACCTTTTTGAGGATTTGCAAGCAACTATTATGAAACACGAGCGCCAACTTTCAAAAATTGAAGATGGTAAAAAAGGGTTAGCAGATGGAACATATAGAGAAGAGCATCGTAAAATCAAAGACAGAATGACAACGTTTACAAATGATTTCCGTGCATTTAAAAAAATCGTTTTTGATTACGCCAAGCAGCTTTAAGATTAAAAAAGATTTTAGATTTTAATGAGCTCATTTTTAGTTTTAAAAAACACCAAATATGGAAGTAATACTTTACAGAGAGGAATATAAAAATGTAGATACTATAGATCGTTTTCTTAGGTTTTACAATACAACAAACATGACATATTTGGCTAGCGATTTATTAAAAAAAGGATTGTCTCCTCCGCAAATTACTGACGCTATTTTAAAAGCAATTAAGGTTGGCAAATCTTCTGGCTTAAAAATAGAAAAGCATTTTTTACCTATTTTTACTCAGGTGAATTCTAAAATTATTAGTGATTGTAAACTCTCCCAATTAGGATATGGACTTTTACTTATTAATGCAGATGTTGAGCTAGGTGTTGTAGGTAAATGGCAGGTGAATCTTTTAGAACGTTTTCTCGAATGAGCATATTTAAAAATTAGCTTTGATTTTTAAATTAATGTGATACCAAAGCATCCTCGTTTTTATCTACAAATTGTGAATTAAAGGCAATAATTATTAATGTCATTAAAAACGATTGTAACCCTATCTCTTTGTGCTTCCATTTGCCTTAATTTTCGCAAAGATGTTGAATAAATCCATTTGTCATTATATAGCTATTTTAATGTAAAAGTATTTGTATTCTCTGAATTGAAAAATTTTATAATCATCTGAAAAAACTATAAAATAGGACTAAAAACTTTAGCCAAGCCTTCTTTTAAGCGCTCAATTTTTGGTCTTTTTAGGTGCTCCTCATAGTTTATTTGTATACTTTTTTCGCATCTTTTTAAAAAATCTTGTCTTAGCTTTGTTGTACATTCCTTTTCATAGATTAACACGTTTACCTCATAATTTTGTTCAAAACTTCTAATATCTAAATTAGCGGTTCCGATTGTTGTTAACTCATCATCAGAAATTATAACCTTGCTATGCAGAAAGCCATCAGGGTAAATATAGATTTTCACTCCAGCCTCTAAAAAATCTTCAAAATATGAGCGGACTGTCCATTTAACAAGAAAACTATCCGAATTAGATGACAGCAAAATCCGCACATCAACACCACTTAACGCAGCTACCTGCATAGCTGCCATTAAAGCTTCTCCAGGAATTATATACGGATTGGTAATGTAGACATACTTTTTTGCCCTGGTAATTATTGAAAAAAAAGTTGATGTATCGATTGAAAATCTGAGTCTGGCCCACTAGAAATAACTTGAGCTATTGAGGTCCCTATACCAGGATGTGTTATGAGGTACTTGGAAGACAAAAGATCATCTTTTCCACTCGCAAAACTCCAATCTATTGCAAAAACAGATTGTAGACTATTTACAATGGGTCCTTTTAATTGTAGGTGCATATCGTACCAAACACCTAGATTGGGATCACCTTTTATGTATTTGTCTGAGACATTAATACCACCAGTAAAAGCCACCAAACCATCTACTATAACAATTTTTCGATGATTACGATAGTTTAAAGAAGACATAAGTCGACCAAAACGCATAGGCAAAAAACTAGTCACTTCTATCCCTGCTTCTTTAAGCAGATTTAGATAGTTATGGCTTAATAGCCTACTCCCTAAATCGTCATACATAAATCGCACTTCTACACCCTCTTTTTTTTTCTGTTTTAAGAGGGTTAAAAATCGTTGCGCCAAATCACCTTCTTCAAAAATATAGTACTGTATATGTATAAATTGGTTTGCACTTTCAATCGCTTTAAAAATGGCATCAAAAGTGGCTACTCCGTCTTCTAAAGGAGTCAATTCATTTTTTGTACAAGGCAAAAATTTAGCACTTTTTGTAATTAGTTTTACTAGTTTAATATGATCCTTAAGTTCAAATGGAATTTCTTCTTCTTTTACATCAATAGTATTATAATAATCTTCAACTTTTTTTCAGATACTGCTTAATATCTTTAGTTTTCTTTTGCTTATAGAACTTGTTCTTTTTTTTGTTGCGACCAAGTACAAAATAGAATAGCATTCCGGCAATTGGAATCGTAAAAACAGCCAATAACCATGCTAATGTTTTAGTGGGTCTAACGCCGTAAAGCAATAACTTAACCATTAAAAAAATGGCTACAAGAAAGTATAAAATAAGTGCTACAACCATAACGATAAGGTTCAACTATTTTTCACCTTACAACAAAAGACTAATCATCAAAATCTTAATCTTAGTCCTATTGTAAAATTTAAATTGCAGAACAAATTTCCCTATTTAAAATATAGTATGAGCTGATTTAAATCATATCAGTAACTAAACCAAACCGATAGCCTCTCTTTCATTGATAATCGTATTAATTATTAATAAAAAAAATCCTTCAATGCGATTTACAAGCGATAATGAACCCATTTTTAAAGCAGAAACAATTCTAGGAGAGATTACCTTTTCTGATTAAAGCGATATAAAAATTACTCAATTCATAACAACAATAACAACCCCTGAGAAGCGCTATTCTGGGTTACTAGGTAAATTAAAAATTTAATTTTATATAAATTACTGAATAAAAATGGAAGTTATTAAGTCGAAGAATGACAATGATATTCTCCACTATTTTAAAAAAAACCTTTAAATTTCTTGAAAGGTTTAGTTTTACTAATAGTGATAACAAAATTAGAACCGTTGACATTCACCTAGTATTATGAGATTTACGCCCATAATTTTAAGTCAACGAAAATGATAAAATGTTGTACCACTGATTTTTTGAGGTCAATTTTAAACAAAAAAAGCCGAAGATTTCTCTTCGGCTTTTAGTACAGGCGGAGAGACTCGAACTCTCACACCTCGCGGCACTAGATCCTAAGTCTAGCGTGTCTACCAATTCCACCACGCCTGCAACTATCCAATAAATATTGGGTTGCAAATATAAACAATAGTTTGAATAAACAAATACTAAATTTTCAAGAATTCTAAATGATTTCTTAAAGTTTGGTCATGATTAATTTATTCCTCTTTAAATTCCTACTTTTGATTAAAATCAAAGCTCTATTATGCAATCAATAAAATCTTATATCAACGACAATAAAGACCGTTTTCTTAGCGAACTTATCGATTTATTAAAAATGCCATCGATAAGTGCAGATTCTGCTTACAAAGCGGATGTTCTAAAAACAGCGGATGCCATTAAAATAAGTTTAGAAAAAGCAGGTTGCGACCATGTCGAAATTTGCGAAACTGAAGGTTATCCTATTGTTTATGGTGAAAAAATAATTGATAAAAATTTACCAACAATATTAGTATATGGTCATTATGATGTGCAACCACCAGATCCTTTAGATTTGTGGAATTCACCTCCTTTTGATCCTATTATTCAAAAAACAGAGTTACATCCTGAAGGTGCCATTTTCGCTAGAGGAGCTTGTGACGATAAAGGTCAAATGTATATGCACGTGAAAGCCATGGAATACATGACGGCTAACAACGAATTGCCTTGTAATGTGAAATTCATGATTGAAGGTGAAGAAGAAGTTGGGAGTGTAAACTTGGCAAAATTTGTAGCAAAAAACAGAGAAAAATTAGCAAATGATGTGATTTTAATCTCAGATACTGGTATGATAGCACCAGATGTACCCTCAATTACAACTGGCTTAAGAGGTTTAAGTTATGTTGAAGTTGAAGTTACAGGACCAAATAGAGATTTACATTCTGGACTTTATGGTGGCGCAGTAGCCAATCCAATTAATGTATTAACGAAAATGATTGCGTCGCTTCACGATGAAAACAATCATATTACCATCCCTGGCTTTTATGATAAGGTTGAAGATCTATCAGATGCTGAACGTGCTGAAATGGCAAAAGCTCCATTTTCATTAGACGCCTATAAAAAATCCTTAGATATCGATGCTGTTTATGGTGAAGCAGGGTATTCTACCAATGAGCGTAACTCCATTAGACCAACATTAGATGTTAACGGTATTTGGGGAGGTTATACAGGTGAAGGTGCCAAAACAGTAATTGCTAGTAAAGCTTATGCCAAAATCTCTATGCGTTTAGTACCTAACCAAGAATGGGAAGAGATTACAGAATTGTTTAAAACACATTTTGAGAGTATCGCTCCGAAAGGAGTGACAGTAAAAGTAACACCACATCATGGTGGACAAGGTTACGTGACTCCTATTGATAGTTTAGGTTACAAAGCAGCTTCAAAAGCTTATGAAGAAACTTTTGGAAAAACGCCAATCCCTCAACGTAGTGGAGGAAGTATTCCTATTGTATCGCTTTTTTGAGCAAGAATTAAATAGTAAGACGATTTTAATGGGCTTTGGCTTAGATAGCGATGCGATTCACTCACCAAACGAACATTTTGGAGTATGGAATTACCTTAAAGGCATTGAAACTATTCCATGGTTTTATAAATATTTTACAGAATTATCAAAATAATTAAGTGATTTAAAAACACTTATTTAATTTCAAAAAAGCCTTATGATTAGTACTAATCATAAGG
>NZ_ATMR01000080.1 GCF_000427335.1 Winogradskyella psychrotolerans RS-3 | reverse complement strand
AGGTTGCCGAGCGGGGTCAGTGAGCCGACGACAACGCCAGCACCGGCACCCAAGATCAGGAAGCCGAGCGCTGCCTTGAGGCCGCCGCCGATAACGGCTCCGGCTGGTCGCTTGAGAGCGATGAGGCCGACTGCCGTGATGATTCCGACGAGATAGGCCGGGACGTTGAGAATCTGTTGTCCGATGAAATTCAGGACTACAACAAGCCACTCCATTGTGTTCTCCCTTGAGTTGGTTGGTTATGCGAAAAGGTGACGCGTTATTCGGGCAGCGCTGCCTTGAGCTTTGCCGTGATTTCTTCGAGGTCGAAGAAGTTGTCGATGACAATGACGTTTGCGGGAACGTCGCCAATCTCCGGGGCGAGTTCTTCGGAGGTCAACACGATCTGAGCGTCGCGTGCCATACCGCGGGCGACTCCGATATCGGCAGCCTCGACGTCGGCGTCAACTCCGAGCGCGCGAAGAACCTTTTCTGCATTCATTTCAGGAGAACGGATGTACCGATTCCCATTCCA
>NZ_ATMR01000079.1 GCF_000427335.1 Winogradskyella psychrotolerans RS-3 | reverse complement strand
GGAAAACTACAACAAAAAATCTTAAGATTGTGCCGGAAGGTATCGATTCTGAGCTGGCTAATAATTTTCAAAAGCTTTACGCAAGAGCTGTTTTTGATTTCGAAAAAAATCGGATTTATGCTCAGCCTTCCTTAGAATCGTTAGGGAAAACAAGCTTTACATCATCGATCCGCATTCCAAGGGAGTTCGAATAGAACCAATGCCTGAGATGAAAGCCGTTGAGGAATTTTCAGGGACTTTCATTACCAAATCGGGTGAAGGTACGATGTACCGCTATTTTGGAGTAGGGAGTTTTACAACCATTGAAAATGGTCAATTATTGATTTCTTCGGGGGCAATGAGTGGGATTTATCGACTTAACCCCAAGTTGGACAGTTTGTATTTTATACCTATTCAACACCAAAATTTCCCCAATCGGATGGAAGTTACGGTGAATAATTCACCTACCGATGAGGCGCAATTTTCCGAGGACCGACGAAAGGTCTACGAACAATTGAACTACATGGAACCGCGCTGGGATGAGAGCAGAGAAATGTTTTTACGACTGGGTAAAAAAACATTTTTGGGTGAAAGACGAGAAGATCCATCTACTTATGAGGTTTTCTTTTCGTCTTATGACCAAGACTTCAANGTTTTTGGGCGAAACCAAAAATTGAAGGCTTAAAACAAGTTCCGGGAAGCTGTTTTTTGGAAAGACGGCAAGCTCTGGTCCTATGTCAATGTTGAAGATGAATTGGGTTTTGCGGTGATTGACTTTAAATTTTAGACCTATATAGTCAGAAAAGAAGCACCACTCGATTGAAAAAGCATTTAAGGACCTTTTCAACATTGTTGTAGAAAAAAGCATCAACCTACTCAACTTCTTACCCTCTCCTAATCCCTAAATCAGGAAATTATATCCGGTCCAGGACTTTAGCACTTTTCAAAAT
>NZ_ATMR01000078.1 GCF_000427335.1 Winogradskyella psychrotolerans RS-3 | reverse complement strand
AAATACTTAATAATATTGTCGCCACGCAATCTGTTCATGAGAAATATGGTGGGGTTGTTCCAGAATTGGCTTCTAGAGCACATCAACAGCATCTTATTCCAGTAGTGGCAGAAGCTTTAAAATCTTCAGGAATTAATAAAAGTGATTTGAGTGCGGTGGCTTTTACCCGTGGCCCAGGATTAATGGGCGCACTTTTGGTAGGGGTGTCATTTGCGAAGTCCTTCGCTTATGCTTTGGATAAACCTATCATCGAAGTGAATCACATGGAAGCCCATGTTTTGGCACATTTTATAGACTCCCCTAAACCAACCTTTCCTTTTATTTGTCTTACCGTAAGTGGGGGACATACCCAACTCGTATTGGTAAACAATCCATTGGAAATGGAAGTTTTAGGAGAAACACAGGATGATGCGGTAGGCGAAGCTTTCGATAAAATCTCAAAAATTATAGGTTTGCCTTATCCCGGTGGGCCGCATTTAGATAAACTTGCAGCCAAAGGGAATCCACTTGCGTTTCCTTTTCCATTATCGGAGATGAAAGGTCTTTCCTTTTCC
>NZ_ATMR01000077.1 GCF_000427335.1 Winogradskyella psychrotolerans RS-3 | reverse complement strand
GCAGCATCGGACGCCGTGAGTTTTGCTTGTTCTGTCCAACTACCTCCTCGAAACGTACCCGAAAATATAGGCCTAGACGCCCTGAATTATTACCAACTATCATCATTAATAAGCGCTCCAATAATGGCATAATCGCCATCAATAGCAACGGAAACGCTAAACATATTAACAGCAGCATCGGACGCCGTGAGTTTTGCTTGTTCTGTCCAACTACCTCCTGAACGCATAAACACATAAGCTGAACCTGACCCACTACCATTATCGTCATTATAGTAAGCACCAACAATGGCATAATCGCCATCAATAGCAACGGAACGGCCAAATTGATCATTTGCAGCAGCATCGGACGCCGTGAGTTTTACTTGCTCTATCCAACTACCTCCTGAACGCACAAAAATATAGGCTGAACCTGAATTAAGACTAGCATCATCATTATAAGGCGCTCCAACAATGGCATAATCGCCATCAATAGCAACGGAATAGCCAAACCAGTCGTCAGCAGCAGTATCGGAAGCTGTGGCATTAATGATTTCGTTCCAATTTTGAGCTTTAAGGGTGAAAAAAACTGTAGATACGATTAAGGCAAGTGTAAACAGAACTTTTTTTTTCATGATGTGTGTTGAATTGGTTGGTAAAGAATGTTTCATGCGATATTATATAATAGTTTAAAGCAAAACAATACCCTCTATTAGGTATATTTTAGATAACCAAATACAAATCAAAAAACTACCTTAAAAAATAATAAATCTCAGTGTTTTTCATTCTTAGATGGATTAAAAAAACTAAGTATAACTAATAAAGTTTTAAACATCATTAAAGTTTATTATCCTACCTGCTATGATGATGTACAGCTTCTGACATAAATTCTGTAAATACGTATAAAACAAGATTGGTATAACTTTTACGTAATTATTTTTTGTGACTTTGCACCCCTTGAAACACCAATACAGTTTCTGGGTTTAGCGCGTTAGGGATGGAAGCGGCATCCTTTTGCTTTTTTTTAGCAAAAGATATAGCGTACAGCCCGACCTGATAAGGGAACGCCCATAAACTTTCATATTATACACCTTATTGATTTCTGTAAGAAAACGTCAATAAATGCATTTAATTTAGAAAAATGTTTTCACGAAAATAAGTGGAATTGCATGTTTTAGCAAACATTCTTCGGTTAAAATATTTACATGATATTATGGTATGAAACACCATCAATTAAATATTACAGAAATCTGGTTTAAGACAAGATTCATCTGCATTTTTTATAGGCTCTATTACTCCAAGAGAAACGAACTCAAGGTAAATTTAAACTTTAGACTTCAGTACAGGCTTTTCATAAAATGTAAGTCTAATGCCAAATAGTAATACAATACCTCCAATAACCATTTGCAAAGACACTTGCTCATTTAATAACCACCAAGCTAAAATGGAAGCCAATACAGCTTGCCCTAACAGACTCACAGAAACTCTTGTGGCGCGCATATGCTTTGTTGCATAGCTAATAAGTAACCACGCCAAAAGCT
The DNA here is from genome assembly GCF_000427335.1 of Winogradskyella psychrotolerans RS-3. GTDB lineage: Bacteria > Bacteroidota > Bacteroidia > Flavobacteriales > Flavobacteriaceae > Winogradskyella > Winogradskyella psychrotolerans. The sequence continues at coordinate 107,850 of NZ_ATMR01000077.1, read as the reverse complement.
GACATACTATACCTTGAACAACTAATACCAACCAGCCTGCATCTGAAAACCCAGTAAAAGGCTCATTAAAAGCATAACTAAGCGCACCCAATGCTATGGTTGAAGACACGAGACTAATCGTCACAAAGGTCATGACCTCCATATCTTCTAAAACATTTTTACTCAGCAACATATAAATAGCATAGAGCATGCCTGATAATACACCAAAAATAAAGGCGAGATTGAAATCAAAATTGAGGAACAAATCAAAACCTACCAAGAGCACCATGCCAATAATAGCCACAATGGTACCCATCCAAAAATTCTGTTTCGGTTTATCTCTTAGAAATAAAAAGGCACCAACACCTACCCAAACTGGTGATAAGTTAGTTAGCAAAGTTGCTTGTGTGGCAGTAGATTGTTGAATAGCAATATTCCAAACACCAACGTCTAAACCAAATACAACTCCACAAATTATTGAAAATAGGACTGCTTTTTTAGACGTTACCTTAAACTGTTTTGTGATCAATACGTAGGGCACAATAAAAACAGAAGCAATAGCCATTCTGTAAAATGCTGAAACAAGTCCTGGCGTTAGATTTAACTTCACCAAAATGGGAAATATTGAAATACAAATAATGCCAACCGCAAGTGCTATTCTTGGTTTTGTCATGAGTACATGGTTTAGTTTGAAGCCGACAAAAGTAAGCTTTAAAATGACTGCTTAATTAAATTATAGACTGCTATTTCTAATCTTGAATTATTATTAGAATTTACATCACTAAACGGTATAGTATTAGGACAAGAAACGTCTTAATTTCTTCTTTTAACCTCTGCTTACTGATTCTTTTTGTATGAAAAAATAGGTACTGACACTGTTTCTGTGACTTTTATTCTCGCTTCTGCTAAATATTCTGATCAAAAGACCACAGGCTTATCTTTTTAGTTTTTATGTGCTTTAATGATGGCAAGTATCATGTAAAATTGGAGTTTTTATTTTTATTTTTTTAATATAGGTCGAATTGCCAAAAACAATGTGGCTAATATTTATCAGCAAATTAATATCATTTAGCATCTTATGCTAATTAACATATTCTATTTCTAGAACCATTCGTCTTGCGACCCCTATTTTGAGTAAGTAAAAAAACAAGAAAAATTTTAAAATAGAGAACTAGAATAGTTTCTTATTTGTGTATCAAGTACATGGAAATAAATCAAAACTTATTGCTAATTTTTAAATTAATTTTTGAATTAGAAAAAAGGACTATATCATCTGCTTAATATAAAATATTATTTCTTAACACATCCATAAAACCTAGTCATAGTCAGGCTTTAAAGTAACAGTTATATAATAATACAATAACCTGTTTACCTGTTGCTAATTGTAGTTTTAAGCTCATTAACTAAAACAAAAAAAATGAAAAAAATTACTTTATTACTTATCGCATGTGTTGTAATGACTATGACTACAAATGCACAATGTTTTGATGGTTCTGGCGGACATTGGCCAGGCGGAACTGTTGCTATGGAAAATACCGGTTATGCTGAAACTATTGTATTTGATACTTGGCCAAATTCTGAGTATTCTTTAATTGGAAATCTTACACCTGGCTATGAATATTCTATTTCTGGAGACAATCCCATACATATAACAGCTACAGAGAATGATGACACTGTAATTGCTCACGGCATGAATCCATTAGTTTTTACAGCACCGGCTGGAGTTACAGAAATTACTATTTATTGGCATATAGACGCTGATTGTGGTAATGATGACACATCTACGTTTACGACTATTCAATGCGTAACTTGTTGTCCTGCTGACGCTGCTCCTGTATTAGCAACCGCACCTAGTCCTGCTGATACAGCTTCTAATGTTGTTCTTCAATCTAGTGATGCTTCTATGTCTTTTAATTGGACAGCTTCTACTACTGAAGATACAAGTGTATTCTATTTAGATACCGTAAATCCTCCTACGCAATCTTATACTGATTTTGAAAATGGTGATTCTATGCCCGATTTAGAAGCAAACACAACATATTATTGGAGTGTAGATGCTACTAATTGCATGGGATCCACGACTGGTACTGTTTGGAGTTTTACAACAGATAGTACATTGTCTATAACAGATAATGTATTTGAAATTACAAGTGTTTATCCAAACCCGACTTCTGGAATTTTAAACATTAAATCAGCTCAAGATATTGACAACGTTACTGTATTTAACTTATTAGGGCAAACGGTAGCTCATTTTGATAACGATACTATCACAAATTCTTCAATTGACTTATCTGAGTTATCTAAAGGGCTTTATTTAGTAAAAGTTTCTTCAGGAAATAACATACAGACTTTAAGGGTTACAAAGGATTAACACAAAATATATTTATAAAAAAACAGGAAGTGAAAGCTTCCTGTTTTTTGTTTTAAAAGGTTACTAAAAATGATTTATTAATCTTCCTCATTTAAAAAACTAGAAGTATCCGTAAGAGATTCCATAAAGGCTATAATATCTTTAATTTCTTGCTTTGTTAAATTTAACGGAGCATCAGATAAAGTCTGATTTTCAACCTCTAAGCCCATACCTGCACCACCTCCTAAATTATAAAACTCTAATACGTCTTCTAAAGTCTTAAAAGAGCCATTATGCATATATGGCGCTGTTAAAGCTATATTTCTAACAGAAACCGTTTTAAAAGAGTTTCTAAAGAAAGGTTGTTTATCTATATTTAAGCCATTCCCTAAACGACCAATATCTGTATCTAAAGTAGGGTTAATGGTATCAAAACCTTGCGTAATACCTAAAACTTCAGATTCTGTTTCTATATAAAAAGGAGGAACAGTACCGTTAAACATCGGTGCAAAATGACAGGTACCACAAGCTGCTTTTCCCATAAATAAATTAAATCCACGTAAGGCATCTTTAGGATAATCATTACTCTCGTTTCTAACATATTTATCGAATGGACTATCAAAAGATTTTAGAGAATTTACATAAGCTGCAATTGCATTACTAATAGAACGCTCATTAATATCTTGCTTATCAATACCGCCGTAAGCGTCTTTAAATAACTTTAAATAATTAGGATCTGTTTTCAGTTTCTTTGCTATAGCTTTAAAATTGGTATTGAACTCTAAATCATTATCGATAACATGACCGACTTGTCGTTCTAAATCATAAGCGCGTAAATCCCAAAAATAACGCGAAGCATAACCCGAATTAATAACGGTAGGTGAATTTCGAGATGTATAAAATCCTTTCTTGTTGGCTAAGCTTTTAGGTAAACCATCGGTAAAACCTTTATTAGGATCATGGCAACTTACACAAGACATTACATTACCATTAGAAAGTTTAGAATCCTTAAATAGTAATGCTCCTAATTGAATAGTTTTAGGATTATCTAAAGGCAAATACACCAACTCTGAATAAAATTTAGTGTTTAAAAAATCAGATTGAAAAAGATTAACTGCTTCATAATTTTGAGCGTGTTTTTTATAAGGCTCAAGCTTAATTTTATTTAAAGTTTGAAACTCTAACAAATCGGCATACAACGGATTAATTACTTCTTTTAGAAATGTCATTCTATCAAAATCATTAAAGCTAACATTAGCACTAAGTATCTTTTTCCCTTTTTTAAAGTGTTTTTTAATCTCCTTAAATTTAGATTTAGCTTCCGATTGCATGTCTTCTTCAAAATACATAAACGTAGTTTCCATACTTTGTAAACTCTCATAACTCTCTGCTAAAGCATTTACAGAACCTGGTGTATCAAAACCTGTAACGCCTAATGTAAAAAGCCTAACCATACCAGAACGCATACATTCTATAAGCTGACTCGGTTTTAAACGAATTGGCAAATGAATATTAGAAGCATAATCTACATGAGCTTTAAGTTCGTTTGCTAAATTTTTTATGTAATCTATATTTTCAATTGAAGCCTCTTCATTCACAGCTTCATCTAAAGCTTGTAATCCAGAAGGTTCAATAATTTTATCTCCTTCGTAATACTCACTAACTTTAGGTAATGGCGCTCCATTTATATAAGTACCGTTGTAGAAGGTTTGGTAATAATCAAAAATAAATTCGATTTTTTTATAGACTAATCTTGTCTTTTCAATTTGCCTTTTAATTGCTTTTAATTCACTTAATGTTGTAGAATTATCAGTTAGCTTAACCAAGGTGTTGACTTCTTCTTGAAATTTATAAAAGTTAGAAGCATATAAGACCCCTACCTTTTCTGTAATAGCATTGGTTTCAAAAGGTTCCGTTCCTTCTTTTCCAGACAATGCTAAAGAACAAATTAAAACAGTGATGATTAAAAAGATTATTTTTTTCATTGTGTACTTAGATTTTCAACTTAGAAATCCTTTAAATTTTATCAACTTATAGATAAATTAAAAACCCCAACTACAATCTGCTATTAACAGCATTGTGTTGAGGTTTAATAAATAATTTAGTTAGGTAAATTATTCAATAATTATAGACTTGTAATACGTATTCTTATCTGTAGCAATTTCAATAACATACATTCCTGTTGCCATATTACTTACATTGATAGTTTCGTTATCACTTTCCTTAACTAACTTTCCTGTGCTGTTATAAAATTTAACATTTGTAACATGCTCATTAAGGTTTACTTTAATATTAAGTAAATCGTTAGCTGGTACAGGGAAAACTTTTATCGTTTTCTCTACTGTTTCGTTATCATCTACACTAAGTGTTACTCCTGTTTTACTGATGGTAAAATAATCATCAATAGCACCAGTATCCCTTACAAACTTAACCGTTAAGTTTTGTCCACCATTACCATCACTTTCAATTTCCATCACACAAGATCCAAGTTGATTTAAAGATAAAAACATGGCTTCATGATCTAAATCTCCTCCTGATATTTGTCCTGATGAACCAGCAGTAATGTAAACAGCTCCTTCTGCGGCATCGCTAGTTTTTTGGTATGCACCATCGCCATCAACTTTACCATCACCATCTCCTGTTTCTCCAACAGTATGACCTCCATTAGTTATATTATCGATGTTAAAAGTATTTGCAAATCCTTGATGTCCATTTATAAAGTAAGAACGCTCATAAGAATGACTATGTCCATTTAGTACTAAATCTACACCGTTAGCTTCTAATATTGGCATAAAATTTTCTCTCATTTCAATCAATCTACCTTCCCAATCCGAATCGTGAGATCCTTTAGAATATGCTGGGTGATGAAATAAAGTGACGATCCAATCTTGTGTTGTATTCTGAATATCATTTTGAGCCCAAAGATATTGACTACCTCCTACTTCTCTACCCGATTGATGAGAGTCTAATACAATAAAGTGAATATTTGCATAATCGAAAGAATAATAAGCTTCTGTACCTGACGCCACACCACCAGCCTCAGCAGCCGTTGGAAACGTAAATATGTCATAATAAGGACCAGACTGAGTTTCTAAATCAGATGTAAAACCATCATGATTTCCTAAACAAGACCAAGCTACTGCCTTTTTCAACATTTCGTCATAGACATTAAAGAAATAACTTTGGTGTTGTGCGTCTGTACCATTACTATAAGCGTTGTCTCCTAAAAACAACATCATATCCGTCTGACCAGTATTTGTTTCTACCGTAGACACATAATTGTAATAAGCATCTCTTACATTTCTTTGATTAATACTTCCTGTTCCAGGATCTCCTAAAATCCATGCTCTTACAAATTGATCTGTTCCTGCAATTGGTGCTGTTTTAACAAACATATCTCCAGTTTCGCTTTGTGCTAGTACTTCATCGGCATTACCTATATTATAGTAATATTTTGTATTAGGATCTAACCCCGTTAAAGTCACTTCATGTTCCGTAGTTAATTCTGAATTAGAAACTACTGAAGTTAACATATCTAAAGCTGTTCCGTATTTAACAGCAGATTGTGTTGCTACTGCTGTTCTCCATTTTACAACCACACTTGTAGGTGTTCCACTTTGTAAATAAGGACCTCTTTCTACTTCAATAGTTGGTGCAATAGATGTGCTTGGTGTTAATTTGAAATTAAAACTAATATCTCCACTATTTACACTACTCTGGTGAATTTCTACAGCTATTATATTAATACCTTCAACTAACGGGAAAGAATTTACATTTTGTGTATTCCAAAAATCTTCATCAGACCCACTAATCCCTGTGATTGCATCATCATCGAATGCAATAGGACCTTCAGTTGGCATGTTATTTCTCCAAACCTCAACATTGTTTACATAAACCACAATCCCATCATCTCTAACAGCTTCTAAATCTAGACTATTATACATTGCTATATTTTCCATATCAATGTACTTTCTAAAATAAGTCGTAATAGGTCTTGGTGTTGCTGGCACTCCTAAATCGGTAACCTCATCTCCGTCTCCATAACCAATTTCCGTAGCTGCTTCTTCCCAATTACTTTGGTCAAAAGTTAAAGTTCTCCATGCTGTACCTTGATCACTACCATCATTTAAGTAAAACCAATCATCTCCCGCATTAATTGTTGCAGGAAAAGAAGCCTCTGCACCTTCGCCTTGCACATTAAATGTGAATGGATTTTCATCCGTATCATTACTTTCAATAGTAATAGTTGCTGTAGATAAAGCTGAACTTGTAGGTACAAAAGTGATAGTAAAAATTGAAGACATTCCGCCATTAATAGTCGACTCTGAATTAGTAATCACAAACTCTGGGTTATCACTAATTATAGAAGCGATTGTAATCACACTATTTCCTGTATTTGCTATTGTAAATGATTTTGTTTTTCCTACAGAAATAAATGCAGGGCCAAAATCTGTATGATCTAAAACATCTGGTGTAGTATCTCCATTAGAAATTAATGTACCATTCCCTAAAACATCTAAATCTATAATCGCAGTTTCTCCTGTACCTTGAAGATTAAATGTGTAAGGATTTTCATCTGCATCATCACTAGCAACTGAAATCATTGCTGTATTAGTTACTGCTGCAGTTGGTGCATATTGCACTACAAACTCTAAACTTTGATTTGAAGATACTATTGAAGCACTAGGCTGTGTAAGTATTGTAAACTCAGCATCACCAGTTATATAAACTAACGGTGTGCCTGTTAAGTTTAAATCTTGCTCACCTAAATTAGTAATAGAAAACGTTCTGGTTAATGTTTCATTAATTCCTGTGTTTTCAAATTGTGTAAAATCTGAAAGATCTGGTGTTGTATCTCCATTTTCAATAGAAATAGAGTTTCCTGTAATATCGATTTCAACTGGTGGTGTTTCATATTCAATATGTAACAAAACTGATGCACTAGAAGCTTCTCTGTAAGCTCCATCAGATCTCGAAACTCCTGTAAACATAAATGCCATACTATTCCCTGGTTCCCAACCACTTCTTGCTGTAATTTCAGAAAGAATAGCACTGATATCTGGTGTTCTCTGCGCTGTTGAAGCCTGACCTATTTGTCCAACCCAACTCGCTATAGCCCAATCTACATTTGCTGTAGTTGCCATTCTGGTTGAAAGGCCAAAATTACCATTAGATCCGAGCACAGAAGCATCGTCACTATTGTCTCCTGTAACATTTACAGTGACATCTCCATTTCCATTTTCATCCACTTCAAACTGAACATAAGCATTGGTTACCACAGCATTTTGTGGAAGATTAATATTTTCAAAACGGACCCCTACAACTTGTTCTGTAGTTCCATCATAGTACAATTCTAAATCGGAACTAATAGTACTTACAAAACCACTACCACTAAACGCCTCTTCAGCCGTACCATCATCTTCATTAGCTGTAATATTTACTGTAGAAGTAACAACGTCTGAAGGCTCAGCTGTGTATTCAATATGTAATGAAGGTGTGCCTCCTGAATTATTTTCAGCTTCTCTCCAAGCGCCATCTGATCTTGAAACTCCTGTAAATTTAAAAACCATACTATTACCTTCAGTCCAACCACTTCTTGAGGTTATTTCTGAAAGTATAGCACTAATATCTGGCGTTCTTTGATTTGTTGATGCCAGACCTATTTGCCCTTCCCAACTTGCAATAGCCCAATCTACATTTGCTGTAGTTGAGGGTCTTGAAGACACACCGAAAGCTGCGTTACCAACAAAACTTGAGGCATTATCCGTATCGTCTCCTGTAATATTTACAGTTACATCACCTGCTCCATTTTCATCTACTTGAAATTGAATATAAGCATTTGTTATTACAGCATTTTGAGGAAGCCCAATATTTTGAAAATAGAGACCAATAACTTGTTCATCTGTTCCGTCGTGATATAATTCTAAATCCGAACTACCTGTATAGACTTCACCACTGCCGCTAAAATTTTCTTCTGCAGAACCTGCACTGCCATTTATGGGAATATCTACCGTTACGGTTTGAGAAAATGAATATGCCGTAATCAGCAACATCATTAACATAAAAGTACTTTTTTTAATCATGATTGTTTAGTTGTTAAGTGAATTTTCTAAATGTTTTATTTTGTCTTCTAACTCTATAATCGATTCCATTTTTTTAAACTTAGCATCCAATTGATCAATAGCAATTGTAGCTTGTTTTAAAGCTATATTAGCCTCTTCAGTTCTGTTTTGTTCTACTAAATAATTTGCTTTTTTGTAATACCAAAATTCCTTTCTTTTATATTCTACAATGAAATAATCGTACTGCTGTAATGCTTTCTCTATGTCGTCACTTTCTTTTAGATACTCTAATTTTTTAAGCTGAAGGGCTATCGTATTAGAGCCAAGCTTACCTAAACCAACCTCTATTGTCTCTATAGCTTGGGCATAATTTTCATTATTTTCAGCTAAAATTATATCTGTAAACTCTAATATATCTTCTGGCCGTATATCCTCCATATGTTCAATAACATATTGATAGGCACTTAAAGATTCTTGATAAGATTTTAAATGGAATAATATTTGGGCTTCTAGCTTTTTAGCCTTAACATCTGTAGGAATGATGTCTAAATAAACAGTTATACTATTTAAAGCATTATTATAATCTTCAGATAGATAATTGAGTTCCGCAATTCTGTATTGTAATACGCTATCAGTATTTCCTAATGCTTGAGATTTTAAATAATCTTCCATTGCCTTTGGATATTCAACATGCTGCTGGTATAACAATCCTCTTTGGTAATAGAGTTCAAAATTGTTTGGACTTTTTGAAATTTCTTCTGTCTTTTTTAATATTTGTTTGGTTAAATCTCCATGAGCAAATGCTTTTGTAGACAAACACGTAAAGACAACAGCAAATACTATTATTTTTAATAAAACTGTACTAAAAAATACAGTATGATTTAATCGTTTGATGCGTAATTTCTTTTTCAACGGAAGTTCTTTTTAAGTTCAAAACAAATGTAGAAATTATCAGAGAAGTTAGCTCTTTGTCGTTAACCAACACACTCGTCAAAACACATAAAACGCCGATTAAGTGATTTTTTGTGTTTTTTAAATTATTGTAAAAACCTAACAACAAACAACTTAAAGCACTCTATTAAGATTGCTTTAAATGATCACCATGACAATGTTAATAATGTATTCTAATTGTTAAGGTGCACTTCTAAAAAGCAAATCAGCAATGCTGTAAAATACTGATTGATGATTATATACATTCTTAAATGAGCTTTATAATTTGATAAACTTTTACTTAAGAATTTTTATTTATGAAGTATAAAATTTAATCTAAATTCTTACAAAAAACAGAAAAAGAAGGACATCATTACGACTATTAGATGCCATACAATCTGACAATAGTACCGAATAACACTATAAAACAAGATTGGTATAGCTTTTGCATTACTATTTTTAGTAATTTTGCAGCCCTCATTCAGGTTATCAATTTGATGAGATTTCTGCCTTTGCAGGAAAATGGGGTCGACTGGTTTTGACAGCGAGATTAATTAGATTGTAAGCACGTCGTGTAATGGCATTGATACACGTAAAAGGCTAGACCAAATTTTAAACGGCGAGAATAACTACGCTTTAGCTGCATAATCTGAATTACAGTAAGATTAAGCCTCGTCCTACTAGGTAGGAGTGCTAAATGTCTCGAGAAAGCCTTAGTTAATGGCGTTCTTTATTAGGCATCGTAAAAATTGACTTAGATTAGGTAGTGCTCTGATACCTTTTCGAGATTAAGGAGCTAAGCTAAAAGTGGGTTGTCTTTAACCAGCTTTAAGTCGAAAACCTAAGAAAAGAATAAACGTGTAGAAAGCCTTTTGGTTACTTGTTTGGACGAGAGTTCGATTCTCTCCGACTCCACAATTAAGCACAACTTTGTTGTGATTTTAAGCATAAAAAGCTCAACAAGTTTTACTTGATTGAGCTTTGTTGTTTAAAAGCGCTTGGGCTGAAAGTACAAAAAGTTGTATTTACAGGATGGGATTCACTAGAGAACAACGACGTTAATCTCTCCGAATCCACAACACTCACAACTGTGTTTTGAGGGACAACAACATAAAACCGTTCAATCAAGCTTGAACGGTTTTATGTTTTTAATTATTTACTGCAATTATAGCCACATATCTGAATTTGTTGTTTATCAAAAAACAAAATTCCCCTAAAATTCTCAATCTGTAATTTCTTTAATAAATTACCGAGCAAATAAGTGCTTTTGAATAAAACTTACTTATTCAACAACACTAAAACTTTGCTTTAATTCCGCAACAGAACTCCCTCCTACCCAAACTTCAAATGCACCAGGCTCTACCTCCCATTTTTTATTTGCTGTATAAAACTGAAGTGTCTCAGCATTAATTTTAAACGTGACTGTTTTAGTTTCTCCTGCCTTTATCATTAGCTTTTTAAACCCTTTTAATTCTTTAATTGGTCTAACCAAACTTCCTATTAAATCTCTAATATATAGTTGCACGACTTCCTCTCCATCTGTATCTCCAGCATTTGTTATAGACACAGAAACATTGATACTGTCAGTCGTTTTTATTTCAGTTTTATCTAATGTTAAGTTATCATATTTAAAAGTGGTATAACTCAATCCATGTCCAAATGGATACAACGCAAATCTTGGTGCATCTCTATAAGCAGAATATGTTACTTGTTTTGATCCGTGCGGTCGTCCTGTGTTTTTTTGATTATAATACAACGGCTCTTGCCCTACATGATGCGGAAATGACACTGGTAATTTACCAGAAGGATTATAATCACCAAAAACAACATCTGCTATGGCATTACCAGATTCCGATCCTAAATGCCAACATTCTAAAATAGTTGGAGCCACTTCCGAAGCACGAGTTAAATCCATTGGACGGCCGTTCATCAGCACAATTATAATGTTTTTATTCACCTTTTGAATAGCCTCTAACAATTCTAATTGTAACCCTTTAAATCCAATATCTACCTGACTTCGTCCTTCTCCAGTCTGGTAGGCGTCTTCACCTATAGCTAATAAAACCACCTCAGCTTTCTTAGCAGCTTCAACCGCTTTTTTAATTCCTGATCTATCGGTTGTATTAAATTCTAAAGGTATTAAAAACTGATTTTCGCCTGGCTTAACCGTTGGAACTGTTAACTCAATTCCTTTTTCATAATGTATAGTTGTTGACTTTGAAACTGCGTGCTTTACACCTTCTAATAGTGATACAGCAGAATTATAGTCGCCTTCTGCTCTCCAATTGCCTAAAGGTGCATTTTTATCATCAGCTAACGGCCCAATAACAGCAATGCTTTTTATGTCTTTTGAAAGTGGTAAGACTTGATTATCATTTTTAAGTAATACAATAGATTTCTTAGCTACATCTCTAGCAATTTCTAAATTCTCTTTAGAATAAATCTCAGTTTTCTCTCTTTCTGTATCACAATATTTATAAGGATCATCAAATAAACCTAACTGAAATTTGATTCGCAATACACGTCTCACAGCATCATTTATGACATCTATTGAAACTTTACCATCTTCTATCAATGTTTTTAACGAAGCTTCATAAGCATACGATTCCATATCCATATCACTCCCGGCATTAATAGCAATTTCTGAAGCATGCTTTAAATCTTTAGCATACCCATGAGCAATCATTTCGCCTATACTTCCCCAATCGGAAACCATTAGACCTGGCCAATTCCACTCGTTTTTCAACAAATCTCTTTGCAAATGTCTATGTCCTGTTGCTGGTATACCATCAATATCGTTAAAGGCATTCATAAACGTGGCCACACCAGCTTCTGCAGCTGCTTTAAAAGGCGGTAAAATACTGTTGTGAAGTTCGTACTCACCAATATTCACCGTATTGTAATCTCTACCAGCCTCTCCAAAACCATAACCTGCAAAATGCTTTGCACATGCCGCAATAGTATGCGTTGCCGATAAATCGTCTCCCTGAAATCCTTTTATTCTCGCCACTCCAATTTGAGTAGTTAAATACGTATCCTCACCCGAACCTTCCATTATTCTTCCCCAACGTGCGTCTCTAGACACATCGATCATTGGTGCAAACGTCCAGTTTAAACCAGATGCAGATGCTTCCTTAGCGGAAATTGCAGCTGATTTTTTTATAATATCCAAATCCCAACTCGCACTTTCACCTAAAGGAATAGGAAATATGGTTTTGTAACCATGAATGACATCATACGCAAAAATAAGAGGAATCTTTAATCGGGAATTCTCCATTACAATCCGTTGTGTTTCTCGGATTGAAGCTACGGAAGCTACGTTCAGCATAGAACCAACTTCACCTTTCTTTAGTTTATTGTACTTATACTGATCTCTTTCTGAAGTTGATGGACCTGTCGCATTCCATTTACCACTATACTGTACTAATTGACCTATTTTTTCATCAATGGTCATTAATGCTAATACAGAATCTACTTTGAGTTCAATCTGCTTATCTATTAAAGACGTTGTGTGTTTTATAAATCTAGAATTAGCCTCTACTGACGTATCAAAATCTACTGTAGCACAAGTAACAAGTAGAATCACAGCAGCCTTTACACTAACGACTGCAAGTAGGAATGTTTTTTTTGTATTAATCATTATACTAAAATCATTTTAACTCAATTTCTGTATACACAGGAAAATGGTCGGAAGGAAACTTAAAATCTATAGCACTTGAAAACACGGCATATTTATGTACAGTAATATTAGGCGATTTTGAAATGAAAATATAATCGATTCGACGTGTTACGGGTTCATTATATTGAAAGGCATTAAATGTTCCCTCTGGTCCAAACTTTAATGTGGCTATTTGTCTTGAATCTGACATAGTTGGTAAAATTTCTGTTACGACCTCACTATTAGGTTCTACATTAAAATCACCCATAAGCAGAACAGGATAGTTTTGGTTATTTTCAGAAGCTATTTTTTTAAGAATGAGTTTCATGCCTTCTTTTTGCGCTTCCCCACCAACATGATCTAGATGTGAATTGAATACCCAGAATTTTTTATCCGTATTTAGTGAAGTAAATAAACCATACGTGCAAACTCTTGGGTAAGCCGCATCCCAACCCTTGGAAACTATAGTTGGTGAATCTGATAACCAAAAGGTGTGTTGATTTTCAACTTTTAAGTTTTTTGAATTGTAATAGATTGCAGAAAACTCTCCTTCTCCATTACCATCTCTTCCTTCTCCAATAAATTTATAATCTGGTAACGATGCTTTTAAATCTTCAATTTGATTCGGCCGTGCTTCTTGTACTCCAAAAACATCTGGACTCAAAAATAAAATTTGCGAACTCAAAAAATCTTTTCGATTTGGCCATGCATTCTCACCATCTGAAGCAATATCTAAACGAATATTGTAAGTCATTGCCTTTAGCATTAAAGGAACATTATTAGCTTCCTGCTTACTTTTATTGGAATTACATCCTAAAAGTATAAGACTGATAATAAATAAATTAATTCGTTTCATTTATTTGTTGTTTCGAACTTGCAAAATAAGTATTTCAAAATAAATTATCGATAGCATAAAAATAGGCTCTGCTATTAAGATTTAATTTGAGCTATTAGAAGTCGCTTTTAGCCTTTTAAAAACCAGTTCCGGTTCATCTGTGGTTATATAATCAAAATCATGACTTAACAACCAATCAATATCCTCTTCCTTATTGGCTGTCCAAGCATTTAGTTTTAGACCTAAATCTTTAGCTTCTGTAATCCAATTTGGTTTGTTTTTAGTTTCCAAACTAAATAATCGAGTCCTGTAATACCATCCTTATGTAGGTCTTCTGGCGATTTTGAGCCATCTAGATATAAAACCTTAGCATTCGTGTCAATTCTTTTAATGTGTTTAATAACCTCGTAACTAAAACTGATGTAATAAGACACATACGCTTCTGCTTTGAGTTCTTTTACCAAAGCCACTGTTTTATCTGCCATAAGCATATTACGTCCTTCAATTTTTGAAGGTTTTATTTCGCAAACTAAACCTGTAGTGGTATTATTAGTCATACCAGCAGTAATGAAATCTTTTAAAGTTGGTAAGGTTTCTCCGTTTGATAACTTATGCTTAGCGAGTTCTTGATAGGTTGAGGATTCAATATCTAAACCTTCATAATCGGCATCGTGAGTAACGACAAGGATTTCATCCGCTGTCATACGAACATCAAATTCTGAGCCTGTACATTTTAAGCTGATTGCTTCTTTTAATGCCGCAATAGAATTTTTAGGTAAATCTTTAGCTTTCCATGCGCCTCTGTGCGCAATTACAGGGTTATCAGTAAAGGTAATTTCAGTGTCTTTAATTGTAGAATTGCATGAAGCAAATCCTATACACAACAACAAAATAGTTAAGTATCTCATATGTAATTGTCTTTTAAATATTTAACATCTAAATATTAAGAAAACAAAAAGGCAAGTGAACTTGCCCTTTTGTTTCTATAGAATGACTAATTCAAATAATTATTAATTATAACCATTATTTTGAGGATAATCTGAACCTAAAAGGTCTAAATCATTTTGAGATATTGGCCAGTTAATAAAATGTGATCTCCAATTTTCTCTAGGATCTTTAGCTCCTAAATTAGCTGGAAAATATTCCCCATCTCCTGCATAATTGGTCATTTGAAAATCAATAACCGATTGTCCCATTCGTTTTAAAGTAAACCAACGTTGCCCTTCAAAAGCTAATTCTCTTGCGCGTTCATCTAAAATGGTTTGTTGATTTACAGCCGTAACTGGTGCGGCACCAGCTCTAGTTCTAATAGCATTCAAATAAGGTAAAGGGTCACCTGAAGATCTCATAATAGCTTCTGCCGCTATCAAATAAGTCTCTGCTAACCTATAAACCATAATATTACCTCTAATAGTATAAGAAGATTCATCACCGTCATCTTGAGCAAACTTTATACAAGAAGGATGCATTCTTTGGTAATAAGATGCATAAGTCGAACTAGGATTATCTAAATCTGTTATTGGTGCATAATTATCGATCTCCTCACCAATTCTATCTCCAGAGGTGTAATAATATTTTAATCTAAAATACGTATCATCATCCCTTGTATCGTTAGGATCTTCAGCTATAAGATTTAATAAATATAAATTTGGTAAAACTCTAGAAAATCCTCTACCTCCCTGTTCATTATTGTATTCTATACCAGAAATTTGAAAAAATTGAGTCACATAATTCGCATTCATCATGGTGGCATTACCACCACCAAGTACATCATCTTTAGATTGTATTACAAATAATGCTTCTGAATTGTTTCTATCTCCTGCAAAAACAGCTGCAGTATTAGCCACTAAACTATGAGGACCTTCATCAATTAATGAAACAGCTTGATTTTTTGCTTCAGTCCAGTTACCTTGCCACATAGCTACTTTAGCCTTTACATGCTTTGCAGTTCCTTTAGTAACGCGACCAAAAGTATCCGTCCAATCTAAATTATCAATAGCATAATTAAGGTCGCTATTTATAAGTGCAAATACTTCTTGTTCTGAAGATTTATCGTTAATAACATTAAAAGCATTGTCTAAAGTAATTGTTTCTGTATTAACATAAATATTATTGTACATTCTGTATAAGTAGAAGTACGAATGTGCTCTAAAAAACTTCGCTTCAGATAAAATTTGGGCTCTTGTATCTTCATCTATACCGTCTAAAGTTTCAGCTGCATTTATTATTGAAGTCGCTTTATTGGCCATATTATAATAATGTTTCCAAAATAATGAAGACGCAAAATTAGCACCTTGATCTACTGGAGAGGTACCTCTTTCGTACCGTCCCATTAAGCCTGTATAACCAGATCTTGAAAAGGTTAAATCTCCTCTAGAAGACATCAATACCGCTCCCATATAATCCTCTGTGCTATTATCGTAGCGATCTCTTTCAAATTTATATAGACTTACGACACCAGACTTTAAGCCTCCTTCAGTTGTATAAATATAATCCGCATCAATTAATGTGCTAGGTTGTTCCTCTAAGTAATCTTCACAAGAAGTAACAACAAAGAATAGGGCTGCGGCTAGTATTAAACTCCCTTTTATTTTTGAATAAAAAAACTTCGTTTTCATAATATTATTCTTTTTTTAATTAAAATTTAACTCTTACTCCAAATGTGAATGACCTGGCATCAGGATAACCTGTATCTGCATTTGAAAAGGTAGATCTGATATTTACCTCCGGACTATACCCTATGTAATCCGTATCGGTAAACAAATTGGTACCTGTTACATAAAATCTAATTTGCTCGAAATTTAATTTAGATGTAAAATCATCAGATAAAGTATATCCTAAACTCACCGTTCTTAATCTAATATACGATGCATCTTTAACCGCTAAGGCATTTAAGTATTGGTCGGCGGCATCTTTATTAGGACGTGGAAATGTTGTTGATGGATTTTCTGGTGTATAATAATCGACTTTAACACCATTGATATCTCCTCTTAATGTACCACCATTATTGTACTCATTTAAGAATGGGTTAATTTTCGTAGCACCTTCAACAGCATAAAAGTCTACAAATAAATCAAAACCTTTATAAGCAACTGTTGTTGATAACGAACCAAACCAATCTGGATTAGGATCTATAAACACACGATCTTCTTGTGTAATTTTACCATCAGGACCAGCTATAATATTACCTTCATCATCGACTCCATTAATATCTTTAATTCTAATATCGCCAGGTCCTATATTTTCTTGTGGTAATGCAGACTCTGAATTAGCTTGAGGTGAATTTGCATAATCTTCTCCCTCTTGCCAAATACCATCAAATGCATACTGATAAATAACACCAACAGGCTGACCAACGTAATAGTTAAATGAATTATCTTCCGTTATAGCATCACCATTTCCATCGTTATAAAGTTCTAATATTTCGTTTCTGTTTTTAGACCAATTTGTAGAAACCGACCATCTAAAATCCTCAGTATTAAAGATGTTTGCTGTTAATCCAAGTTCGAGACCTGTATTTTGCATTTCACCAGCATTAAAGAATGTTGAATTATAACCAGTTACCGGAGGCACACCTCTTTTTAATAATAAATCCGTAGTTCTGGCATCGTACCAGTTAATATTACCCAATAAAATTCTATTGAAAATTGAAAAATCTAAACCAAAGTTTAATGTGGTGATTCTTTCAAATTTTAAATTAGGATTAGGCAAAATAGTAGATGGTGCATATCCTGAAGCTGTTTCTTCATCAAATACATAAGGTTGAAAATCAGCAGTAAAAAGTGAGGTATAAGCACGCCCTAAGTCATTAACTAAAGAACCATAACTTACTCTAAATTTCAGCTCTTGTATAGCACTTACATCTTCTAAAAAACTCTCATTATGTATTTTCCAAGCAAATGAACCTGCTGGATTATAACTCCATTTATTTCCTTCACCATTTAATGAAGCTCCATCCGCTCTAATTATGCCTTCAAGAGTATATCTATTTAATAAAGTATATCGCGCTCTTGCTAAATATCCTAAATATCGAAACTTATCTCCATCACGTTCTACAGTGACATTACCTATTGCTGTAGATATTCCGTTAAAACCTAAATCCTCATTTGGAAATCCTTCCCCTTGCGTAAATGTTCTTGAGAATGCATTTTCTTGGGTAGATTGTACTAAGGTTACATTAAGATTATTGTTTTCATTTAAAGTCTTGTCGTACGTTAAAATATTTTCAACTAAATAAGACTCTCTTAATTGATTATCAATTCTTGCAATACCTCTAACGTTATCACCTGCGCTACTTAGCGACGATTGATACTGTCCTCTTTCGGACATTCTTCTAGTTAAATTTGTTTTTAATTGATACGTTAAATCATCCGTAATTTTCCATATCGGAGTGACGTTAATGACATAATCATTTCCTTTTTCTTCGTGATTTTGTTCGCGTAAATTCCATAAAGGATTTACACCCGATCCTTCTTCTCCACTTGGATAACGCGTTATACTACCATCTGCGTTATAAGCACTACCAAAAGGTGAGTTAGTAATAACATTAACATTCGCCGCTCTATCTGTATCGTCGCTTAATAAGTTTAAATCGAAATTAACAGAAAATTTTTCAGATATTTTTTGATCAACATTTAAACGTAATGTTTTTCTAGAATAACTAGACGTTGGTATAAGTCCATCTTCTTGAAAGTAATTTATACTACCAAAGACTTTAGTCATTTCTGTACCACCACTTACACTAATAGCCTGACTATTAACGAAACCGTTTCTCATTAATTCATCTTCCCAATCTACAAAACGATTATTCTCCAGATTATCATACTCAACTGCTGTAAATACATTATCAACAAGATCATCAGGATAACTATCATCTGCTCTAGTTGACCTCCAAGCCTCTCTTCTTAATTGTGCTAATTCCTGTCCACTATAAACATCAAAATTCCTTTCAATTGTTTTTGTAGTTAAAAATCCATGATAGCTAACACTTATTTTACCTGAAGTTCCACGTTTAGTTGTTATTAAAACGACACCATTAGCACCTCTAGAACCATAAATAGCCTGAGCTGAGGCATCTTTTAAGAACTCAATAGATTTAATATCATCTGAGTCAATATCTTCAATACCACCCTCTCTAACGATACCATCAACCACATAGATTGCACTTACATTACCTTCAATAGATCCTTGACCTCTAAAAATAATATCGGAAGTTCCACCTGGTCTTAATGTTCCACCACCCACATTAACTTGTAGTCCCGCAATTCTACCACGAAGCATTTCGTTAACATCTGAGGTTGGTGATAAAGTGGCCTCTTCTAAGTCTACAGTTGCAACCGCATTTACAATATCACTTTTCTTTTGTGTACCATAACCAATAACTACAACTTCTTCTAAAGCGCTATCTTCTTCTAAAGTTACTGTGACCTCTCCCGAGCTATAAACAACCTCTTTAGATTTAAACCCTACATAAGATACCACCATAATAGCAGATTCATTTGAAACATCTAAAGTAAACACACCATCAAAATCTGTTTGTGTTCCATTAGAAGTTCCTTTTTCTATTACAGACGCACCTGGTAACGGCATATTATCTGAAGCAGAAAGCACTTTTCCTTTTACTGTGGTCTGTGCAATCAGAGAAAACGAACTGCACAATAAAAAGAGACAGAAGAATATTTCAATTCTTGATTTTTGAAATTTTAATTTCATGAATGATTGATTTAGTTAAAAATTAAAGCCCAAAACTATCATTTCAAAACATGTAGAAATGAGATGCAATGTTAAGCTTTTGTAAATTTAATCTCAAATAATTGCTAATTTGACAATCTATACCTCGATAAAAAACGAACATCATAAAATTCAGTAAAAATAAATATTAAAAAAATCTCGGTAAGTATTATAAACATTAGCTTTATCGAGAACTCGAAATTTCTTAAAAAAACCAAAAATTTAGCGTAAAAACACGCTTGTCGAGGTAAAGTCGTGGTAGAAAACTTGATTGTCGAGGTGTTAGAATTTTAAGATATAGTTAACTAAACTGTCATCATGATTTAAATGTAATCTTTTCCTTAATCTGTAACGTTTAGTCTCCACACTTTTAATGGATATATTAAGCAATGGAGCCATTTCTTTAGAGGATAAATTCAAGCGTAAATAAGCACAAAACTTTAAATCATTGGGTGTTAAATCTGGATGTGCAGCCTTAATTTTATCCATAAAATCTTTATCAGCATTGTTAAATGCTTCTTTAAAGAATTTCCAATCCTTATTATTATTTAAGTTGGTATCAATTAAATCTATTGCACTACCAATATCTTTATTGCTTCTATTACTTTTTAACTCCTTCTTTATTTTATTAAGTAACTCATTCTTCTTAATGATACTCATTGTAGAAATAACTAACTCTCTATTTTTCCCTTCGATATCTTGATTTAGTTTTTCATTCTTTATTTGAATGAGTGCACGTTCACTTTTTATGTGTTCATGCTTAAGAATTCGTTCGTAGTAAAACTTATAAACCTTATTTACTAAAAATGCAATTCCGATTAAAATTAAAACATACATCAAAATCGCTAAATTGGAAATATACCAAGGTCTGTTAACCTCAAAATGATATACAATTGTATTCTCTGTAAGCTGATTTCCCACTTTCCCTTTAACTTCCAAAGTATAATCTCCAAATGATATATTCTCAAATTGCACATTTGATGCATGAGACCAGTCACTCCATTTATCAGAAAGTCCTTCGATTTTATAACTATAACTAACATCTAGAAATTTATTGTATTCAGGAACCGAAAACCCAAATGAAACGATACCTTTTTCGTGTTCAAATGAACCACTTTCTGTTAAAGACAAATAATTAGAACTCCCATCAATATTCTTTTTCATTATGGTATTAAAATGAATTGAATGCGGAGTGTCGGCTTCAATATTTGATAAATCGAGCGTTAGATAACCATTTACAGTTCCTAAAATATATTTTTCACCTTCTATATGCTGTATATTTTCAAAACCTAAAACGCCTTTTCTTAGACTAGAAGGAATTGAGATATCTGTAATCTGAGGTTTATTAGTAAGATTGTCATTAGTAATATAGCTTATATTATTTTCGAAAAATAACCAAAGCTTACCCGTTTGATCAACCACCATTTTTCCTGAAGTGAAAGTTTTGGACGCAATCAAATCTGTTAAAGCACTATTTTTTACAAATTTATGTTCAACTTCATTATAATTAAATATGCCGTTTTTTGAAGTATACAGTATATCTCCTTGATAACTCTCTAAACTAGAACTATTACCAATGGATAATTCTGAAACATCTACCACATCTAAAGTCTTAGTAAAATCAGAATTCATATTTAATACAAAAACTCCCTTATACTCATGGTTGACCATGATTTGGCTAGCTTTATTAATTTCGAAAAAGCGCGATGAGTTTTTAAAGTTTTCTATTTTATTCCTGACCTCCCAAGTTTTATTTTAAGTTCTAAAACATACAAACCATCATAGTTTCCTTGAAGCAGTAGGTTGTCATGATTTGGAATTTTCTTAAAATTCCAAGCTCCTAAATCTGAACTAATTTTTTCTACCTGATTTCCATCAACACTAAAAGTTCCTAAATGATGACCACATATCAAACTTTCGTTATTATGATTATATAAGCTCCATACCTGACCCGCTGTACCTTCTACAAAACTAAACGCTTCATCTCTAGACTTTAGCGGCCTATAAAACAGTCCTTGATTTGTTCCAACATAGAGTAAATCCTTGTAAATAATGGTAGAATACACGGTTCCTAAAACCCCTTCGTAATCTATAAATGTTTGTATTGGTGATGTGATGTTTATACAGTTAATACCATTGTCTAGTCCTGCCCAAACATTATGATTTGCATCTTCAAATAAGGCCAAAACAGTATTATTACTTAATCCTAATTTCTGATTTATCACATATTCAAAGTCACCTGTATTACTGATTTTTACAATTCCATTAGAAATTGTTCCAATAACAAAACTGTTATCTTCAAGCTTTATACTGTTAAATATATTTAACCGTTTTAAACGTTCATTTGCAGAAATATCCCATATTTCTAACTGATTATTTTTGACATGAAAAAAACCAGAATTTCGGGTAAGTATCCTAAGAACATCATCCACAAAAAACATATTAATAACTCGATCTTCTAAAACGACAGCGTCACTGATTATTAATTTAGGTTGCCCATCTTTAATCAGATAAACCCCTTCATTTGCTACATGATAGTAAATGTGATTATTAAGATTAAATACCTTATAAATAATTTGCTGAGACGTAATAATTTTAAAAACCCCTGTTTCCTTATTGAAAAAATACAACGCATGACTCGATTGAAAAAGCACCCATTCACCAAGATCTAAAATGTTCCAAATTTGATCATCATTAATATTGGCTTCTTTTAGTTTCGGAATTAGTGATGTATAATTTAGTAATCCTTTTTCATCCTTCAACCAATACCCAAAGTCTTCATAGCAACCCGAATAAATTCTATCGCCAATAACATTTACAGCTCTCAAAATAGTATTGTTTGGCGAGGGATACGCCACCCAGCTAGAACCATTAAATTCTAAAAGTCCTTTATTATTTGCTGCATAAATATAATTATCCGCACCTTGAGAAATCATCCAATTCTGATTATCACCACCATAATCTGAAGCTGTAAATTTTTCAATAGGTGGTAATTCTTGCGCAGGAAGCATCAAGAATACATTTAGAAATAATATAAATATGAAGTGTTTCATCTGTTTCGTAAAGATAGTTTTAGATAATGAACAAACAAAATGCCAGCTCGTTATGAACTGACATTAAAATTATATAACCTTAAAATATTAATCTATGACAGCGCAAGCATTAAAAAAGCTGCTAATGCTCCGCCAGTTAATGGTCCTAAAACAGGAATCCAAGCATAAGACCAATCACTTTTTGCTTTATTTTTAATGGGCAAAATAGCATGCATAATTCGTGGCCCTAAATCTCTTGCCGGATTAATAGCATAACCTGTTGTACCACCTAAAGACAGACCAATAGACCAAACCAAAAATGCTACAGGCAATGCACCTAAAGACCCTAAACCAACTACTGTTTCCGTATCATTAATACTTGCATCTGTAAAATAAAATATGGTTAATAATAAGACAAACGTTCCTATCATTTCACTAAAAAAGTTTGAAAACGTATTTCTAATCGCTGGCGCAGTACAAAAAACTGCTTTTTTAGAATCTGCGTCTTCTGTTTCGTCAAAATGGTTTCTATAAGTTAACCAAACTGCAGTAGATCCTATCATGGCTCCAATCATTTGAGCTAATATATACATCGGCACATCTGCCCAAGGAAAATCACCCGCTATCGCCACAGCAACTGTAACTGCAGGATTAATGTGAGCTCCACTGTATGGACCTGCAATAACCACTGCAACATAAACTGCCAAAGCCCAACCCGTTGTAATTACAATCCATCCACTATTATTACCAATGGTTTTATTGAGAACGACATTTGCCACAACCCCTCCACCGAGTAAAATTAAAATTGCTGTACCAATAATTTCTGCTATAAATGGTGTCATATCTTAGTCTTAATAAATGATTAACTGTTTTTAGTCCAATATTCTAAAGCATCAATAGCCCGATACCAACCTTTAATATTGGTTTCAATTTCGGCTCTATCCTCTTTTGGACTAAACGTTTTATCGGCCTGCCAAATATCTTGAATTTCTTCTGGATTTTCCCAATAACCTACAGCTAACCCGGCTAAAAACGCAGCCCCCATTGCTGTCGTTTCAACTACTTTTGGTCTAACTGTTATCGTATTTAAAACGTCTGACTGAAATTGCATTAACATATCATTAATCGTCGCCCCACCATCTACACGCAATTCTTTAATTGACAATTCTGAATCTGCTTCCATGGCTTTTAAAATATCCATAGTTTGAAATGCAATGGACTCTAAAGCTGCTCTAGCAATATGCGCGTCTGTACTTCCTCTAGTTAAGCCAAACATGGTGCCTTTTGCATGCTGATTCCAATGTGGTGCTCCTAATCCAGCAAAAGCCGGAACAAAATACACTCCATCATTACTATCTACTGAAGCTGCTAATTTTTCTACATCTGAAGAATTTCTAATAATTTTTAAACTATCGCGTAGCCACTGCACAACTGCTCCTGCTATAAAAACACTGCCTTCTAATGCGTATGTTGTTTTTCCATTAATTTTCCACGCGACTGTGGTCAATAAGTTGTTTTTTGAAACGATTGGTTTGTCTCCAATATTCATTAGCATAAAGCAACCGGTTCCATAGGTATTTTTAACCATGCCTGGTTTGGTACACATTTGTCCAAATAATGCAGCTTGTTGATCACCTGCAATTCCTGCGATAGGAATTTTAGTATCATAAAACGTGGATGTGGTATGACCATAAACTTCACTAGACGCTTTTACTTCTGGCAACATACTTTTAGGAATAGTCAGTAACTCTAACAATTCATCATCCCATTCCATGGTATTGATGTTAAACATTAACGTTCTAGAAGCATTAGTAACATCTGTGACGTGTTGCTTACCTTTTGTAAAATTCCAGACTAACCAACAATCAATAGTTCCTAAAATTAAATCTCCAGCTTCGGCTTTTGCTCGCGCTCCTTCAACATTATCTAAAATCCATTTTACCTTGGTTCCAGAGAAGTACGAATCTATAACTAGTCCTGTTTTTTCTTTATAAGCTCTGCCTTACCTTCATTTTTAAGTTGATCACAGTAATCTGAAGTTCTTTTATCTTGCCAAACAATCGCATTATAAACAGGTTTTCCTGTGTTTTTATCCCAAACCACGACGGTTTCACGTTGATTTGTAATACCAATTGCTGCTATATGTTCGACATCTAATCCATTTTTAGCAATGGCTTCTGCTGCAACTCCGGCTTGTGAAGACCAAATTTCGATAGGATCATGCTCTACCCAACCTGGCTTAGGAAAATATTGAGTAAACTCTTTTTGAGCTATTGAAACAATACTACCTTTTTTATCAAAAACAATTGCCCTAGAACTCGTTGTACCCTGATCTAAGGACAGAATATATTTACTCATAATTTATTAGTTTATTTATTAGTTTACCGAAGTAGAGTTCGGAATAAATTAATATTATTTTAATATGTATTGATCTGCAATTTGTATAAAATCTGAAATTTGTTCAACTCTCCAATCATCAGTTTCATTTAATTCTACTCTTAATAATTCGCCAACAAGTGGTGCGATTTCTATAGCTGCTTTTGCGTCTAAAAATAATATTCGCACACGCCTTGCTAAGACATCCTCTATCGTTCTGGCCATTTCATGCCTTACAGCCCAAATTATTTCTGCTTTTGTAAACTCTAATCTTGGATGCAAAAGTTCTCCTAATTCAGGATTCTCTACAACAAGCTGAGCAATACCTTTTTGGTCTGTTCCGTAAATATAAAGATGATTTTCACGATCTACAGTTCCGTTAGAACCATGAATTTTAATGTTTTGTGTTTTGCATTTTGCGCTTGGTAACTTTTTTAATTCTATGACCTTATCCACGGTATCTTGAGCCATTCTTCTGTAGGTAGTCCATTTTCCTCCAGTGATCGTAATCAATTCAGAATCTGAAACTATTATTTTATGACTTCTAGAAATTTCTTTAGTTTTTTCGGATTTATCTTTTGGTGCTGCCAAAGGTCTTAGTCCGGCATAAATACTTAACACATCGGCTTTGCTCGCTTTTTTATTAAGATACCTGTTTGCTGTCTCTAAAACAAAATCGACCTCTTTATCTAAAGCTTTTGGCTCTAAACTATGACTATCTAATAAAGTATCTGTTGTACCGACCACAACTCTATTATGCCATGGTACTAAAAACAACACACGACCATCATCCGTTTTAGGAATCATTATAGCATCATTTCCTGGCAAGAATGATTTATCAAATACCAAATGAATGCCTTGACTTGGACGAATACTGTTCTCTGCCGATTTATTATCCATTTGCAAGACCTCATCAGAAAAGACTCCTGTAGCGTTAATAACTGTTTTAGCATTTAAGGTATATTCAGTGTGAGTTTCGGTATCTATAGCAACGACACCATTAACTAATCCATTATCGTCTTTTTGAAGGTTTTTTACCTTAACATGATTCAAAACTGTCGCACCTTCTTCAATACAACTCTGTGCAATGTTTACGGCTAACCTAGAATCATCAAATTGACCATCGTGATAAACAACCCCACCTTTTAACTTATCTGTTTTCAAAGTTGATAACCTAGCAATGGTTTCACTCTTCTTTATTCTTATCGACTTTCCAAAACTTAATTTTCCGGATAAAAAATCATAAACTTTCATTCCGACTGTGTAGAAAAAATTATCCCACCATCTATAGTTTGGAATTATAAAGGATTGATTACTTACTAAGTGCGATGCATTTTGCAACATTAAACCTCTCTCATATAATGCTTCACGAACCAAATCAATGTTTCCTTGCGCTAGATATCTAACACCACCATGCACTAATTTTGTACTTCTACTCGAAGTTCCCTTAGCAAAATCAACCTGCTCTAAAAGCAATGTTTTATAACCACGAGTCGTGCAATCTAAGGCAACACCTAATCCCGTTGCGCCACCTCCAATAATAATAACATCCCAATTTTCGGTCGTTTTTAACTGATCTAATAAAGTTTCTCTTTTGAACAAAATAGTGTATTTGTATTACAATTAGTTTCAAATATAAATAAATTAATTCAAAATGAAACAAAATGAAACTTATATTTTGATAATAATGAAGATTATCGAATAACACCAACTTCATTTTGTTTCGTTTTATTATATTTGTTTGTTTTCAAGCCTTATCATTATCAAAAATTACATCGCATCAAAATTCAATACATGAAGAGACATCAAGACATATTAGACAGGTTAGAGAAAGAAAAACATCTTGAAGTTTTAGACTTATGTGAGATTTTAAATGTTTCTGCAGTAACCATTAGAAAAGATTTAAAACTTCTAGAACAAAAAGGTTTGCTCCACAGAACTCATGGTGGAGCTTCTTTAGAAAACCCATACATTAATGAACGTACGGTTTTAGACAAAGAGAAAATCTCAGTAGAAGAGAAAAATGGTATTGCACAAATGGCCGCAAGTCGCATTGTTGAAAACGACTCTATTTTAATAGCGTCAGGAACAACCGTTCAAGCCTTTTCAAAATACATTCAACCCAAAAACAAACTGACAGTAATTACGTCTTCGCTTCATGTGGTTCTGCACCTTATACACGATAAGAATATTGAAATCCTTCAACTTGGCGGCTATATAAGACACAGCTCTGCTTCTGTTATTGGAAATTATGCGGAATATATTTTACAAAATGTGTCTTGTAGTAAATTGTTTTTAGGTGTTGATGGCATTGATTTAGAATACGGACTTTCTACTACAAACCTAGAAGAAGCGGAATTAAACAAGAAAATGCTAAATGCGGCTCAAAAAGTGATTGTTTTAGCGGATTCTTCAAAATTCGGAAAAAAGAGTTTTGCTCGCATATGTGACCTTTCACGTGTGGATGAAATTATCACAGACAGCGGTATTTCTGATATAAAAAGAAAGAAATTAGAAGAAAAAGAAATCAAAGTCACGATTGTAGATGGCTTATAAACTTGAATTAACCTAAACAGCTTTTAAAATGAAACACGTCGCAGCATTACTAGTTTTTGCTTTATTATTTTCATGTCATTCAGAAAAGAAGAAAAGCGAAACCTCTTCAGAAGACATCGTAATTCAGAATGAAAAACCGAACATTCTTTTAATTGTTATTGATGACCAAGGTTATGCGGATTTTTCACCTTTCGACAATTTTGACACCTCCGTTTCTAGTCCAAATATCGCACGATTAGGAAAATCTGGTACGGTTTACTCACAGGCTTACGTTACAGCTCCTGTTTGTAGTCCATCTAGAGCAGGAATTATTACAGGAAAAAACCAGTTTCGTTGGGATAAACCCGCAAGTTGGGGACCAGGGTTACCAGACGACGTAAAAACAATTCCTGAATACTTAAAAGAAGCAGGCTACCACACAGCGCGTATTGGCAAAAATGACTTAGGTCAAAATTTTCATAAAAATGATGTTAGAGAATATCCATTACAACATGGTTATGATGAGTTTTTAGGGTTTTCTGCACACGCTCACGATTATTGGTTAAATTCTCAAAGTATCAAAGACCGCACTCCAGATCCTTATGGCACTAGTGCTTTACTGGGACCTTTAATGCATAATATGGGAGAAAAAAGTTACGAAGAGGGTTATCTTACTGATATTTTAACGGACGAGTCTATTGAGTATCTAAAACGTAAACACGACAAGCCTTTCTTTTTAACACTATCTTACAGTGCTGTTCATCATTTAATTCACGAAGTACCAAAAAAATATTTAGATAAGTTTAATGTTAAAGAGATTCCTAACTACGATCCTGATAACTTAGAAGAGTTTGGAAATCATAAACCAGGAAGTTACTCAGCGTACTATGATAAATACTCTAGAGTTGGCGCGATAAACACAGAGGACTTACGAAAATACTATTTAGCCAATTTGAATTGTTTAGATGATAATATTGGTCGTGTTTTAGATGCGTTAAACGAAACCGGATTAGGTAAAAACACCTTAGTTGTATTTGTTTCAGACAATGGAGGCTCTCCACTTACAGGAGCAAATAACGCACCACTAACAGGTGGCAAATACTCTCTTTGGGAAGGCGGCATCAGGGTACCAATGGCAGTAAGTTGGCCTGGGCATGTGGAAGCTGGTAAAATCGAAAAACGTTACGTCTCTGCATTAGATATTTTACCGACATTAACAAACGCAGCAGGAATTACAATAACTGATAAACACATTGATGGCATCAGTTTACTTGAACCAAACGAAGATCGTTTATTAGTTTGGAAATGGCAAAAAACTTGGGCTGCACGACAAGGGAAATGGAAAATAACGAACGCCAAAGAAAACCACTGGAAGAGTGAACCATCGGCACAGTATATTGCTCCAATTAGAGATGATTTAACTATCAAATTATTTGATATTGAAGCTGATCCTGGAGAACGCCATGATGTTTCAGCGCAACATCCTGAAATAGTTAAAGAACTTCAAACCGCATACGATGCTTGGTGTGACGCAAATATTATAAAGTAAATAGCCTTTTTGCCCTTGATTTTTAATAAAAAACCTGTAAAGTTGAACTTTACAGGTTTTTTTATTTTGTCACATTGGGTGCATTCGAATTACCACTAAAAGTAATTTTCAGGTCTTCGACTGCGCTCAGACTGACACTTATTTAATCTCTACTAATTCTAGATCAAATACTAACTCTTGTCCTGCTAATGGATGATTTCCATCTACAACGATATGGTCATCATTAACTTCTATAATTTTAAAAGGGTGCTCGTTACCTTGTGCATCTTTAGATACTAAACCTAAACCAATTTCTGGCTTAACGTCTTCCGGAAGTTGTGCATTATCTACTTTATGAAATAATTCTTGTTTTACCTCACCATAAGCTTCAGTTACAGGAATATCTACCGTTTTTTTGTCATTCACTTTCATATCAATAACTGCACTTTCAAAACCAGGAATCAACATGCCTTTACCTAAGGTAAACTCTAATGGCTCACGCTCTAAAGAACTGTCAAAAATTTGTCCGTTTTTTAATTTCCCTGTGTAATGTACTTTTACTGTGTCATTTTCTTTTACTAAGCTCATACTTCTTGTTTTCATTTATTTAAGCTACAAAACTATTATTTATAAGACAGAATAAAGAATGAAACCGAAAATTTCCGGAGTATTTAAGAAAAACTTAACGTGAATAATTAATTGTAAGCTGTAAATTTAGAAAGATACCTAGGTAACGCACTTATAATTTTATAACTGTAAGACATTGAAAAACATTTCGACTACCTTTATCTTGAAAATAGATAGACAAATCAATTATAATAACAAAGGACCATTAACTATGTTAACTTGGAAAGAAGTCATCAACTTTTCCGTAAAAGGAAATCCAACTCCAGATAAACGAGTTGAAAAAACAGAAGCAGAATGGAGGGCTCAATTAACTCCTGAGCAATTCAGAATTACGAGACATAAAGGCACAGAACGCGCACACACTGGTGAGCTTTGTACTGCTTATGACGAAGGCAAGTACAATTGCGTTTGCTGCAACACTCCTTTGTTTGATTCTACCATAAAATTTAGCTCAAGCACAGGTTGGCCGAGTTTTACACAACCCATAAAAGAAAACGCTATTAAATACGAAAAAGATACTACTTTCGGAATGGTACGCGTGGAAGTGATGTGTAATACTTGCGATGGACATTTAGGACATGTATTCCCAGATGGACCCGAACCTAGTGGATTGCGCTATTGCGTGAATTCAGAATCCATGATTTTAGATAAGGAGATTGCCTAATGACGACTAAAAATTTACAAATAGCAACCGTTGGCGGAGGCTGTTTTTGGTGTACAGAAGCTGTTTTTCAGGAAGTAAAAGGTGTAGAAGAAGTCATATCTGGATATTCTGGTGGAACTGTTCCTGGAAGACCTACATATAGAGAAATTTGTTCTGGTTTAACGGGGCATGCTGAAGTTGTACAAGTTACTTTTGATGCTAACGTGATTAGCTACGAAGATATTCTAGTCATTTTTATGACCACACACGATCCTACAACGCTTAATCAACAAGGAGCCGATCGCGGAACACAATACCGTTCTGTGATTTATTACCATGGTGATAAACAGAAAGAAATTGCAGACCTTGTACTTAAAGAGATGATGCCGTATTATGAACAACCTATTGTCACCGAATTATCTGCTGCTCCTGTTTTTTATGAAGCAGAAAAAGAGCATCAAGATTTTTATGAAAGCAATCCAGAATATGGCTATTGTAGTTTTGTAATAGATCCAAAACTAGCGAAGCTAAGAGCGCTTCATTCAGATAAGTTGAAATAATCATAAAACACATAATGAGAGCTACTTTCTTCTGAGAGTTGCTTTTTTAAATCAAAGAAAAGAACGCGAATAAAAAATGTCTTCTAATTTAAAAATCAAGTTATACGGCACATCGCGATGCCATAAAACTCAACATTATATAAAGGTTTTGAATGAAAGTGGCTTACAGTATTCGTTTTTAGATGTTGACATCAATGAAGATTATGCTGAAGAATTAAGGAACTTATACACCACAAAAAAACTTAATTTCCCAACCATCACACTAGGCACTAAAAAATTACGAAATCCACCAGACGCTGAATTAAATAAATGGATAGACCAACTAAAATAGCATTTGGAGGTGGCTGCCATTGGTGTACCGAAGCTGTATTTCAATCTTTGAAAGGCGTATATAATGTAGAACAAGGTTTTATCGCTTCTACCGAAGAAAATAGCTCCTTTTCTGAAGCTGTTATTTTACATTATAATTCTGAGAGTATTTCACTTCAGGTTTTAATTGAAATTCATTTACGCACTCACCAAAGTACATCTGCACATTCTATGCGAGACAAATACCGTTCTGCCATCTATTATTTTTCGAAGGCTCAAAAAGCAGAAGCCAAAACCCTACTTCAGACGTTTCAACCTGAATTTGAAAATAAATTAATTACTGAAGTATATCCGTTTTCAGAATTTAAAGCGTCTCGAGAAGCCATTCAGAATTATTATCAAAAAAATCCTGAAAAACCTTTTTGCGAACGCTTTATAAATCCTAAATTGAGGCTCTTATTAGAGGATTTTTCAAATCATATTGATACAGACTTTATTCCCAAAACAATACAATAGAGATCAGAATAATTAACAGATGAGCAACACAAAAATTGGATTAGGCTTAGCCGCTTTGGGCAGACCAGATTATATAAACATAAGACCAGAGCAAAACATAGATAAGTCTATTGAGAGTTTTAAGGCAAATGCTTTAAAGGTTTTAGATGAAAGCTACGCCTTAGGAATTCGAGATTTTGATGTGGCTCCTTCTTATGGTTTGGGCGAACAATTTTTACAAGATTGGAATGACTCTAGAAACCACAAAGATGTTCATCTTTCTACTAAATTTGGGTATACCTATGTTGCGAATTGGGAAGTCGGATTTTCAGGTAAACATGAAATTAAAGAACATTCTATAGAGAAATTGAATGCACAATGGGAGGTTTCAAAAGCTTTATTACCTAATTTAAAAATCTATCAAATTCATTCTGCAACTTTGGATAGTGGTGTTTTAACAAATGATGCTGTACTCTCTAGATTAAACGACTTAAAACAAGAGCATCAACTTAAAATCGGAATATCTTCTAGCGGAACTGAGCAGGTAAGAATTATAGAAGATGCTCTAAAAGTAACTTTTGATGGTGAAGATTTATTTGATAGCTATCAAGTCACCTTCAATATATTTGAACAATCTACGCTTGAAATTTTAAAACAATTATTAGCCAAAGGAAAAACTATTATTATCAAAGAAGCTCTAGCTAATGGACGCATATTTAGAAATGAGAAATTTGAAGAATACCATGAAGCCTATACGTATCTAGAAACGCTTTCTACAAAATACAATGTTGGCACAGATGCTATTGCCATTCGTTTTATTATGGACAGTTTAGAGCCAAGCATCATATTAAGTGGTGCGTCGAGCACGAATCAGCTTCAACAAAATTTGAAAGCTTTAAATTTTAAACTTGATGCGGACGACATATCAAAACTAAAATCGTTTGCTGTAGATCCAAAAGACTATTGGCAAGAACGAAGTGATCTCAGTTGGAATTAACCATTTATTTTAATTTCTTTTTCAACATACATAACACACCGATTTCTTCTCTTGAAAGGTTTTCATTGACCTTCAAAAGTCGAAAAATTTCCTTTTGAAAATAATTAATGGTTTTGCCGTCAATATATTCATCAATGACACGTGGATCTATATAAGAACTACGTGCTACCGAAGGCGTATTCCCTAACCTTTCACTAACCTTTATAACAGCATTGCGAATATTACTATCCAGTTCTTTTTGATCTTGCTCTTTAGAATAGCCAATCTCATCTAATGCCATAGCCGCAATTACAGTTCCTGCCCATGTTCTAAAATCTTTGGCTGAAAATTCGTCCCCCATCACATCCCTAATATACGCATTGAGATGATCGCTCTTCACGTCTTGTTTTATACCGTCTTCATCAATAAATTTGAATATTTCGTATCCCGGTAAGTCGTCGATTTCTTGTACTATTTTCGCCAATTTTTTATCTACAATATGTCGTTCTTGTTCTTTACCAGACTTTCCGATGTAATGAAAAATCAACTCATTTCCATCAATCTGCAAGTGTTTACTTCTCATCGTAGTTAAACCATAACTTCTATTTTCTTTGGAATAACGATCACTTCCTGGGCGAAAATAAGCCGCTTCTAAAAGGCGAACCATACACGCTAGCACTTTTTCCTTAACCAATTTCCGCTTGCGAAGATGCTGACCTGTAACACGTCGCATGTGCTCTAGCTCGCTAGCAAACTTTAGGATGCGGTCAAACTTTTCCTGATCTTGTTTTTCTCTATATTTCGGATTATAGATGTATTGTTTTCTGTTTTTATCGTCTCTACCTGTCGCCAAAATCTTAGCTGATTTTTTGGAATCAATTTCCACTGTTGTCCATGCCGGAGGAATAACCAGCGATTTAAACCATTCTTTTAAATCTTTATCTTTTATAGTTTTATCAGTGCTATCGACATATCGAAAGCCTCTGCCATGCTTTTTTCTGTAGTACATGATGTCATTCCTGTTAATGAATTATAAAGTAAATTCTTTAACACCAAACGCATTAACTCAAAAGCCATTAAATGTATCTTCTTTAGTCTGAAGTTAAAAAGTTGAACGACTTCAACTAATCAAAATAAATTAGTTCCTCTGTAATAATCTAGAACTTTTACACGCAATAAGTATTCGTATTTCGCATTAGCGAGATTCACTTTGGCATTATCTAAATTGTTCTTACTTGTTATATAATTTAAGAAATTAGACACTCCATTTTTAAAACGTATATCATTAATTCGATACGATTCTTGGTAAGCCTTCACTTGTTTTTCTATACTTTGATGACGGTTATAAACAGCTTCCATATCAAAATAAACCTGAGCAATTGCATTTTTTATATCTACATGTGTACGCTCTAATTCTATGATGGACTCCTCTACTCTAATTTTTTCTAATGCCACATTATTTTTAGCTCTAAATCCATTGAACAATGGCACATTAACGGCAACACCAACCACAGTATTTAAATTGTTATCTAATTGATCTTTGTAACCAATACGTTTTGAAGCAAAATTGGTTTGCTCCGTCATAATTGGTAAATCTTGACCATCAACCGTAACAAAATCACTCCTCCCCACAATGCTTGTCCCCGTTGAAGTAAACAGTTCTGCTGCACTAGAGTAATTGGTATTGATACCACCAAAAAGCGATATTTCAGGTGTGAATTGAGACTTAGCAATACTGACACCTTTTTTAGCAGCTTCAATACGTAATTCCTTAGCTTTAAATGTGGCTAAATTTTGAATAGCTTCTTCAAAAACGGCATCCGAACTTAAATTGTATTTTTCAAAATCTAGAATTAATCCATCTGTCGCTAGATTGACGTTTTCTTTTAAATTCATTAATTGTGCTAAGTTCAGTTTGGCATTATTTAAGCTACTTTCAGAAGATAAAACACTAGTTTCATCACTAGCAACCTGTCCTAAAATATCAGCATAATCCGCTGGATTTCCAGATTCATTGTCGTAAAAATCTTGTTGAATTTTAAGTTGTTGTTTCGTTGTTTCTAATCGTGCTTTAGTTAATTCTAAAACATCTCTAGCATTTAAAACTTGAAGATATGCTAAGGTTACATTTAATATTAAATCTTGTTGCGCGGCTTCAATTTCTAACTCAGACGCCTTTTTATTCAATCGCTCTTGTTTGGCCGAATTTAATAATCGAAAGCCATTGAAAATAGTCATATCCAAACTTAATCCTAAGTTTGAAAAGGTTAATTCTTGATTGATATAAGCGTTGGTAAATGGATCGATACTTCTTCCATCATTAACACCCAAACTAAAGTTTCCATTAAGACTTGGCAGCAAATTAGCTTTAGACTGTTGGTAATTTACTTTTGCTGAATTGGCTTGTAAATTGGTAGATTTTAAATCGAGATTATGCTCTATTGCGACTGCAATGCATTCGTCTAAAGTATAACTTTTGTTTATTTCACTTTGAGAAAAACTAGCCCAGCTCATCACTAGAATGATGATTAATATTGCAAGTTTATGTGTCATGATTTGTTTCTTTTTAATTATTTAGGTGCAGAACAATTAATCCTACAGCATCGTCAATTCGAGTGTTTCGAGTGAGCGAGACATGTATCGAGAATCTTATATCTACATATTACTTCTCGATACAAAATTTTCTAAAAAACGAAAATTTCACTCGAAGCGACGCAACGTTATCGAAATGCCTTTCTGTTTATGAATAATTAGACTATTTTTCCGTCTAGCAGATTAATAATTCGAGAGCCATAAGCGGCATTACTTTCAGAATGTGTGGCTTGGATTATGGTGACTCCTTCTTTATTTAATTGCGCAAAGAGCTCCATAATTTCTTCGCTTTGTTTCGAATTCAAATTACCTGTTGGCTCATCTGCTAAGATCAACTTTGGCTTTCCTATTAATGCTCTCGCAATACCAACTAATTGCTGTTGACCACCGCTTAATTGAATAGGGAATAAATCTTTCTTCCCAACGATATTAAAACGATCTAACATATCGGCCACCATCGCTTTGCGTTCAGAAGATTTTACGTTTTTATAGAGTAAAGGGGTTTCAATATTTTCATAAACTGTTAATTCGTCTATAAGATGATAGGCCTGAAATACAAATCCGATATACTCTTTATACAATTTGGATCTGTTTTTTCTTTCATGCTATGCACAGGTTCTCCCAAAAAGGTATAGCCTCCATCTGTGAAATGATCTAACAGGCCAATGCAATTCAACAAAGTAGATTTCCCAGAACCAGATGGTCCCATAAGTGAAATGAATTCGCCTTCCTCTACATTAAAATTGATATTATCTAGTAATGTGACTTTATTGCTTCCTGAGTTTACGGTTCTGGTGGCTTCGTTTAGACTTAATAGTGTGTTTTTCATTTTTATTGATGTGTTAACTATTGTATTCTTTGGTTACTTGTGTATAATGCATTATCCTCAAAAACACCCCTAAAGTTATCTCGAGGGGACCATCTAACTAAGACTATTTTAGGAAAATCTTATAGTGTTTATAATTTAATCAATTCGTGTAATTTCTGAGTCTCCAAAACTCAAGCCTTTATTCACCTCAGCATTTCCTTTATATCGTAATGTAGCTTCGCCATAAGCTGTAAATTTAATCTGTTCTGAAGCTTGAATTTTAAATACAGCTTCACCATAAGCTTTCAATTTTGAAATCTTATTATTTATCTCAACAAGATTAATACTACTTGCTCCATAATCCGTAATATTTTGTTTTGTTATAGTTCCCTTAATAATTGTTAACTGACTTTCTCCATAAATATCTACGTTAAACGTTTCAAAATTAACATCGTTAAACGTGACTTGTGATTCACCATAAATATTCAGCGTAAACTTTTTTTCATCAATCAAACTCTTACACAGCGTGCGTTGTTCTCCTCTTAAAGACAATGCATTAATATTTTTGTAGGTAACTAGAATGGTTAGTACTTTTCCTTTATAGATTGGCACTTTCATCTTCATACCATCTTTTGTAATACTTTCGTTTTTAGTAGTTTCTTTCGCATCATCTAAGTACACGCGAAGTGTTCCCCCTTTAACTTCAATGTTTATTTTGTCTTCTGGTTCTGTGCTGTCTAATATAGTTACAGATTCTTCATCTCCTTGAACAAATGTGGTTTCTATATGTGGACTTATAATGACCTTATTAAAGGACTCAACAGGCTTCTTTGTTTGTGCCTGTGTAATTTGGCTCATACAAACCAATAGTATGACTAAGCTATATTTTAAATTTTTCATGTTTTATTTTTATAAAATTATTCTGTTCTTAAACTTTTTATAGGATTTGCCACTGCTGCTTTAACCGCTTGATATCCGACCGTAACAAATGTGATCATCAACGCTAATGCACCAGCAATTGCAAAAACTGTCCAGCTAATAGTAACACGATAAGCAAAATCTTGTAACCATTGATTCATAAAATAGAATGCTAACGGAAAACTAATCACTAAAGAAATTAATACCAATCTCATAAAATCCATAGAGAGTAACTGTACGATTCTTGGGACGCTTGCTCCAAAAACTTTCCGTATTCCAATTTCTTTATGACGTTGTTCTGCCATATAAGCTGCTAAGCCAAATAAACCCAAACAAGCTACAATGACTGCCAAAATTGAAAATAACAATCCGACATTTGCTGTACGTTGTTCTTTCTCATATAGTAATTCTAGATTCTTATCTAAAAAGGTATATTCAAAGGCAGAGTTTGGTGCTATGTTTTTAAATGTGTTTTCAAAATTTGAAATCGTTTCAGATAAAACTTCATTTGTAAATCGAATTAACAAGTACGATTTTGGTTCTCTGTTTGAGTTATGAAACGCATAAGCACCAATTGGATTATGCAATGACGCAAAATTAAAATCCTCTACAACTCCATGTATATAAGCATTATTACCTAATTGCATCGCTACTTTTTTTCCAATAGCTTCCTCTGGCGATAATCCTAAAAAGTCAACTGTAGTTTTGTTCACCACAACCTCAACTAAGGTATCACCTGCCTGTTTATTTTTAGGCAACAACTGACCTGCCAAAAGCTTAAGCTGTAATACATCCGCCACTTCACGCTCAGAAGTATTTGTTGAAATCCCCATGGTTTCGTCCGTATTTGGTTTATTAATACTTCTCCCACTAACTCCCATACCAGGATAACCTTGAGATCTCCCTACAACTGAAACATTTGGTAATTTTTTAAAAGCATTTACTAAAGCCTGATTAGCTTGTCCTCCGCGAATTGCAGATGTTGAAATAGCCATTACATTTTCAGGATTATAGCCTAAACTTTTATTCTGAATGTACTCTAGTTGCTGATGAATCACAATCACTCCAATAATTAGAACAACTGATGCTGAGAACTGAACCACAACCAATCCCTTTCTTATAACACTTGCGACACCTCCTTTATTAGTGGATGGTTTAAGGACTTCTTTAGGCGAGAATCGTGATAAATATAATGCTGGATAGGATCCTGAAATAAGACTTGTTACGAACCAGATTAAGACTAAAAAGATAATGATTTCAATAGAAAAAAGTGATGAAATATCGAGTTCTTTTCCTGCAATATCATTAAAGACGGGTAATGCGACAACCGCAAGCACACCTCCTAAAATCATGGCAATTGCAGTAATTAAACCTGTTTCAATATAGAATCTAACAATGATATCTCTAACAGATGCTCCAAGCGTTTTATTAATACCGACATCTGTGGCACGTTTTTGAGAACGTGCTGTAATTAAATTCATGTAATTAATACAAGCAATTATTAAAATTAAAATCGCTAAAGCCGTTAAATTTCTAATCTGATTGATATCACCATTTCGCTCAATATAACTATCCTTATATGT
The DNA here is from genome assembly GCF_000427335.1 of Winogradskyella psychrotolerans RS-3. Lineage (GTDB taxonomy): Bacteria > Bacteroidota > Bacteroidia > Flavobacteriales > Flavobacteriaceae > Winogradskyella > Winogradskyella psychrotolerans. Next base: position 69,324 of record NZ_ATMR01000077.1, on the reverse strand, counting down.
TGAAGAATACAAATGAATTTCTTCTAAAGGCTGAAGCGAAAAGTTGTACCATTGGTCATCCTTTTTAACATTTTTATCTAGAATATCTTGAATTTTAGCTTCAACATTAGCCACATTTGGTGACGCTGAATTAAAGCGCAAGAAGGTTTCAAAACTCGCATTATCCCAAGTGGGATTTTTTGCTGCATTTTGCATTAAAAATGGAGCAACCACGTTAAAATCTAACGAACTATTTTCAGGAAAATCCTTAAATATACCTCTCACCTCAACAACATCTACATCATCTATGGTTAAAGTCTTTCCTATTGGATTTTCATTTCCAAAATACCGTTTCGCAGTGCTTTCTGAAAGTAAAACCGTATTTGGAGTCTTGAGAACTTCTGAACCTTCTCCTTTAACAATTTCAACATCAAACATATCTAATACAGAAGCATCAGACCAAAATAATTTTTTCTCAGTAAACACCTCGTTACTGGCTTTAATAAAAGCTGTCCCTCCAAAATCGTGTTTGAGTAGTCGTCCTGCTTCTGCAATATCAGGAATATTTGCTTCCAACTCTAGTGCGACTGCTGAAGGAGAACCTGTCCAAGTTTCAAGATCATCTTCTGTTGTATTAAGAAGTACACGATAGATTTTATCCTTGTTGGCGTACATGGAATCAAAACTACGTTCGTGTAAAATAAATAAAAACAGAACCAATGTTGTGGCTAAACCAATGGAAAGCCCTAAAATATTTACAATTGAAAATAAACGATTCGTCTTTAAACTTCTCCAAGCAATTTTTATATAACTACGTATCATAATACTTGTTTTTTATTCGGTTTTTAAACTATCTACAGGATTTGCCAATGCTGCTTTTACAGCCTGAAAGCTTACTGTTACCATCGCAATTACAATAGCAACAACACCAGCCATAACAAAAATCCACCAATTCATTTCTATGCGATATGCATAATTTCCTAGCCAATTATCCATAATGTACCAAGCTATAGGAATGGCAATTACAATGGCAAGACCAACGAGTTTTAAAAAGTCTTTAGATAATAATTTTACAATACCTGCAACACTTGCACCTAAAACTTTACGAACTCCAATTTCTTTACTCCGCTGCTCTGCGGTATAAGCCGCCAATCCAAAAAGTCCCAAACAAGAAATAAGAATGGCTAATAAAGCAAAGAGTTGAGATAACTTTCCAACGAGCTGCTCACTTTTAAATTTGGCATTAAAAGCATCATCTACAAAGCTGTATTCAAAAGGAAACGCTGGATTGTGTTTTTTCATTACCGCTTCAATTTTAGATAGCACATCGCTAGTTCCTATTTTAGGATTTGTTTTTAAATACATATAACTCGCTTCACCATGGTAATTAAAAAACAGCACAGGATCACTTTGCCCGTACATGTCATCAAAGAGGTAATCTTTTACAACGCCAACAACCGTATATACATCTCCTCTATCTATTTTTTTACCAATAGCACTGCCTTGTCCCATTAGTTTAGCAAACGATTCTGTAATTAAAACACTCGCACTGTCTTTTGCCATGTTTTCATAAAACCCACGACCTTCAACGATTTCCATACCTGCAGTTTCCAAGAAATCGGAACTGACATATCTAAAGAAAATTAAGACGTCTTCTGTATTTGTGCCTCCTGTCCATGTTAAGTTAGAACCATTATTACCTCCATTTAAAATCCCTGAATTATTTAAACCGACGCTTGAAACCGCTCCTGTATGTATTAAATCCTGTTTAATGATATCAAATTTTTCAATCATCGACCCATTGACATTCAATGAAATCAACTGGTCTTTATCAAAACCTAAATCTCTGTTTTTTATATGTTGAAGTTGTTGATATACTAGAATCGTACAAATGATAAAAACGATTGAAATTGTAAACTGCCCAACAACGAGCCCTTTCCGTATATAATTTGCAGAACCTTGTGTGACTTTTAAACCTTTTAAAACCTCAACAGGCTTAAATGAGGATAGATAAAAAGCCGGATACAGTCCTGCAAAGATGCCGCACACTAGCGTAATTCCTAACAAAAAGACAATATGTAATGGCTTAGCCAATCCTAAAACTAAATCTTTCTCTATGAGCAAATTGAATTGTGGCAATAATATAAAAAGCAATAATACATTCACTATAGTTGCCATAAAAGCGAGAATCAAAGCTTCAGAAATAAATTGAAAAATTAATCGTGTACGACCAGAGCCCATGGCTTTTCGAACTCCAACTTCGTTGGCACGTTTTTCGCTTCGCGCTGTGGATAAATTCATAAAGTTAATACACGCAATGAGTAAGATAATTAAAGCAATAATGGTAAATAATCTCACCGAATCTATGCGTCCACCAACTTGCTTTCCATTTTCAAAATGATCTCTTAAATGCCAATCTTTTATGGAATGTAAAAATGCTTTTGAGTCACTATCTCCTGTTTTTTTCTCTAATAAATGTCTTACTTGAGCATCAACGCCATTAAAATCGGCTTCTGGCGATAATTCTAAAAAAGTATCTGCAAAGAAGCTACCATATTCATTGGTCCATTCTTTATCATTGCTCCAACGCTCAAATGGCGCAATCCAGTTGACAGGAAACGTCACGTTTTTCGGAAAATTCTCAATGACTCCAGTTATGAGGTATTGATCTTTATTGTCTATGGTTAAGACTTTGCCTAATACTTTGGTGTTTTCGCCATAAAGCTGTTCAGCAGTTTCTTTAGTAATAACGATAGCTTCCGGATTCTTAAAGGCGTCTTTAGCATTTCCTTCTACAAACTTTAAACTAAAAATCTCAATAAAATCTTCATCTACAAAACGTCCACCGCTATTAATGGCATTATCATGTACCGCAAATAAAAAGTCTCTATGTTTAGTACGCGATGCCTTAACAATTCCTGGAATTTCCGTTTTCATAGCTTCCGCAAATGGTCCTGGTGTAGAATTGAACGTTCTCCATTCACCATCATATTCTTGATGCGTTGGTACATAGTAAACTTGGTCTTGTTTTGCAAAACCAGAATCAAAACTCAACTCATCTTCAACCCATAGAAAGATTAAACTGGCACACGTAATTCCTATGGCTAATCCGAAAATATTCAGAAAGCTATACCCTTTATTTTTACGTAAAGTCCGGAATGCTATTTTTATATAATTTAAAATCATACTGTTTTTTGACTGAATTAATTACTTCTACTCATTATATAGTGAAGATGATGCCAAAACCTTAAAATACTATTTATCAATAAACTAGCTTTAATTCAAAATTAAATAGTGTTCGCTTTTAGTACACTATTTGTTCGTAATCGAACACTTTATTCTGAACGTAAAGAATCTACAGGATTGGCATTTGCAGCCTGAAGTGTCTTTACACTGATGACTAATAAGGCAAAGAAAATCATAGCCATTCCGCTCATCAAGAATATCCAAAAACTTATACTCGTTTTATAGGCAAAATCTTGCAACCAGTTATTAATGCCATACCAAGCAATTGGTGCCGCAATTACAAAAGCAATCGCAACCAAGATTAAGAATTCTTTACATAAGATTATGTTAATTTGAAATAATGACGCTCCTAAAACTTTGCGGACTCCGATTTCTTTTACACGTCGATTTGTGGTATAAATGACAAGACCCAATAAGCCTAAACAGCTAATGAGAATAGACAAGCCAGTTGCCCAATTTAAAAGTGTAGACATCTTTTGCTCCCGATTATAAAACTTCTGGATGGTTTCATCTAAAAACTCTACCCGATAATCATCGGTCTCAGTATAGACTGTTTTGTAAGCATTTTTAATTTTTGAAAGTGTTCCATTAAAATCTGCTGATGATTCATTTTGAAAAGCAATATGAACGGCTTGAAACTGACTCCAATCTGGTTGATACCAATCTCCTCTATATGCCATGGGTTTAATAGCGCTTCGCAATGAACGTTGGAAAAAATCTGCCATAACTCCGACTATAGGCACACTTTGATCACCTAATAAAACTATTTTCCCAATAGCTTCGTCGGGACTTTTAAAACCAAGTCTTTTTCTACACATCTCATTAATCACTAGCTCCTTTACGGTATCATTTCTGATGGTTCTTCCTGCTATTAGATCTAACTCAAACAGCTTAGCGTAATTGACGTCTCCATAAATAAATTGCAAGTCAAAATTAACCTCATTATCACCATTGTTATAGGCAACCGAAGAACTATTAGTAGAAATAGATGCAGGTGCATTACCTCCAATACTAATCGCTTTAATTTCAGGAATAGCTCTTAATTTCTCAGCATAAAGCTCTTTTTTAGAAATTTCGCGTTCCGCTCTTGGGCTATAAACGGACACAATAGCATCCGTTTTAAAACCCATATCTGTTTCTAAAAGAAAATTTATTTGTTGACCAACCAACAACGTCGCAATTACAAATACTTGAGCAATAGAAAACTGAAAAACCGTTAAGAATTTACGTAGTTTCACCTTTTTATTTCCGACAGCTAAATGATTTTTTAAAACGGAAACCGTGTTAAATTTTGAAAGTACTAATGCGGGATAAAAACCCGATAAAAATGTCACTAAAAGTAATAGAATAGTAATACCAAGAATGATTATAGGTGATTTCATCAGCTCATAACTTAAACCTTCTGGCACAAAATCGGAAAATACATTAATCAACCATCTAGAAAGTAATAGTGATAATACTGCAGACACCAAAACCAATAAAAATGTTTCACCCATAAATTGACCAATGAGTTGTTTTCTAGAGCTTCCTAATGTTTTACGGATTCCTATTTCTTTAGCACGTTGAGAAGCTTGCGCTGTATTAAGATTTATAAAGTTGATACAACCTAACACCAATAAAAATATCGCCACCAAAGCGAGATTAGTAAGTAGTGATTTACTGGCCTGGCCTTTAGACCAATCGTAAATACCATACTTTTCGTTGAAGTGAATATCTCCTAATGGTTGCAACGTAAATTGTTGTTCATCTCCATATTTTTTAGATTCCTCATCTTGGTGCTCCTTTGCTAAATCATCCAAACGATTTTGTATCGCTGATAAGTCGGCATTTGGCGTCACCTTTACAAAAAGCTGAGACGCATCGTTGGTGTTATTCCAGTTTTTATTGAGGAAATTCTCTCTTAATCGCGTTTGTAAAATGGTAGAATGCGAGATAAATTCTTCAAACACAAAATCTGTTCGTTCTTTAAAATTCTCAACAATTCCTGTAACCGTTATATGAAGTGAATCATTGTAAACTAAGGTTTTTCCAATAATATCTGAAGGTTTTGTATTTGGAAAATAATCAGCTGCTCGATTTTCAGTAAGAATAACATTATTAGGACTCGCTAAAATTTCAGATGTATTACCAGCTAAAAATTTATAATCGAAAATCTTAAAATAATCAGCATCTGCAAAAATGACGAAGTTGGGCCATTTAAATTCTGAACTTAATTCTCTGTTTTCAACTTTAAAAGGTCGTTCAATATAAAAGCCACTAACGGTTTCAAAATTTGAATCCTCAGTAATGGCATCTTCCAATGCTAGCGTGACTCCAGGAATAGAAAAACTAGCTTCTGGACTACTTAAATCTGTAACGACTCTATAAATACGTTCCTCATCTTTATGAAATGTATCGAAGGTAGCATCGTAATAAATCATTAATCCAATGACAAACGACGCACTTAAACCAATGGTTAATCCAATAATATTTATTAGAGAAAACACCTTATGCTTCATGAGGTTCCTCCATGCTATTTTGAAATAATTTTTAATCATGATGTATTGTTTTATAGCAAAACTTACAAGGTTTCAAATACCTTGCAGGTTGATGATGGTTATTCCGTTCGTAATGCATCTACAGGATTAGAGGTTGCTGCTTTAATCGTTTTTACGGCTATGGTGAGCATGGCTATGACTACTGCAATTCCGCCTGCCAATAGAAACATCCAAATATTAAGATCTATATGATACGCATAATTCTGTAACCAATTACGCATTGCCCACCATGCTATTGGCGACGCGATTAAAAAAGCGATAACTACTAATTTTAAAAAGTCTTTAGTCAGTAATATTGTAATGGCCGAGACACTCGCACCGACTATTTTACGAACTCCTATTTCCTTTTTACGCTGTGCTACAATGAGTAATGACATCGCAAACAAACCGATACAACTTAAGATTATAGCGAGTATTGACCCACTACCAATCATGGTAATCATAGTACGCTCATTTCGTAAGGTTCTATCAATATTTTCATTTAAAAAAGACCCTTGAAATTCGGCATTGGGCTCAATAGTTTTCCAAGCTGCTTTTACATCTGTATAAGCTTGTTCTAAATTTTGTGATGACACCTTAACGTATACGTTGCGTAAATTCCAGTTAGGAAGTGCAAATAAAGTCATTGGTGCAATATTCTGGTCGAGTTCTTGAAAATTGAAATCTTTAATAACCCCTACAACAGAATATACTGCATCATCTAAATCTATCTGAGAAGCTAAAATATCATCTTCATTGAGTTGCTTTGCCATGGCTTCATTAATAATAACCGAAAGACTATCACTCGCTAAGTTTTTTCGAAATGAACGACCTTCAATAATATTCAAGTCTAAGGTTTCAATATAATCGGCATCTACAACCACCATGTGTGTATCTACTCCTCTACCTTTGTGTTCAAAACCCAAAATACTAGTTGAACGCGAGCCATCTTTTCCTAAACCTAAAATATTATTAGATGCTGTAACACTTACAATATTAGGTTTATCTTGAAGCGTATTTCGAAGTAATTCTATAGCTTGTTGATCGTTAAGTTGGCCATTCAGTGGAAAAGCAATCACTTGATCTTTATTGAAACCTAAGTCTTTGGTCCTCATAAATTCCACCTGATCCCAAAGTACAAGCGTACCACTAATCAGTAAAATAGCAATCCCAAATTGTAAGACCATTAAACTATTTCGCAAATGGTTTTTACCATTGACATCGAGCTTCCCTTTTAAGCTTTGTAAGGTTCCAAGACGACTCATTAATAACGCAGGATAACCTCCAGCAATTAATGTGATCAGCAAAACACTTAAAATAAGCACCAATAACAATGATGGCTTTATTAGCGTTGCCAATGATGCTTGGGTTTTAAATAAGGTTTGAAAGTATGGTAGTAAAACCACGGCTAATAAAATCCCTAGTCCGATGGAAATTAAAAACACTAAAATGCTTTCACCCCAAAATTGAAAGAACAGCTGTTTTTTGTTTGCTCCTAGCGTTTTTCGCATGCCAATCTCACGCAAACGTTGCGCACTTTTAGCAATACTCATATTGATAAAATTCACACAAGCGATAAACAGAATTAAAATTGAAATCCCCAAGACCAAATAGGGCATTGTACGACTTACAGTTACTGCGCCTTGATTAAAATCAGCAAAGCGAACATCTGCCAAAGGCAATAGTTTTAGTTGTCTATAAAGACCTTCTGTATTAGGCTGAAACCCATCACGCTTAGCATTATCAATCTCGTTTTTATAATGTAATTGGGTAAAATCAGTGGTGTTTTTTTCAAATTGATCAGGTTGTACACTTTCTGCAAGTTGCATATATACCTCATGATTCTCCATGTCCCAACGCCCTATTGTTCTGGCATACCCATGTTCATTCTGACTTTTAAAATTTAAAACGATATCAAATCCCATAGAACTTGTATTCGGAAAATCTTTTACGATTGCTGTAACCGTAAACGGTACTTGCTGCTCATCTCTTAGAATACTAACCGTTTGCCCGATGGGCTCTTCATCTCCAAATATACGTTTCGCAGCTAGCTCTGTCATTACCACAGAAGACTCTGACGTTATTGGATTTTTCGTATCTCCTTTTATGATTGGAAAGCTAAACATCTCGAAAAAATCAGGATCTACATAAGCCGTACTCAAACCGAATTGCTTGTCTTCTTGACTTAATAAGACACCAGTACTAACATAACGTGTAATTTTCTCTACTCCTGTAACCTCATCTTTCAAAGCGGCAGCAAAAGGTTCGGATTTTGAGATGTTAGCTTCAATGCCATTTAACCCACTATCTTCTGTATACACTTGATAGATTTCATCTCCATGCTCATGAAAGCGATCAAAAGACAATTGAAAAACGGCATACATGCCTAATAATAGTGCTACTCCGAATGCCACTGTAAGACCTACGACATTGAGTGCCGTGAATGTTCTGTTTTTCCAGAGGTTTCTGAGTGCTATTTTGAAATAATTTTTAAACATAGTTTCTAAGAATTACTGTTCGTTTTTTGATTGATTTGGCTTCGACACTTCAGTAGTAATTGATTGGTTGTTTTATGATTTACGGAAGTGTTTTCGGCCTGATTGATGGATTGATTGATGATTATATACTTACAAGGTTTTAAAAACCTTGCAGGATAGACTACGCCAATATATTTTCTGTTACTTTTTGTCCGTCTAACATTCTTATAATTCTGTGACTGTATTTTGCATCGTGCTCACTGTGTGTTACCATGATGATGGTTGTTCCTGCTTCATTAAGATCTATTAATAAATCCATAACTTCATTACCATTAGTACTATCTAAATTTCCTGTTGGCTCATCAGCCAAAATTAATTTCGGTTTATTTACAACAGCTCTTGCCACAGCTACACGCTGCTGCTGACCACCAGATAATTGTTGAGGAAAGTGATTACGTCGATGCATAATTTGCATTTTCTCTAAAACCGCTTCTACTTGCTTTTTACGTTCTGCCGGTTTAACACCTGTGTAGATTAATGGTAATTCTACATTTTCAAAAACTGTAAGTTCATCGATTAAGTTAAAGCTCTGGAATACAAAACCGATATTGTGTTTACGTAATTCTGAACGCTTGCGCTCATTATAACCAGCGACTTCTGTGCCGTTAAACATAAAACTACCTCCATCAGGATCGTCTAATAATCCCAAAATATTCAATAAAGTCGATTTCCCACATCCCGAAGGTCCCATGATCGCTACAAATTCACCTTCTTTAACATTAAATGATAATTTGTTTAAGGCTATGGTTTGCACTTCTTCGGTTTTATAAAATTTCTCTAAGTCCGTAATTTGTATCATTGTATTTATATTTTTTAGCTGTTGGCTTTTGGCTGTTAGCCCTTAGTTGTTGGTTGTTGGTTGTTGGTTGTTGGTTGTTGGTTGTTGGTTGTTGGTTGTTGGTTAAAAATATTTCTTTTATCTATACTCTTTTATCTTTTCTCTTGCCTCTTGCCTCTTGCCTCTTGCCTCTTGCCTCTTGATTCTTGTCTCTTGTCTCTTGCTTCTTGTCTCTTGTCTCTTGCTTCTATTTCAAAATCAACTCTTCCGTATCACCAAAAGAATCATAACTCGATGTCACTACTTTATCTCCTGGATTTAATCCCTCAAGCACTTCGTAGTATTCTGTATTCTGACTTCCTAATCTAATATTTACTTTATAAGCCGTGTTACCATCTTCGCTCACTTTAAACACCCAATTCCCTCCTGTTTTTTGAAAGAACCCACCTTTTGAAACTAATAAGGCTTCTTTTTCGGCACTTAAGGCCACACGGATCTGTAAGTTTTGACCTCTTCTAATACCTTCAGGCACATCACCCTGAAATTTCATATCCACTTGAAAACGACCATTTGTTACTTGGGTAAATACTTTTTTAATTTCTAAAGTGTAGGTTTTATTATTCAACACAAAGGTTCCAGTTTGACCATTATAGATTCTTGAAATATAGTGCTCATCAATATCCACTCTTACTTTATAACCAGTAATCACATCAACTTGTCCTAATCTCGTGCCTTTATTAATGGACTGTCCGATTTCAGCATCTAAAGAGGTTAACTGCCCATCAATTGGTGCTCTAACCACTAAATCCCCTACTTTTTTTCGCATTAATTCTAAAGCACTTTGCGTTCTGGCGTATGAGTTTTTTGCTTGACTCACTTCCAATTTAGACGAAAGAGTATCTTCAGATAAGACTTGTTTGGCGAGCTTCATCCGTTCTTTTTGGTAGTCGAAATTGTTTTGAGACGACTCATAATCCATTCTTCCTATCGCGCCTTTTTCATATAAGCGTTTATTCAAATTATAAACACGTTCGGCTTCAATCAGATTGTTTTCAACATCTGTAAATTGATTTTGTCTGTTAATGGTATTTTGACGCGCTGCATTTTGAGAAATCTGCATTTGCGTTAACAAATTATATACTGATGTTTCTTGATTTATTAAACTCAATTCCAAATCTGTATTCGATAATCTTAAAATAGGCTCACCTTTTTTAAGCATCGCTCCGTCTTCAACAAACTTTTCTTCTACACGTCCACCTTCTAAAGCATCTAAATAAATTGTCGTCACAGGAAGCACGATCCCATTAACCGGAATATTTTCTTGGAAGACACCTTTCGAAACGGTATTGATAGAAATGCGTTCTTTTTCAACATTCAATTTTGAACCACCTGAGGTTTGAAAAATAACATACACGATTAAAGCCACTATGGCTAAAACCCCTAAAGCTAATCCTAGTTTTTGATTTGAAAATTTCTTCTTCTGAATTGGAACGTCCATTATATATCTTTTATTTATACCATTTATATAGTGAAGATGATGCCAAAACCATAACAACCTTATTTATAGCTGCTTATATTTAAATCCAAAACTAAAAGTGTCCGTTTTTGATACACTTTATGTTCGAAAACGCACACTTTTGAAGGCTGTAAAAATTTAGGTTTTGTAATTTTTATAAGCCCAAGATAAAATCGTAATATTGTAAACACAACCTTAGAATGAGCTCTATACGTAATTTAACGAAGAATGACGTTGGGCTTTGAAGGGACTTCCTAATAAATAAACCTCGATTATCGAGTGATGGTATTAAAAAACGCTACAATATTAGTTATAGACGATGATGTTGATGTATTAACAGCATTACGCCTGCTTTTAAAACCACTGGTTAAGGAAGTGGTTACCGAAAAAAACCCAAGTAATATTACGTCTCAAATTGAGCGTACCTCCTACGACATTATCATTTTAGATATGAACTTTAATGGTTTAGTCAATACGGGTAACGAAGGTATTTTTTGGTTGAATAAAATCCGGAAACAAAAACCTGAAACCTCAGTTATTTTAATGACTGCCTATGCTGATATTGATTTAGCGATAAGAGGATTAAAAGAAGGAGCTTCTGACTTTTTGATGAAACCTTGGAAGAATGAAAAAATTATAGAAACAATTACAACGATTCTAAGTCAAAAGAAATCCCAAAACACCCAAAAGAAACACCTTAACAGCAATACTGTTGAAATCATTGGTGATAGTGATGTTATGACGGATATCTTTACCAAACTTAAAAAAGTAGCACCCACAGATGCCAACGTTTTAATCCTTGGTGAGAACGGCACAGGTAAAGATTTAATTGCTCGAGCGCTTCATGACAACTCCAATAGAAAACACCAACCGTTTGTAAAGGTCGATGTTGGTGCTTTAACTGAATCACTATTTGAAAGTGAATTATTTGGGTATAAAAAAGGTGCGTTTACAGACGCTAGAGAAGACAGAAAAGGCCGTTTTGAAGCTGCCCATGGTGGTACACTATTTTTAGATGAAATTGGTAATATTAGTTTAGCTCAACAAGCAAGATTACTCACCGTTTTGCAGAATAGACAAGTCACGCCATTAGGTTCTAATACTTCAATTTCTATTGACATTCGGTTAGTTTGTGCGACGAATATTGACCCACAAATTTTAGCTGACGAAAAGAAATTTCGAAAAGATTTAATTTACAGAATAAATACGGTGGATATTATTGCGCCACCACTTAGAGATCGTGGCACGGATATTACCGAATTAGCACATCATTTTGTCACCTTATATGCCGAAAAATATAATAAAAGTCCGTTTTCATTTGATTCGGGTTTTATTTCAAAATTAAAAAACCACGATTTTCCGGGTAATGTTAGAGAATTGCAATACGTTTTAGAACGTGCTGTGATAATGACCGATGGGTCCGTTTTAAAACCTGAAGACTTAGTGTTTTCATCAATAGAGCGTCCGTCCACGGCAACGCGTATTACCACGAAGAGTTTAAACTTAGACGATTTAGAAAAAAATGCGATTTTAAATGTCCTTGAAAAAAATAAGGGCAACGTGTCAAAATCGGCTAAAGAACTGGGGATTACAAGAGCTGCTTTATACCGAAGACTAGAAAAGTATGAACTATAGAAGTTACATCTTTTGGCTCTTTTTTAGAATTTTACTTTTAGTGAGTACCATACTTGCATTAGCCTATACGATATATAAGGAACAAACGGCTTACATCGTAGTAATTAGCATGGCGCTACTTTACCTATGTATTAATACCTACACGTTTGTAAAACGACGATTTGTGGTGATGGATGATTTTTTTGAAGCTGTAAAGTATCGTGATTTTTCGAGATGGTTTCCAGAAGACAGAGGTCCAAAAGATATCCGTTTTTTATACACAGGTTTTAATGAAATTAATAGAACCATTAAAGAAATCAACTCTCAAAACGAAGCGCAATATGTTTACCTTCAAAAGATTTTAGAAATGGTAGACATTGGGATTATTGCGTATAATTTAGAATCTGGCGACGTGCTTTGGAGTAATGATTCTTTTGGGGAAACGCTAGATATGCCTTCGTTTAAAAATATTCGGTTTGTAGAAAATAGAAAACCAGAATTATTCAATACTATTTTTGAAACCTACCATAGAGAACCGAATTCTATTTCTATAGCGCTTCAAAATGAAAGTATTAAAATCTTGATTTCTGATACCGTATTTCAAGTTAAAGAGGATGCTTTCAAATTAATTGTGATTCAGAATATCGATGATACTTTAAATAAAAATGAATCGGAATCTTGGAAGAAACTTTTAAGCGTGATGACACACGAAATCATGAATTCTATTGCTCCGATTTCATCCTTGGCAGATACACTTCAAAAAAACTTACAATTAGCCATAGAACAACCTGAAGAAACACGCCTTGAGTTAGAGGATTTAAACGCTGGAGTTAAAACTATTAAAAACCGTAGTGAAGGTCTTTTAAAATTTGCGAAGACCTATAGAAGTTTGAGTAAAGTCACACACCTCAACCTACAACGGGTTAAAATTGAAGACTTATTTAATAATCTTCAGTTGTTAATGGAACCTTCGATAAAGGCGAAAAATATAAGTATAGAATTTAATGTTACGTCTCCTAAACTAGAGTTGGATATTGACACCCATCTTATAGAACAAGTCTTAATCAACCTTATTTTAAATGCTGTTGATGCTTGTAAAGATGGAGTACATCCACAAATTAAAGTCCTTGCTTCTCAAAACCCAAATAGAGATATTGTGATTAAGGTTTTAGATAATGGCTCGGGAATTCCTAAAGATATTCTAGAAAATATATTTGTTCCATTCTTCACCAGTAAAACGACAGGAAGTGGTATAGGACTAAGCCTTTGTAAGCAAATTATGTTGCTTCATAAAGGCCGAATCATTGTTAAAAGTGTAGAAGGCGAAGGTTCTGTTTTTAGTTTGATTTTTTAATCTTTAAAATTCCCAATCCCTTCTTTTAACCATGCCTCGTATTCCTCAATATCTGGAGTATAAGCAACAGGCTCAATAAGATTTTCTTCATTATGATCCATCAATACATAATACGGTTGTGTATTGGTTTTATATTTAATGGTTTGCATTTCGCTCCACTTCTGACCTTTGTTTCTTAGTTTTTTTCCTGGTCTTAATTTTGAATCTGGCGCTTCACCTTCAGGAAAATCGATTTGCTCATCAACATATAAAGAAATAAGCACAATATCATTTTTAAGTTTAGATAATACTTGTGGATCTACCCAAACATTCTGTTCCATTTTACGACAGTTAACGCAAGCCCAACCTGTAAAATCGAGCATCACAGGTTTCCCTACTTTTTTAGCATAAGCCAAACCGGTTTCGTAATCATTAAATGCTAAAATATCATGTGGTGCTAATAAATGTGCTCCTTCAGGAATATCTGTTATACTTGCACCACCACCTCTTGAATTACCGACTCCATACGGAGATTCAGAATAATCTAATGGAGGAGGAAACGCACTTATAATTTTTAAAGGTGCTCCCCAAAGTCCCGGAATCATGTAAATCGTAAACGTCAGCGTTAGTAAGCCAAATAATAATCGTCCTACGGAAATATGTTTCAGTGGCGAATCGTGTGGCAATTGGATTTTCCCAAAAAGATATAAGGATAATGTTCCAAAAATAGCAATCCATATAGCGATAAATACTTCACGTTCTAAGAAATGTAATTGCAATACTAAATCGGCTTGTGATAAGAATTTAAACGCTAAAGCTAACTCTAAGAACCCTAAAACGACCTTTACGGTATTTAACCAGCCTCCTGATTTTGGTAGAGAATTTAACCAACCCGGAAAAGCAGCAAATAATGCAAATGGTAATGCGATTGCAGATGAAAAGCCTAACATTCCTATTACCGGTGCGATACCTCCTTTAGAAGCCGCTTCAACCAAAATAGTTCCTACTATTGGCCCTGTACAAGAAAACGAGACAATTGCTAAAGCCAAAGCCATAAAAAAGATGCCAACTAGTCCACCTCTATCAGCTTGCTTATCGGCTTTATTTGCCCAAGAATTAGGTAATACAATTTCAAAAGCGCCTAAAAATGAAATGGCAAAAACCACTAATAGTATAAAGAAAATTAGGTTAAACCAAACGTTTGTGGCTAATGCATTTAAGGCATCTGCTCCAAAAATAGCTGTTATGATTGTACCTAATAAGACATAAATTACAATAATTGATAATCCATAAATGATAGCATTACGAATGCCTTTGGCTTTAGATTGACTTTGTTTTATAAAGAAACTTACCGTCATTGGTATCATTGGAAACACACATGGTGTTAATAACGCTACAAATCCAGAAAAGAAAGCAATAATAAAAATAGACCATAAACCTTTGCTCGACTCGTCGTCATCTGCTTCAGAGTTTTCAGAAATATCTGAGGAAGCCACAACAGTCTTAGTTAAATCATATTCTAAATCGACATAAGTTGGAGCTGTACATTGTGTGTCATCGCAAGACATAAAGCCAACCTCAGAAACGAGTGAAGAAATTGTTGCGTCTGAAACTTTAATTTTTTGTCTGAATTCAGCCTTATCTTTAAAGTATTTAATCTTCATATCGAAGACCTTGTCTATACTTTCTTCACCCTTTTCTTCATTAGTTGAACCGACTAACTCAACACCGTCTTTTAATGTGTAATCAAAACTCGTTGGAATTGGGCCGCCTTCTTCAATATTTTGAGCATATAACTTCCAACCCTTATCTATCGTTGCGGTAGACACTAAAATCAATTCGGTATCATTTATTTTCTCAACAGAAGTGCTCCATTTTACAGGCTCTAGAATTTTTGGTGTATTACCGGTTAAATTTAATGCCATTCCTGTAGAAACCTCTTTAACATCTTCAGTATCCTTCAAGTTAAACTTAAGATCGATATAAGTTGGCGGTAAACATTTTTCGTCATCACAGACCATAAATTCTACTTCACCTTCAATAAGTGACAATTCTTTATTGAGAACTTTAATACGTTGTGAAAACGCTGCTTTATTACCAAAAAATTTAATCCGCATTTGAAAAACAGGATCATCTATAGTTTCGCCTTCTTCCTCAGATGTTTTCCCTATTAATTCAAAATCTTTGGTCTCGGTATAAGAAAAGGTTGTAGGAATAGGGCCATTATCCGGTACATTTTGCGAATACAAATGCCAGCCAGAATCTATTGTTGCTATTGAAATAAGATTGTATTCTGTATCTGAAATTTTTTCAACCTTGGTTTCCCATTTTACGGGATCAAAAACCTGTGAAAATAAATTGAATGAAAACGTAAATGCCAAAAGGCAAAGCAGAAGTACTTTATTAAATTTCATAAACGACATGTTAATTTGCAAATGTAACAGAAGGGTTTCTATTCTAGGTTTACAATCGTCTAATTTATAAAAATCTTAAGAATTCGAGAAGAGAATTATAGGCATAAAAAAACCGAACTTAAAGTTCGGTTTGATTGTGTTTAGATTTTTATTGGATTTGTGTCTCTTCTGCAAATTTCCATTGAGAAATTCCACCTTTGAGATCATATATTTTTTTAAATCCTGCATCTATCATCTTTTTAGCGCATTTAGCACTTCGACCTCCAGACTTACAATACAATATCACAGGTTTATCCTTATCTAATTTTGTAATGTCATCATCAAAAGTAGGTGACATAAAATCTATATTTTGAGCATTAGCAATGAAACCACCTTCATATTCTTTGGGTGTTCTTACATCAATTAATTGCACATCTTCTAATTCTAAAATAGATTGCATTTCTTCCGCTGTTATTAACTTTATTTCAGAATCAGCCAAAGTACTATCTAAACAACTTGTGCTAACGCCTAGCGTTAACAATAAACAACATATTACAAATACTCTATTCATTATTGTTTGTTTTAAAATCATTGATTGTGGGCAACTTCACCTTGCCATTCGCTAAAACCACCTATGAGGTTATAAGCATTTTCAATATCTAATTGATTCATAATTGCACAAGCTTGTCCGCTTCTATTACCAGACTTACAGTACACGTAATAGTTTTTGTTTTATCTAACTGTTCTACTTCGTGTATAAATCCTTGTCCTTTAAATATATCTATATGAATTGCATTAGGAATCATCCCTAAATCAATTTCATCTTGTGTTCTAACATCTAAAACAACGGCATTATCGTCTGCTTCGAGTTGTTTTGTCCATTCTTCTTGTGATAAATCAGCCATTCTTTATTCTTAATTTTTAGCAAAATTAACATTCCATTATGATATAGACGTAAAAATATCAGAAGTGTTACATTTCAGATTCATTTTTTAACATATTCTACCTTTATCGTAAGAATCTACTGTAATAATACAGTTAATTACTCTTTTTTATTCATTTTTATGCTCTGATTTTTTTAATATGAGACCAACAGCATCTTCAATATATAACTCTTGTATCATTTTTTTAGTACATCTTTTCTTAAAAGTCATAAACTTCAAAATAATTAAAACCTACATGTTTTAAATTTAACAAAATATTAATTTCATATGTCAATAAAACACATACATTTGTATATACAATTGTTGTATATGAAAGAATTAAACGACATACTAAAAACAAAAGCTGATTTGCCGATACCAAGAGCGACAGTAATAAATATTTTTCACACCACAACATGGATGAAAGATGATTTGTTATTAGAGTTAAAACCTTTCGATTTATCCTTAGAACAATTTAATGTCCTTAGGATTTTAAGAGGTCAAAATGGAAATACTATAAACCTACAAGACATACAAGAACGTATGGTAAGTAAAATGAGTAATACGACAAGATTGGTTGATAAGCTGATAAAGAAAAAATTTGTAAACCGTACCATTTGTAAAACCAACAGAAGAAAGGTTGAAATCGTCATTACAGATTTAGGGTTAAAAACTTTAAAAACAGTGGACCCAATTATAGATTGCACAGAAAAAAACATCACAAAAAACTTGACTCAAGAAGAGTTGATACAATTGAATACCCTTTTAATAAAACTTAAAACAAATAATTATGAAAAACAGAAATTCAAAAGTTGCCATGCTATTCATTTTAGCATTATCATTTATGTCTTACACGACGTTAAAAGACAAAACCGTTAAAGTTGAAGAGAGCTCAGTAATTTGGAAAGGCTATAAAGTAGGAGGCGAACATACCGGAACTATTGATTTAAAAAGTGGTTCATTAACTTTTAATGGAAAAACCTTAACAGGAGGAAATTTCACTATCGATATGACGACTCTTGGTAGCACAGATCTTGATGGAGAATACAAGGGAAAATTAGATGGCCATTTAAAATCTGATGATTTCTTTGGTGTAGAAGAATTTCCTACAGCGACTTTAGACATTACATCTGTTACAGGTAAAGATGGAAATTACAACGTAAAAGCTAACATTACTATTAAAGGAAAAACAGAAGCTATTTCTTTTCCTATGCTAATTAAAGATAATACAGCGACTGCAAATTTAAAGATTGATAGAACGAAACATAACATTACCTATAAATCACCTTCATTATTAGAGACTTTAAAAGATAAAGCTATTTATGACGAATTTGATTTAAATGTAACGCTTACGTTTTAATCCCAAATAAATTTAGTCACATTTATATTCCTGTTTTCGTGAAATTTACGACAACAGGAATCTTTTTTTCCTAAAGTGTTTGAAATCCGAATTTTGATTTCTATCTTTGATGTTCAGATGAAAATAAATACAAATCATACTTGGTGGTGGAATTTCTCAAACTTACGTTCGTGAACTAATCCTTGGTATGTAATACTTATATAAAAAAAAGGCTTGTCATTCACGACAAGCCTTTTTTAATTTAACACAGCTTCAGAAGCTATTATATTGAAACGTATTTCTGTTTAAAGAGATATCAAATTGAATTTGACATAAAATGAAAACATTTAGTTTAAACACACATTATAAAAAAATATTAGCAGACACTATTACGCCAGTTAGTATTTATCTTAAAATTAGAGATAAATTCCCAAATAGTATTCTGTTAGAGAGTAGTGATTATCATGCAAACGACAACAATTTTTCATATATCTGCTGCAATCCTATCGCTTCTATAAAAGTGGAAGGTGATACAATTTCTCAAACCTATCCTGATGGAAGCTCTAAGAGCAACTTAATTCAAACCGTTGGTGTCATTGAAGAGATTCATAAGTTTACACAACGTTTTAAAGTGGATTCAAACAAAGACTTTAAGTTTATCAATAATGGAATTTTTGGATACACGGCTTATGATGCGGTAAAGTATTTTGAAGATATCGAAATTTCAAAAAAAGACAACTCTGTTTCTATTCCTGAAATATACTACGCTGTTTATCAAAATATCATCGCTATAGATCATCAAAAAAATGAAGCTTATATTTTTGCGCATTGTTTTCATAGCGAAAATAACATTGACGACATTTTACAATTGATCCAAACGAGACAATATGCCTCTTACGATTTTAAACCCAAAGGAGACATTGAATCTAATCTTACAGATGAGGAATATAAAGCAAATGTAGAACTGGCAAAAAAGCATTGTGGCCGTGGAGATGTCTTTCAATTGGTACTGTCTAAACAATTTTCGCAACAATTTAGCGGAGACGAGTTTAATGTATACAGAGCCTTAAGAAGTATTAACCCATCCCCTTACCTATTCTATTTTGATTATGGGAATTTTAAAATATTCGGAAGCTCTCCAGAGGCACAATTAGTGGTTAGTGATGGTAAAGCCGAAATTCACCCTATTGCTGGTACTTTTAAGCGAAGTGGAAATGACCTTAAAGATGCGCAATTAGCTGAAGAATTAATAAAAGACGACAAAGAAAACAGTGAGCATGTGATGTTAGTTGACTTGGCAAGAAACGACCTAAGTAGAAACGGAAGTAATGTTACTGTCGAAAATTATAGAGAAGTACAATTCTTCTCTCACGTCATACATTTAGTGAGTAAAGTTACAGGTACAATTCACAAAAATACCGATACCATGCAAGTGGTTGCAGACACATTTCCTGCCGGAACCCTAAGTGGAGCACCAAAACACAAAGCCATGCAGTTGATTGAAAAGTATGAAAAAACAAGCAGAGGTTATTATGGTGGAGCTATCGGCTTTATGGATTTTAACGGCAACTTTAATCATGCCATTATGATTAGAACATTTTTAAGTCAGAATCATAAATTATTTTGGCAAGCAGGAGCAGGAATAGTTGCCAAATCTGAAGCCGAAAGTGAATTGCAAGAAGTTTATAATAAGCTTGGTGCTTTAACAAAAGCGATTGAACAGGCTGAGGAAATTTAAATTAGCTGTCATTCCTGCATAAGCAAGAATCTATTTAAAAAATTGAAGTATAATTAAAAAGATATTCCGTTTCACGGAACATTGCGATGAAAAAAATATTAGTCATAGATAATTACGACAGTTTCACATACAATTTAGTTCATTATTTAGAAGATTTAGATTGTGAAGTCACCGTAAAACGAAACGATAAACTAACGCTAGAAGAAGTCGATGCTTTTGAGAAAATTGTGTTATCGCCAGGACCTGGTGTCCCAGATGAAGCCGGTTTATTAAAACAGATTATAGAAACTTATGCTCCAACCAAAAGTATCTTAGGTGTTTGTTTAGGGCAACAAGCTATTGGTGAAGTTTTTGGTGGTTCATTAGAAAATTTAGATAATGTTTATCATGGTGTAGCAACTAGCATTACACTTTCAGTTGATGATGAATCCCTTTTTAAAGGACTAGGCAAAACTTTTGAAGTGGGCAGATATCATTCATGGGTCGTTAATGCCAATTTACCAGATTGTTTAGAAGCTACGTCTTTTGACGACAACGGTCAAATAATGTCATTAAGACATAAAGTTTACGATGTAAAAGGTGTTCAATATCATCCTGAGTCGGTGCTGACACCTAATGGAAAACAGATTTTAGAAAATTGGGTAAACAGTGAGAAGTGAGAAGTGAGAAGTGAGAAGTGAGAAGTGAGAAGTGAGAAGTGAGAAGTGAGAAGTGAGAAGTGAGAAGTGAGAAAAAATTAAAATACAATTTGGGAAGAATATAATATTTAGTAAAAATTAATGTCCCAAATTTCGACAACGTCCGAAACATCAAAATTCAGAAATAAGGAGTGAAAAATCGGAACTCATGATTTGCTTCGCAGTTTGCATCAAGGCAAAATGAACAGAGATAAAAGAAAGAATAGAAATTACATTTAAAAAGATATTCCGTTTTACGGAACATTGATATGAAACAATTATTAAATAGACTCATCAACCAAGAAAGCATCTCTAGTGAAGAAGCAAAAAATGTCTTGGTCAACATATCCGAAGGAAAATATAACCAAAGTCAAATTGCGTCATTCTTAACCGTTTATATGATGAGAAGTATTACCACGGAAGAACTTCGAGGTTTTAGAGATGCATTATTAGAGTTATGCATTCCAGTAAATTTAGATAACTACGAGACTATCGATTTGTGTGGAACCGGAGGTGACGGCAAAGACACTTTCAACATTTCAACTTTATCATCATTTGTGACAGCAGGTGCAGGAGTCCATGTTACTAAACATGGTAATTATGGTGTATCCTCTGCTTGTGGATCTTCAAATGTTATGGAATATTTAGGCATAAAATTTACAAGTGATACTGACTTTTTAAAACGTAGTATCGATGAGGCTGGTATTTGTGTTTTACATGCACCTTTGTTTCATCCTGCAATGAAAAATGTGGCTCCAATACGAAAAGAATTGGGTGTAAAAACCTTTTTCAATATGTTAGGACCGATGGTAAATCCTGCATTTCCAAAAAATCAAATGGTTGGTGTTTTTAATCTTGAATTATTGCGATTATACAGTTATTTATATCAAGAATCGGATAAAAACTATGCCATAGTTCATGCTTTGGATGGTTATGATGAAATCTCGTTAACAGGAAAAACGAAAGTGATTTCTAATACAGCAGAAACCTTATTTGAACCGCTTGACTTAGGTGTCAAACAAATTCAACAATCCGAAATTTTTGGAGGAAACAGTGTGAAAATGGCTGCAGAAATTTTTAAAAGCGTTATCAATTATCAAGGTACAGAAGCGCAACATAATGTGGTATGTGCTAATGCCGGATTGGCCATTGCTACTGCCAAACAAATTTCACATAAGGAAGGATTTGAATTGGCGAAAGAATCTCTTGTTAGTGGAAAAGCAAAACAAAGTTTATATAAACTAATTGAATTAAGCAAATGAACATCTTAGACAAAATAGTAATAGACAAACGCAAAGAGGTTAATCTTAAAAAAGAACTAATCCCTATTAAAGCTTATGAACAGCTACCTTATTTCGGAATGAAAACAAGGTCATTGTCTGAAAAATTAAGAGCAAGTCAGACTGGTGTTATTGCAGAATTTAAACGCAAATCGCCTTCTAAATCCATTATAAATGATACTGCTTTGGTTGAAGATGTTGCCATTGGTTACGAAAACGCAGGAGTGTGTGGCATGTCTATTTTAACGGACGAGATTTATTTTGGCGGTTCCATGGACGATTTAATGATTGCTAGAGAAAATTGCGAATTACCTTTGCTTCGAAAAGAATTTATAATTGATGAATATCAGATTATTGAAGCCAAAGCCATTGGTGCAGATGCTATTTTACTAATAGCAGCCATATTAACTAAAGCCGAAATTAAGCAGTTTTCTGAATTAGCTAAAAGCCTCAATCTTGATGTGTTATTAGAAGTCCATAACGAAGACGAATTACACAAGTCAATTATGCCATCTTTAGATATGCTAGGTATAAACAATAGAAATTTAAAAACATTTGAAGTCAGTTTAGACATCTCAAAACAATTAAGTGCATTAATACCAAATGATTTTGTAAAAGTATCAGAATCAGGTATTAGTTCTGTGAACGCCATCAAAGAATTACAGCCTTATGGTTACAAAGGCTTTTTAATCGGTGAAAACTTTATGAAAACAGATAACCCTGGAGCGAGTGCTGCTCAATTTATAAAAGACCTAGCAGGTTTATAAAACCTAGCAGGTCTAAAATAGAAAAGAAACAAATTAATTTTAACGTCACTTCGAGTGCTATTTGAAGTACGAAAAAATTATATCGAAAAGAAATTAATAGATTCCTGCCTTCGCAGGAATGACAAAAATTAAACAAATAACGTTAAGTGACCTGCAAGGTTTCAAAACCTTGTAGGTCTTAACACATAACATACATAATAATTTAAAAAAGTCGAATGCGTGATGAGATTCCCGCTTTCGCGAGAATGAAGATGAAACTAAAAGTCTGCGGCATGAAATATAAGGAGAACCTAGAAGCTGTGGCTAATTTGCTGCCAGACTATCTCGGTTTTATATTTTATAAAAAATCAGCCAGACATTTTGATTCTAGTATTCCTGAATTGCCAAAATCAATAAAAAAAGTTGGTGTTTTTGTGGATGAAGAACTAGAAATAGTGAAAGACACTATTAAAAAATTCAACTTACAAGCCGTGCAATTACATGGACACGAATCTCCTGAATATTGCGCTGCGATAAACGCTGTTGAAGTTATAAAGGTGTTTAGCATTAAAGATGAATTCAACTTTGATGTGCTTCAACCTTATGAAGATGTATGTGATTATTTCTTATTTGATACAAAAGGACAATTACCAGGCGGAAATGGTTACACGTTCAATTGGAATGTATTAGAACAGTATCCGTCAACCAAACCGTATTTTTTAAGTGGTGGTATTGGATTACATGAAATTGAAAAAATAAAAGAATTTAAAGAAAGTCCAGCTTCAAAATATTGTTACGCTATTGACGTTAATAGTAAATTTGAAATTGAACCTGGATTGAAGAATGTGGAGGAATTGAAAACGTTTAAACATAATGTAATTAGCTGTTAGCTGTTAGCTGTTAGCTGTTAGCTGTTAGGTGTTAGGTGTTAGGTGTTAGGTGTTAGGTGTTAGCAAAAATTAAAATAACTTGGAAGGAAAGCAAAAATTAGCATATAAGAGGGTCCCAAATTCCGACAGCGTCGGAAACAACGATTTTCAGAAATAAAGAGCGAAAAAGCGGAACTGCGAAGCGAAGCTTCAAGCATGTAGCTTTGAAAGCGAATGGTGCTTTAGCAATTTCCTAATAAATCGTTTTGAATTTTTGGTTTTGTATTAAACAAAAATCGTCCACTGGACAATTTTTATTTAATAGTGTTTCAAGACAAAATGAACGGAAAGAAATAAAGAAACAGATTGCCACATCACGCAAAAAAGCGTGATCCACAATGAAAATAATAGATTTCTGCCTTCGCAGGAATGACAAAGGCTTATGAAAAATACATACAAAATCAACGAAAAAGGTTATTACGGAGAATTCGGTGGAGCATACATTCCCGAAATGCTTTATCCTAATGTAGAAGAATTGCGCCAAAACTATTTAAAAATCATGGCAGAACCTTCGTTTCAAGAAGAGTTCAATCAACTTTTAAAAGATTATGTTGGTCGTCCTTCTCCACTCTATTTTGCGAAACGTCTTTCTGAAAAATACAATACCAAAGTGTATTTAAAACGTGAAGATTTAAATCATACTGGCGCGCACAAAATCAACAATACCATTGGTCAAATTCTGATGGCAAAACGTTTAGGTAAAAACAGAATTATTGCCGAAACCGGAGCTGGCCAACACGGTGTTGCAACCGCAACTGTTTGTGCCTTAACAGGTATTGACTGTGTGGTTTATATGGGAGAAATTGATATTGCACGTCAAGCACCAAACGTCGCCCGAATGAAAATGTTAGGCGCCAAAGTGGTACCTGCGTTATCTGGTAGTCGAACGTTGAAAGATGCAACTAATGAAGCCATTCGCGACTGGATTAACAATCCTGTTGACACACATTACATTATTGGTTCCGCTATAGGACCACATCCCTATCCAGACATGGTGACGCAATTTCAATCGGTGATTTCCGAAGAAATAAAATGGCAATTAAAGGAAAAAGAAGGTCGAGAAAATCCAGATTATGTTGTGGCTTGTATTGGTGGAGGAAGTAATGCCGCAGGAACGTATCATCATTTTCTAGACAATGAAGACGTAGGTATTATTGCTGTAGAGGCTGCTGGAAAAGGCATTCATTCTGGTGAAAGTGCTGCCACTTCTGTGTTAGGAAAAGAAGGGATAATTCATGGTTGTAAAACCTTGTTGATGCAAACCAAAGACGGACAAATTACAGAGCCTTACTCAATTTCTGCAGGATTAGATTATCCTGGTGTTGGACCACTACATTCACATTTGTATAAAACAGGTCGTGGTGAATTTTATTCTGCAACCGACGACGAAGCCATGAATTCTGGCTTAGAATTAACGCAGTTAGAAGGTATTATTCCGGCTATCGAAAGTTCTCATGCTTTGGCTATTTTTAAACATAAAACTTTTAAACCAAATGATGTTGTGGTGATTAGTTTATCTGGTCGTGGAGACAAAGATTTACAGAATTATATAGATTATTTTGATTTATAGTTGTTGGTTGTTGGTTGTTGGTTGTTGGTTGTTGGTTGTTGGTTGTTGGTTGTTGGTTGAAAATAGAATTCTAAATTGGAATTTAAAACTTATGTTTTGGATTTGAAATTTTAAGCAATACATTTACAGTTACCAATTATTTATATCTATAATATGTCCGAAACGGTTTTAGAACTTAGAGATGCTACAATTTATCAAGGAGACAGTATGGTACTGTCTAAGGTGAATTTTGAAATGAAGAAAGGCGATTTCGTCTATCTTATTGGTAAAACAGGAAGTGGAAAAAGTAGTTTCATGAAAACACTTTATGGTGATTTACAATTAACAGAAGGTGAAGGTTCTATTGTGGACTTCAACTTAAAAACCATGAAAGAAAAAGACATTCCTTTTTTAAGACGAAAATTGGGTATTGTGTTTCAGGATTTTAAATTACTTCCAGATCGTACGATAAATGGAAATTTAGAATTCGTGTTAAAAGCTACAGGTTGGAAAGAAAAAGACCGTATTAAAGACCGTATCGATACAGTTTTAGATAAAGTAGCAATGAAGACCAAAGGCTTTAAATATCCACATGAACTTTCAGGTGGTGAACAACAACGTATTGCTATTGCACGTGCATTGTTAAATGATCCTGAATTGATTTTAGCTGATGAGCCAACCGGAAATTTAGATCCACAAACCAGTGTTGAAGTCATGGAAGTCTTGCAAGACATTAATAAAAATGGTAACACTATTTTAATGGCTACTCACGATTATGCTTTGCTTCTAAAATATCCTAGTAAAACATTAAAATGCGACGAAAACAAAGTGTTTGAAGTGGTGCAACGTAAGAGTTAAAACCTACATGTAACACTATTAAGTTCTTGGTTAACCTTTGTAAAACCTTATGATTTCTGTATTAATACCTGTTTATAATTATAATATTTCAGAACTCGTTTCCGAAGTACATAAGCAGTTAATTACATCAGAAATTCCTTTTGAAATATTATGTTACGACGACTGTTCTAACGATATTAAATTTCAGGATTACAACAATACTATAAATACACTTTCACATTGTGCCTATACCATTTTACAAAAAAATATTGGTCGAAGTGCTATAAGAAATAAGTTGGCTAAAGATGCCAAATTCGATTGGTGTCTTTTTCTAGATGCCGATGTTATGCCCAAAAATGATGATTTTATAAGTACCTATCTTAAATCTATTTCAGAAAAATCTGAAGTAATTTATGGAGGTATTTTATATCAAGAAAAACGTGTAGATGATGCTCAACTCTTACGTTGGATTTATGGAAATAAACGAGAAGCCTTATCTGCCGAAGTTCGAAACAAAAACACCTATTTAAGCTTTTTAACCCTGAGCTTCTTAATACATAAAAGCGTTTTTAATACGGTTCATTTTAATGAAGACATACCTAATTTAAGACATGAAGACACGTTGTTTTCCTATAATTTAAAAGAAGCTAACATTAATATACAACATATAGATAATCCTGTTTATCATCTTGGTCTTGAAGATAGCAAAACCTTCTTACAAAAATCATTAGACTCGGTTGAAGCGATAAACCTATTTATCAATCAAGATTTATTACCATCTAATTACACTAGAATTACAAACATCTATTCGAAAATTAAGGATAACGTCATTTCAAAAGTACTAGCATCTGTTTATTATAAGTATGAAGCTACCTTTAAGAAAAACTTACTTGGTAAAAACCCGTCGCTCTTAGTTTTTGATTTGTACAGATTAAGTTATTATTGCACTTTAAACTCAAAAAAATAATGCCTTTTTTCTCTGTAATCATATCTGTTTATAATAAGGAAAAACACATTCAACATACCATTGAAAGTGTTCTGAACCAAAGCTTCAATGATTTTGAGATTATAATTATTAACGATGGGTCTACAGATAAGAGCGAAGACATTATAAATAGTTTTGACGACCAACGCATAAAACTTCTAAGCATTAAAAACCAAGGAGCATCAAATGCTAGAAATACAGGAATAAAAGCGGCAACCGCTGATTATATTGCTCTTTTAGATGGAGATGACACTTGGGATGCCTCTTATTTGCAATACATGTGCGATGCCATCACTGTATTTCCTGACATAAATATTTTTTCGGCTGCAATTGCTCAGAAATATGAAAACAAAGTTGTTCCTGTTGCGTATAATTTTCAACAACAAGATCTTTATGGCTCTCACAATTTTTTTGAAGCAAGCCAGAAATATTCTTTAATAACAAGCTCTAGTGTCGTCTTTAAAAAATCTATTACAGATAAAACGGGTCTCTTTGATACGTCTATAATTTCTGGACAGGATACTGATTTGTGGCTTCGTTTTGGAATGCATTATGACGTTGTGTTTATAAACAAAGTTCTTGTCTATTATGTTTTTAATTCGGCTAGTCTATCTAACACAACATTTGATGCGAATAAAAAACCTAAGTTTGACAAGTATTATAAAGAAGAGCAACAGAATAGGTCTCTAAAGAAATTCTTGGATAGAAACAGGTATTCTATGGCGATACTCAGTAAAGTACAGCATGATAAAACCCTTTTTAATTATTATACCTCACATTTAGATTCTAGTAATTTAAGTTTTAGACAAAACTTTTTATTACATAGCCCAGAATGGCTCTTAAAACTCTTAATTAAGATTAAATCTTTAAAAGGCGAAAAAATATATTACCCTAAAAGCTGAGATTTAAAAACCTCATAATCTCTGATATATTCCGCTTCATCATACGTTGTAGAAGCTAAAACCAAGCACACTGCACCAGAAGAAAAATTATCTATTTCTCTCCAAATCTGTGTTGGTATTACCAACCCTAAATTGGGCTTATTAAGCATAATTCTCTTTTTTGTTTTACCATCATCTACTAGCACTTCAAAACTTCCACTTAATGCTATAATCACGGATTCTTGTTCCTTATGAGCATGGCCTCCTCGAAAACTATCACTTGGTACATCGTACAAATAATAAACACGATTAATTGCAAATGGAATGGTGTTCTTTTCTATAACCGCTAAAAAACCACGTTCATCATG
This sequence comes from Winogradskyella psychrotolerans RS-3, assembly GCF_000427335.1. Taxonomy (GTDB): domain Bacteria; phylum Bacteroidota; class Bacteroidia; order Flavobacteriales; family Flavobacteriaceae; genus Winogradskyella; species Winogradskyella psychrotolerans. The sequence goes on along the minus strand of NZ_ATMR01000077.1, from coordinate 41,160 downwards.
TACTTTAGGAATATCAATTATTTTTACGTCGTTTATTGAATTCATATAATTAATTTAAAATGGATTGCCATTGTTGAACAATTTCAGCTTCCGAGAAATGAGCAACACTAGGTTTCGAATTCTGCTTACAATGTAAATATAAATCTTTATCTATAAAAAGACTTGTCATGGCTTCTGCTAAAGCCACCTGATTATGATTTTCAACTAAAAGACCATTGAAGGTACTCTGAATAATTTCATTAGGTCCAGATTTACAATCTACAGAAACCACAGGAGTACCGAGCGCAAGAGATTCTAAAATAGATCTCGGAAAACCTTCATATCTGCTGGTTAACACTGTAAATAAAGCAGATTTTACAATGGCTGAAGGATATGGATTGTATGGCAAGAACTCTACGTTAGATGCTATATTTAATGTTTCAACTTGATTCTTTAGTGTTTCTAAATCTTTTCCTTCTCCTAAAATTTTTAAGCTTACATTATGTTTTGGTAGTTCGGATTTTGAATAAGCGGCTAATAGCAATGAAATATTTTTAACCTCATCATCTAAGCGACCAAAAAATAAGATGTAGTTGTCTTTACTTTCAAGTTTTGAGTTATACTTTTCCAAGACTATTGGATTGTAAATGGACGTTACATTTTTGAATTTGCAAACGGCTTTTACGTGCTCTGCAATGGCTTTAGACACACCAACAATTTTATAAGCATTAGCATATAACAATCGCCCTAAAAACCGATTAGGGTTAATATAATTAGCTGTTTTATAGCTTCGAATACAATAGATTGTTTTTTTAGGAGAGTAGATGAATTTAGAAATTACAAATTCCTTCAAAAAACCAATTCGTGTTCTATTATCAATCACATAATCAAAGTTATGTTTTTTCAAATACGCTTTCAAAACTCGTAATCGTTTCAACCGTCCTAAAACAGAATCGTCTTGATCTTTAAGTTCCCCTAAATTAAGTAATTTACCTTTATATGAAAATTCAATATCATTCAACACACTAACCACATGCACATCATAACCAACATCAAAAAGTATCTGCGATAATAAGCCAGAAGAGCGTTCTGCACCTCCTTTACCTAAAGAAGAAACAACAATACAAATCTTTTTATTATTGGCTTTTAGCATTAACGAGTATCTTTGAGACAAATGTAACGATATAAATGAAACATCTATATTTCATTGCTATTCTCTAGCAAGATTATGCTTAAGATGTTCCATAAATTTGATTACAATAATTAGAATCTACACATGAGAGTTTTATTGGTTGGTGAATACAACAGATCACATAGGTATTTAAAAGAAGGACTACAAAACTTAGGGCACGAAGCAGTTGTTGTTGGCATGTGCGATGGTTTTAAAAAAGTTGATGTTGACATAGAAATAAATCAAAAATTTAGAATAGGACCATTACAAAAAGTGAGATCTTTAATGATCCGTTTGTTTAAAATTGATTTACATTTTATTCACGTTAAAAAGCAATTATTAAAGAATAAAACACAACTTGAGAACTATGATGTTATTCAATTTATAAATGAATCCTCTTTTCTTTGTTCAGCTAAAGATGAACAAAAACTCTTTGATTTATTAAGCGATTGGAATAAGAAAGTATTTATCCTATCCTGTGGTACAGACTACCCGAGTGTTAAATTCTCAGTTGATAAAAAATTCAGATACTCCATACATACTCCTTATTTTGAAGGTCGAGCAAAGGCTACAGATTTCTCGTTAGGACTAAAATATTTAACACCTGAATTTGTGAAATTACACCATCATATTTACAATAAAATTGAAGGTGTTATTAGTTCTGACCTCGATTATTACATTCCTTTACAAAACCATAAAAAACATTTGGGAATGATTCCTCATGTTATAAATGTAGATAGGATACCTTATCAGAAACCTAATATAGAGGAAAAAATAACTATTTTTCATGGTATAAACAGAACAAACTATTACAAAAAAGGAAATGACATTTTTGATGCTGCATTAGATATAATTGAAACTAAATACAAATCAAAAGTCGTTATAATTAAAGTCGAAAACTTACCTTACACAGATTACATTAAAGCTTTTGATACTGCTCATATCTTGTTAGATCAAGTCTATGCTTATGATCAAGGCTATAATGCTTTAGAAGCTATGGCAAAAGGAAAAGTAGTATTTACAGGAGCTGAAAAAGAATGGGAAGACTATTATAATGTAACACCCAATACTATTGTTATAAATGCATTACCTGACGCAAAAGATATTGCCTCTAAACTAGAATGGCTGATTGAAAACCCCGAAAAATAATTGAAATATCTAAAAATGCACGTCAATTTGTAAAAACGCATCACAACCATATTGATAGTGCAAAATCATTTTTAGAAAAATGGTCTTAATTTTTTTGTTTCGGAAAACGAAGTTCTAAAGAAACTCTTGTGATATCTTCATTTTCATTTACGGCAGCACCATGAATTAAAAAAGGAGAAAATAATAAGGCTTCACTTTCCTTAGGATTTGGTCTTGTCATCTTAATGACTCCAGACTTTGTCTCTAAAATACAAGGCACATAATAAATATTACCGTTAATTTTTGCTCCCTTACTTTCTGTTCTTAAAATTTCGTTTTCTGGTATAAGGTGACTTTTTGCCACTACCGGTAAAGACGATTTTTCATTACAACCTGCAATAGGTAACCAAACATTAATAATATCTTCCCAATAACTCAAATAACCATCTCTGTGTGGTGGATTTATATCCAACGACTTTGGTCTACTTATCCGTATTTGAATGTGTGATTTTTTTAGTTCCTCTACATAAGAGGTCAATTTGTAACGCAAAATGTCTCCAAACCGTTTTGCTAGTAAGTCTATATCGAAATCAAAATCTGAAGTTTCCAGGTTACGAGTTATAGCAATTACCTGATTATGTAATGCATCTGTAGTTACAAATTTATGATAATCCTTTAAGTCAAATGTTTCATTATCTACAGTTACATTATTAATCTTTAAAGCATCAATTATAATATTTTTTACAGATTCTTGAAGCTTTAAAAAATCTCGATTTTCAAATGCTTCAACGATATTAAAACCATCATTTTCCCAGGACATTTTAGACAAAACATTATCTTCTTGTGGATAAAGTAATTCTGGTTTTCCCCAAAAAAAATCACCTTCAACCTTAAATTCAAAAGGTTTATTATCAATAAATATTTTACATATTTTTTCCATCGGTGGAATTATTTTTTTGATTACTGAAATATATTTTTATGACAAAAAAGACCATTATAAAGTAAATTATGTACCTCACAAAATGAGCAATTACAATCCCTTCAGTACCATAATACTGAATAAACACTTTAGACAGTACAAAAAACAGTGCTAAAGATGCTATTTCAGTAATTACAAAACTTTTTACTAAACGTTTGGCTAAAAACTGATGCGATAACACTAGCGCTCCTAATCTTATAAAATCTCCTAAAAGCTGCCATTTAAACAAGGGTTCCATTCCTGTAAAATCTGGATATATAAACATTATAATATAGTCTCTTAAAAAATAGACTAATAACATTCCTAATCCAAAAATCGGCAGAATAGTTTTGTAAATATTGAATACTTCAACCTTAAACTCATGCTTATTATGGATACTAGCGAATTTTGGTAACACATACAGCGTAAACAATCCTGTAGCAAACACCATATAGTTTTTAGAAATAAATGTAATGGCCGTCCAATAACCTGCTTCGTTAATGTTTATTTCATCGGTGACCAAGGTTCTTATATTCAACTCAATATAATTCAATAAGAACGTAGAAATAAAAGACATTAATGTAAATGCCAATAACTTATTTTTATAAATGAGGCTAAACGTTAAAGACTTAAATTTTACATAGGTTTTTAAAGTTTCACCAAATACAAAGGCCAAAACTATTAACTGAATCACTGGTGCTAAAGCAATGGCAATGATTATTCCTTTTAATTCTGAAGTATATAGCCCAACAACAACTGCAACGGTTGCTAAAAGATAACTAATAAGCTCAATTTTGGCGTAGCGTTTATAATCCGATAAACCACTAACCACAGCATTTACCACGCGACTAACAGCAATAAATGGTACAATAACAGCTAATAACTTAAAAATATAAATATACGCTTGAGATTGAAAAAGATAGTCCGATAAGTACGACGCTCCAAAAAATAAAATGGTGGCAGATACAAGAGATCCAATAATTGCAAAAATGGTTACAGTTGAAAATACTTTAGAAAGTTCTGGCTGATTGTTTTTAAATTCTGCGACATACTTTACAACTCCGTTAAAAGTCCCTAAGGTTGATGTGCTTGTGAGCATTGCTAAAACATTCCTAACCTGACCAATACTAGCATAGCCAGCTTCGCCAACAGTAACCGCAAGTAAACGCTGTATAAATGCAGAAACGATTAATCTAATGGTAATCACCACGGCATTAAGCGACGTAATCTTAAGCACTGTATTACTACTGATAAATTTAGGAATTTTCACGTCTTAGTTTTTAATAATCGGGTGTTCCTTCTTCCGTTAAAACACCAAACAAAGAACTACTAAAGAGTAATAATATTATTCCAAAGTACATAAAATAACTCAAGCAATGTCCCATTACAGCTCCTTGCAGTCCAAACTCATCAATGAGGTAAATACTAGAAAAGTACATCATTATAAATAAGAATATTTCTAAAATTAAGAAGTGCGCAAACATCTTTTTAGCTAAAAATTGATAAGCAATTACCATAGAAAGTACACGTGCAATATCTCCTAAGATTTGGTAACCGAATAAACCCTCTACAGGTCTAAAATCTTCAGTAAATAATATATTTATTAATACTGATCTACTGAGATAAATTACAAAAAGTAAAACTAAAAACGCAGGCATAATACTTTTATAAAAGCTAAATACTTCTTTTCTAAAATCTCGTCTAGAGTTAATTTCAGAAAAACGAGGTAAAATATAAAGTGCCGTCAACGAATTAATAAACATCAAATAATAATCTGAAACCCGTGTCATTGCTGTCCAATGTCCTGCAGCTTTAATACCTACTTCATCTATAAGATAATTCCTAATTAAAATCATCACAATTGGGATAGCAATGGCGCTAACTAATGCCATTACCATGTAAGGACTTAATTTCTTTATGACAGAAAAACTTACTTGCGTAATCCTAACAAACGACACTAAACTTCTTCTAAACGCTATACCAACAATGGTTATAAGTAAATTAAGCGCAGGAGTGATGACTATAGCTATTAATGCTCCATCTATATTTTCTTGATATATAAGAATTAACGTTACTAAAAGCCCAAGAACTTGGCCTAGAATATTTATAAGCAACAAATATTTGTGCTTAGAAAACCCGTTCATAATCGAAAAGGTAAACATATTTAAAGCATAAAAAGGCAAAATAATGGCGAGCGTTTTAATGATATATGTATATCTATAACTCGACGAAAAAATAATATCATTTATAAACTGTGCATTGTAATAACATAAAAATGCTAGAAAGATAGACGAGAAAAAACCGAAATAAAAAACGGTAGATAGGGTTTTTGTAAGCTCGACCGAATCATTCTTAACCTGACTTACAAATTTAACAACACCTTTATAAAGGCCAGAAATAGACAAGGACTGTAAACCACTCATAAAATTTCGTAAATTCCCAATAAGCGCCATCCCTTGTGGACCAATGTATATGGCAATAAACTTAGAAATTAAAATGCCTGATAAAATTCTGAGACTAATATTGGCCAAGTTTAGACTTGCTGCCTTTACTAACACTTCGCTATTGATGTAATTAAAAAACTTTTTCAATTAATATGTGTTTAAAGCCGAGATTACCGACTGAATATCTTTATCTATCATCACAGGACTCATAGGCAAACTTATAATTCTTTTGTGAATATTTTCCGTAAGTGGAAGATTAAAATGCGAAAAAGAACGCAATGCCTCTTGTTGATGTGGAGGAATAGGGTAATGAATCAACCATTCTATTTGATTGGCATTTAGAAACTCGATAAAATCAGCTCTATCATCAACCTCAACAACAAAAGCATAAAATATATGATTCTTGCTACCATCATAAAATGGTAATTTTAGTTTTGGGTTTTTAATGCCATTTAAATAAGCTTTAGCGATTTCTCTACGTCTATCATTATCGTTGTCTAAGGTCTTCAATTTTATGCTTAAAAATGCCGCTTGCATATCATCTAAACGACTATTAAAGCCAATAATTTTATTAGTGTACTTTTCTTCACTACCGTAATTTCGCAATAACTTAATGACAGTAACTAATTCTGAATCGTTAGTTGTAATGGCTCCACCATCACCAAGTGCTCCCAAATTTTTACTCGGATAGAAGCTAAATGCTGCTGCATCTGAAAGGCTACCTGCTCTAACCGAAATTGAACTTGAATTTGAAATTGAATTTGAACTGTCCTTTTTGGAATTTAAAATGGCTCCATGTGCTTGGGCTGCATCTTCAAATAAAAACAAATTAAAATCTTTAGCTATTTGTTGTAAGCCTTCCACATCTGCCAATTGACCATATAAATGCACCATAATAAGGGCTTTAGCATCAACAAATATGGCTTTATCTGTATCGACAGAAATCGTATATGTATTTGGATTGGGCTCCACCAAAACAGGAATTAACTCCGCATGTATAACCGATAAGATTGTTGCAATAAATGTGTTGGCAGGTACAATAACCTTATCTCCTTTTTTGAGCTTACCGAGTTCTATATAGCCTTTTAAGATCAGAGTTAAGGCATCTAATCCATTACCTGTACCAATGCAGAATTTTGTGCCACAATAGTTGGCGAACTCGTTTTCGAAAGTGGTAACATTATTACCTAGAATGAAATGTGCATCGTCTAAAGATTTACTAAACGACTCTTGAAACGCGTCTCTAAATCGGTTATTGATCTTATATAAATCTAAAAACTTAATCATAAATTTAAAATTGAAAGGATATATCTCTTTTTTTTCAACTGACTAATCAGATAAACCTGTGAAATATAAAACAACAATTGATTAAATTAAAACTTTAATTAACTAGATTTCAAGAACCTTATCAAATACTTGTTTTAATCAACTAATAAATACTTTAATTTGAATAGAAGGTAGAGAAACAGACTTATGCTTTAGGTATATCTAAAATTTTATGACTAGCCGTTTCTAATAGATATGTGTTTGCCGTATGAGCTCGTGCTCCACAGCTTTCTTTCCAAAAGATCAAACCTTCATTAATCTTCTTACCGTTGTCTTCACTCGAAATATTAAAATCAAAATAACGCTTATAATCACACATCTTATTTATTATAAAATCATAAGCAAGATCGAGACTACCAAATGCGTTTTTATCTGTATTACCAGACACATACTGAGGGTGCACCGTAGTTTCAGTTAAAAATACGGTTGTTCCTGCGACAACTTTACCATCTTTATAGATGTTAACCTGTTTAATATTTTCAGGAAAGCGAGACGCCAATAATTCTATTTCTTCTAAGGAATGTACTGGTTTAACACCGTGTTTCTTATCTAGATTTGGTATTAAAACTGAATTCCAAAACTCGCTAAAATTTGTATCTACTTTAAGTTCTAGCCCAGATCGCAGGGCTTTATTGAGACCTTCTCTCCTGTTTTTTTGAAAGCGCAGTTTATGGGCATAATCAATGACCATTAGCACTTCTTTTTTTAACAACTCAGCATTCGCTTTATACAGAAAATAGTCCAACTCGTCTGCTAGCATCCTATTATAAAACGTAGGTATCACTTTTATTTCAAATTGTTTTATGCTTTCTGATTCGTAAAAAGCAAGCATCGCTTTAAAAGCTTCAAAAGCATAAAAGAATTTTGATTTATCTTGAAGCACAAAGCTCCCATAAGTTAGTCCTTGGTGAGAAATCACTTTATCGTCAACAACATTTGCAGGAAGCAATGCATAAAGCTGATCGTCTTTATATATCATTACCGAAAAATCCTCAAAACGATCACTGTGATAGTCCATAAAATCGCGCTGAAACAAGAACGTCCCATTCTTTGCTTCTTTTACAAATGTATCCCATTCCGATTGTAAGCTAGAGTGATATTTTTTAACTGAGAAAATAATGTTGACTATTTAGTTAGACACCAAAGTAAACAAAAAACTATGAGTTAAGTTTATTAATATTGAGTAATTATTAAAGCGACAAGAAAATAACAAACCACATTATCGGCAAAACCTAATGAGTTTTCATCAAGTATGTTTTCCAGAATTTAGAAAACAAAAAAGAGAAACATTTTTCAATGTTTCTCTTTTCAAATATATAATAAATCTTAGCAGATTATATTTTATTACGTTTACGATCTGTTTCTTTCAAATAGATTTTACGTAATCTTAAAGAATTTGGAGTTACCTCAACATACTCATCTTTTTGAATATATTCTAAAGCTTCTTCTAAAGAAAACTTAATTGCTGGTACAATCTTAGCTTTATCATCTGCTCCAGAACTACGTACATTACTCTGCTTTTTAGCTTTTGTAATGTTTACAGACATATCATCTTGACGAGAATTTTCTCCGATAACCTGTCCTTCATAAATACTTTCTCCTGGCTCAACAAAGAACTTACCTCTATCTTGTAATTTATCAATTGAATAAGGAATCGCTGTTCCGTTTTCCATAGAGATTAAAGATCCAGAAATACGTCCAGGAATATCACCTTTATAAGGTTGGTATTCTTTAAAACGGTGTGCCATAATTGCCTCACCAGCAGTTGCTGTTAGTAATTGGTTACGTAAACCAATAATACCACGAGAAGGAATCATAAACTCACAAATCATACGCTCACCTTTAGTTACCATACTTAGTAACTCTCCTTTACGCTTAGTAACAAACTCTACTGCTCTACCAGATACCGTTTCAGGAAGGTCAATTGTTAATTCTTCAATTGGCTCACATTTAACACCATCAATTTCCTTGATGATTACTTGTGGTTGTCCAATTTGTAATTCATAACCTTCACGACGCATTGTTTCGATTAAAACCGATAAGTGTAATACACCACGACCAAAAACCATGAATTTATCAGCACTACCTGTTTCACCTAACTTAAGCGCTAAGTTCTTTTCTAATTCTTTTTCTAAACGATCTTTAATATGACGAGACGTTACATACTTTCCATCTTTACCAAAGAAAGGTGAATCATTAATTGTAAATAACATACTCATTGTAGGTTCATCAATCGCAATAGATTTTAAACCTTCAGGATTTTCTATATCAGAAACCGTATCTCCAATCTCAAAACCTTCAACACCAACAAGCGCACAAATATCTCCAGTTTCAACGCTTTGAACTTTCTTACGTCCTAAACCTTCAAAAATGAATACTTCTTTAATTCTACTTTTTACTATTGAACCATCTCTTTTTACTAAAGCGATTTGTTGTCCTTCTACAATATTCCCTCTTTGTACACGACCAATGGCGATACGACCAGTAAAAGAAGAGAAATCTAAAGATGTAATTAACATCTGTGTTGTTCCTTTCTCAAATTCAGGAGTTGGCACATGCTCAATTACCATATCTAATAATGGCTCAACATTTTTAGTTTCATTTCTCCAGTCATCACTCATCCAATTGTTCTTAGCAGAACCATAAACGGTTGGAAAATCTAACTGCCACTCTTCAGCACCAAGTTCAAACATTAGATCGAAAACTTTTTCATGTACTTCATCAGGAGTACAGTTTTCTTTATCAACTTTATTGATAACTACACAAGGTTTTAAACCTAAATCAATTGCTTTTTGTAATACAAAACGTGTTTGTGGCATTGGCCCTTCAAAAGCATCTACCAATAACACAACTCCATCAGCCATGTTTAATACACGTTCTACTTCACCTCCAAAATCGGCGTGACCAGGTGTATCAATAATATTGATTTTAGTATCTTTATATACTACAGAAACGTTTTTTAGAAGTAATTGTAATACCTCTTTCTCTTTCTAGATCATTGTTGTCTAGAATTAAGTCTCCTGTATTTTCGTTTTCACGGAACAATTGACAGTGATACATAATCTTATCTACCAATGTTGTCTTTCCGTGATCGACGTGCGCAATAATTGCAATATTTTTAATCTTGGTCATAACTGATGCTGATTTTTAAGCGTGCAAATGTACGTTTAATTCTTCTTTTTCCGTTAATTATATGTTATAATTTTATTATCAAATAATTTGAAGCCGTATCTTACGTTAAATAATTGATTAACAGATAAAGCCTCCCTTATAAAACCTACCGCTAACTAGGCACGTAAAACTGCATTTTATAGGCTAATCTGAACTTTAAAAAATTAACAGATGGAAACCCTTAGCAAATATACCAAATTCATTCCTTACCTCTATTTTTTGTCGGTAATTACATATTGGTTTACAACCATAAATAAAAGTGAAGGCATTTCTGCATATCCTATATTATTGTTTGGAATTCCGTTTTTATGGCAACTTATTAAACCGAATAGAAAATTAAATTTTTCATTAGGAATTATTTTTGTGTGTCTATCTTCCTACTTAATCTTAGCTTATGTGTTTGATTTACTCCATATAATTCATTGGTCAGAAACATCGAAAAAACTACTGTTTTACGGTGGACTTTTAGTTATTGGAAACTTTGTAATGTCACTATGGATTGTGAGAAATAGTATTAAGAAGGTCTTTTAATTGAATACGGAAGACTTATTGATGGCTAACTAAAAAAAATTACACGAATTAGCAAAGACGCAAATCATCGAACTTTTGAAACTTTGAAACTTTGAAACTTTGAAACTTTGAAACTTAATATCCCTTAATCATAGTTTCATCTAAACATACATAATCGTATCTTTGTACCTTACTAATTTTAAGTTTAAAGCTTTGATATCAATTCCAAAATTAAAACATACAGATTCCAATAACTTCTTTCTACTTTGTGGCCCATGCGCTATTGAAGGTGAAGATATGGCACTTCGTATTGCTGAAAAAGTCATAAAAATTACAGATAAACTTGAAATCCCTTACGTTTTTAAAGGCAGTTTCAAAAAAGCTAATCGTAGTAGAATCGATAGCTTTACTGGTATTGGAAACGAAAAAGCTTTAAAAATTCTTAGAAAAGTTTCTGAGACTTTTGATGTGCCAACGGTAACTGATATCCACGAAGTCTCAGATGCTGCAATGGCGGCAGAATATGTAGATGTTTTACAAATTCCTGCATTTTTGGTAAGACAAACAGATTTAGTAGTTGCTGCTGCTGAAACCGGAAAAGTTGTTAATTTGAAAAAAGGACAATTTATGAGTCCTGAAGCCATGAAGCATGCTGTTCAAAAAGTGAAGGATGCTGGGAATGAGCATGCTTGGATTACCGATCGTGGTACCATGTTTGGTTACCAAGACATGATTGTTGATTTTAGAGGTATCCCAACCATGCGTAAGTACGCTCCAACAGTTTTAGACGTTACACACTCATTACAACAACCTAACCAAAGTGCTGGTGTTACTGGTGGACGACCAGATATGATTGAAACCATCGCGAGAGCCGGTGTCGTTAATAATGTAGATGGTTTGTTTATTGAAACACATTTTGACCCTGCAAACGCAAAAAGTGATGGAGCCAACATGTTACACTTAGATAATCTGGAAGGTTTATTGTCTAATTTAGTCGCTATTAGAAAAACAATTAACTCATTATAACTTCTATTTTTACAGCTATTGTAAGTAAGCTCTAAGGTTAACGTCTACTCTTATCCTTACGGAAGTTATCTTATGAACTATTTAAATAGAATTCTAAGCTTAGGATTCACTTTGCTATGTACAATAGCAAACAGTCAAACTCAAGAAACACTAAAATACTCAACCTCTAATAAAGGAAAATTATTTATTAGCTGGGGAGGAAATAGAGGCGCCTATTCAAAATCGGATATTCGCTTTAAAGGTGATGATTATGATTTTACTATAAGTGATGCTACAGCAAAAGACAAACCTAAAGGTTGGCATATCGATTATATAAATCCTACTCGAATGACCATCCCTCAAACAAATGCTAAGTTGGGGTATTTTATATCAGATCATTACACCGTTTCAATTGGTTTAGACCATATGAAATATGTTATGAATAGAGACAGGAATAGAAATGTAAACGGTTATATTAATTTGCCAGACAATGAACCTGGAAGCAATTACAACGGTGAATTTGATGATGAAAATGTATTTATTTCTAGTGATTTATTAAAATTTGAACACACAGACGGTCTCAACTTTATCTATACCGAAATTGCGAGATATGATGATATTTCATCATTATTTCACATAAACAACACGGATAAATTTCAAGTAAATATAACCGAAGGTATCGGCGGAGGTCTTTTATTTCCTAGAACCAATACTACATTATTACAAAAGGACAGATATGATGAATTTCACGTGTCAGGTTATGGGCTTTCTGCTAATATTGGATTAAATCTCACATTCTTTAAACACTTTTTCATACAATTAAATGCAAAAGGTGGTTATATTGATATGAATAATATAAGAACAACCAATGATTCAGCAGATCATGCAGAGCAAAGTTTTTACTTTTTTCAGCGTGTTGTTTCTTTTGGTACTATATTTAAATTAAAAAAATGATACAAATAAGACCCGCAACACTCGAAGATATTCCTGAAATCACTTCGCTTTTTAGAGATACTATTACTCATATTAACAAGAAACATTATTCTGAAAAGCAAATTAATGCTTGGTCTTCTGGTGCTGATGATGTTGAAGAATGGAAAAAACGAATCGCTAAGTTCTATTTTATTATTGCTGAAATTGAAAATAATATGGTTGGTTTTGCCTACTTAAAAAATGGCAATTATTTAGATGGATTATTTGTTCATAAAGATCATCAACGTCAAGGGGTTGGTTCAAAACTATTACGAATTATAGAATCTCAAGTAATGATGAATGATTTTGAAGTCCTGAAATCTGACGTCAACAAAACAGCTTTACCTTTTTTTGACAATAAATACTTTGAAGTTCTTAAAAAACAAAACAAGAGTATTAACGGAGCTGGCTTTGAAAATTACCTTGTGGAAAAGCAATTATAAAGCAAAAACCATACAGTAGATAGAGGCTTCACGTCTAGTGATTTTTATAAGCTTTTACTCCGACTTCAATTTCTAGTTTAATATAATTTGCGCTTGGTACAATCGGACAAGAATACTTTTCATTATAAGCACACATCGGATTATATGCGGAGTTAAAATCTACTTCTATTATATTCCCATCGGGAATTTCTAAATCTATATAGCGACCACCGCCATAAGTAGAATACCCATTGGTGTGATCTAGAAAAGGCAAGAATAAATAATCTTCAAAACCTTCCGTATGCATTAATTCTTCTCCTTGGTAAACATTCAATTGATGAGATTCACCCTTTAATTCAAAAGTTAAAACTCCAAAAACACGCTCTTTAGATAAGCGATCTGTACTGGTTTTCATATAAAACCATTCGCTACCAGGAGTACGTTTTAAAGTGGCTGATACAACGAAAGTAGAATCATAAGGAAAGAAATCTAAACTTTCAAAAGTTTTTAAATCCTTAGCTTTTAAAGGAGATTTTGAAGCATCCTTAAACTCAGTATTCATTTTTTCTTGAAATGGAGTTTCATATTTTAAAATCTTTTTTTCCTGGCCACAACTAAAACAAAACAAAATCGTAATTAAAACAACTAAAATGCGCATAATTTTAAGATTTAAACTTCAAAAATACAACATATAGAATTTCATTTTAGTTTTATGAGATATTTAATAGTATACATTTTATAATGATATACTTTAAATGTAATTTTAAACACTTATGGAAGATTTAGATTTAGACGTTTTAATTATTGGAGCTGGCCCAATAGGAATTGCCTGCGCATTAGAATGCAAAAAACGAAACTTAAATTATGTGGTACTCGAGAAAGGAGCTTTAACCAACTCATTATTTACTTATCCGTTAAACATGACCTTTTTTTCAACATCTGAAAAATTAGAGATTGACAACATTCCTTTTATTAGCAACAACCCTAAACCAACGCGGAACGAAGCTTTAGAATATTATAGGCGTGTTAGTACCTCTAATACCTTAAATATTAATCTTTATGAAACGGTAATAGAAGTCAACAAAACACCAACCGGATTTAAAATTAAATCGGATAAGTCATTATATAATGCTAAGAAAATCATCATAGCGACTGGCTTTTATGACATCCCTAATCTCTTAAATATAGAAGGAGAAGATTTACCAAAAGTGTTTCATTATTACAAAGAAGCACATCCTTTTACTTTACAAGATATTGCAGTTGTAGGCGCAAGTAATTCGTCGGTAGATGCTGCTTTAGAAATTTACAGAAAAGGAGGCAATGTCACCATGATTGTAAGAGGTGATGCCATTGGAGAACGCGTAAAATATTGGGTGAAACCAGATATTTTAAACCGGATTGAAGAAGGAAGTATTAAAGCCTATTTTAATTCTGAAATCAAAGAAATAAAACCTTCAGAAATCATTATAAAGACTCCTAAAGGCGAAAAAACAATAGCCAACGATTATGTCATTGCATTAACAGGTTATAGACCAAACTTTAAATTTTTAGAGAATGCTGGAATTGAATTTTCTACAGACAGAAAATCCATTCCAAATTACAACCCAGAAACGATGGAATCTAATGTGAAAGGTCTTTATTTAGCTGGCGTCATTTGTGGAGGAAAAGAAACGCACAAATGGTTTATTGAAAACTCTAGAATACATGCTAAAATGATTACTAATCATATAACACAAACGATATAACTACTATAAGAAAGCGTAGTTATGAATCTAGGCTTATCTAGATGTAATTATTTCACGGGTTTAACTTCACTGTATTTAATAACATGAGATAGTACAATCTGTGTTTTAGTTTCACCATAGCTAATCAATTGGTCGATAAAAACCTCTAAATGCTTTTGATTTTTTAGCACTACTTCCATTACTATATTTTCGTTACCTGTAATACGATAGCAATTCACCACCTCATCATAGGTTTTTACCTTCTCTAAAAAAGGTTTTAGCATGCCCATAAAGGCTCGTAATGTAATTAAAGCCTTAAGCTGATAACCAGCTTCAAAAGGAGAAACGAATGTGGTATACCCCTGAATAACTTCAGCATCCTCCATTTTTTTATACGTTCCGAAACTGCTGGCGACGTTATACCAACTTGCCTTCCGATTTCGGCATTAGATATGCGCGCATTCTGTTGCAAGCACTTTAAAATCTTCCAATTTAGATTATCTATTTTCATTTAAAGAAATTTAACTATAATAACATTATTATTAAAGTAAATATACAAAATCACTTTAAATCTTAAAGTTAAAATTAGTTTTTAGTGCTTAATTTCGTATCAATTGCTACTGAAATTATGAATTATAACCTACCATCGCATTTTTCTCATTTGCCTGTTTACCAGAAGGCAATAGATATTATTGTGTTGTCTCGAAGTATCTCAACCTATCTCAATCAAGATTTATCATACTTGAATGCTGATGGTTCAGAGGATGAGCATATTTATTTCTCAGGAGATATTGTTCAACAATCTACTAATCTTGCCCCTCAAATTATTAGTGCTGAACAAGAACGTTGTTCTCATAAAAAGAGTAAGCATCTAGAAAGCTTAGACCGTTTAACAACGCGTCTATACAGCAATTGTAGAAGGCTAGAAAAGTCTAATAGTAACGGAAGAGATTATCTACCTATTCTTCGTGGCGAATTAAGAAAGTTTAGAAAGTTGCAACGCACTTGGATGTTGACGCTTTAAGTCGTTATTTTTTTTCAATTAGTTGTGCATTACTCATAAAAGAATTTTGATAGTTCTTAATTTTAGAACTCATGGCATCGGCAATAATTACAAATTGGCTTTTACCAACACTTTCTGATAAGCGTAATAGGAGGTTATAAGTATTATTCCTACCTACATAATCCGCATCTTCAATAACAAATAATTGGATTTCCCCTAAATGAATACCATTCAAAAAATACAACTTACTTAATCTAGCAGGAGTAGCAATGACTATATCTTGACCGAAATACACTTCCGTTTTTTGCTTTTCAATATCATATTCATCGTAAAGCGCATAAACTCTTAAATCTGTGTTTTTTGTAAAACGCTCAAATTCATCTTTTAAAGCTAAAGCATCTGCCTTATCTTTTACTATAATTACGGCACGTGGAGAATCTTCAAAAGCCTCAGCTTTCAGCTTATGGATAGTCGCAATAATAAGCGCTGTTGTTTTTCCGCTATCTTTTGGTGCAATGATATATGCATCAGAGCCCGCTTTTAATATTGGAAGTACTTTTTTCTGAAACGGATTTGAAGTTTCATAACCAGCGTTTTCTAAAGATTCTTTTAATAAAGGATGTAATTTTTTGAAAGACATGAATGCATTTTTTAAATAGTAAATTAAAAATTTACTAAGGACTGCAAAGATACCATTAATGACAGACTTTACAGTCGGCTTTGTCTTGTATTTCTCCAACTAAATGACCTTCATCATTCATTTTAAAACCGCAACAATCCATAAAACCCTGTGCAATCTGCTTTCTTGCACGCTGAATTTGAGATTTTACCGTTGGTAATGACAAGTGTAATTGATTAGCGACCTCTTGTTGTTTTAAGCCTTTAATATCAGATAAAAACAAAGGGTCTCTATATTTTTTAGGTAAGCTTTTTATAATTCCTCTGAGGCAGTCTTGCTCAGAATGTTCACTAGGTTCTGGCTCTGATTCTATTTCTAAATCGTCCACAGGTAACTCTTGTTTATTTTCTCTAAAGTAATCCAGAATAGTATATCTCGCAATTGAAAACAACCATGATTTCAGTTTATCTTCATCTTTTAGGGTATGCAACTTCGTATGAACTTTTATAAAGGTTTCCTGAAGAATATCTTCTGTAATCACAGGATTCTTTACTTTACTCAGAATAAAGCGTCTTATGTCTTCTGCATATAGTCCCCAAACATCTTTTGTAGTCATACTCTAAATTAATTAAAATTAGTTCGGACACAAAATCTCGCACCCGAACTAACACTAATTTAACAATTGCAATTTGTACATGCACAGCTATTACAAGTACAGTTAAAACAATTTCCTTTTGCGCAATTATCGCAATCGCAAGTGCATTCTTTATTTTTCATGATATCTATTTTATAGTTCATATAATAGACGAGCAAATCTTTAAAAAGATGCAAAAAGATGATAACATTTATTAATGTTGAATTATTTCACCAATATAATTGCTTCGTGAGTAATTGGAAAATTGCAAGAATTAGCTATAAAACATAAGCTGTTTGCCTTATTATGCAAACTTAGTGCTAGTGTTTTTTGTGCCTCATCTTTTATAGTAACTATAGGTTTTAACCTTACGGATTTAAAACTTCCACTTCCTGAAGCATTAACTTCTAAATCGCCTTCTGCATGATCTGTATAGCTTAAAACTTCTATATTATTTTGAGCACAAACGTATAAATAAGACATCATATGGCAGGACGTTAAAGCTGACAATAATAAATCTTCTGGATTGTATAAAGCATCATCACCTCTAAAGGGTTTTGCTGCTGACACCTGTAATGGAGTTGCTTTGTTGTCAATTAATACCTCATGATTCCGACTGAAAGTTCTTGGGTTTTGTGTGCTTTCTCCTTGGTTAATTGTCCAGTTTACGGTTGCTTTAAAGGTGTGTTTTATAGACATGGTGTTATTTTAATTGATGTAAAAAAAGCGCTTCAGATTGAAACGCTTTTTTATTATTTATTGAAATTCTTTAAACTACGTCTAGGTATTATCAATCAAAATATATTTTAATTTGAATAATCCTCTGAATAACAAAAGCCTCTCTTAAAAGTTAACTTTTTTCGATAAAACGAAAAAATCTTTAATTGAGATCCCAAAACTAGTTTGGAATAAGCGATTCGCACACTTTTCAAAAAAATGAAAAGTGGGCTCTCTACTTACATGTTTCGTCTATACTGACCTCCAACTTCAAATAACGAAGCTGTAATCTCACCTAAACTACAGACTTTACAAACTTCCATTAAAGCTTCAAATATATTTTCGTTATTAATGGCGCGTTGTTGTAAATCTGTTAACAATGCTTCTGTATCATTTGCTTCATGAAGATTCGCTAACGTTTTAATCTGAAATTGCTTCTCTTCTTCTGTTGCTCTAATTACTTCCGCCGGCACAACCGTTGGAGACCCTTTAGAACTTAAAAAGGTATTTACACCAATAATTGGGAATTTCCCGTTGTGTTTTAAAGTTTCATAATACAAGCTTTCTTCTTGTATTTTACTACGTTGGTACATCGTTTCCATAGCACCTAAAACACCACCACGTTCTGTAATTCTGTCGAATTCTAAAAGCACAGCTTCTTCTACTAAATCTGTTAATTCTTCAATAATAAAAGAGCCTTGTATTGGGTTTTCGTTTTTATTTAATCCTAATTCTTTATTTATAATCAACTGAATTGCCATCGCACGTCTAACAGATTCTTCTGTTGGTGTGGTAATAGCCTCATCATACGCATTGGTGTGTAATGAGTTACAGTTATCATAAATAGCGTATAAAGCTTGAAGCGTTGTACGAATATCATTAAAGTCAATCTCCTGCGCGTGTAAACTACGACCAGAGGTTTGAATATGATATTTCAACATTTGTGCTCTTGCATTGGCGCCATATTTGTGCTTCATTGCTTTTGCCCAAATTTTACGTGCCACACGACCAATTACTGCGTATTCTGGATCAATTCCGTTTGAGAAAAAGAAGGATAGGTTTGGACCAAATTTATTGATGTCCATACCACGACTTAAATAATATTCCACGTAAGTGAAACCATTAGATAAGGTCAACGCTAATTGTGTAATTGGATTGGCTCCTGCTTCTGCAATATGATATCCAGAAATAGAAACTGAATAAAAGTTACGTACGTTATTCTCAATAAAATATTCTTGAACATCTCCCATTAAACGCAATGCAAATTCTGTAGAGAAAATACAGGTGTTTTGTGCTTGATCTTCTTTTAAAATATCTGCTTGAACCGTTCCTCTAACTTGAGCAATAGTATTGGTTTTAATTTCGGCATACACATCTGCTGGTAATACTTTATCTCCTGTAAAACCCAATAACATTAATCCTAAACCATTATTTCCTTCTGGTAAATCGCCATTATAAGATGGACGCTCTTTGCCTTTATAAATCTTAGCAATTTTAGCTTCAACTTCCTTTTCTAAACCATTCTCTTTAATGTAAAACTCACATTGCTGATCAATGGCCGCATTCATAAAGAAGCCTAATAACATTGGTGCAGGACCATTAATAGTCATACTTACCGAGGTCATTACATTTGCTAAATCAAAACCAGAATACAGTTTTTTAGCATCATCTAAACAACAAATACTAACTCCTGCATTACCAATTTTACCATAAATATCTGGTCTTAAGTCTGGATCGTTTCCATAAAGTGTTACACTATCGAAAGCAGTAGATAAACGTTTTGCTGGTAAACCTGCACTTACATAGTGAAAACGTCTGTTGGTACGTTCTGGTCCTCCTTCACCTGCAAACATACGCGCTGGATCTTCACCTGTACGCTTAAAAGGATATAATCCCGAAGTGTATGGAAATTCTCCTGGTACGTTTTCTTGCAATGTCCAACGTAATAAATCTCCCCAAGCTTGATATTTAGGTAACGCTATTCGTGGAATTTGTAAATGTGATAACGACTCCGAATGTGTTTCGATTTTAATCTCTTTATCTCTTACTTTAAAGCTATAAATTGGATTTTTGTATTTATTAACTTTCTCATCCCAACCTGTTATCACTTCCCAATTGTAAGGATCTAGGTTTAATTTTACACGGTCGAATTCACTAACTAAAAGTTTTACAAAATCTTTATTCTCTTCATTAGGCGCTATCGATTCTGAAGCAATTCCTGCCTTATCTAATTCTGGAGTTGCCTCTAAAACAGATTCTAATGTTTTATAAATACCGTATAAACGCTGAGCCACTTCAACTTGCGCATCTGCGGTTTTATCATAAGCGCGATTACTTTCAGCAATTTCAGATAAATAACGTGTTCTAGACGGTGGAATCACAAAAATCTTCTCGCTCATTTCCTTAGAAATTTCGAAAGTCGATTTTAATTCTGAATTAGCTTTTTCAACCAATTTATCCATAATCGCTTTATAAAGCGTATTCATTCCTGGATCGTTGAATTGTGAAGCTATTGTTCCATAAACCGGCAAATCATCTTGGTGAACATCCCAAAGATGATTGTTACGCATGTATTGTTTCTTTACATCGCGCAATGCATCTAAAGAACCACGTTTATCAAACTTGTTAATCGCTACTAAATCGGCGAAATCTAGCATGTCAATTTTTTCTAATTGTGTTGCTGCACCAAATTCTGGAGTCATAACGTATAAGGCCACATCAGAATGTTCCATGATTTCAGTATCCGACTGACCGATACCAGAAGTTTCTAAGATGATTATATCGTATTCTGCAGCTTTTAGAACTTCAATCGCTTCGTTTACATATTTTGATAAGGCTAAGTTAGACTGACGTGTTGCCAAACTACGCATATACACTCTTGAGTTGTTAATCGCATTCATACGAATACGATCTCCTAAAAGCGCTCCTCCTGTTTTACGTTTAGAAGGATCTACCGATACTAAACCTATAGTTTTATCTGGAAAATCGATTAAAAAACGACGAACTAGCTCATCGACTAAACTCGATTTTCCTGCTCCACCTGTTCCTGTTATTCCTAAAACTGGTGTTTTAGATGTTTTATTTTTTATATGAATTTTGTCTAACGTCGCTTTTGCAACTTCTGGAAAGTTTTCTGCAGAAGATATCACTCGAGCAATTGCTTTTGGATTTTTGGTAGGAAGTAGATCTACTTCGTTACTTAACTCATCTCCAATAGCATAATCTGCTTGTTGTACCAAATCGTTAATCATGCCTTGTAAACCAAGTGCTCTTCCGTCATCTGGAGAATAGATTCTGGTAATTCCATAATCCATTAATTCTTTAATTTCTTCGGGAAGAATAACTCCACCTCCACCACCGAAGATTTTAATATGACTAGCTCCTTTTTCTTTCAGCAAATCATACATATATTTAAAATACTCGTTGTGACCACCTTGATATGATGTTAATGCAATGGCATTCGCATCCTCTTGGATAGCCGTATTCACAACCTCCTCTACACTTCTATCATGCCCCAAGTGAATCACCTCAACTCCAGTAGATTGAATGATACGGCGCATTATATTTATGGCTGCATCGTGTCCATCAAAAAGAGATGCGGCTGTTACTATTCGTACTTTATATTTTGGCTTATAAGGTGCAACTTGTTCCATTCTTAAAAATCTTGCTTATTTAAGAGACAAATTTAAGGAATATTCAAAAATCTAAGGCAATAATCATCAATTATCTAAAACGTAAAGAAAGTGGCGATAGCACACAATTTTAATTACTTTTATCAACTCATTCAAGATTAGTTTTATGCATAAAATCACATTACTTATTCATTGCGCAGATCAACCGAATATTATTGCTTCGGTGACGAGTTTTATGGCTTCAAACGATGGAAATATTGTTTATATCGATCAGCATGTCGACAGAGAACAAAATATCTTTTTTATGCGATTGGAATGTGAATTTGCATCAAGTTCGTTCTCACTTGAAAAATTCAAACACCTATTCAATTCTGAATTAGCCGAGAAATTCCAATTAAAATGGAAAATATATTCCGCTGAAAGAAAACCGAAAATGGCGCTATTTGTGTCTAAATACGATCATTGTTTGTATGATATTTTAGGCCGTTATAACTCGGGTGAACTATTTCTTGAAATTCCATTTATCCTGAGTAATCATCTCGATTTAAAACCTATTGCCGATAGTTTCAACATTCCGTTTTATCATGTTCCTGTCACTAAAGCTATGAAACATGAAGCCGAACAAGAGCAGTTAAATTTATTAGAATCTCATAATATAGATTTTATAGTATTGGCTCGCTACATGCAAATTGTTTCTGAAACATTAATTGATAAGTACCCTAATAAGATTATCAATATTCATCATTCGTTTTTACCTGCTTTTGTGGGTGCAAAACCTTATCATTCGGCATACAAACGCGGTGTAAAAATTATTGGATCTACGAGTCATTATATCACTGAAGAATTAGATGCCGGACCAATTATAGAACAAGATGTGGCGCATGTGTCTCATACGTTTTCAATTAAAGATTTAATAGCAAAAGGGCGCGATTTAGAAAAGATTGTTTTATCTAACGCTATTAAGCTTCACGCCAATAGAAAAGTTATGGTTTACAATAATAAGACGATCATCTTCTCTTAAGCATTATTTAATAGATACAAAATCAACTTAAAAATAACTTAAAAGTGACTATTTAAACTTAAATGTGTCTATACAATAAGCTTAGACGTCTATTTTAGGTTTAAAACTTGAAGTTTTTTTGACTATATAAATTATCTTTGCCAACACTAAAAACTTAAATGATGATTAAAAGAATTTTTGCCCTACTAATTATTTTCAATTTAACGGCTTGTGCTGAGTTACAACAAGTTGTTGATTCTTTACCACAAGGAACTGGTGGTGTTTTAGGTAATGCTGACATTGCAGCCGGATTACGAGAAGCCTTAGACACAGGGATTGAAAAACAAGTAACTAAATTAACCGCAGAAGATGGTTTCTTTAAAAATGAATTGGTAAAAATCGTTTTACCAGAAGAATTACAAAAAGTAGACAGCGCACTTCGTAAAATTGGATTAAGCAGTTTAGCTGATGAAGGTTTAAAGGTACTTAACAGAGCTGCAGAAGATGCTGTATCTGAAGCGACTCCAATTTTTGTAAACGCTGTAAAAGACATCACATTTGATGACGCAAAAAACATTCTTTTAGGAGAAGATAACGCAGCAACATCATATTTAACATCAAAAACACAAACAGAATTATATAGCAAGTTTAAGCCTGTTATTAATAATTCGTTTAGCAAAGTAGGCGCTGATCAAATTTGGTCGAATCTAATTACTAAATACAACAACATTCCTTTAACGAATAATGTAAACCCTGATTTAACGGATTACGTAACTCAAGAAGCTTTAAAAGGTGTTTATACCATGATTGCTGTTGAAGAAAAAGAAATAAGAACAAAAGTATCTTCTCGAGGTAGCGATTTATTGAAGAAGGTCTTTGCAATGCAAGACTAAATCAGCATTGCTCTAAATATTTTGTTATTTTTTACTTAAAAAAACATCTGTTCTAGCTAAATTTTAGTAATTTACTAAGGTATTTATTAAAATTTAGCTGTGAGCAATTCAGAAAAAATAGTAAAAAAAGAATAAAGCTTAAGAAAAAGTATCTTCAACTTATTGAAGATGCTTATAACTTAAGACAAACAGATCACGCATTAAGTGATTTCTCTGAATATAAAGCCACTAAAGTCCTTTATAAAATTAATAAATTAGGATTTGTTGTATACAATACAGAAGTACAAGCCAATTAATCCTAACTTATTAAATTACACTTAATTATATCCTAACATTCTCTTAACTTCTAAGCTAATTAAACTTATCATCTTTGCAGAGCAAAAGATTGAGTTAGTTTAGATCTTACATTAGTTAGTTAGAAGTCGATATTGTAGTTAGGTATCGACTTTTTTGTGTTTAATTATGAAGAGTTTGAAAATAGAGATAAGACTTTAGTAAACGACTGCCATACCAAGAAAACAATTCGCCATCCACAATTTTTATCGTTTTTTTTGGAAATTGAGCTTTCAATTTCAAAACATGTTCTTCTTTAAACGGAAAAGGTTCGCTAGAGAGAAAAATAATATCGGCTTCTTTTAATTTTGGATTACTTAAGTCGACTTCCGGATAGCGTTTTTCATCATTAAATACATTTACAAAACCAGCTTCTGTAATCATAACATCTATGAAGTTATCTGATGCCGCAACCATCCAAGGTTTTTTCCAGATGAAATAAGCGATTTTTAACTTATCTGTATTTTGAAATTGAAGTTGAAATGCTTCGCGTTCTAATTGAATATTTGCTACCAAAGTTGACGTCGTTCTTTTAATATCAAAAATCTCCCCATACATGTTAATCAACTCAAAACAATCGTCGAGATTATAAATATCACTCACGTGAATTGGAGCAATTTCTTCTAGACTTTCAATCATCTCCTTAGTATTCTCCTCTTTATTGCAAAGGATAATATCTGGACGAAGTGCTATTATTTTTTCAATATTGATTTGTTTTGTACCACCAACAACGGCTTTAGACATTCTAAGATGCTTAGGGTGTACACAAAACTTAGTGACGCCAAAAATTGAAGATTCTAAACCCAGATCTACCAATAATTCGGTTTGAGAAGGCACCAAAGAGATGATGCGTTTGGGTGTTTTTTTGAGTTGAATTTCTCGCTTAAGTTGGTCTTTCATCTTGTTAGTTTTATAGCTTACTTTTCGAAAAAATGGTGTTCAGTCGTAGGCTTACTCATATATAAAAATGGTGCTCAGTCGCAGTCGCAGTTTTCAGGCTTACTCATACAGAAACACTGAGACTGAGACTGAGACTGAGACTGAGACTGAGACTGAGACTGAGACTATAAACTCAGAATTTCTGACATATCCAACTGTAATTCTTGGGCTTTTTGAGCTGCAGCCTCCGCGAAATCTTCTTCTTGAGATGCATAAATAATACCTCTAGACGAATTAATTAATAAGCCAACAGAACTATTCATACCATATTTACAAACCTCTTGAAGATTTCCTCCTTGCGCTCCAACACCTGGGACGAGTAAAAAACTATCTGGAATTATTTTTCTAATATCTCCTAAAAACTCGGCTTTAGTCGCGCCTACGACATACATTAAGTTTTCAGAATTCCTCCAAGTTTTAGACGTTTCTAAAACCTGTTTATATAATTCTACACCATCAACCGACTTTGTCTGAAAATCAAAAGCTCCTTGATTAGAGGTTAAAGCTAAAAGAATGGTATGTTTATCCTTAAAAGCTAAAAAAGGTTCTACTGAATCTTTTCCCATATATGGAGCAACCGTTACACTATCAAAACCTAAATCCTCGAAAAATGCTTTAGCATACATCGTACTTGTATTGCCGATATCTCCACGTTTGGCATCTGCAATCGTGTAAATTTCAGGATGGTTGTCGTTGAGATAGTTAATCGTTTTTTCTAAAGCTTGCCAACCTTTAATACCGTAAGCTTCATAAAAAGCTGTGTTGGGTTTATAAGCCACACAAACATGGTGTGTAGCATCTATAATGGCTCTATTAAAAGCGAAAATAGGATCTTCTTCTTTTAATAAATGCTTTGGAATTTTATTTAAATCGACATCTAACCCTATGCAAAGGAAAGATTTCTTTTTTGGATTTGGTATATAAGTTGCTGTGTGGTCATAGTATAAAAAAAGCCTCAAAAAAGAGGCTTCAATTTAAATTTCATCATCATTAGCCTTCAACAACTCCGTGTTTTCTGCTAACATTAATTCATCTATTATTTTTTGAATATCACCATTAATGATATTTTGCAAATCGTAAAGTGTTAAACCTGGCACTCTATGGTCAGTGACACGACCTTGTGGATAATTGTAGGTTCTAATCTTAGCAGATCTATCACCAGAACTTACCATACTTTTACGTTTTTCAGAATCAGCAGCCTGTTTTTTTGCCAACTCTAAATCGTATAAACGCGAACGTAAAACCTTTAAAGCTTTTTCTAAATTTTTGTGTGATGATTTCTGATCTTGACAACTTACAATCATTCCTGTTGGTTCGTGATGCAACTTAATAGCCGAGTACGTTGTATTTACCGACTGACCTCCAGGACCAGTTGATGTCGTACGCTCTATACGAACTTCCGTCATGTCTAATTCGTAATCAAACTCTTCCGCTTCTGGTAATACCATAACGGTTGCTGCGCTTGTATGCACACGACCTTGAGTTTCTGTTTGTGGGACACGTTGTACGCGGTGTACACCAGCTTCAAACTTTAAAGTTCCGTAAACATCTTCACCTGAAACTTCAAAAATAATTTCTTTAAAACCACCAGATGTTCCATCACTCTGACTTACAACATCGACTCTCCAGCCTTTATCACTACAATATTTTGAATACATTCGGTATAAATCACCTGCAAAAATACTGGCTTCGTCTCCACCTGTACCAGCACGAACCTCTACAACGACATTTTTAGCATCGTCTGGATCTTTAGGAATCAACATAAAACGAATCTCTTCTTCTAGCTTTTCAATAGTTTCTTCAGCCTCTTCAAGTTGCATTTTAGCCATATCTACCATTTCGGCATCAGAGCCATCTGCAATAATCTCTTCAGCTTCAGAAATATTCTCTAAGGCTTCTTTGAAGGTTTCACCTTTATCTACAATTAATTTGAGATCCTTGTATTCTTTCATCAGCTTGGTGTAGCGCTGTTGATCTGATATAATATCTGGTTGAATGATAAGATCATTGATCTCGTCAAAACGTTGTTTTATAATCTGTATTTTCTCTAACATCTATCTTCAAAAATTGAAGTCCAAAAATACAAATTTTTTAAGATATAAGATGTCTTCACTTTTAGAATAAAGAACAAAGCCTTGTAAGTTTTAAATGATAAAAATTGGTTCTTATTACCCATGTTACAGGAACCTACTTTAATCTCAAAAAATAAATTAATCTAAAAAAAATCATTTGGAGGAAAATTCAGCAAATAAAACACACTAAACAAGCGTTATCTATTTTAGTATGTATCGATTCCTAGCTATACTTACATTTTACAGACCGTTTGTGGTTTGGTCATTTATTGCCAATGCTATTATCGGATTTTTAAATCCACATATAGCACCAGCATTAGTGACTAAATTATTTCTTACGGTTTTTGCATGGTATTATGTGAATGAGACTAATAACAAACGAAAACTAATTTTTTATAAAAATCTAGGGCTTTCTACTTTAACGCTTTTTTCCGTAATATTTATTTTAGATTGCATTTTAACCATTATTTTCATTACAATACTTCAGGAATTTACTTGATAACTAAATGATCTTTGAACTAGACAATGTAGAACTTTACTTTAAAAACAAGCGCATTTTAAACGGCATCTACCTCAAAGCTGAAACTGGAAAAGTTACAGCTATTTTAGGTAGAAATGGCTGTGGTAAAAGTTGTTTGCTCAATATTGCTTTTGGGAATCTGAAACCAAAATACATGCTAATTCGATTGGACAGCAAACCACTTCATAAACCACTATTTACAACAGGTTTTGCAAAATATCTTCCTCAGTATAATTTTATCCCAAGTGAAATGACCTTGGCTTTTGTTTTTAAATTATATGCGATAGATTGGCCTATTTTTATTGAGAATTTTGAAGCATTTTCAATCTATAAAAACGCGAGATTCAATGCATTATCAGGTGGAGAAAGACGCATTATTGAAACCTATATTATTCTAAAAACTAAAAGTCAAATCGTGTTTCTAGACGAGCCGTTTTCACATTTATCACCCTTACATATTGACACTGTAAAACAACTTATTAAAGAAGAAAAAAAGAGAAAGCTATTATTATATCAGATCACATGTATCAACACATTATAGAGGCATCAGATCATATTTACTTATTGAATAATGGCTCCACAAAAAAAATTGAAAAGCTTACAGAACTTGAGGATTATAAATATTTAAGTGAAGGGACCTTATAAAAGAATTAAGATGATGAATTACTTTTAATAATATGATCTAAATCTACGACAACCCCAACACCTAAAATTTGTTTCCACTGTAACTTTGGACCTACAATAACACTTTCTTCATTGGTTAATTCGTTTATTTCAACTTCAACTTTAATATCATCGTCATACCTCAGGTGAGAACCTAGGGTGGCCTTAACAAATTTATTAACTTTCATATCTAAGTTGAGCTCCCACTCTATGTCAATATTCCCAAAACTATTGATATAATCGGTATATAAACGCAATAAACTTGACACTTTAATATTCTCAAAAAGTTCCTCTTCAAATTTGTTTGTTAATAATATACCCAATTCTTGTCGCACCTTTTTACCTTCTCTCAGCATATTTCCCTCTAAATCATAAATTGCTGGATCCACTCCAAAAGCACCTCTATTTGCCAAATCATTATCTAAAACAAAGGTTGTTTTTAGAGTAAACGGTGACGCATAAAATGATAACCGCTCAATAAACCGACCATACTCCATACCTGCACCAAAAAACATATAACCAGGAGCTAAGAATTGTGAAATAGGCTCATCTCTATTGGGATAATTGTATCCGTTAGCTAGCTGTGAATTAAAGCTAAATTTTGCGGAATAAAACCAATTACTTTTTGGATCTTTTTCTAATCCAACATTAGAAATAACCTCTATAACATCTTCTGTTTTTCTAATATTTAATTCTTCTTGCTTGTTTAGACCATAACGTATGTTGAAATTGGAATTCCAATACCATTTTTCTTGTTTGTATTTTGCTTCAGCTTTACCTGTTATAATTCCAGAGATAGAATTGGTACCACCAGAATTCCAATTAGTAAAGGAGACTTGATTAAGGTTTAACCCAACTTCCTTGATGGTTCTCCAGCCTAACTTAACAGGCTCATTTTTTTTCTTTTGAAAGTATAAAGAATCTGGTTGTGCAAAAAGTATACTAGAGGATAAGACAAATACACCAAATATAAACCAAGAATAGTTTTTCATGTTTTAAAAAATTAATACTTAAATGTACCGTATTCACTGCTAATTGTAAGTTGTTTTTTATCGGAAGCTTCTACGCGACCTATAATTTTAGCATCTACATTAAAAGATTTTGAAATCTCAATAATAGCGTTTGCAACTTCTGGCTTTACATACAATTCCATACGATGACCGCAGTTAAACACTTGATACATTTCTTTCCAATCTGTTTTAGATTGTTCTTGAATTAATTTAAATAACGGCGGAACTTTGAACATATTATCTTTTACAATATGAAGTTCATCTATAAAATGAAGAATTTTTGTTTGAGCGCCTCCACTACAATGCACCATACCGTGAACGGTATCTCCATTATATTTATTAAGAATTTCTTTTATTATTGGTGCGTAAGTCCGTGTCGGTGACAATACTAACTTACCTGCATCTATTGGTGCGTTTTCAACAGTATCTGTTAATTTGGTCTTACCAGAATACACTAAATCTTCTGGCACAGCAGCATCAAAACTTTCTGGATACTTTTCTGCTAAATATTTTGAAAACACATCGTGTCTTGCAGATGTTAAGCCATTACTTCCCATACCTCCATTATATTCGGTTTCGTACGAGGCCTGACCGAAAGATTCTAAGCCCACAATAACATCACCTGCAACAATATTAGCATTATCAATAACGTCTGAGCGCTTCATACGTGCCGTTACAGTAGAGTCTACAATAATAGTTCTTACGATATCCCCAACGTCTGCAGTTTCACCACCAGTTGAATGAATAGTAACACCAAAAGACTTCAAATCTTCAATTAATGCTTCCGTTCCGTTTATGATTGCAGAAATTACTTCTCCAGGAATTAGATTCTTATTTCTTCCAATGGTTGATGACAGCATTATATTATCTGTTGCTCCAACACAGAGTAAATCGTCAATATTCATAATTAACGCATCTTGCGCAATGCCTTTCCAAACTGAAATATCACCAGTTTCTTTCCAATACATGTATGCTAATGACGATTTAGTACCAGCACCATCTGCATGCATTATTAAACAATAATCAGCATCATTAGTTAAATAATCTGGAACTATTTTACAGAACGCTTTAGGAAACAATCCCTTATCTATATTTTTTATAGCATTATGGACATCTTCTTTTGAGGCGGAAACACCTCGTTGCGCATATCTTTTACTCACAGAATTACTCATTGTACAATTTATTTCTATTGATGGTGCAAAAATAAGGATTGCGTTTAATTATAAGGAATGATTAGGTTGGAATTAATAACAGTTTTCATTTTTCTACGTAAAGCTTCCTTTTCTTTTTGCCACCGAAGTACAAATTAAGACCTAATCCGCCTCTTAATAACGTATCAATTGTTTCATTAGCTATGAGACCATCTAAATGATCGTCTGCGAACATATAATTATATTCTCCAATTAATTTTAAGCCTATACCTTTTGTGACAATAATCTCAAAACCACATCCTCCTTGTGCTTTTGCAGCTGTACTCACATAATAATTAGAGGCATTATAACCTCCACCTACATATAAAAATGGTAAAAACTTTGTGTGCGGACTAAATAAGATTTCTAAATTTAAGTCAAAAGACATAAAGCCTTCGCTATACACATCATTAACAGTTACGTTGTATTTACTGTATGAGACGTTTATATTGAGATAACTTGTAATATGATACTTATAACCGATTCTAAAGTACAGGTCGAACTCTGATTCTGGATAATCGCTCTCCATCATTACATAACCACCTACCAAAGCTACGGCATTAGAACCTCTATAATCAAAAAAAGCATATCTATGATTAATAGATCTTTCACTTTTTTCATCAGTTTCTTGAGAAAAAGCCGAATTAAAAAAACTAAAATCATTGCTATACTTAAAGCTATAGCTTTCAATTTGGAAATCATACACTCCTAAATTAGAAGATCAGTGTATTCCATTGTAGATTTAAAGAGGGATTGGCAATATAGAAAATATTTAGTCAGTTATAAATATCACTATATAATTATAAAAAAAAGTCATTTTAAAACAAAAAAAAGATAAAACCGAAATATCGATTTTATCTTGTAGCCTAGAAGGCAAATATCACCTAATAATTTTACCTTAATTTTTAAGATCTGCCGGTAGCTTTACCTGAACACTTACAACTTCATTATTATTAACATTTTTCAATTCGTTAGAATTGTCTTGCGATAAAATAAGTGTTGCTCCAACAAGAATTGCTACACTAAGTAGTAACTTTTTCATTTTTACAAATATTGATTAATAGCCCCACAAAGATACTAAA
This sequence comes from Winogradskyella psychrotolerans RS-3, assembly GCF_000427335.1. Classification (GTDB taxonomy): domain Bacteria; phylum Bacteroidota; class Bacteroidia; order Flavobacteriales; family Flavobacteriaceae; genus Winogradskyella; species Winogradskyella psychrotolerans. The sequence continues at coordinate 10,043 of NZ_ATMR01000077.1, read as the reverse complement.
CAAACGTATCGTTAAAAGGTCTAGCCCCAATTATTTCGCATGATACCACCACCTTTTCGACAACTAGTTTAATGTAATCGACAAACTGCACAAAACGTAAATTTATCACTGTTAGTTGTACGTGTATATACGTATTTCATCGTGTGAAATTATCGCTACAAATACCTATAAGCCGCATTAGATTAATTATTTAGTAAATAAAAGCTCTCTATATTTTGTTAAAGGCCATAACTCATCATCAATCATTAATTCTAACTTATCACAATGATATCTAATATCTTGAAACAATGGCTTCACCTTATTGCAATACCCATCTGCTTTCTTTTCTAAACTAGCTTCTTTATTACATACTTTTCGTGCCTCAGTCATTTTGGTTACAGTAGAGTTTATCGTTTCAATATGTTCAGAAATTTCTTCAATAAGAACCAATTGCGCTTTCGCAAAATCTTTAAAACGATCTCCATAAATAGTTTTAAGACCTGTTACATTTTCTATCAGAATATTTTGATATCTCACAGCAGTTGGCACCACATGATTTCTGGCAATATCTCCAATGACTCTACTTTCTATTTGCACATGATGAATATAATCTTCCATTTCAATTTCGTAGCGCGCTTCAGACTCAACCTTATTCATTACTTTTAAGCTATCAAAAAGTTCTATTGTAGATTTAGCCTTTTTAATCTTTAAAGCTTCAGGTGTTGTTTTATTATTACTTAACCCACGCTTTTTAGCTTCCTTTTCCCATTCTTCACTATAACCGTTACCTTCAAAAAGAATTGCTTTAGATGTTTTTATATACTCTCTTATGACATTAAAGATAGCATCATCCTTTTTCATTCCTTTTTCATCGATCAACACATCGACTTCAATTTTAAAGTCCATCAATTGTTTTGCAACAATGGTACTTAAAACCGTCATTGGATTAGCACAATTTGCAGTAGAACCCACCGCTCTAAATTCAAATTTATTACCTGTAAAGGCAAATGATGATGTTCTATTTCTATCTGTATTATCTAATATCACTTCAGGTATTTTACCTACGACATTAAGTTTTAGGTCTGTTTTCTCTTTTGGAGATAATTTCCCATTGGTTACTGTTTCTAACTCACTAAGCACTTTGGTAAGCTGATCACCAATAAAAATAGAAATAATTGCAGGAGGCGCCTCATTTGCACCCAAACGATGATCATTACTTGCAGAGGCAATAGCTGCTCTTAAGAGTTCTTCATGAGTTTGTACTGCCTTAATCGTATTTATAAAGAAGGTTAAGAATTGAAGGTTACTCATTGGAGTTTTTCCTGGAGACAATAAATTGATTCCGGTATTAGTAGACAAACTCCAGTTGTTATGCTTACCTGAACCATTTACACCTGCAAACGGTTTTTCGTGCATAAGCACCGTAAAATTATGCCGCTTGGCAATTTTCTGCATAATATCCATTAGCAGCGAATTATGGTCAACTGCCAAATTAGCTTCTTCAAATATCGGAGCCAATTCAAATTGGTTTGGAGCCACCTCATTATGTCTGGTTTTTACAGGAATTCCTAATAGCATACATTGATGTTCTAAATCGCGCATATACGACATCGCTCTTGCAGGAATAGTACCAAAATAATGATCATCTAATTGTTGACCTTTTGCAGGTGAATGTCCCAATAGCGTTCTTCCGGTCAATAAAATATCTGGTCTAGACAATGCCAAGGCCGTATCTATTAAAAAATATTCCTGTTCCCAACCTAAAGAGGTTCTGACGCTTTTTACGTTTTTATCAAAGTATTTACACACAGCAACTGCTGCACTATCTACCACCTGTAAGGCTCTTAAAAGCGGAGTTTTAAAATCTAATGCCTCTCCTGTGTATGACACAAAAACAGTTGGAATACATAATGTTTTATCATATATAAAAGCAGGTGATGTAGGATCCCATGCCGTGTAACCTCTAGCTTCAAATGTGTTTCTGATACCTCCATTCGGAAAACTAGAAGCATCCGGTTCTTGCTGTACTAATTGGTCGCCACCAAATTTTTCAATTGCAAGTCCATCTCCAATAGTTTCAAAAAACGCATCATGTTTTTCTGCAGTGGCACCAGTTAATGGCTGAAACCAATGTGTATAATGTGTTGCCCCTTTAGTAATGGCCCATTCTTTCATCCCTGTAGAAATATGATCTGCTACAAGTCTGTTTATCTTAGTCCCTTTTTCAATAGCTTCTAAAACACTATTTAAAGCTGTCTTAGTTAAATATTGACGCATCGCTACCTCGTTAAAAACATTAGAACCAAAGATTTCGGATCGGCGTTTATTTTCTTTTATTTTTAATGGCTTTCTTTTTAAAGATGCTTTTACTGCATGAAATCTGAGTGTTGACATATTATTAATTTTTAAGGTCAAAAATACAAAATATTTAAAAAATAGACAATTACCTATACAAAATTAGGGTAGTCTGCAATAATTAAGTACAATTCTCCTAAATACCCCCATTTTTTTTGATGCGTAAAAAAAAATAGCAATATTTGTATCATTATTATCTGATAAACAAAACAATCATTATGGCAAAAATTAAATTAGAATACATTTGGTTAGATGGTTACTTCCCAACTCAAAACATGAGAAGTAAAACCAAGGTAGAAGAGCACGAAGACTTTAAAGGAACTATAGAAGAGTTAGGCATGTGGTCTTTTGATGGGTCATCTACTAGACAAGCTGAAGGTGGGTCTTCTGACTGTTTATTAAAACCTGTAGCTATTTATCCAGATCCAGATAGAATCAACGGATATTTAGTAATGACAGAAGTTTTAAATGCAGATGGAACACCTCACGTTTCTAATGGTAGAGCAACTATTGATGATGATGATAATGATTTCTGGTTTGGTTTTGAGCAAGAGTATTTTATTATGGATACTAAAACTCAATTGCCATTAGGATTCCCTATAGGTGGATATCCTGCACCACAAGGTATGTATTACTGTTCTGTAGGTGGGTTACATACTCATGGAAGAGGCTTAGTTGAAGAACATGCTGATTTATGTATTGAAGCTGGTTTAAATTTTGAAGGTATTAACCAAGAAGTTGCTTCAGGACAATGGGAATTCCAATTGTTTGCAAAAGGTGCTAAAAAAGCTGGAGACGAAATCTGGATCGCTAGATACCTACTAGACCGTTTAACTGAAAAATACGGTTACTATATTGAATATCATCCAAAACCATTAGGTAGAGATATGGACTGGAATGGTTCTGGTATGCACGCCAACTTCTCTAACGAGGTATTAAGAACTTGTGGGGATAAAGAAACTTACGCTAAAATTTGTGAAGCTTTCCGTCCTGTAGTAAAAGAACATATTGCTGTTTATGGAGAGTTTAACGATCAACGTTTAACCGGTTTACACGAAACTGCATCTATTAATGATTTCTCTTGGGGAGTTTCAGATAGAGGAGCTTCAATACGTATTCCTATTATAGTAGTTGAGAAAGGCTGGAAAGGCTGGTTAGAAGATAGAAGACCAGCATCTAATGGTGATCCATACAAAATTGCTGGTAGAATTGTAAAAACTGTAAAAAGTGCTGATATTTCTTAATTAGCAACTTAATAAATTTTAAAGTCGTTTAGAAAGTATTTTCTAGACGACTTTTTTACTCCTTAATATATATTAAGATTAAAACACACTTAATCTCATGTTTATTTACAAGTAAACAACACACTTCTCAAGAATCAACTTCACTTATTACTGTATCTCGCTCATACTTATGAGTTTCATAAGAACTAAGGAGTATTTCCTTACAACGATAAAATCTGCTTTTTAAAGCAAATCCTTTCCTTTTACCGACTTTTTAAGATAGTCTTCGCCTTTTTTAGGCTGCTAATCCATACGGTTATAATATTGCATTGTTATTAACCAAATTCAAACACTTATGAAAAATTTTACTAAGCACCTACTTCCTATTTTATGTGGAGCTGCTACTTTTATGACAATTAACATGAATGCCTTTCAGGACAATTCACAAGGTAGCTGTAATGCTGTCGAAGTGATTGCTTCAACCCAAGGCACTCAATCAAATGGTAATCCTGTACTTGCGAGTCGCTCAGATGTTAATGCGGCTTTAAATGCACCAGACAAATCAAACGCTGCTAACGGATTTTATACTTTAGGTATGAAAGGAAGCATTACTCTTGCATTAGGCGGAGCTGTATACAATGAGCGCGGAACTGACATAATGATTTATGAAACTTCTTTTTCTGGGGATAACTGTAGTGGATATGACGATGAAATGGCATTAGTAGAGCTATCTCAAGATGGTGACACATGGGTTGAATACGGTACAGTTTGTCGTGATGGAGCAATAGACCTTGAAGATGTTGCTTTAGATTACGTTACTCAAATTAGAATTACAGATATAACATATGGAGCTGGCGATGGCTACGATTTAGATGGTATCGAAGCAGTTAATGGCTGTGAAGATATTCCTAGTGACGTTTGTTATGGTTCAGGAGCTATGAACTACATCCCAGGATTAGATAATAATGGAAATGCATTAACAGTTGCTGAGCGCATGGACACAAACAAAGCTTTAGGCCAACCTCAGATGGATGATTCATTAAACTTTTTATCATTAGGTTACGGCGGAGAAGTTACTATCAGTTTTGATGGTGTTGTTTACAATAATGAAGGTCCAGATATCGAAGTTGTTGAAACTACATTTGGTAACGCATCATTCGCAAGCTACCCAGAATCTGCTGATATTTATGTATCTCAAAACGGTATCGATTTTTACCTTATTGGATCAGTTCTTACAGATGACGCAGGAGATTTAGATATTAGCAATGCACCTATTTTCTTATCTTATATTACAGAAGTGAAGATTGTAGATACAACACCTAGTGGATCTATTTCTGCTGATGGCTTTGATTTAGATGGCGTTGTTGCTTTAACAGGCTGTAACGAACCAATTTTACCTACACCCGCTGGATGTTACGCAGTAGATTATTTTAACTACGTTGAAGGAACTAAAAAGAATGGTGGTGTTATTGACGCTATTAGAACTGAAACCCCTAACAATGTTCTTGGAGAGCCAGAATCAACTGATGATTACGTTTTTACAACATTAGGATACGGTGGCGAAGTTACATTAACATTTGGAGGTGCTGTTTACAACCAAGAAGGTCCGGACTTAGTAATTGTTGAAACTACTTTTGGAAATTCATTAGGATGTGACAGTTACAAAGAGTATGCTAACGTTTATGTGTCTGCTGATGATATCAATTACCATTTTGCAGGTACTGTATGTAAATCAGATAATACAATTGATATTTCAGACGCTGGAGGGTTTAACTTTATTTACTACGTGAAAATTGTAAATAATGACGAATTAACAACAACGGAAGACGGCTATGACCTTGATGGTGTAATTGCTATAGGAACTTGTGAAGAATTTGATTACCAAGCTTACGCTGAACAACAAAGTTTACTTAGTGTAAATACAGTGAATGCTGAAGAATTAGGCTTTAGAACATTCCCTAACCCAACAAGTGGTGTTTCTTATATTGAATTTACACCTCAAGCAACTGGTAACGTATCGATAGAGGTATTTGATATTAACGGTCGTAATGTTGGTCGTGTATTCAATGAGGAGGCTTACCCAGGTAAAGTATACAAAGCAGAATTTAATTCTAGTAATTTAGCTGCAGGATTATATGTATATAAAGTTACCACTGGAAACTCAAGCATTACTAAAAAGTTTATTGTTACAAAATAAGCAGAATAACTTCCTAGTAACTCTGTTTACGATATAAAAAAGCCTCCTGAAATATATTTTCAGGAGGCTTTCTTTTTCTACTACTTTTTAGATGCTATTTTTAATTCAATATAAATGCAAAACGACTAGAGTACCTCAACGGTTTAATAATAACACTCATCTAATATCAACTAAGAACTTATCCTAGCGGAGTATACAACACTAAATTTAATACTCACAATTTAGGTATTGGATTAACCATCTTTAAGTTTAAAAGTGGAAATTCAAAATAGTACCACGTAATTTATTGTTACAAATGATAGAACTAATGAGTCATTATAATAGTCATAAAAGCCTCAAAAAATATGATTTCATGAGGCTTTCTTTTTAATACTCTATAATCTTTAAATGATTACAAAAAGTAACTCACTACTCTATCTCCATCATATATCATTAATGCAGTCTATCATTTATTTAAGCGCTATATATATGAATACCAAATAAGAACCGAATAACAACATTCCTTTCACTCTTCCTATTTCAAAACGTTTTGGGATGATTATAAATGGAATTAGAATAGCCGCAAAACCAATCATCCAAAAAATATTAGTTGATAATATTTCTGGAGTTTGAGGATTAACAACGATAGGTTTTATCATTGCTGTAAGACCTAATACTGAAGCGATGTTAAATATATTTGAACCGATAAGGTTTCCTAATGAAATAGCTTTTTCTTTCTTTAATGCCGCAATAACAGAAGCTGCTAATTCTGGTACACTTGTACCAATAGCAATGACAGTAACAGAGATGGCATAATCACTAATTCCTACTGATAATGCCAATTCTTTAGCTCCGTCGACTAACCAAAGGGAACCAAAATATAATCCTGCTGCACCAATGAGCAACCACATTACTATTTTAAAGTTAGACACAACAGCTAATGCATCATCTACGTCTTCTATGTTTGCTTTGGTAGACTTTCTAGAACTTCTAATTAAAACTATTAAAAAGACAACTAACGAAATCATCATTAATAAGCCTTCTATAGCGGATAATACTCCATCATTTTTCAAGAAATAATACAGTGCAAATGACAATAACATCATCATTGGCCAATTCAGTTTATAAAACTCACGATCTACTGCTAACGGCGAAATAAGGGCTGTTATTCCTAAAACCAAACCAATGTTTGCAATATTAGAACCTATTACATTTCCTAAGGCTATATCTGAAACTCCTTCTAAAGCGGCTTGTAAACTCACTAATAATTCAGGTGCAGAGGTTGCAAAAGATACAACGGTCATTCCTATAACCAGTTTCGATAATTTAAGCTTAAAAGATAAACCAACAGAAGCCCTCACCAAAAAATCACCACCAACAACTAACAACGCTAATCCAGCAATTACCCAAAACACACTCATCCTCTATCTTATTTTTAGTTACAAGTTTTTATTATTTCCGCAAAGATAATATTTCATTTTCACACCTACTAAAACTATATTTTACGTTATAAAACTATTTTTACAGTTGTATAACTACAAAAATAGTTATACATTTGAGTTCAAGATTAACACTAGATTCTATTCCTATGCAAAAGTTAACCAATAAAGAAGAAGAAATAATGCACATATTATGGAAGTTAGAAAAAGCTTTTGTAAAAGATGTATTAGCAGAGATGTCAGCAGGCAAACCACATTACAACACGCTTTCTACCATTATAAGAAATCTTGAAGAAAAAGACTATGTTAGTTACAATGCCTATGGCAAAACACATCAGTACTTTCCTATTATAACCAAAGAAGATTATAAAACCAAGTTTATGAATACTGCCATTGAAAATTACTTTAATAGCTCATACAAAAATGTGGTTTCATTTTTTGCTAAGGAAGAAAAAATTAGTGTCGATGAGCTCAAAGAGATTATTGCCTTAATAGAAAATAAAAAATAATTATGGAATATCTACTAAAAGCATCAGCCGTAATCGCCATAATGTATCTGTGTTTTTACTTTTTTCTTAAGAAAGAGACATTTTTTGAACACAATAGATGGTTTCTTTTAACTGGCTTAGTACTTGCATTGATTTTTCCCTTAATCGTGATTCCTGTTTATATCCCTGTTGAACCTATAGCAAATGAAGTAACAACCTTTATATCATCTGCGCCTTCAAATTTTATAACTACAGCACAACCTGAAGTTGCATTTGATTGGTATAAACTTATTCCAATACTATATAGTATTGGACTGATTGCATTTACCGGTCAGTTTGTTTTTCAGTTTGGCTCGTTAGTTTTACTCCTTCTAAAAAATCCAAAACACAAAGACCAACATTTTACTTATGTTATTGTAGATAATAAAATTTCACCATTTTCATTTTTTAAATGGATTGTTTATAATCCGGAATCTTATGAGACAGAAGAACTTCAACTTATTCTAACACACGAGAAAGTTCATGTTAACCAATTTCATTCTATAGATATTATCAGTACACAATTGGCCTGTATTCTATTTTGGTTCAACCCTTTAATTTGGTTATACAGAAAAGAAGTGCGCCAAAACTTAGAATATATCGCAGATTCTAAAACACAATCCCTTACTAACACCACTAAAGAATATCAACATTTATTACTAAAAACCAGCGTTACTAATCACGCTACTATAGTATCTAATAATTTTTATAATTCATCAATCAAAAAACGAATCCTTATGTTAAACAAATCGAGATCAAATAAAAAAATCTATTTAAGTACTTTTTAATTCTTCCGCTTTTAGCTGGTTTATTAATAAGTATGAATACGGAAACTGTTTATGTTGAAGTTCAAAATGACATCATTAAAAACACCAACACAACTGAGATTATTGATGCCATCACAACTGAAAATATCAAGGTTAAGTTTACAAAAAATATGAGCGATGAAAGCTTAGACAAAATGAAAATATGGTTAAAGTCTAAGAATGTCACCATGACCATAAAACACATAAAGCGAAACAGAAACAGCGAAATTTCGAATTTAAATATTGATTTTAAAACAGAAAATGGCACCACGAATTACCATGTTAAAGACAAAGATGGTATTACCCCTTTTGAATTTAAAATGGATGATGACGGGAGTTTTGGAGTTGAAGTCGTTCAAAATACCGATAATATATACGAAGAATTAATATTTGAAGAATTAAATCCAAATAGTAATCTTCAACACAACTCTTATGATAGTGATAGCCTAGAAGTTATAGTTGAAGATAGCTCCTATTTTAAAAGCCGAACGCCTAAACATAAAACATACATTAGAAAATTAAATACTAGTAATAGCTCAAAAGACACTATTTATTTCTCTATGGATTCTTTAGAGATTAAGAATCAAATCAACAAAAAATCTGATTTTTATTATGAAGATGGATCTAAACCTAAAATTATAAGTAAAGAAATTACAATTCATAATCCATCAAATAAGGCAATTTACAATACACGATATGATCTTCAGAATCCAAAACCATTACTAATTGTAAATGGTAAACCTACTCTTTCAAGTTATTTAAAAACTATTAATCCTAATGATATTGAAAGTATGACTGTTTTAAAAGGCGAAGATGCTCTTAATGCTTATGGTAAAAAAGGACAGAATGGTGTTATTGTTCTTACAACAAAATCGAATAACCCTTTAAAAGAAAGTTATAAAAATACAGATACGAACGCTCAATTTCCAAAAGAGGATAATTTATTATATATTCTTGATGGTAAAGAGATATCCAAATCTGACTTAACAAAAGTATACACTAAAGAAACTGTTTCGAGTATTTCAGTTTTAAAAGAAAAAGAAGCCAAAGAAAAATACGGAGAAAAAGGTACCAACGGCGTTGTAGAAGTTATATCGAAAAACAGAAACGACTCTACAGAGGATAAAACTTTTATTTTTACCCCAGAAAAAGAAAGCACAAAAAAAGGTGATCCATGGAGCATATCATATAGCACAAGTTACATCGACACAGAAGACATCTCAAAAAGTGGATCTTTGGTTTACATTTCAAAGACTAGTCAAAATTACATTTTAGAAGCGCAAAAAAATATTATGAAAAAACAGGGTATCTCAGTGAAATACACAAAGTTAAAACGGAATAAATTAGGTGAGATTATAAGTATAAAAATCAGTCTTAACAATAAAGAAGGAAAGAAAAGTAGTGCAAGCTATAGAAATAACGATGGCATTCCCAATATAGAATTTGGAATAGCTGAAAATGAACTAATTATAAGGACTAGTGACCTCGAACTCGATGGTTACTAATCCTAAAAAAAAAGCAACTAAATACATTAGTTT
>NZ_ATMR01000076.1 GCF_000427335.1 Winogradskyella psychrotolerans RS-3 | reverse complement strand
GGACGACAGGAAGTTTTTTTGGCCGTTCGAATGGAGGGGAGAATGACGCTGCTTTCCTTCCGGTCAAAGATTCGAAACAGATAGCGCAGTCCGTAAACGGTGTGTTTGAAGAAACTATCGGATGGAGTGTGGTGCTTACGCTTAAGGAAATGGAGGTAATCCTGTATGACTTCGTCATCAAGTTCAAGCAGATCAGAGTTGAGATGCAGTCCCATATGGGACAAACATCGGGCGTAATTATTGAGAGTGCTCTGACTTTTCCCCGAAATGGTTATTGATCTACGGAGTCTTTTGAGTTGTAAATCAAAGCCTGGTACATTTTCACAGGCTTTTTCAATGATAGATTGCTTTTTTTTCATAGCTTAAAATGTTGAATATTAATGATAAGTCTAATGTAGGAAGAAACGGCAAAAACTGCCGGCTTCCTGCCTTAGCAGGATTCGTTCAACACTAAATATAGGTCATTGGGCAGATAGTACTAAAGCTGGAAATGATTACATTTAAAGAAATAGGTAGCGAATTGGAAGTTTGGCACCTTGAAT
>NZ_ATMR01000075.1 GCF_000427335.1 Winogradskyella psychrotolerans RS-3 | reverse complement strand
CGATGATGCGATTGTGGTAGTTGAGGCAGTCCATGCCAAAATGGAAGAGGAGAATCTCAGCCCATTCAAGGCTGTGAAAAAAGTACTTGGGGAGATCAGTGGTGCGATTATAGCCATTACACTGGTCATGACTGCGGTGTTTATACCCGTTGCTTTTATGACAGGTCCTGTAGGTGTTTTTTACAGACAATTTTCCATTACAATGGCCAGTGCAATCGTCCTATCAGGGTTGGTAGCGCTTACGCTTACGCCTGTTTTGTGTGCGATGATTCTTAGAAACAACCATGGAAAACCTAGAAAGAGATCTCCTATCGATCTATTTTTGGATTGGTTCAATAGAAAATTTGAAAAAATCACCGATAAATATGAAGGCTTACTTAAGCTTATTGTAAACCGAAAGGTGGTCACCTATGGTATTCTTCTAGCTTTTGGTTTTGGCATTTTTGCAGTCAATGAAACCTTACCCACAGGGTTTATCCCTAATGAGGATCAAGGAATGATTTATGCAATTATTCAGACCCCTCCAGGATCTACATTGGAAATCACCAATGAAGTATCAAGAAAACTGCAGGAAATTGCTGAAGAGATTGATGGTATCCAATCCGTATCTTCCTTGGCAGGGTATGAAATCCTTACAGAAGGTAGGGGTTCAAATGCAGGTACTTGCCTTATTAACCTTAAAAACTGGGAGGACAGAGAACACTCAGT
>NZ_ATMR01000074.1 GCF_000427335.1 Winogradskyella psychrotolerans RS-3 | reverse complement strand
TCTCCAATGGTACTGTCATTGCCAAAAAAACTTGGCTCTTCTACACCAAGTGGGTTTGGTTTGGTGAGTTCTGCATAGCTTTCCAATAGCTTAGAAAAAGCAGAGTAAGGGTCCGTTACTTTGACCAATGTCGTCGTATAGGATTTTTGCGGTACAAAGTCCTTTGAGACGATAATTGCAGAGCAATGGGTGCTGTAAAGGTGTTTTTCGTATTTTAAATTAGCAAGGAAACCTATGCTTCCTGGTTTTCCCTCCTGGATTTTTTCCAGGTTATTGATCATCTGCGAACCATCACCTTCTACAGTTCCATCCAAAAGTTGAGCAATTTGATCGACGGTAAATTCCATTAGGTATTAATTAATTTTAACGTAAAGTTATGTTTTTAGCATGACAAGCATAGTATTTTTGACAATTTTACTCATGGCTTTTATATTTGGCAAATCTGCGGCCGCTGCTACGTCCAAAACTTCACCTTTTTTGTTAGTATTAAAATTTTATTTTCTTTCAAATAGCCATAATTGCTTATCTCACCTTCCGAGAAAAATAATTTAATTCTTCATCAGAGACCATTAGCTTTTTTTGAACTTTAGATTTCATCTCAGCTACTTTGCTAGTAATAAGTGGCTGATTGCTAAGGTGTATTTTATACAAATTTCTAGTCAAAAACATTTTTGAGATTTGGCTTAGTACCAAGTCGTCAAGATCCTTCCAAAGTTTAATGGCTCCCCAAATATCCAAATCATCTAGTTGGGCAAAATCATCCAGCCAATCTGGTTTTCCTGTTTTAGGTAAATCCTTTTTCAAAAAACCTATGAATTCTATAGAGCCTGGAAGTGGATAACCTGAGCGCCCAAGGTGCTTTGCTCTTAAGATCAGGTTAATTAGCATTTTTTCCGCACAGACAGTTGTTTTATGCAGGTAAACTTGCCAGTACATAAGTCTTCTTGCGTTCAAAAAATTTTCTATGCTGTAAATTCCTTTTCTTCGATGACAACCTCATCATTTACGATGGTCATCATTTTAATGATTCGATCAGCTCCTATAGTGCCTTCTGATACCCCAGTGAAAAAACAATCTCTTTGTAAATAATCCAGCCTATCAATATCCAATTGGCTGGATACAAGTTGGTGAAAGAATTTTCTTTCGTAACTTCCAACAAATATTTTTCTCGCCAGTGAAAGCTGGCCATGAAATTGCTTATTTAATTCGTCAAAAAGAGGATTGATAATGTTTCATGGTGCTGGCCCTCTAGTAATATTGATTCCAGAGCATGAGAAAATGGGCCATGGCCAATATCATGGAGCAAGATGGCGAGTAGTGC
>NZ_ATMR01000073.1 GCF_000427335.1 Winogradskyella psychrotolerans RS-3 | reverse complement strand
GTTGGCATTAATGTCCGAAAACGACAAACTATCCGAATTAATTAATGATAAAATATAGTTGGGCAAAATATAATGATAAACCAATTCATATTAGTGATGTAACACTTGAAATGAGAAAAAACGGCTCATTTCTGAACATAATCACTAACGAAAAAATGACTGCATATTTGGAGGGAAAATTTAAACCTCATTTTCATCATTTGAATAAAACCAATTTCTCGAATGAAACATATTTACACGAAGTAGCAAAAGAAGTTTTTAAAGAAGCTTATTTAAATTCTATTGAAAACAAAATTCCATTCTATTTAGAATATCCTATCAATGCAGAATGTGATAAACACTTTAAACAGACAAAAATCATTTGTGAGTTAGGAAGAAAAACAGAGACTTATGATTTAACTCAAACATTTGACAAACTTAAAGTGGAAAAAGGCTTTGATGAGTTTGTGCCTGATATTCAGTTATTATCAACTAAAAAACCAACTGAAATTATATTCATCGAAATAGAAGTAACTCATAAATCAACTCAAAAGAAATTAAACTCGGGAAATAAAATCATTGAAATTAAGATTGAAAATGATTTAGATATAATTAATTTAAAAAACAACATTTTATCCTTTAATAAAGTCAACACGCAATTCTACAATTTCAAATTAACTACAATTACGAAAGACTTTTGTTCTCAAACGAAAAAAGGATGTAGAGAATCTCGAAAAGTATTTGTTTTGAACAAAAATGGTTCTTATGAATTTTTAGATTACTACCTTGAAAGTATTTTAGGAGAGATTTATTCAAATAACGACAATATAAAGTTTGTAGATTATGATTTAGAAAGATTTTATCAAAAAGGGAAATCTGAATCGGAAAATCAAATTGAATATTTAAATCGGAAAGGTATCCAAATTCGAGAGTGCGAATTGTGTCGCTATGTAGGATATTCAAGAAAAAAGATTAACAAAAAAGATGTTCGATTAAGTTTATTCTGTAAATTTAAAAAGGAATCAACTGAATCGGAAAGTGCAATAAATTGTGAATATTTTAGAACAAAAAAACACTAATGCCAACACCGTATATAATTTATTGCTGGCTTCTTGCCTACTTACGAAAGTCCTCGCGGACTTTCTTTGTCCGTAATTATTTACTAAATTAGTTGCTTGAAACACGCAACAAACCATATACAAACACGTT
>NZ_ATMR01000072.1 GCF_000427335.1 Winogradskyella psychrotolerans RS-3 | reverse complement strand
ATGAATCAATGAAAAACCCAATTCAGGAGATTTTGCCCATTCTTCAAAGTTGATGGTTGGGTGAAGAGCCTTCATTCCACTGCTTAAAAAACTCGAAATTCAACTCACCATTTGGATCCATTTTTAGTTGAAAAATACCACCTGGAACATTGTCTGTTAACTTTTTAAGTTCAGATATATTGGTTTCTATTTTACTGTTTTGTTCTAAAAGTAATTTGCGGGTATTGAGGTAATCCATTGCTTTTTTGGCCAATATTTGCAAGGCCTTCTTATGGTTGGAAGAGATACTTCTTGGCCGATTATCAAGCACACATAAGGTGCCCAAGACATTGCCATTAGGAGTCTCTAGTGGTGCGCCCGCATAGAAGCGTATTTTTGGTTCACCAATTACAAAAGGATTGTTCTTAAAGCGTAAATCTTTAGTTGAATCCCGTACCACCAATACTTCTTTAGGCTTATGCAAGGCATGTTGACAAAAAGAATCTTTACGTTTGGTTTCACTAATGCCCAATCCCGAATTCACCATAAGCCATTGGCGGTCCTTATCGATAATTGTGATTAAAGAAATGGGAACATTACAAATCAAAGAGGCAATTTTAGCTAATTCGTCTAGTTCCTTTTCTGGAGGAGAACCCATAATATGGTATGATCTAAGTTCTTTTAGTCTTGCCGTTTCATCTGCCATTTTTAATCTTTTGAAGAAGCTGGTTATAAATTACTTAAGGAAACATCTAATGATAAAAGTTAAAAATAAATATTGAAAGGAGATTGCTTAATACTTCTTTGGTTTCGGATCCTTCGATATTTACAATATATAATTCTGATTTTAAAATTCAAAGAAATGAATCAAATCACTCGTAAATATTACTTTATCAACGTTTTACCATCAATGAATATACAATTATAACTAATTGTTTCATAGTAAAATGTCGATAATTAGTTTTCATATCTTTAGGGTATTAACCCTGGCTTAAGATTCAAAATATAGTAAAC
>NZ_ATMR01000071.1 GCF_000427335.1 Winogradskyella psychrotolerans RS-3 | reverse complement strand
CCCTAACTGCCACTGAAAAAATTAGGGGCTTATAATGGATATGGATCTGGAGAGGTCAACGGGAAAGGTGAATGCTTTAAATGAAGAGAATTCGGGATTGTCTTATGCCTTTAAAAAATGTTTCCATCTTCTCTGAAGACAAAGATAAATCTATTCTCAACAATTTTAACCTTGAAATAAAGGAAGGTGAGAAAGTCATCGTCACTGGTGAGAGTGGGGCTGGTAAAAGCACATTGTTACAATTAATGGCAGGATTGAAAGAGGATTATCAGGGAAAGGTAATTGTAAATAAATTGCCTATGGGTACTTTGTCTCTGGAGAAATTAAGGTCATTAATAGGGGATAGTTTGTCTAGACAATCTATTTTTCATGGAACCATCAGGGAGAATATTACTGTAGGGAATGAAGAAGTTTCCGAAACCATGTTGAGAAAAGTTTTGGAGGTTGTTGGGTTGAACGATTATGTTTATAGACTTAAAGATGATCTTGAAACAACTCTTTTGCCAGAAGGAAAAGGCCTTAATAATTCCTACATAAGTAAAATCATTTTGGCAAGAAGCCTTTGTTTCTCTTCCAAATTACTTTTGCTTGAAGAAGAACTTAATTACCTAAGCCAGGAAGAATCTGATAGAGTATTTGATTTTATTTTTTCAGGTCCATGGACAATGGTAATGGTATCAACACAGGATTCTATTTTAAAAAGAGCAGAAAAAATTGTGGTGATGAGGTCAGGAGAGGTTGCTTTTGAGGGGGATTTTTCAAACTACGAACGCTACAGAAACCAGAATAAACGTTAATCCAATGTTAAATATTTCTAGAAATTCGATCAAACATTTAATTGATGT
>NZ_ATMR01000070.1 GCF_000427335.1 Winogradskyella psychrotolerans RS-3 | reverse complement strand
CATTCTCTGCATCGGTCTGCGTCTCGTGATAGCTAATTGCTACATTTGGTTCACCATTAGTGATTTCTACGGTGCGCTGTGTTAAATCGAATTCTGCAAAACCATCATTATCATCATCACAAACTTCTATTGGTGTTGGATCTGATTCTGGTGAAGGAATTGGGTCCACTCGTAAAGTTACAGTCACCGTATTATAACAACCTGTGACATCATTTTCTGCTCTTACAAAAATAGTCTGTGCATTACTTGTGTTTACATATGGACTTGCAATTGGATTTGTTGCATTGTCGGCATCCAATTGTGTCTCATAGTAGGTTAAGCTAATACCTGTTTGGCCATTTAAAATCTCTTCATTAGCCTCTTCTAAGGTAAAGCCTTCTTGCTCATCTCCTGGATTATTAACATCACACAACTCTAATGGTGCTGGTGTTACTAATACAGGTAATGGGTTGACGATTAACTCTAAACTTGTGATTTTATAACAGCCTTCTACTGTGGTATTGTCCTCTACACGTATCCAAATAATTTGATTAAAATCATCTGTATTGGTATAAGCGAGCGGATTGTTTATAGGGTTATTGGCTGCTTCGGCATTCGCTTCACTCTCGTAATAGCTCAGAATATATTGGCTTGGGTCTTGACCGTTCAATACTTCTGTTGCTTTAGTGGTTAAATCAAAACTAGCAAAGCCATCTGCTGAGATATCATCACAAGCTTCGAGTGCTGTTGGCGCGATTAATTGTGGTGTTGGCTCTACGATTAACCTTAACACTACAATTGTAGCACAGTCTGTCGCTATCGTTGGACTTTCTACTCGGGCATATAAGGTTTGTTCACCTTGTACTATGTTGTTATAATTAACGGTAGTGTCTATAGCATTTACTCCATTTTCTGCATTAATTTCTGTTTCGTGATAGGTTACCTCTAATCCTGAGGCTCCTCCAGTAATTTCATTATCGGCATCCGTAAGTGTAAACACCCCAATACCATCATTGTCC
>NZ_ATMR01000069.1 GCF_000427335.1 Winogradskyella psychrotolerans RS-3 | reverse complement strand
GGACGCCATTTGAATAGATCCCTGGATCAGTTTAAATAAGGCCAATCTTTAAAAATTCCATACTAGGCTGTTATATTTCCAAAGTATCACCACTAATAAAGAAAAAGATACTTTGAGCCACGCGTTTTATACATCAAGAATTTTGCCTTATGCTGCCATCATTTCAAAGATGTGCAGACTATACACCAATTCTCAAGCTGACTTTGAGGACTACTATCAAGAGGTTTGCTTACAGATTTGGCGAAGTAGGGACAATTATCAGGGGAAATCTGAGTGGTCAACATGGGTTTACAGATTGTCCTTAAATGTCTGCCTTACACAACTAAAACAAGATCAAAAAACAAGAAAAGTCATCGTTACAGAACTACCACTAAATGAGTCGGTGGAAGATCAGCAGGTTTATAGTGACGAAGATTTAAATGAGCTATACGTTGCCATAAAAAAGCTTTCCGAAATAGATCGGACGATAATTCTACTTTACCTGGAGAAAAAACCTTACAAAGAAGTCGCAACCATATTGGACTCCAATGCAAAAAACATAGCGGTAAGGGTGCAACGTATTAAGTCCAGGTTGAAAGATTTACTGGAGAACAAGATAGAAATATACAAATAACACAAAATCAAACAGCTATGAGTCAAACACTTGAAAAAATATGGGAAGATGGATTTTTAAATGAAAAATCATCCTTAACGCCAAAACTTAATGATTTTTACAATCGAAAACCCACCCTCTTGATAAATAAACTACTGAGGAGTTTCAAAGTGGAAGTGTGGATTTTAATTCCATTGGCATTTGCTCAATTCTTTTTTAACCTTTTGCTGGACAATGACAACAGTGCTTTTTGGGGTGTTATGTGTGCACTTCCTTGCCTTCT
>NZ_ATMR01000068.1 GCF_000427335.1 Winogradskyella psychrotolerans RS-3 | reverse complement strand
GAAAGATTTCGACTTTAAAGAAAGTTAAGAATAAACGGGGTGTAGAGAATTCTACACCCAGCCGGGGGTATTTAATCGTTGGAATCCACAGAAGAGGTGCAAAGAAAAGTTCTAAGAAATTTGGACAAAGACACGGAGTAAATTTTACTCAAAAGAAAATAGATTAAATATTGGAGTGGATGAAGAAGTAAACTATGCCCAATATCTAAGTATTGGTTTTGCCGATACCGAGAAATCGGCACAGGTAGGCAAGAAATGAATACAGTATTGACAGCCAGTCCCGATAAATATCGGGAAACCCGGTACTCCTTATGGGGAATCCGATATTTGGGAAGGGTTTATTTTAAGAAGAGTTTGGGAGAATTATGGATATTTGGCTGTGTTTGCAGTCTTTGTTAATTCCATAACCATTTGCTTATGGTTTTCTTTGGGTGTTTTAAGCTTTGCTTTTGGTTCTTAGGCATAGGATAGATATTCCGCCTAGGCAGCAGTTTTTTTCGATACTATTTCAACAGTTTAACCAACTACACTCTCCTTCAATAAAGATGTCACCAGCTCAACAGTCAATGGTTTATTGTTCGCTTTTTCCCGGAGGGTATCAAAAGAGTATCTAAAGTCACACCCTTCTTTATAGGCGCTGCATCC